>CP016490.1:3042076-3650492 GCA_002966495.1 Halomonas sp. GFAJ-1
AGTCTTCTAGTTCAGTCACTAGCGATGAGTATGCTGGGTGGTTAGACCCGTACTCCGTCATTCTCTTTACGGTAAGACTCTTTACAATGGCAGTTCCAGTCGAGGCTGGCGTATTTTCAAGTGACAACAGGCATCCCAAGTTAACGCTGTATCTAGCACCAATATCGCTTCTTGTAGCTTTTATGGCATCAGAATGCAGCGAAATTATCCCTGTATAGCAAAGCAACCCAAGCGCCTTTTTTATCCGAGCGGGAGCATCTTTATGAATCCAAAAAAAGCGTGACGTTTTTTTATCACCCTCTAAGTAGGAGTCATTTTTCAATTTCATTTCGAGCAGAACAGTCTCCTCGACGAAATCTCTGCCCCAATTAATGAACGCAACGAAACCAGAGTATTTATCCGCCAACAGAGAATGCTCTTCCCATATGTCGCTCTTGTAGAACTCCTTTATTACAGCATTAACCTCTCGCGAGGAAACTGACGGAGTCTTCACCAATGTTTTCAATAAAACCCTAGGATTTCCATTAGCCGCATATGCTAGCAGGGAGAAATTGCTACTGTTCTGTGCGATTTTCCCAAGGAGTCGGCTATCAGCCTGCTTCTCTACCATGTTTCTCATATTCTCAATATATCCGACGCTAGTAACATCTCTTTCAAGGTTGATAAAGATTGCGTCATGGATCGGCTGAAAATAGTCGCCAAACGATGTGACTCCTGGATAAACTGCTGCGTTACAATTTATATATGGGCTGTTGATATCACGATACAAGCCAAAAAATTGACGCTGTTGAGCGGGCCTAAGTATATGAGCCGCTTCATCAATGAAAAAATTGACGGATTCTATTTCTGCTTCTTCACAGATATCTTCAACGGCCTCTTTGAAGTCATCTATTGATGGCAAAAACTGAGTGTCAACATCTTGTGCTAGGCCAGGTTTCCAAGAATTCTCAAATTCATTTACTAACCGGGTCAGGTATTCTTCTTGAGCATCTTCTCCATTTGACAAAATAGTATGTGGAAGAACAAATCCCGATTTTTTAAGGCTTCTGATAAATGACGAACATAGTTTTGCAAGCATCCATTGGTAGAACTGGATTTCATCTGTAAGTTGCAACACGGCGCCTTGAGTAAAAGACACGTATACAGGAAGTACGCATTTTTGGGCCATGTCTCGCTTGAGCTCAGCTTCAGCGACCCTTAGCAGAAAAGATTTACCCACCCCGCGGCTACCCACTAATATCACGGGAGAATCACTTTTCAATCGCTCAATTATCGCTCGATCTTCCTTTGTTTCTACAAAATATTCTAGAATCTTCGTAGGCTTTATGGTTTCGGTGCGTATCTTAAAATCTGACATAACCGCGTTTCCCTCAATCAGCGAATAGAAGGTTGAATTCTTCTATTCCTCCTAATTCTTCTTTTGCCATATCTTCAATTCTCGCGATCTTTTGCTTATCGATATCTTTAGAGAACCTCATAAACAAAAGAAATAACGCTACGAGCTTACATGTCCCCATAAAATCAATCCACCTAGCCACCAGAAATGAATTAAATTCTATATTGCTCGGCAGCTCTTCGAGTTTGCTGAAGTTGCCATGTATGAACTCGGATGATTCTCTATAAAGTTTCGATGCAATCGTGATTAAATGTTCCCCTTCAACTTCAACCTCTGGGTAAAAAGCCCTTATAAACAATTTAGATAATACACCATTCTCTTTGTCCGATAGCGCACCCCATGAGATATCTCGCAGACCAAGTTTCCAATGTCGAAGATGTAGCTCGTTAGTTGACAGGTATATAAAGCGACATATTTGCTCCAAAAAGTAACGCTGCGCTATGAATGCGTATCTATACTGTCCGCCTACGACAGCCTGAAAACCCAATTCGAATTCTTGAACGGCGCTAATGAGGATGGTTCGATCCGTTCTATCGCTGAGCAGTTCAAGCCATACATTTAAATCTTCTGAAAACTGAAATAGCTCAGTTAGAGTAGCGCCATGTTCTGAAGCGAACGATTCGTCGATCACTCTGCCAATTTTCCTGTTCAGGTTGGCGAAGTGCTCTTTACTGTGATTTTCCATGGAGATTAGTCCCTACTCTATCTTGGGTGACTCGGGGAGTTAACAGTGATTATATAGCCCACCGCATAACACCAATAACTGTGCGGTCACAATCATTGATGTTATACAGCCCCAAAAAAAACACATAATTGATTGATTTTATTTGTTGCCGTCCTAAGCCGGGCTACATATCCCCTATTATCATGCCCGCTCGTTTTGCCGTTCTAATCATACTCTATTAACAAATTCAGCTTAGGTCACGCGTTCAGTTAATTTTTCTGTTGCGCCTGATTGGCCTGCGTGGCGTTATCGTTGGGATGGTGGCTTTATCATCGCGCGCTGAAGCGCCCTCTCACACCTTCCATCTCTCACATCTGTCACCTCGCATACCTGTCGTCTCACTTACCCCGTCACTTCTTGCTACTAGCCTTCTCTCGCAAACCCGATTAGCCTGCTAACTCAACCAGTAAGGGATTGAGATGCAAGAGACAACAACGCGGCAGCGCTTGGCGGGTGTTTTGATTCTGCTTGGGCTGTTGGCACAAATTATTGGCTTTACCGGGGCGGTGCCAACAGCGCAGCCGGTGAGCTATTTATTGTGGGCGGCGGTGGCGCTTTTGTGGCGGGATATTCCTAAGCGCTCGCGCGTTCAAGCGGGGGTGTTGATTGCCATTGGCGCGCTGATGTTGGTGGTGGCACGGGTGGTGTATGGCGCCGCGGTTAACTGGCCTGCCATGCTACAGGGCAACGTTTTTGTGGCCACGATGCTGGTGGGCGTTAGCTTTATTTCTTTGATTGGCACCCAGGGTAACAAACGCCCACCGGGTAAGCGGGTCACCGGCGCGGATGGCGTGCTGCGCACGTGGCTGGGGGTGCATTTTCTTGGCACCATTTTGAATCTTTCCACGGTGTTTATGGTGGGCGATCGTTTAGCACGGCGCGCTCCGTTAACCACGCCACAACTATTGGCGTTAAACCGTGGGCTAAGTAGCGCGGCGCTGTGGTCGCCCTTCTTTGCGTCTATGGCGGTGGTAATCGCGCTAGCCCCGTCGGTGCAGTATGGCCACATTGCGCTGATTGGTTTTCCACTGGCGATGCTCTCGGGGCTACTCACCACGCTGGAGATGAGGCGGCGGTTTGATTTGGCTGAGGTGGATGGTTTTTCGCTATCACCGCGCAGCCTCTTCATGCCTGCGGGCATGGCGGCGCTGGTGATGGTGTTTCACTTCTGGCTTACACCTTCACTCACTATTGTCAGCATTATTACCTTTTTGCTGCCCGGGGTGGCGCTGCTTAGCAACCTGCGGGAAGGCCCGCGCTTTACTCTGCGGCGTATTCGCCAACACACCACAACTCGGCTACCCGCAATGCGCGGGGAAATCTCGCTGTTTTTGGCGGCGGGCTTATTAACGCTGGGGCTTTCTACGCTGGTGGCGGCGGCGGCAGGCGATGAGTGGACGCTGTTTGCCCGCTTTGGCACGTGGCAGGCCATGGTGAGCTTCGTCGCCATCACGCTAAGCGCGCTGGTAGGGCTGCACCCAATTATTGGCGTTTCGGTGTTGGCATCAATTTTGAACTTGAACGGCGGTGAGCAAACGCTGTTTGCCTTTGTGGCGCTTAGCGCCTGGGCGGTGGGCACCAGCGTAGGGCCGCTTTCCGGCATCAACCTTTCACTGCAGGGCCGCTATGGGGTCAGCGGCTACCAAATGATGCGGGATAACTTACCCTACGCTGGGATGATGAGCCTGCTCTCGCTAGGGGCGATTGCAGGCCTCAGCTGGCTAGTGATTTAGAGCGTAGCGCCGGATCAGGTTTCGATAATTTTGTTGGGGAAGCGATAGAAGTAGCGGTGGCCACACTGGTGGCAGGGTTCTAGCCGGGACACCTCATTAAGCATTACCTGGGCATCACAGTGTACGCAGGCCATTAAGCCCGGGGCGGCCATTTCGCCTTCACAGTAGTCGGCACGGGCCGCTTCCAGGTCATCTTCAAAGCGCTCGCGATCAACCACACTGCGGTCGGCAATGGACAGCAGTGATTCGGCAACCCGGCGGGAAAGGCCGTCAATATCAATGCCCAACCAGCTGGCTACTTGCTTGCCGGTATCCGCCATGTAGTAACGCATATCTTTCAAGTCGCGCTCTACCCAGGCGCGTAGCAGCGCTAGCTCGTCTTTGGTGTACTCCTCAAGTTCAGCTTCAAAAGCAACGGCGTCGTCCAAGTCCTTTTGTAGGTTGTCCCAAGTGAGTTCGTTGGCGCCATCTTGCATGCGCTCTAATAGGCGCTCGTAGCCTTCGCGCAAACGATGATCGTTATGTTGTTCCATGGTACCTCTCCTTTTGTCGACCCAGAGTGTTCCTATCATCGGCTAGCCGTTCAAGGATACACCCGCATAGGATACAATCGACGCTACTTATCTGACACCCGTCATCTACTATTCACTTTGCGCCCTAATTAGGGGCGAATTACCCCAAGGCATTGAAAACACCGATGGACGCACAATACAGCCCCCGCGAAATTGAACGTGACGCTCAGCAGTACTGGGACAAACACCAGTGCTTTAAAGCCGTAGAAGACGCCAACCGCGAGAAGTTCTACTGCCTTTCCATGTTCCCCTACCCCAGCGGTAAGCTGCACATGGGCCACGTGCGTAACTACACTATCGGCGACGTTGTATCTCGTTTCCAGCGCATGAAGGGTAAAAATGTCATGCAGCCCATGGGCTGGGACGCCTTCGGCATGCCGGCGGAAAATGCCGCTATTCAAAACCAAGTGCCCCCCGCTAAGTGGACCTACCAAAACATTGATTACATGCGTAACCAGTTGAAGGCACTGGGCTTTGCCTACGACTGGAGCCGTGAGTTCGCCACCTGCGATACCAGCTACTACCGCTGGGAGCAGTGGTTCTTCACCAAGCTGGTGGAAAAAGGCTTGGTCTATAAGAAGATGTCGACGGTGAACTGGGATCCGGTGGACCAAACCGTACTGGCCAATGAGCAAGTCATTGACGGCTGCGGCTGGCGTTCCGGCGCGCCGGTAGAGCGTAAAGAGATCCCGCTGTGGTTCTTGAAGATTACCGACTACGCCGATGAGCTACTGGCGGATTTGGATAACGTCGAGTGGCCCGAGCAGGTCAAAACCATGCAGCGCAACTGGATTGGTAAATCCCGCGGCGTTGAGATGACCTTTGAAATACAGGCGGAAGACGGCAGCACCTGCGAGCCGCTGGCGGTGTACACCACCCGCCCAGATACGCTGATGGGTGTCACCTATGTAGCCGTGGCCGCTGGCCACCCGCTGGCGAAGCAGGCAGCCGCACACAACAGTGAATTGGCGGCGTTTTGTGACGAGTGCGCTAAAGGTGGCACCTCAGAAGCGGAGATGGCCACCAAAGAGAAGCTGGGCATGCTCACAGGGCACAAAGCTATTCACCCGCTGACCGGCGATGAAGTGCCGGTATTTGTGGCTAACTTTGTACTCATGGAGTTCGGCACCGGCGCGGTCATGGCCGTACCCGCCCACGACCAGCGCGACTGGGAGTTTGCTACCAAATACGGCGTTGAACTGAAGCCGGTGGTGGCCGATGAACACGGCAACACGCCGGATATCTCGGAAGGCGCGTACACGGAACACGGCACGCTGATTCATTCCGGCGAGTTTGATGGCCTGGAGTTCCAAGCGGCGTTTGACGCCATTGCCGCGAAGCTTGCTGAGCTTGGCCGTGGCGAAGTAAAAACCAACTACCGCCTGCGCGATTGGGGTATTGCCCGCCAACGTTACTGGGGCGCTCCCATTCCCGTGAAGTACGGCCCGGAAGGCCAAACTGTGCCGCTCTCTGATGAGGAGCTGCCGGTAGCACTCCCCATGGAAGTGACAGTCGACGCTTCTGGTTCGCCGCTTAAGAGAATGCCGGAGTTTTCTGAGCTGGGCGATGGCTGGGTGCGGGAAACCGATACCTTCGACACCTTTATGGAGTCCTCCTGGTACTTCGCCCGCTTCTGCTGTGCGGATAACCACGAAGCGATGCTGGATGAGCGCGCCAACTACTGGCTGCCGGTGGATCTCTACATTGGCGGTATTGAGCACGCGATTCTGCATCTCCTTTACGCTCGATTCTTCCATAAACTGCTGCGCGATTTCGGCATGTTGGACTCCGACGAGCCGTTCCAGCAGCTGTTAACTCAGGGCATGGTGATCGCAGAGACCTTCTACCGCGTTAAAGATAATGGCGGTAAAGAGTGGTTTAACCCCGCTGATGTAGAAGTGAAGCGCGACGAGAAAGGCCGCCCACTAAGCGCCCTATTAATGAGCGACGGCCAGCCCGTTGAGATGGGCGGCATCGAGAAGATGTCCAAGTCGAAAAACAACGGCGTTGACCCGCAGTCGATGATCGACAAATTCGGTGCTGACACCGTGCGCCTGTTTATGATGTTTGCCGCACCGCCAGAACAGTCGCTGGAGTGGTCGGATTCCGGCGTGGAAGGCGCGCATCGCTTCTTGAAGCGGATTTGGCGCCAGGTTACCGAGCATCTTGCTGCGGGCACACCGGGCGAACTGACCATTGAAGCGCTGAACGACGAGCAAAAAGCGCTGCGCCGTAAAACCCACGAGACGATCAAGAAAGCCAGTGATGACATTGGCCGCCGTACCACCTTCAATACCGCTATTGCTGCGGTGATGGAGTTGTCTAACGCGGTGGGTAAGTTCGACGATACGTCTGAACTTGGCTTAGCGGTTAGCCGTGAAGCACTTGAAGCATGTGTGCTGCTGCTGGCCCCCATCACCCCGCACCTGTGCCACAGCCTGTGGCAGCAGCTGGGCTATGAGCAGCCCGCCATTGAAGCCCAGTGGCCAAAAGTGGATGAAGCCGCGCTTACCCGGGATAGCATTGAGCTGGTCGTGCAGGTTAACGGTAAACTACGCGCCCGCCTGGAAGCACCGGCAAGCGCCGATAAAGCAGCCATTGAGACGCTTGCGATGGAGAACGAAAACGTCCAGCGCCACCTTGAAGGTAAAACGGTACGCAAAGTGATCGTGGTACCCGGCAAGCTGGTTAACATCGTGGTGAGTGGATGAAGCAAACCAACCCGCTAACGCGCCGTCGTTTCCTCACTGCTAGCATCGCCGCTTCTGCGGCGGTGCTGCTCAGCGGCTGTGGGTTTCGGCTACGCGGCACCGAATCAATGCCGCAATTGCCCCCCCTTGCCCTAGAGGGAAACAACAGTAGCGCTTTAGCACAGCAGCTACGTAGCCGCCTGCAGCAGCAGGGTACTGAAGTGAGCGCTGGCGCTCCCTGGCGGGTAACGCTGGGGACACCCGCCCTGCAAGATAGGCGGATTGGCGGTGAAAGCCGTTCCAGCCGCGAGCATGAGCTTATGCTCAGCGCAACGCTTTCCGTGCAGCAGCGGGAAACCAATGCCTACGCGCTCAATAACGCAACGCTCTCTACCAGCACGCGGCTTCGCGTTAGCGATGACGACCTGCTTAACCGTGAATCGCTTTTTCAAGAAGCAGAACAAGCCCTCACGCGGCAGTTGGCTCAGCGTATCATTGAGCGGCTGGCTAACCTTGAGGCCATGCAGTGAAGGTATTTTCCGACCAGCTACCTGCTGCGCTAGCCAAGAAGCTGCCTAAAGCGGTTATTGTGGCCGGTGATGAACCCCTGCAACACCGCGATGCCTGCGATGCCGTGCGCTTAGCCGCCAGGCAAGCAGGCATCGAAGAGCGGGAAGTTCTCGACGTTGAAGCTAATTTTGCTTGGGGGCGCCTATTGGAAACCGCCAGCAATCTTTCTCTGTTTGCTTCTAACAAACTTCTAGAACTGCGTTTAGGCCACCATAAGCTCGGCCAGGAGGGTAGCAAAGCCCTGGCGCAATACGCTGAGATGATGGATGGCAACGATGACCTACTGCTCGTCAGTATGGGCAAGCTGGATGCCAAACAGCAAAAAAGCGTATGGTTTAAAGCACTGGATAAACAGGGCCTGTTCGTGCCGGTGTGGCCCGTTGATGTATCTCGCTTAGGCTACTGGCTACGGGATCGCGCCTCGCTCCACGGGCTGCAGATTGAGCTAGATGCGGCGCGCCTGCTTGGCGAACGTACCGAAGGCAACTTGCTGGCTGCAGATCAGGAGCTGCAAAAGCTTGCCCTTATCTATCCGCAAAACACCCGTCTTAACGCAGAACATATAGCCCAGGGCGTTGAGGATAGCTCCCGTTTTGATGTTTTTAACTTGGCAGACGCCTGCTTGAAAGGCGAGCCTAGTCGCGCGTCTAAAATCGTGACCGGTTTAAAAAGCGAAGGGGTAGAAGCCCCCATTGTGCTTTGGGCGCTAAGCCGCGAGCTGCGCACCCTGCTCTCTCTACACCAGCACCTAGACCAAGGCCAAAGCTTTGAGCACGCCTGCAAAACTCAAAAGCCGATGATTTTTGATAAACGACGCCCCGCCTACCAAAAAGCCATTAGCCGCCTATCCATGAAGCGCCTGCACAAGCTTCTATTGATGGCCCAACGTTTGGACCTTTCCGTAAAAGGCGCATCACAGGTGCCGCTATGGCCAGGGCTTCACGACCTCGCCATTACCATGGCCGGTGCAAAAGGCCTTTTAGCTGAAACGCCCTGGACCTATCGCATTAGTGCAAATAATTAGCACTTTGCAGTTAAGCCTTAAACCCCAAGCCATTTATTTCTATACTGTTGTTTCAATCAATAAAAACACCTGCTCCCCGACCAGTCTAAGGATGAAGACGATGAAAACATTGCGTGCTTACCTCTCGACCCTGCTAATTGCCGCTCTTGTGATTACCAGCCTACCTGTTGCAGCATCACCGATTGCCCCGCAATCTATGGACTTAGTGACAACGCAATCTGCTTTATCAGCTGACCGTGCTGGTGCTGACCGCGAACGTATTTACAACGTTCTAGCTCGGGCCGATGTGCAAGACCAGCTGCTAAAGCAGGGTGTGGATCTTAACGAAGTTGAAGCCCGTGTTGCCGCGCTAAGCGATGCCGAAGCACAGCAAATGGCCGAACAGCTAGAGCAAATGCCTGCAGGTGCGGGTGTTATTGGCGTGCTGTTTGCGGTGTTCATCATTTTGTTGGTTACCGATATTCTTGGTTTAACCGACGTTTATCCGTTCACTCGCTAAGATCCTCAACATGCCGACACTGTTTAAAAACGCCCGCTTTGCGGGCGTTTTACTATTTGCCCTATTACTCACCGCCTGCGCACGCAGCCCAGTGCTGCTAGAAAGCACCAAGGCGAACCTTACTCCCCAAACTGAGCTCATCCAGGTGCCGTTTTATGCGCAAACTGAGTACCAGTGTGGCCCGGCAACCCTTGCTATGGTGCTTAATCATCAGGGTGTGGATGCCAGCCTTGAGCAGTTGATCCCCCAAGTTTTTTTGCCCGGTAGAGAAGGCAGCGTTCAGCCTGAAATGCTGGCCACGGTGCGCCGCTATGAACAGCTGGCTTTCCCCATACGCGGCACCATGGATGCGCTACTTAGCCATCTGGAAGCAGGTGACCCGGTGGTCGTAATGCAAAATCTCGCGCTACCAGCGTTTCCCATGTGGCACTATGCGGTAGCGATTGGATACGATTTGCCTAATAAGACACTGATTTTGCGCAGTGGTGAAATCGAGCGACATACAATGTCGTTTAGCCGCTTTGATGCCACCTGGGCACGCACCGAACGCTGGGGGTTTGTGGTGAGCGAACCAGGCAAGCTGCCAGAAGGGGTGACTGCACGAAATGCCTTGGAAGCCATCAGTGCCTTTGAAGAACAGCACGGTTCTTTGGCCTCACTAAGTAGCTGGCAAGCCTTTGCCGAACGCTACCCTACCAATCCTCTTGGCCAATTCGCCCTCGGCAATGCCCTATATGCGGCAGAACAGCCAGATGCCGCACTGCGGGCCTTTGAGTCTGCCACACAGCTTGACCCTGCCATGGGCGCCGCGTGGCTCAACGTAGCCCTAGTGCGGCTTCGACAGGAAGACACAACCCGCGCTCACGAAGCGCTAAGACAAGCAGCCGCGTTAGAGGGCGAATGGCAAACGCGCGCAATTGAAATACTGAAAACTTTAAACCTCTCATTCCATAAAACTAAACAAATTAAGTAGATGTTAATGTTAAAAACAATACTAAATTCATTATTACAAAGGATGGCTATTGCAACGAAACTTTGTTTAAGTTCACACAGACATTGACAACCGCATGACCAAAATTGGCATCTCAGGGAGCTTCAATATGTCTGTCCACCCGCGCGTAGCGCAGATTCAGTGGTTTCGCTTTTCCCCCGCCGCCATTTTGATCAGCGTGCTAACGTATTGGATATTTATACCAACACTCCACGCGGACGGGGCTGTGGTGCCTAGCCAGTACCCAAACTCTCAAAACCAAAAACTTGTTTTAAGCGTCACCATTGGCTACGACCAACACTGGCTATCCCTGGCAGATATCGAAACATTGCCTATTTACGATATAGAAATGACGCACCCTGAAGGCATCAGCGGCCGTTTTACTGGCGTGTGGCTAAATGATCTCATTGAACAACAGGGTATTTCGGCCGATCAACGTATCCGCCTCATCGCCTTAGATAACTATACGGTTTTTTTAGAAGGAAAGGAGCGAGCGCGAACCCGGTATTTCCTTACAACACGGCTCGATGGTGAACCCATAGCATTAGACCAGCTTGGCCCATTAACGTTGATCGCGCCGGATAATCTCGCAGCAGTGCGCGCTGGCACCATGCCCCTAACACGCTGGATTTGGTCTATTAAGGAGCTTAGAAAGCAATGAAAGCCCTATGCCGCCCTTCCATTCCTTGGCAGTTAGCCGGGTTGTTGGCAGTGGGCGTCAGCATTTGTGCCTTATTAATTGCAAGCTACGTTTATAATGCCAGACAACAGTTGGGCGCTGACTATACTGCCCTCGTCGGCGATATCGTTCGTGCCCAGCAAACAACACCACAATTTCAGATCGCCCTCGAGGGATTTATAGATCAGCCTGAAGCCATCCACTTACGCCAGATTAACCATATAACCTGGCTATCCCGACAATATCTTGCCCATGTTGAACACGGTTTAGCCCAACACCCTCAGCTATTGCGACGCGCTGACTACTTACAAAATGATATGCAGGCGTTACCTGAACAGCTCAACGCATTAGAGCAAAGCGCTCAACGTGCTGTTAACACGCCCAGCCAATTGCCAACGTTACAGCGCTTAGCCACAGACTTAGAAGCCAATATGGCATGGGTATATTTTGAACTAAACGATGTCGTCCATACTGCTGCCGGGCAACAACGCCTAATAATGCAGCGCCTTTCAACTGCCGTTAGTTTTCTTGTAGCAATGGTTATGCTGATTGCAGCGGTCTTACTGATCGCGGTTTTTCGCCTACAACGCCAGCGTGATACGCTTAAAGCGCTGATGCTCACCGACGAACTTACTGGCCTTTATAACCGTCGCCACCTCATTGGCACTGCGCAAGATCAACTAACAAACGCACAACGCCAGCAACAACCGCTAAGCTTTTTACTGATTGATCTAGACTACTTTAAGCGTGTAAATGATACGTTTGGTCATCCTATCGGCGATGAAGTACTTCGTGTGTTCAGCGCACGCATGAAGCAACTTAAGCGTCCTGCAGACACGCTGGCACGTATTGGCGGTGAAGAGTTTTGCTTACTCATGCCCAACACTCACCTTGAAGACGCCGAACAGGTCGCTGAGAGGATCCGCAAAGAGATAGCTGACTTAAATCTTCAGCACATTGCTGAACTCCCGCAACAAACCGTCAGCATTGGCATTAGCTGCGCCCATGATGGCAAGCTCTCGTTTGAGCAAATTTATTCGCTAGCTGATCAAGCGCTCTACCAAGCAAAAGCATTGGGCCGCGATAGAGTGGAAAGCATGGTGCCTGAGGAGTCAGTGCCACATAGCGTGGCACTGAACAAAGCACTCGCTAATTAAAATACGCGGTTTAAACCATTTTGCGCCGCCACACGGTAGGCTTCGGCCATAGTGGGGTAGTTGAAGGTTGTGTTAACAAAGTACTTCAAGGAGTTTGCCTCCCCTTCCTGCTGCATAATAGCTTGTCCGATATGCAAAATTTCTGAGGCCTGGTCGCCAAAGCAGTGAATACCAAGAATCTCCAGCGTATCCTGGTGGAAAAGAATTTTCAGCATCCCTACCGTGTCACCGGTAATCTGTGCACGAGCGGTATCTTTGAAGAAGGCTTTACCCACTTCGTAAGGCACTTTAGCTTCTGTGAGTTCGCGCTCGTTGGGGCCAAACGAACTGATTTCTGGAATGGTATAGATACCGGTGGGCACATCGCTAACAAAGCGGTACTCCTTTTCCAACAGCTCGTTACAGGAGTTTAACCCCTGGTCATAAGCGGCACTGGCAAGGCTAGGCCAGCCAATCACATCCCCTGCGGCGTATATGTTTGGAATGGCGGTGCGGTAGTGCTCATCCACGCCCAATTGTCCGCGGCTATTTGCTTCTAAGCCGATGTTTTCAAGCCCTAGGCTGTCGGTATTCCCGGTACGCCCGTTGGCCCATAAAAAGGCATCCGCACGGATCTTTTTACCTGACTGCAAATGAACCACCACGCCGGACTCATCACCCTCAACACTTGCGTACTCTTCGTTATGGCGGATCAGGACGCCGTGTTTACGCAAATGATATGAAAGCGCATCGCTAATTTCGTCATCAAGGAATGAGAGCAGGCTATCGCGATTGTTAATCAAATCCACTTTAACGCCTAGCCCTGAGAAGATGGAGGCGTATTCACAGCCGATTACACCGGCGCCAAAAATCACTAGCGTGCGGGGCGTATGGGAAAGACTTAAAATCGTATCAGAGCAGTAAATTCGCGGATGCCGAAAGTTAATGTCTGCCGGGCGATAAGGCCTTGAGCCGGTAGCAATGATAATTTTTTTGGCGACAAGCTCCTCCATTCCTTCCTGACGATCCCGAACCAATACCGTATGTTCATCTTTAAAACGGGCGACACCATGATACAGGTCGATACGGTTACGCGCATAAAACGTTGTGCGCATCTCGACCTGCTTATCGATCGTGCTACGCGAACGCTCCATGACCTTAGGAAACGAAAACCAGCGGGGTTCACCAATATCGCGAAACATACGGTTAGTGTTGAACGCCATGATCTGCTTTACTTGGTGGCGGAGCGCTTTTGAAGGAATCGTACCCCAGTGGGTGCAGTTACCCCCAACCTGGGCCTGTTTCTCAACAATCGCTACGCGCATGCCGTGTTTTGCGGCGTTTATAGCAGCGCTTTCACCGGCGGGGCCAGTCCCGATAACGACAACATCATAATTGTGAACCGCCATACGCTTTCAATCTCCTTGTAACTGCACGTACTTAACAACTAAGCATTCAAGAACGCATACATAAACGCCCGCTATATAAGCGAGCGTTTATCAAGCTGCACATCATGATGAAGCATTAACGCCGCGTGGCGTCGTAGCCTAGGTCGGCACCGCGGCTTGCATCGCTACGCCGACGCTCGCTCATACGTTTACGATTCTCTTCCTCGCACACTTCATCTTTACCGCCACAGATGTCGCAGCCGTCCTTAAGGCCTAGCTGGTTCAAACCACCGCATGAACCCGCGATAGGCTTACGCCCCATCAACACGCCCACCGCCATGGCGGTCATCATCAACGCCATAAAACCGAATACCAGTAGCCAAATTGTCATATTAATCTCCCGACATTGCGTTAACTGCTCACCTGCCGACAACACTCATGTCGATAAGTGCCAATATCATTTAGCGACTATTGTACCTCAGCCACTCCGAAATGATCAGGCGTGTGGCATTTTTTCAACCGGACAAACAAACGGGGCTGACCCTAAGGCCAGCCCCGCATGCAGATCTAATACCGAACTATTAACCGCCGAAATCATCAAGCAGGATATTTTCCGGTTCAACGCCCATATCAAGCAGTAGCTTAATAACAGACGCGTTCATCATGGGCGGCCCACACATGTAGTACTCACAATCTTCAGGCGCAGGATGATCCTTCAGATAGTTTTCATACAGCACGTTATGGATAAACCCTGTTGGCCCTTCCCAGTTATCTTCGGGCTGAGGATCCGAAAGCGCTAAGTGCCACTTAAAGTTCGGGAACTCTTCTGCCAGCTGATCGTACTCTTCGTTATAGAACGTTTCACGCCAAGAGCGCGCACCGTACCAGAACGAAATTTTGCGGTCAGACTTCAGACGCTTGAGCTGATCGAAGATGTGGCTACGCATCGGCGCCATACCCGCACCACCACCGATAAAGACCATTTCAGCGTCAGTGTCTCGGGCAAAGAACTCACCAAACGGCCCCATTACGGTTACCTTGTCACCCGGTTTCAGGTTAAATACATAGGTAGACATAAGGCCAGGCGGGTGATTGGTGCCTGGAGGCGGCGTTGCAATACGAATATTGAACTTTAGCAGGCCTTTCTCTTCCGGATAGTTCGCCATGGAGTAGGCGCGGATGACTTCTTCGTCATTTTTGTGGGAAATTTTATAAAGATCAAACTTTTCCCAGTCGCCGCGATACTCTTCTTCGATATCAAAGTCAGAGAACTTAATATCGTACGGCGGCGCTACCAGCTGAACGTAGCCACCGGCACGGAAGGCAACTTCTTCACCTTCGGGCAGCTTCAAGTTCAGTTCTTTGATGAAAGTAGCGACGTTAGGGTTGGCCGTCACTTCGGTTTCCCACTTCTTAACACCGAAGACTTCTTCAGGCACTTCTACTTTCATGTCCTGCTTAACAGGTACTTGGCAAGAGAGGCGCCAGCCGTCTTTCTTTTCACGCATGGTGAAATGCGACTCTTCGGTGGGCAGGATAGAACCGCCACCCTCTTCTACCCGGCACTTACACTGGGCGCACGAGCCGCCGCCACCACAGGCGGAGGAAAGAAAAATACCGTTAGCAGCCAGCGTATTCAAAAGCTTGCCGCCTGCCTGCGTCGTCAAGGTGTGCTCGGGGTCGCCGTTGACTTCGATAGTCACGTCCCCGCTACTCACTAGCTTACTACGCGCTGCCAGGATGATCCCCGTTAAACTAATAACGATGACCGTGAACATGACAACACCGAGCAAGATGACTGATGTATCAACCATGTCGGTTTCCTATTGCTGAGGGTTTTCTGTACCTCGGCAGCCGGCTGCCGAGAAAACCAGCTCCGATTAAAGCTGAATGCCTGAGAAAGACATAAAGCCCAGAGACATTAAGCCAACGGTGATAAACGTGATGCCAAGGCCCTGCAAACCACCAGGTACGTCACTGTACTTGAGCTTCTCACGGATACCCGCCAGGGCAGTAATTGCCAGCGCCCAACCAACCCCAGAGCCGAAACCGTAGATCACGGATTCACCGAAGTTATAGTTACGCTCAACCATGAACAGTACGCCACCGAGGATGGCGCAGTTAACAGTAATCAGCGGCAAGAACACGCCCAGCGCGTTGTACAGCGCTGGTACGTACTTATCCAAGAACATCTCAAGGATCTGTACCAGGGCTGCAATAACACCGATATAGCTCAATAGACCCAGGAATGAGAGATCAATATTCTCAGCTCCGCTAATCCCAGTCCAAGTCAGCGCGCCTTCAGCGAGAAGGAGGTTGAATACTAGGTTATTAACGGGCACGGCAATCGTCAGTACCACGATAACCGCAATACCCAGACCAAAGGCAGCTGATACCTTCTTCGATACCGCCAGGAAGGTACACATGCCCAGGAAGAAGGCTAGGGCCAAGTTCTCAACAAAAACCGAAGCAACAAAAAGGCTAATATACTGTTCCATGTTACACAGCCTCCTTCGGCTTGGTATTGTGCTTCATCTTGAACTCGTTATCTTCTACCTGCTCGGGGTTGTAAGCGCGAATCGCCCAAATTAATAACCCAATAATAAAGAAGGCAGAGGGCGGCAGCAGTAGCAGGCCGTTAGGCACGTACCAGCCACCGTTTTGCACGGTCTCAAATACGGTGAAGCCGAAGACACTACCCGCACCAAACAGCTCACGGAAGAAGCCCACGACCATCAGTACAAAGCCGTAGCCCAAGCCGTTGCCAATACCGTCAAGGAACGATATGCCCGGCGAGTTGGACATGGCAAAGCCTTCAGCGCGGCCCATTACGATACAGTTAGTGATAATCAGACCTACGAAGACCGACAGCTGCTTAGACATCTCATAAGCATAGGCCTTGAGGATCTGGTCAACCACGATAACCAGCGATGCAATGATCGTCATCTGAACAATGATACGAATCGAAGACGGAATATGGTTCCGAATGACCGATACGAACAAGTTAGAAAACGCACACACAAAGATAACAGCCAGCGACATGACCAGCGAAACGCTCATGCTGGTAGTAACCGCCAGGGCAGAACAAATACCCAAGATTTGCAGCGCAATGGGGTTGTTCTTGAAGATCGGCGCCGTCAAAGCGCCTTTAGCATTTAAATCTGCCATGATCAGGCTCCTTCCGCTTCGAGTTCGACGTCAGCGTCCTGAGCATCTTCCTGGTCAACGCCGCTGCGGAACCTGGCTAAATATTCACCAAAGCCTTCTGGACTCAGCCAGAACTGCAGCATGTTGTTAACGCCATTAGCTGTCAGGGTAGCACCAGAGAGACCATCAACTTCATAATCGCCGGAACCACTACCTTTAACAACGCGGATAGCAGGATTCAGTTCACCTTCGTCATCGAAGATCCTTTTACCTTCCCACTGAGCTTGCCAGCGCGGATTGTTTACCTCGGCACCCAGGCCAGGCGTTTCACTGTGGTCATAGTAAGTAATACTCACAATCGTATTACCGTCACCTTCAACCGCCAGGAAGCCCATCATACGGCCCCAAAGGCCTTGACCACGGATGGGTAAAACAATCTGATCGGGGTCATCAGGGTCGCCGACCAAATAAACAGCCGCATAGTTCTCAACCCTGGATAGCCCAGCGATGTCGCGGGGACCAGACAGCGTACGACCCGTTGCGGGGTCACGAGACGCTTCAAAACCGTCAAACGTGTCAGCGTCGAACTGGTCAGTGTAGTCGCCAGTTGCCAGCTCAACGACGCGAGCAGTGATCTGCTCGCGGAACGCCTGCTCTACATCCACACCGGGTTCGTATAAACGCGCCACGTTTAGGATGTTGGTTTTACGATCCAGCTCCTGATTTAGCTGCTGCATGGGTCGTAGTGCAACAGCCGCCGTCGAAACGATGACTGAGCACACGATACACAGCGAAAATGCTACGGTCAGGATCTTCTTGATGGAGTTATTACCTTGTGCCATTAGGCAGTCTCCTCGGCCGGTACGCCAGTACGCTTGATGCGGCGCTTAATATTGGCCTGGACGAACATGTGATCAATCAGCGGCGCAAACAGGTTAGCAAACAGAATGGCCAGCATGATGCCTTCCGGGAAGGCTGGGTTCACCACGCGAATCAAGACTGTCATTACGCCGATAAGCGCACCGAACACTAGGCGGCCTTGGTTAGTCATCGCGGCGGACACAGGGTCAGTCGCCATAAACACCATACCAAAGGCAAAACCACCGATCACAAAATGCCAATACCACGGCATCTCGAACATCGGGTTAGTGTCAGAGCCAATCAAGTTAAACAGTGTACTCGTGATCACCATGCCCAAAAATACGCCCAGCATGATTCGCCAGTTAGCAATTTTGGTCCAAAGTAAAACGGCAGCACCGATCAAAATAGCCAGCGTAGACACTTCACCTACCGAGCCAGGTACGAAACCTAAGAAAGCGTCCCACCATGTGAAGGTGTTCGTTAATGCTGACATGCCGTCTTGGAATGCAACCGAAAGTGCAGTGGCACCCGAATAACCATCAGCCGCTACCCATACCGCATCACCAGAAATTTGCGCTGGATATGCAAAGTACAGAAATGCCCGACCGGTTAACGCAGGGTTTAGGAAGTTTTTACCGGTACCACCAAAGATCTCTTTACCGATAACCACGCCGAAGGTGATACCCAAAGCCACCTGCCAAAGCGGAATTGTCGCTGGCAGAATCAGCGCAAACAGTACTGACGTTACGAAGAAGCCTTCGTTAACTTCGTGACCGCGCTTGATAGCGAACATCACTTCCCAGAAGCCACCTACCGCAAACGTTACGAGGTAGATTGGCAAGAAGTACGTGGCGCCCAGTACAAAGTTGGCCCATAGGCTGCCGGGATCATGTCCGCCCGCCAGGGTCATCATGATTGCTTCACGCCAACCGCTCATGGACGCGTAGCCAGCATCAATAGCTGTATTAGCCTGCCAGCCTGCGTTCCACATACCAAAGAACATCGCCGGGAAGGTACACATCCACACAGTAATCATGATGCGCTTAAGATCTACACCATCACGCACATGAGAAGTGGTTTTTGCAACACTGGGCGGAGAGTAGAAAACGGTATCTATCGCTTCGTAGAGCGGGTAGAACTTTTCGTACTTACCACCTTTATGGAAGTGCGGCTCGAGATTATCGAGTGTTTGTCGAATACCCATTTATCAGGCCTCTTTCTCGATCATGGTGAGATTGTCACGCAGGATAGGGCCATACTCGTATTTGCCGGGGCAAACATACGTGCAAAGCGCCAGATCCTCTTCGTCTAGCTCAAGACACCCAAGCTGCATGGCAACCTCAATGTCGCCCACAATCAACGAACGCAGCAGCTGTGTTGGCATGAAATCCAGTGGCATGATGCGTTCGTAATTACCAACCGGCACCATGGCGCGCTCTGAGCCATTGGTTGATGTGGTTGGTGCGTAGTTGTTCAGGCCTTTGATCTTGGAAAGATAGATACCCATTACTGAGTGTCGGTTGGCACCTGTCGACAGCCAGCCCATGAATGTGCGCTTATTACCTTCTTCTAACAAGCTAATCTGGTTGTGGAAGCGGCCCAGGAAAGTAATTTTCCCTTCAGCGGCATTTCCAGAAAATACGGAGCCTGAAATAACGCGAGTGTCATCAGGTTGGATGATTTCTCCAGCCAAGAGTTCCTCGGTGCTAGCGCCCACCCGAGTACGTAGCAAACGGGGGTTTTCGGCACGCGGGCCACCCACTGCCACAACACGGCTCATATCCAACTGCCCTTCTACAAACAGCTTGCCGAACGCGATAACGTCCTGATAGCCGATGTGCCACACTTTCTTGTGCAGTGCGACGGGAGAAAGATAGTGAATATGGGTACCCACTAGACCCGCAGGATGCGGCCCAGCAAAGCTTTCTGTCGTTACACCACTCACATCACTTCCTGGCAAGGAAGCATCAGCACCCGTACACAGAAAAACGTTGCCCTCGGTCAGGCGGGTTAGCACCTTGAGGCCGTCTTCAAATGCTTGGGCATTTTCGTTGATGATTAAGGCAGGGTCAGCGCTTAGCGGATGCGTATCCACAGCGGTGACAAAGATATCGGAAGGTGTGCTGTCGATGGCTGGCGTACGTGAGAACGGACGGGTGCGCAAGGCAGTCCAGAGTCCTGACTCAACCAGTTGGTCGACAACGACTTGACGCTCTAGCTGCCCTAAAGCACCACGATCATGAGACGCGAATGTCATCGCTTCTTCATTTTCGTCTACTTTAATAACGACAGACAGCAAACGGCGTTTTTCGCCACGGTTAATTGCAATTACTTCACCGCTGGCAGGCGCTGTAAAGCGCACACCGTCAATCTTCTTATCGGTGAAAAGCAATTGGCCCAGTTTGACCTTATCCCCTTCCTGAACTTCCATCGTTGGCTTCATGCCAACGTAGTCGGTGCCCAGGATTGCCACGTGGCGCACACGCCGCGCATCTTCAATACGCTGCTCGGGCGCTCCCGTGATGGGGAGATCCAGGCCTTTTTTGACTTCGATCATAGTCTCGCCCAGTTGTTGGATCGGATATACGAAGGTAAGGGGTTCGAATGCTTATTTTCTGCTCAGTGAATTCTTGTTTTCTGTTCAGATTGTTACCAGTCAGGCCCAAGCACGCTTGAACCACCCCGAAAAATCTAACGTATTATAAAGATAAGAGCGGCCAATGACCACATCCCTGAGGGCCTCCAAAGGTGCTATATGCTTTTACAGCGCGTTTGTTTCTGGTACGAAAACGCCACCCGAAGGTGGCGTTGACAATAAGCGCTAGAAGAGCGGGCAAAACACCACCCTATCCTTAGCTATCAAGGCAGAACGCCTATGCTAAGCAAAGCGGGCAATTAGCCCACTTGGCGTGGCAGCTTCAAAAACTGCACATTCGACATCTGCTGAAGAATACGAATGACCTGGCAGCTATAACCAAACTCATTGTCGTACCAAACGTATACGACAGCATGATTACCGTTAGCGATGGTCGCTTTGGCATCCACAATGCCTGCATGGCGATTACCAACGAAATCAGAAGAAACCACTTCTGCCGAGTCGACAAAATCGATCTGCTTTTGGTAGGCAGAGTCAATCGACATACGGCGCAAATAGTCGTTGAGCGCCTCAGCGTCGGTGCCCTTATCTAGCGTCAGGTTCAAAATCGCCATGGAAACGTTGGGTGTTGGCACACGGATAGCGTTACCCGTTAGCTTACCCTCAAGCTCCGGCAGCGCTTTAGAAACAGCTTTTGCAGCACCCGTCTCAGTCAATACCATGTTAAGCGCCGCACTACGGCCACGACGGTCGCCTTTATGGTAGTTGTCGATTAGGTTCTGATCGTTGGTGTAGGCATGCACCGTTTCTACGTGACCATTCACCACACCGTACTCATCGTTGAGCACTTTCAGCACGGGCACAATGGCATTCGTGGTGCAAGACGCGGCTGAAACAATGCGGTCTTCATCACTGATAGAACCGTGGTTAATACCGAAGACAATATTTTTAATATCACCTTTACCCGGCGCCGTCAGCAACGCTTTCGCTGCGCCTTTGCACTCAAGGTGCTGACCAAGACCTGCTTCATCGCGCCAAATGCCGGTATTATCGACGATGACAGCGTTATTAATATCATAAGCAGTGTAATCGATTTCACTGGGTGAATCGGCGTAGATCACCTGTACCACATTACCGTTTACGATAAGCGTACGCGCCTCAACATCAATCGAAATAGTACCTTCAAAAGGCCCATGGACGGAGTCGCGGCGAAGCAGGCTAGCGCGTTTTTCAAGATCTTTTGCTACGTCACCACGGCCACGTACAACAATCGCGCGTAGGCGCAGCAAGTTACCACCGCCAGCCTTTTCAACCAGCACACGAGCCAGCAAGCGACCGATACGACCAAAGCCATACAGCACCACGTCCTGAGGCTCACCAGTGCTAGCACCTGGCTTGTAGCCATCAATGATTTCACTTAGCTCGTCACGCAGAAAGGCGTTTAGATCGCTTCCACTCTGGCGCTTAAAGTTGACGGCCAGCTTACCCACATCCACGTGGGCAGGACCTAGATTCAGCTCGCTCATCGCCTTGACGATGGGGAACGTATCTTCAACTGATAGCTCAGTGCCTTCGATCTTACGCACAAAGCGATGATCTTTAAGGATACGAATAACCGACCGTTTGATCAGCGAACGTCCGAACATGGTGGCAACAACGTTGTTCTGACGGTAAAGCTGCCCGACAAGCGGGATCATCTGCTCTGCCAAGGCTTCGTTGTTTTGCCAATCCTGAAAAACGTTTTCGAGAGCTTGCTGACTCACGTGCGGCCTCATTGAGTAGTGAAAACAGGGTCATAAAGAAAAAACCAATGTGCATTATCCTGGGCTTAAGGCTCAGTAGCAATCAAAGGTTAGTCGCACAGCATGTAGGGGTATTACAGAAAGAGTCCATTGACTACAAATCGCAAATGATATGGAGGCAACGAAACATAACAGAGCCGCCCATCACTCTTGCTCGGCGGGGACTCTAACTGGAAGTATTGATCGTGTATGATCCAAATTCCGTTTCAGCGCAAAACGATACCTTACTTATGCCTTCTTTCTCTCTGCTCGAACCACCCCAGCCACACGGGACTCGCGACACGCTTTACCTCACAGCGCCGCCGGGCAGTGCGACTGCCCTGGCACTCGCCCAGGTAGCGTCTAAGGCCCCACTACTGGTGATCACACCCAGCACCGCTAGCGCCCAACGTCTGGAGCAAGACCTAGCATTCTACAGCACCGTGCCTGTCCTCCCCTTCCCTGATTGGGAAACGCTGCCTTACGACAGCTTTTCTCCCCATCAGGATATTATATCCGCCCGCCTACGCACCTTACGACAGCTCCAGGACGGGGTTCGCGGGATTGTATTGGTTCCTATCAACACGTTAATGCAGCGCCTGCCGCCGGTGGAATATATCGCTGGCCGGGTGATGACCTTGCAAACAGGCGCCAAGCTCAATCGTGAAACGTTCAGGGAGTCACTCTCCCGAGCAGGCTATCGCGCTGTTGAGACCGTGTATGAGCCGGGTGAGTACGCTATGCGCGGCGCTATTATCGACCTTTTTGCCATGGGCATGGATGAACCTATCCGGATTGACCTGTTTGATGATGAAATTGATACGCTGCGTCATTTCGACCCAGGCAACCAGCGCTCTACCGATAAACTAGATCATCTTGAACTTCTTCCTGCCCACGAATACTCGTTAAGCCGTAGCGCCATTGCCTGCTTTCGGGAGCAGTTTGAAACCCTATTCGACGTTGATCCGCGCCAAAGCCCGCTCTATAACGACGCTCTCAAAGCCATACCCTCGCCCGGGCTAGAGCACTACCTGCCGCTATTTTTCGAACAGACCGCATCACTTTTTGAACACGTCACTGACGACACTCGCGTCGCATTACTACCTGGCATATTTCAAGCCGCCGAGCAGCATTGGCAAGCGATTGAGTCACGCTACGACAACCTTGGAGTAGACCCCACCCGGCCGTTAATACCCCCACATCGCGCATTCTTTCCCGTTAGTGAGGTCTTCTCGGCGATCAAGGCGCGGCCACGCATAGAGTTAACCGAAGATGAAACGCATCGCCATGCGCTAACCCCTGACGCCCAAGCACTGCCCACCCTGGCGATTAATGCGCGGGCAAAACAGCCGCTCAGCGCATTGGCCAATTTTCTGGAAGCCCAGCCCCAAACGCGAATCCTTTTTGCTGCAGAATCCAGAGGGCGCAGAGAAGCACTGGAAGAAATTCTAGCGCCGCTGCATTTACAACTGCCTCACGTGGAAAGCTTCCACGCCTTCCTAGGCAGCCAACACGGGATGGGCATCACCGAAAGCCAAGTTGGTAGCGGCCTGTGGCTTACTGAACCCAATGTAGCGGTAATTAGTGAAACCGAGCTATTTGGTGATGTGGTTCGCCAGAGCCGCCGTCGGGAAAAAGCGACCGATGATAACGAGCTTGCGGTTCGGCACTTGTCTGAGCTTAAGGAAGGTGCGCCGGTGGTACACCAAGCCCACGGCGTCGGCCGCTATATGGGGCTTGAGACCTTAGAGGCGGGCGGTCAGGCTAATGAGTTTCTCGCTCTCTATTATGCTGATGGGGCAAAACTCTACGTGCCCGTGGATAGCCTGCATCTAATTTCACGCTACAGCGGCGCAGACGACGAGCTGGCGCCCTTGCATAAGCTGGGCTCAGATCAGTGGGAAAAAGCACGCCGCAAAGCCGCCGAGAAAATTCGCGACACCGCCGCAGAGCTCCTTGATGTTTATGCCCGGCGAGAAGCCCAGCAAGGCGTGGTTTACGATGCTCCCGCTGAAGAGTACACCCGCTTTTCGGCTAGCTTCCCCTTTGAAGAAACCCCAGACCAGCAAGCCGCAATTGAGGCGGTGATCAGCGACATGACCTCCCCTCAGCCCATGGACCGCGTGGTGTGTGGTGATGTGGGGTTCGGCAAAACCGAAGTCGCCATGCGCGCAGCGTTTCTGGCCGTGCAGTCTGGCAGACAAGTTGTGGTATTAGTGCCCACCACGCTGCTTGCCCGCCAACATTTTGAGAACTTCCGCGACCGCTTTGCCGATACCGCGGTCAATATAAGCCTGATCTCCCGTTTTACCGCGGGTAAAGAGATGACTCAAACACTGCAAAGCATCAAAGAGGGTCAAACTGATATTGTGATTGGCACTCATAAGCTGCTTTCAAAAAGCGTTGAGCTGCCAAAAATAGGGCTATTAATTATTGATGAAGAGCACCGCTTCGGGGTTGCTCAAAAAGAAAAACTCAAAACGCTGCGTGCGGAAATTGATATTTTGACGCTTACTGCCACGCCCATTCCACGCACGTTAAATATGGCAATGAGCGGCATTCGAGATCTCTCCATTATTGCCACACCACCCGCCCGGCGCCTGTCAGTCAAAACCTTTGTGCAACAACGCGATAACAGCATTATTAAAGAGGCGCTCTTGCGCGAAATCTTGCGCGGCGGCCAAGTCTATTTTTTGCACAACGAAGTTAAAACTATCGAGAATGCCGCTGAGCAGATCCGAGAACTGGTACCAGAAGCCCGCGTAGCCGTCGCACACGGCCAGCTGCCTGAACGCAGTCTTGAGCGGGTTATGTCAGATTTCTACCATCGGCGCTTTAACGTGCTGGTGTGCTCAACGATTATAGAAACAGGCATTGACGTGCCCAGCGCCAACACTATTTTGATTGAGCGTGCTGATAAGTTCGGCCTTGCACAGCTACATCAGCTTCGCGGCCGCGTAGGGCGCAGCCACCACCAGGCCTATGCCTATCTGCTAACGCCGCCACCTAAGGCTATGACGCGGGACGCTGTTAAGCGTCTTGAAGCTATCAGCGCCTCTGATGATCTAGGCGCTGGCTTTACTCTAGCCAGCCACGATATGGAGATCCGCGGCGCAGGCGAGCTACTGGGTGATGAGCAGAGCGGCCAGATGGAAACCATAGGCTACACGCTGTATATGGAAATGCTTGACCGTGCAGTAAAAGCAATTCGTGCGGGCAAAACGCCTAACATAGACGCCCCCTTTAATAACGGCGTGGAAATCAGCCTCAACTTACCCGCCTTGATACCCGATGACTATATTCATGACGTACAGCAGCGGCTAGTCATGTATAAGCGTATTGCCAATACTCAAAGTGACGCGGAACTTAAAGAACTTCAGGTAGAGCTTATTGATCGCTTTGGCCTGCTCCCTGCCCCGCTGAAAAACTTAATTCGGCAGACCAAGCTTCGCCAACGCGCCGAACAGCTAGGCGTGGCCCGCATCGAAGCGGGCGAGAGTAAAGGCCGAGTGCTATTTAACAGCGCCACACAAGTAGACCCATTGACATTAGTGATGCTGATTCAAAAATCACCACAGCACTACCGTTTAGACGGCTCAGACACTTTAAGGTTTGAATTCCCAATGGAATCAGTCGAACAGCGTTTTGAAAAGGTTGAAACTCTGTTGACCACGCTGAATCAAAAAGTAGCGGCGACGTAATCCTTGGGGCAAACTTATACCTAAGAAGCACATTGGAAGCTTCAATAAGCCAACGCGCTTCTGGCAAATAAGGATGCTCCACCCTGGCAATAACACCTTTGCTTCACCTGACGTGCCTTTACTCAACTGCATTCACTATTAGGAACGACCATGAACACTCGCCATCTTTTCAACCTATGGGGCCCCACCAGCTTAGCGGTCCTGCTGGCGGCTAGCCTTACTGGGCCGGCCTATGCCCAGCCTGTAAGCGAGCAGCAGGCCAGGGGGCAAGCTGTGGTTAGTGATGCAGCTGTAGCTGGTGCAGAGCAGGCAGCCGATCACCGTGAGCTTCCACGCGGCCACTTCCGCTTGCCCGAAAAAGGCGACATCGTTGGTGAGTATTACACTGTCACGGTGGAGGATCAGGAAGAAACCCTAATCGATATCGCTCGTCGGCATAATATCGGCTTCGAAGAGATTCGCATGGCCAACCCTGATGTAAGCTTATGGGTTCCAGGCAAAGGCACAGAAATCGTCATTCCTGCTCAATACATCTTGCCACCCGCGCCCCGTGAAGGCGTCGTCATCAACCTTTCGGAACTGCGTCTTTATTATTACCCAGCCAACAACCCCGGTATTGTGGAAACCTATCCTGTTAGCGTTGGCAGAGACGGCTTTGCTACCCCGGTGGGCATTACACGCACAACGATAAAGGTTAAAGACCCCGCCTGGGCACCCCCTGCATCAATGCGCCGTGAAGCGGCTGAGCGCGGCGAACCAGCCCCCACCATCGTCCCCCCTGGCCCAGACAATCCCCTTGGCCGTCACGCCATTTTATTAGATATGCCTAGCTATCTCATTCATGGCACTAACCGCCCAGATGGCGTGGGTATGCGCGCTAGCCGCGGCTGCATTCGCATGTATCCGGAAGACATTGAATCACTCTATGAGCGCCTCCCCAGCGGAACTAAAGTAAACTTGATGGACGCCCCTTTTAAGGCCGGCTGGGCGGACGACGGCACGTTATTCGTGCAAACCTTCCCGCAGCTTGAAGAGAATATTGATGACTCTGAGCCGCTGCAGGACGCTTTAGCGCGACTCAACGACTTGGTTCAAGATCAAGTTGATGTTAGCGAAGAGCAAGTGAAACATGCGATCGAAAACCCGGATGGCCGCTTTATAGCGCTTTACGGCCCGCAAGCGCCAGAAGAGGAACCCGAGCAAACACCACTTAAGCTAGAAGGCTTGCTTGAAGAAGTGGAAGTTGAAGTGAGCACGACTGTTCGCATTAGCGACGAAGCCTAGGGCTATAGCATTACGAACATAAAAAAACCCCGCCGAAGCGGGGTTTTTTCACATCTACAGCAACTACTGAGCAAAAGTGATGCTCAGTAGTCCAAGCAGAATTACTTCTGCATGGAGCGCTGGAACATGCGGTTCATTTCTTCACGGTTTTGCTCAGTCATCTGCAGAGCAGCTTGCGCGTCGCGCTGAGCTTGGTTAGCAGTGTTCAGAGCTTGTGAAGCCATGCTGCGTGCTTCTGCAGCATCAGCTTGTGCAGATTCAGCAGTCATGCGAACTTCTTCCAGTGCGCTGGTAGAAGCACAACCAGCCAGGATTGCCAGAGAAGCGGCAGCGGCAGTCATCTTAAGAGCAGTTTTCAGAGTCATAGTGTTCTCCTTGAGTCTTCCTTGGGTACAACATTAAAGGTATGACAAAAAATAAGACTAAAGTGTTAGCTTAAATTTGTCTACCTGCGGTGCAGGTTCTTTACAGCGACTAGCACCGAGAATAATCTACTCGGCACACAAGTCAAACGCTGTTTTATAATAGACAACAACGGATGTCTATAGCCACTTGCTTAAAACCTCGAACTTCCTTCAACGACATAAGCCTAGCGGATCACCACGCGAGTGCCAACACTTACCAACCCTGCCACTCGCTCGATCTCTTCATTAGTAACTGCCACGCACCCTTGGGTCCAGTGGTAGCGACCATGAATATCCGGATCCCCTCCGCCAATACCATGAATACCAATAGCACCACCTAATGCGGTGGTTTGCGGCGGATATCCGTGGCGCCGATAGTAATCGAAATAAGCTTCATAATCAGCTTGAGAATAAATGCCTTTCTCAAGTGCCATCCGAGCATGCGGTGGCGTAGGATAATCGATACCTATGAAAATATGCCACTGGCTTTGATAATTAAAACGGTTGATACGGAACTCACCCAGCGGCGTGACGTTATCGCCGCGCACACGCTGAGTTTTTGCGCCTGCTCGACCCAATGAAATTGGCGCAATACGATCGATTAACGTATTGCCACGAAACACGCTCAACGAGGCCTCTTTATCGTCAATCAGCAGCCACAGCTCATTGCTGTGGCGAGGAATATGGGCTCGTGAAAGCAGCGTCTCAACCAGATCAGTCGGCTGATAATCACTCACAGGGCTAACAGTGGTTGCGTTGGCGACTACTGGCCAGCTTAGTGCTAGCGCCAAAAATCGGCGGCGGTTTAAA
Organism: Halomonas sp. GFAJ-1; assembly: GCA_002966495.1. Taxonomy (NCBI): domain Bacteria; kingdom Pseudomonadati; phylum Pseudomonadota; class Gammaproteobacteria; order Oceanospirillales; family Halomonadaceae; genus Halomonas; species Halomonas sp. GFAJ-1. Next base: position 3,070,063 of record CP016490.1, read on the forward strand.
GGCATCGTTGTGGCTCTCACTTTGGGCCAGCTTGGCAGGCCAAATAAGGCATTTATGAGGGCTTTTATACCTTATTAACGCTACCACTGTCAGCGATTTCGCCGCACAAAAACCATTTTTTTCTGTGGTAACAAGCCAATTTAACTCATTTTTAACGCTTGTTAGATATCTTCAAACTCATGCATGCTAGTTACTAGCTTGCGAGCTTCAGCATTGTGCCCTTCGGCTAACGCTGTAAAAAACTCTTCTTCAGGCTCAATTTTTGACCGTGACGCACGATGCTCGTAAAGAGCCTGCAAACTGCGATGAGACTCTTCTGCCGTTGCCATTATTTCATCAATTGAGCCTGCTACCGAGCGTTCAGCAAGTGCCTCTAACAAGGGGGGCTGAGGGAAGTCACCGGACTCGTCAAACCAGAGTTCTAGCACTTCACGCTGGTCGCTGCCGTCATTAAAAAGTGCTTCCAGCCCGGTCTTCATTTTTAACTCACTAGAGGCGAGATAGGTTAACGCCATCGCCAGACGCTGATTATCAGCCTGCTCAGCAGCCTCTGTGTACTGGCGCGCCATGCGCGCATGGTAGCCTGCCGCCCACTCGATTAAATCCTTGACCTGGTTGTAGCGCATCCGTGTCATCCTCCCGCGTCATCTCATCATCGGTGAATTGAACTTATTGATTTTTAACGTACTGCTTAGAGTTTAGTGGTTTGTAATAGTTTCGCCACTCTCTCATTCTCTGCACTACTCTCTACTACTCTCTTATTCCCTCGACTACTCTCTACCACTCTTGGCTGGTTTCACGTAGCGCCGCTATTTCCTGTTTCGCTGCGGCTATATGGGTGAGTAACTGCTCTGAGAAAGAGGCCTGACTGGCGACGGCAATCATTGAAGGGTTATCTACACGCCGCTTGGCAGCCCCTTCACTGCTATGCAGCCGTTCAAGTTGAACCGTTAACCAACATAGCCAGCTATCCGGCTGGCTGATAAGGTCACGCAGGCGCTGAAGCTCAGCAATGGCTGGGCCGTCACTGGCGAGCAGCTGCTGCCAAGCATGGGTCTCCAGCCGCGCATGCTCGCAAACCTCTCTGAGCATGGCATTAAGCGCCAGCTCAAAGAGCGCCAAGGCGCTCTCTTCAATCGCCATTTGCCGAACGGGGGCATGCTCATCATCCCCGGCGGGCAAACCCACTAGCAGCTCTGCTTGATAAAGCAGTTGATTCGTACGAGACCGAGGGCTCACTTACGCTTGTCCTCCACATGCCATTTACCGGCTTCATAGGTCGCTTTCCAGCCAGTCGCCTTTCCTTCCTCGTCAGTCATCACAAACTGCTCTTTATTTTTACGCGAGAAACGAATTTGCGCTGGGCGTCCGTCTGGATCTTTACTAGGCGCCTTGAGAATAAAGTGGTACTTCTCCGGCAGTTCCTCGGCGTGGGACTTTAACTCCTCCACCAAGGGCGGGCGCGTTTCCCGGTTTTTAGGAAACTTGCTAGCCGCAAGGAATAAGCCACTGGCGCCGTCACGCAGTACGTAGTGGTCATCCACTTTTTGACAGGCCAGCTCTGGCATTGGAATTGGATCCATCTTAGGCGGCGCCACTTCACCACTTTTCAATAACTTACGTGTATTTTTACACTCGCTATTTGTACAGCCGAAGTACTTACCAAAACGCCCAGACTTCAGCTGCATTTCCGAGCCGCATTTATCGCACTCAATGATGGGCCCGTCATACCCTTTTATCTTGAACTTACCTGTCTCAATATCGTACCCATCGCAATCGGGACTGTTACCACAAATATGCAGTTTACGGGTTTCATCAATTAGGTAGTTATCCATTGCCGTGCCACACTTCTCGCAACGATGTTTGGCACGCAGGGCATTGGTTTCTGCTTCTTCACCGGCATCTTCGGCAACTGCCTCTTCGCCCGGAATCAGATCAATAGTCGTTTTACAGCGCTCTTTAGGAGGCAAGTTGTAGCCACTACAGCCAAGGAACACCCCGGTTGATGCCGTGCGGATCTGCATTTTACGACCACAGCTCGGGCAGTCGATATCTGTAGGCACCGGCTGGTTGGGGCGCATACCATCTTCGCTTTCAGCTTTGCTTAACTCTCCACGAAACTCTTCGTAAAAAGCATCTAGCAACGCTTGCCAGTTACGCTCACCTTCAGCCACCTCATCTAGGCTATCTTCCATACGCGCCGTAAAAGAGTAATCCATCAAGTCAGGGAAGGACTCTTTCAAACGCTCGGTAACGATATCGCCCAGTTTTTCAGCATAAAAACGACGATTTTCTAGCTTCACATAACCACGATCCTGAATCGTGGAAATAATAGATGCATAGGTAGAAGGCCGGCCAATCCCCTGTTTCTCCAACTCTTTTACCAAACTTGCTTCCGTATAACGCGGGGCAGGCTTAGTAAAATGCTGCTGAGGGTCAAGCTTTTCAAGGCCCATGGGCGTGCCTTTGGGCAAATCTGGCAGGCTTTGATCTTCGTTTTTACCACTGGGCTTCATAACTCGGGTATAGCCATCAAACTTAAGCACACGCCCTTTGGCACGCAGATCGTAACCTTCTACTTCAACACTTAGCGTGCTAGATAGGTATTCAGCCGGGGTCATTTGACACGCCACAAACTGGCGCCAAATAAGTTCGTAAAGACGTTCAGCGTCGCGTTCCATTCCCGCTAAGTCAGACGCTTTACGCTCAACGCTAGAAGGCCGGATCGCCTCGTGGGCCTCTTGGGCGCTCTCTTTACTACTGTAACGGTTAGGTGCTTCCGGCAAGTAGCGCTCACCGTACTCATCGCCAATAAAAGCCCGCACCCCCTCCACCGCATCTTTGGAGAGATTTGTGGAGTCCGTACGCATATAGGTGATGTAGCCCGCCTCGTAAAGGCGCTGAGCCATGGTCATGGTCTTTTTAACTGAAAACCCTAACCGACCACTAGCGGCTTGCTGAAGCGTCGAAGTGATGAACGGCGCCGTGGGCTTGGAGCTCGTGGGCTTATCTTCACGGGAGGTGATGGCAAGCTTCGCCTTGCGCAGTTTCTCAATGCGATCAAGGGTGTCTTTCTGCGAGGTTGGTCGAAATGCCTTGCCATCCTGACGCGCCAACACAAACCGCACCAGCTCACCGTCCGGCGAAACCAGATCGGCATGCACATCCCAAAACTCTTCAGGAATGAAGGCACGAATTTCACGCTCACGCTCCACGATCAGGCGAACGGCGACTGATTGTACGCGACCGGCCGAAAGGCCACGGGCAATTTTGGCCCACAGCAACGGAGAGAGCATGAAACCTACGACGCGATCTAGGAAGCGGCGCGCCTGCTGAGCCTCAACCCGTGGAATATTGAGCACCCCAGGTGCCTTAAACGCATCCTGGATAGCGTTCTTGGTAATCTCGTTAAATACAACGCGCTTGTAACGGCTTTCATCACCACCGATGGTCTCGCGCAGGTGCCAGGCAATGGCTTCACCTTCGCGGTCCAAATCCGTTGCGAGATAAACAGCATCAGCCTTTTCGGCTAATTTTTTTAGCTCGGCAACCACTTTCTCTTTACCGGGTAACACTTCGTAGTGGGCTTCCCATCCATTACCAGGATCGATACCCATACGCCGTATAAGTTGGTCCTGGGCCTTGCGCTTCTTATACTCTGCCTTCTCTTCCACGGACATCTTACGCGTTGCCGCGGCCTGGCGAGCGCGCTCCTTGGGATCGGAGGCTGCCTTACCTGAGCCGCTGGTCGGTAGGTCACGTATATGACCCACGCTCGACTTGACGATGAAATCGTTGCCGAGGTACTTATTTATCGTCTTCGCTTTCGCTGGCGATTCGACGATGACCAGTGACTTACCCATAGTGCTCCACTTTCCTATTGCTTAGGCTACCTAGCCCATGCTCTGAATACGGCGCCGCATCAATTAACATTAGCGACTGCGTGAAAAATGCGCCTACCCTACCCCAGCACTTACTTAAGCGCCAGTGGCAACCACGACGAAGGGCGCCACACTGAATGTGACCAGAACCATGCTGAGGCCCCATAAGTTTTTATCACAAAGTAGCTAGACACTAGACTGCCGTCACAAGGACGGCAACCCAAAATAAGCGCAAACAAATAAAACGCCCCTGCTTTTTAGCAGGGGCGTATACGTTACCAAGCCTTTGTTTAACGCTTACGCGGTGTTTTGCGTCGCGCCACTGCGGCAGGTTTTGGCTTTTCTCCCTCGGCATTATCACTAGGCGTCGCCGCCTGCTTTTTATCAGCCGTCGTAGTCGCTGCAGCCTTTGCAGGAGTGGCAGCGGGACTTTCACTCGCGGCTTTACCAGCCGTTTCAGAGGTTTCTTTAGCGCTATGGCTAGCTGGTTTTACCTCTGCTTTAGCTGCGTTTTCAGAGGCTGCGTTCTCAGGGGCAGCTTTCTGAGGTGCTTTCTCAATCGCCGCAGGCGTAGCCGCCTGTTTAGCCACGGCAGATTTAGGCTTAGCCGGACGCGCCTTATCAAACAGAGCCTTTACCTGACTAAAGCGCTCAGTGGCGTGCTCAGACAGCTCCCCACTGGCTGCTAAAACATGCTCTAGGTGCTCTACTTGGCTATCAATTTCCTCATTACTCTGCCCTTTTAGTAGGTCAGGTAGCGTATTGAGTGCCTGTTCCCGATCCATTTTCAGCAAAAAGAACTGTTCACGCACCAAGTGCTTGAAATCGCTTAGCGAGGCTGTCGGCTCAAGCTCGGCGCGAGAAGCGCGTAGTCGTTTAAAGTTACGTTCATCAGTCGCCGTTGCACCTCCCAGCACGTAAATGATCGAGCGCATAGCAGCCTCATGAGTACCGCCATGGGAGAACTTTTCGCGCAGCTCATTTTTGCGGTTCTCAATAAAGCGACGGTGCTCTGGCTCAGCACCAGGACGACGGCGATGCACATGAGCATCCCCATGCAAACCAACCGCCGCCTGCAAGAGAGGCTGTCCATAGATGTCCATAAACATGCGCTCAGTAGAGCTGTCGCGCAGGTCGCGCCAAGCATTAAGCCCCGCAGTAATTTGGTCAGACGCCATCGATTCCAGTGCTTTGAAGAAATTATCCTGGCCTATCTCCTGACGATTGCGGCGTACGGTTTCTGCCATCACCGGTAGCGGCACCGTTAATGGGTTGCGGTCAGAAAGCAACTTATAACCTAGGCGAATGGGGTGCATACGGCGCGTCCAGCGCGCCGCTTCCGGCGTCATCACCGCACGCAACCAAGGCTGCATAAAGAGACGATAAAAACCGAGATTTATCTCAGAAATACGCGCAACGGTCGCGAAACGCCGATCATCTTCGGGCTTATGCATCACATCGCGGTCTAACTCTTCAAAGTTACGCGCGGTAAACTCTAGCAGATAATCTCGCTCGATCAGCTCGGCATCATCGCGCTCACTAGCATGGGATACCGTCGTTTCGTAAAGCCCCGGGGGCATTACATCGATATAGTCCATGTTCGCCGTAAACTCTGAATGCTCCTTACGTGACACACTGCCGGAAACAAAGATCCCAAGGTGCCCCGTCGTATCGTGCAGGCAGTACACAATGGTCTGCTCGTTGGCAATGATGTCTTCTTCGCCTTCGTATAGATCCCGAATCCAGCCAAGCGCTTGAGGCGGCGGCGTAATATCATCGCCCCGTGAGCAAAACACCACAACCGGTGAGCGGACATTGCGCAAGTCAATACGGCGCCCATCCCGGGTGACTAACTGCGCGGTGGAAAGGCGGTTTCCGACAAAGAGGTTATCAACGATGTACTGGATTTCTTCACCACCCAAAACCACGTGGCCGCCCCACCAGCGTTCAAATTCTAGATACCGCTCTTTTTCAGTATCGATGTTTGAGTAGAGATGAAACTGTTTTTTCCAGTATGTATTAGCCGGATTGAGACGCTCAAAGTTTTGCACCAACCAAGCGCCATCAAACAGACCGTTACCTAAATCGCTGGTTAACTCGGTAATCCAGCTCCCCCCTGTCATGCCGCCGGTATAGCGCATGGGTGCTTTGCCATGCTCGCCCGCCCAATAAGAGAGCGGAGCACCCGCTATTAAGATGGGGCCAAAGACGTCGGGTTCTAACGCGGCAGCCATCATAATTTGCCACCCTGCCTGGCAGTTGCCGACCACCATCGGCTTTTCAAACGTATCAGGATGTAACGCGATAACATGGCGCAAAAAGGCCACTTCTGCTTCAACCACGTCTTCGACGGTTTGACCCGGCTCAGGGAACGGTAAAAAACCAATGAAATAACAAGGATGGCCAGCCTTTAAGGCTACCCCCAGCTCGCTATCGGGTTTAAAGCCGCCAATGCCAGGGCCGTGCCCTGCACGGGGGTCAACCACCACAAAGGGCCGCTTCTTGGGATCAATGTCTGTATTGGCGGGGGGAAGAACTCTCAGCAGTTCGTAGTTCGTCGGATGGGGCAGCGTGCGCCCATCGAGCAATACTTCGGTTTCAAAACCCAGCACATTGGGCTTGGTCTGCTCCATATGTTCAAGGTATTGGTTGCCGCGTTCGCGCATCGCATCCCAATAGAGAATGTTACGTTCTAAGCTATCACGCCAGTACGACATGGCAGAACGCCCGAACCCAAAAGGGTCGATAACGCTGGCAAGGGCTTCCCCGCCGGGTAGCGCTGTTAAATCATTGGCAATGCCTGACCAAGCACTACTGAGCCCTTGGTCAGGTAGTAAAGGGTTAGCGAGAAAGTTCATAGATCCTCCCGTTGGAGTGATGCGGGGCATCAATCCCGAAGCAATGATGCTGCAATGCAATATAGTTTAGGCTACTCTTCGCGTGACGTCGATGCTTCCCTTGATCAATTCTTACGACATAGCGCTGAAGACGGCTGACTACTTCAGTGGTAGCATCGTCTAATTAGCGCAAGCTTTAAAACGCTGTCTTTCATGAAGAAATGCCTTTATAAGCACTTCCTACTGCGCCATTTACGGCTACAGCACATTACTACCAGTGCACAATAATAGAGCTACAGAGCAACTTATAGTTACAGCGTTCACTATCGCTGGAGGGTATTACCGAGAGGTTGTTTTATGTCGTCCCCTACGCTGCTAAACCGCCTGACCTTTCGTCAACTTCAAGTATTTCAGGAAGTGCATCGCCAGCGCTCTTATTCCCGCGCGGCAGAACAGCTCGGGCTTACCCAACCCGCTGTCAGCGCCCAAATCCGCCAGCTTGAGCAAGCCGTAGGCCAACCGCTATTTAAATATGCGGGCAAAACTCTCCATGTACTGCCCGCAGCAGACACGTTGGCGCTCTCTACCCGAGAGATCATTGGTCAACTTTCTCGGCTTCAGATGAACCTCTCGGACATTAACGGCAAAATTAGCGGCGAACTTAATATCGCGGCCGTTTCATCCGCCCAATATGTAGTGCCTTACCTGCTTGCTCGTTTTCGTGCGCGCTATCCAGACGTTCGAATACGCTTGAAAGTGTGCAATCGCAGCCAAGCGCTTGAAAGACTAGCGCAGCAGAAAGACGACGTAGTGATTATGGCAATGGTGCCGGACGACGACGGCTTGGTCGTTATGCCTATTTTAGATAACGAATTAATCGCCGTCGTATGGCCTCAACACCCGCTACTAAACGCCCCTGCGCCCTCTCTAGCTGATTTTGCCCGCCATTACCTCTTAATGCGCGAACCCGGCTCAGGAGTGCGCAATGCCTTTGAACAGCTGGCAGCCAACCAAGAAGTGGGCCTTCCTCATCGCATTGAATTAGGAACCAACGAGGCGATCAAGCAGGGCGTCATGGCGCACTTGGGCATTGCGGTACTCCCTCGCTTAGCAGTACAACTAGAGCTTGAGCAGGGGCTACTTGCATCGCTGACATTACCCAACTTTCCTATCCGCCGCTCTTGGTGCGCCGTTCACCGACGTGACCATTTTCCCACGCCGGTTGCGGAGCTTTTTTTACGCTTTACCCGGGAGCATCTAGACGAGTATCGGCGCTACTTTCAAACGCCCTCCAGCCCATTACCCAGTCACGGTGTTTCTTGTCTGCCTATGCTGCCTGTTTAGGCAGCCCACGCAACGTACTCAGAGTGTCTTGTTCTCTATGAGATATGTTACATTACCCTACTACCTACGTATGATTTAGCGTACTCAGGGCTTGGTCAGTTTTAACGCGGAGTGATGCTGGCCTGCCGCACAGTCGAGAGGCTCTTTTCTATGAGCAATAACCCCTCACAACGTGTGCCCAGCGGTGAAAAATTCCGCAATGAACACGGCATGACGGTGATCAAAGACGGCATGAAGCAGCGCAAAGCGCAGGCGGATGCCCCTTCTCTTGAGCGAAAGCCTAAGTGGTTACGCGCTCAGATTCCTGGTGGTGAACGGTTTGAAGCGGTTAAGAAAAATGTCGCTACTCACCGCCTTAGCACCGTGTGCGCCGAATCGCATTGCCCCAATATGGGTGAATGCTGGAGCAACGGTACCGCGACTATTATGCTGATGGGCTCCGTATGTACCCGCGCATGCCGTTTTTGTGCAGTAGATACTGGCAACCCTAAAGGTTGGCTGGACACCGAAGAGCCTGAAAACACAGCCAAGTCTGTTGAACTAATGGGGCTTCGCTATATCGTGCTTACCTCCGTCGATCGCGACGATTTAGACGACGGTGGCGCGACACATTATGCCAACTGTATTCGCGCTATTAAGGCGCGTACGCCAGAGGTTGTTGTTGAAGCGCTAACCCCCGATTTTGATGGTCAAAAAGACGCTATTGAACGGGTAGTGGATTCCGGGCTGGAGGTGTTTGCTCAGAATGTTGAAACGGTAGAACGCTTAACCCAAAAGGTACGGGACCCACGCGCTGGCTATCGCAAAACACTCGACGCTTTGGCGCATGCCAAGAAGTATCGTCCCGATGTCATCACTAAAACCAGCTTAATGTTAGGACTCGGCGAAACTGACGAAGAGATCTTACAGACTTTCGACGACCTACGTGAGATTGGCGTTGATATCGTAACTCTTGGCCAATACCTGCGCCCAACCAAAAACCACCTTGCTGTAGAGCGCTGGGTAACCCCAGAAGAGTTCGACCGCTACCGCGTGCAGGGGCTAGAAAAAGGCTTTATGGAAGTCCCCTCAGGGCCCTTGGTGCGCTCTAGCTATCGTGCTGACCGCGTGTTTGAGAAAAACAATCTTGGTCTTGCGTCACCTGCAGCCGTGCCAGGCCAAGAAACGGATACCAGCCGTATTCCTGCTTTGAACGTAGGGTAACACGCCTATGCCGCTGTAAATGCATATGCTGAGGGTATGCGTAGAGGTACCCTCTCCTATTTACAGCGGCAAATTTACAGCGGCAAACCCCTAAATACATACCGTCGGTATTTTTTGGCACTACAGTTATGCGAAGGTTACTAGCTCACGCTTTAGCTCTGCGGCTAACGCAAACGCTAGCTGCTCCCCCACTACTTGATGATCAGGCTTGATTGCGACCAGATCGGCTAAACGGGTTACCGGCATGCCGGCATACCCGCAGGGATTGATACGCGCAAACGGTGATAAATCCGCATCTACATTGAGCGCCACACCGTGATAGCTTGCCCCCCGCCTAATACGTAACCCTAGCGAGGCGATTTTTGCCTCTCCTTGCGCAGTATCCACATATACGCCCGGTGCATCTGGCCTGGCGCGAGCACTAACCCCATACGTGCTGAGTACGTGAATCACTGCATTTTCAAGGGCGGTAACCAAATCACGCACACCAATCTTGTTTCGTCGAATATCTAACAGCGGATAGAGCACTACCTGACCAGGGCCGTGGTAAGTGACCTGGCCGCCACGGTCAGTTTGCACCACAGGAATATCACCCGGCATTAATAAATGCTCAGGTTTACCTGCCTGCCCTTGGGTAAAAACAGGGTCATGCTCGACGAGCCAAAACTGATCGGGAGTTGCTTCGCCTCGCGTATCAGTCAGCGCACGCATTGATTCCCACACGGGCAAGTACGCGCTGCGGCCAAGAAGGTGAAGCTCAATGGGGGCGTTCATTGCTATACCACCATGTGCACGCGGCCAGTGGCTTTTAAAGCGTCAAACAACTGACTAAGCTGTTGTTCGCCCGTTGCCTTAATCACAATGCGCACCGACTGAAAACGACCGTTGCGACTATCCACCACCTGAATGAGACTTTCATCAAAACCAGGCGCGTGCCTATGGATTACTTGGCACACACAGGCTGCAAAGTCTTCAGCAGCGTCGCCCACCACTTTCAGCGAGTAATCACAAGGAAAGGTAATTTTAGGAGTTGGGGGCGCGGCAGGCTGCCGCAAGTCGCGAAGCCCTTTTTTTGCATCCTTTTTCATAAGCTGCCTTCAATTACCAAATAAGAGAACGAGTCACTAGGAGCCAAGCCCATAAGCCGCGCCCCTAGCCCTCTAGTGAAAGTACCGTTAACGAGTGAAAAGCGTACGGCATTAGCCGGTGAAGTTGCTGACCAAGCCGCTGAAAAAGCGCCTTACCTGATCAAACAATCGCTTAAACAACCCACCCTCTTCAACATTTTCAAGGGCAACCAGTTGACGCTCACCAACCATATCCTCGCCAAGATACACTTCTAAGGTACCTACTTCATCGCCTACAGCAACGGGCGCTTGCAGGTCTTGCTTAAGATTAAGGCGCGCGCGAAGCTCTTCATTGCGATTGCGCGGTAGCGTCATGAATACTTCTTCGTTAACTCCAACCCGTAGTTCGTTCATTTCGCCACCCCACACCCGCGGCGTCGCAAGAACAGCGCCTCGTTCATAGAGCTTCATGGTTTCATAGAAGCGAAAGCCGTAGCTGAGCAGTTTCTGCGTCTCTTGAGCGCGCGCCTCCTCAGAACTTGTACCCATCACAACAGATATTAGACGCATATCATCACGCTTGGCTGAGGCTACCAAGCCGTAACCAGCCTCAGTTGTCCAGCCGGTTTTCAAGCCATCAACCGTGGGGTCGCGCCAAAGCAGCCGGTTGCGATTAGGTTGGTCGATGCCGCTAAAGGAGAAAGTGCGCTGGGAGTAAATCGCATAGTGCTCAGGGTAATCATTGATGATGTATTGAGAAAGCAGCGCCATATCACGAGCGGTTGAGTAGTGATTGTCACCCGGCAGCCCGGTGGCATTTTGAAAGTTTGTATTATTCATGCCTAAACGCGTGGCATGCTGGTTCATTAAATCCGCAAAGGGTGCTTCCCCCCCAGCCAAGTGCTCGGCAATAGCGACACTGGCATCGTTGCCTGAAACAATAACTATGCCATGCAACAGATCATCGACTGAGACACGATCGCCCACTTCAATAAACATTTTGGAGCCGCCGGTGCGCCATGCCCTTTCGCTGATGTTAACCATATCGGTGAGGCTAATGGTGCCGCGATCCAACTCACGCTCGACTAGGTAAGCCGTCATCAGCTTAGTGAGACTCGCCGGGGGCAAACGCTCATCAGAGTTATGCTCAGCAAGCACACGCCCGCTATGAGCATCCATCAGTATCCACGAGCTTGCCGCAAGCTGTGGCGCAGCTGGAATAATTGTCTGCGGCTGAGGAACGGGCTGGGCCGAGGCAGGTAACGCTACCACCGTCATTGCTGCAAACAAGCAGAGCTGGGCTGAACGACGAAACGACATTACTATATTCATTACTAACTTCTCACTTACATAGAGAATGGACGTGATGAGACACGCCATTAAGGATAAATAAAAGGGCGACTTATCTCACGACAAACACTTGCGGGAAACCTGCGTGGCGCAATGCCTCTCGGGCTTGTGTCTCTTGGGCAGGCATTACTGGCCCGACCTGCACACGGTGAACGTCTGCATCACTCATTACGCGTACTGAATGTGCAAGCTCACCCTGCAGACGCCGCTGCAGCTGCTCGGCACCTTCGGCAGTTCCCAGCGCGGCAATTTGCAGATACACCGCAGCACCCGCTTCTTGACCACTAGCCGCTTGTGCTTGAGAGGCAGCTTGTTGCTGGGGCGCTGCTGCTGTAGATGCTAAAGCACCTGAAGCGGTAGCAGATTGAGCGGTTGTCGGTTTTGGTTCTGATGCACTGCCACCTCTGCCCCGCTCCGCAAGCCATTGCGCTGGGTCAAGCGCTTCGACGCGAACCGGTCCTGTTCCATTTTCTAAAAACCCTAAACGTGCCGCCGCCGCGTAAGAAAGATCAATTTCACGGTCACTATGGAAAGGCCCACGATCATTCACCCGCACAATCACTGACTCACCATTATCTAAACTGGTAACGCGGGCAAAGGTTGGCAACGGCAAAGAACGGTGGGCAGCCGTCATTTTATACATGTCGTAAATTTCACCGTTAGACGTGGCGTAACCATGAAATTTTTCGCCGTACCAGGAGGCCGTGCCCTGCCGCGCATACCCTTTAGAATCAGGCAATACACGGTAGGTTTCACCCCACACCTCATAGGTAGGGCGATTTCCCGCGCGCGATAAAGGTTCAATGCGCGGCTCGGCATCCGGCACTTTGCTTACATCCGGTGGCTCAAGCGGATAAGCATCACCTGACATCGCGTAGCGACCACCGCTAGTACCAGCACCGCTGGAACCGCTCGTTGCAACAGTGCTACTCGATGTGGAAGCACTCGAAGGCCGATCCGTATCACCACTGGTTCGCTGGGTTTCTTGACTAGCGCAGCCACTCATTAGGGCCACGATAGTGACAGCACCAGCCACGCCCCGGACATCTGTCAACACTGTTTTCATCCTTGGTCCTCTACCTGCCGCCCAATGGCTTCAGATAACTCTGCCACCGCCATTGCATAGAGATGGCTATGGTTGTATCGGGTAATGACATAGAAATTGTACTCACCCAACCGGTAGCGGATACTGCCGTCGGCGAACTCCAGCATCAAGGGTACGGCGGGAAGCGTTGGTTCGAGCGCCACCTCAGGCTCAATCCCTGCTTCTACTACATCCGCCACGGTAACTGCGGGCGAACGCGTTTGATTAAAGCTTAGTGTCTCTGGCGGTGACGTGGGCCCACTCGCTTCGTGATAAATAGTGCCGTCACGTTGCCAACCATGCACCGCGAAATAATTGGCCACGCTGCCAATCGCATCGACAGGATTTTCCCATAGGTCACGAATACCGTCGTCGTCGAAATCAACGGCATAGGCTTGGTAACTAGTAGGGATAAATTGCGGATAGCCCATGGCTCCCGCATAGGAGCCATATAGCGCTGTGGGTTCAACACCCTGCTCATGAGCAATCTGTAAGAATGCAGCCAGCTCACCGCGGAAAAAATCGCCACGCACCGGGTGATGAAATGCCAACGTTGCCAGCGAATCGAGTACCCGGTGGCGACCTTTATGGCGCCCATAGTAGGTTTCCACGCCAATAATAGCGGTAACAACCTCACGGGGAACCCCATATATCTCTTCAGCACGGGCGAGCGTATCCGCATGTTCCTGGATAAAAGCAGCGCCTTCTTCGATTCGCTGATCGGTCATGAATATTTCCCGATACTCATGCCAGCTTAAGCGGCGCTCAGCCGCACCCTCCATAGCATCCAGCACGCCCTGGCTATAATTGGCTTGGTTAAATGTTTCGATCAGCCAAGCTTCTGGCAACCCTTCGGCTACCAGTTCATCGACCAATTGCTGGGTACGCTCATGGTGCTGCGGGTCAAAATGCGCCTGCTCCTCAGCCCATACGGCAGGAATTGAGCATGCCATTACGACAGCCATCAAATAACTACCTGCGTTTTTTCGGGCCCTGTTCATTAACTCACCACTCCTGTGAAAACCATATCGCTTAGACCATCAGCGCGGTAACAAACGACGATGCGCATGAATCGACATGAGAATACCGAACCCCGCCAATAAGGTCACGCTTGAGGTGCCGCCGTAACTCACTAAAGGTAGCGGCACACCAACCACCGGCAGAATGCCGCTGACCATACCGACATTAACAAAAACATAAATGAAAAACGTCAGAATAATACTGCCCGCCACCAGCCGCCCGAAAGTATCCTGGGAAGACGTGGCTAACCACATCCCGCGCCCCACAATCATGACATAAAGCGCCAGTAGCAATAACATTCCGACAAGACCAAACTCTTCGCCCAATACAGCAATAATGAAATCCGTATGGCGTTCAGGGAGAAACTCAAGCTGGGATTGAGTACCATCCAACCAGCCTTTGCCCCACAAACCACCACTGCCAATTGCCGTGGTAGATTGGATAATATTCCAACCCGCGCCCAAGGGGTCGCTTTCCGGGTCTAGAAACGTCAGCACCCGCTGGCGCTGATAGTTATGCATATTCATCCACAGCAGCGGCAACCCTGCGGCCACTAGTGCTCCAACAAAGCCGATAAGCCGCCAGGAAAGGCCTGCCAACAGCACTACAATGACTGCCGCACTCGTCATGAGTAACGAGGTGCCTAAATCTGGCTGAATAGCCGTCAGCACAACAGGCACACCAATGATTAAGCCACACACCGCAATATCACGAAGACGGGGCGGCAACGGGCAGCGGTTCAGGTAAGCCGCCACCATCAACGGTACGGCTAGCTTCATCATCTCAGAGGGTTGAAAGCGAAGAACACCAGGAATGACCAGCCACCGTTTAGCCCCCATCCCCACATCTCCAACGAGCTCTACCGCAATGAGCATGACAAGCCCAACACCATAAGCAAAAGGAGCCCAGCGCAGGAAAGTAGAGGGAGAGAATTGCGCAATAATGACCATGCCGACCAGCGCAACGCCAAAACGAATGGCTTGGGCGACGACTGCTTCGATACGCTGACCAGAAGCACTGTAGAGAACAAACAGACCCGCCACCATAAGCACCAGCAGCATGCCTATTAACCAAGGGTCGAGATGAATACGCTCCCAGATGCTTTTACGTCGCGCAATACCACTACTTGGAGGCCGCACGGGGTAGCTACGAAAAGAGCGGGAGAGTGTATGCCAAGCCGCCATTAATTACCCTCCACGCCAACAGTGTCTTCTTCTAACGCATCACGCACTTCATCTACCTCTGGCGCACGCTCTTTTAGAAGCCAAGCATCGGTCATCGCGCGAGCCAAATGCGCTGCATGGGTACTTCCCCCTCCAGCGTTTTCAACAATGACAGATACCGCAATTTGTGGATTTTCAAGGGGCGCAAAGGCCATAAAAAGCGCGTGATCTCGCAGGCGCTCTTCTAACTCTTCTGCGTTATAGCGTTGATCCTGCCCCAGCGAAAAGACCTGAGCAGTCCCCGACTTACCCCCCATACGATACTCAAGCCCCACCCCAGTGCGACGGGCGGTGCCCTCACTACCGGTAAGTACTTTTTCCATACCGCTAAAGATGCGACCCCACCAGCCTTCATTATCAAGCTCAATATCCGGCAAGGTATCAGGGAGGTCACGAGGAACCGGTTGATTACCCACTTCTAGCGCAAGGCGCGGCTTCACCCAATGGCCTCGATTCGCTAAGGCAGCCGTTGCGCTGGCTAGCTGTAGGGGAGTCACCTGCCAATACCCTTGACCAATACCCACCGAGAGCGTTTCACCCGGATACCAAGGCTGATTAAAACGACCACGCTTCCAATCCCGAGAGGGCATCAGTCCAGTGCTTTCACCTTGCACATCGTGGGCTACCCGCTGGCCAAAGCCAAAGTTGCTCATCTGCTCATGTAGCTTGTCGATACCCAGGTCGTGCGCCAGCGAATAGTAGTAAGTGTTGTTGGAAACAGCTATCGAGCGCTCCATATCAACCCGGCCATGGCCCCAACGCAGCCAGTTGCGGTAGCGCCGAGTATCATTGGGTAATTGGTAAAACCCTGGATCGTTGATTGTGCTATCAGGGGTAATTGCCCCCTCGACTAAGCCCGCTAATGCAAGGAACGGCTTAATGGTGGAGCCGGGCGGATAGTGCCCGCGGATAGCACGATTAAATAGCGGTAAATCGATATTCTCCTGGAGCGCCCTATACGAGGCAACATCGATACCGGTCACAAACTGGTTACTGTCAAAGCCAGGCGTTGAAACCATCGCCAAAATCTCCCCAGTATCCGGCATAACCGCCACAATGGACCCACGACGGCCATCCATCAGCTCATAGGCCAACATCTGTAACGATTTATCCAGTGTAAGGGTCAGGTTTTCTCCGGGAACGGGGTCGGTTCGCCCTAGCTCTCTTAACACACGACCACGTGCATTAGTCTCTACTTTACGTAGTCCTGCCTGGCCGTGTAACTGGTCTTCATAAAACCGTTCTACGCCGGTTTTGCCAATAAAGTGCGTGCCCGCATAACGGCCGGTATCCAGGGTTTGCATCTCTTCAGCGTTAATGCGCCCCACATACCCCAGGGCATGCGCCATCACCTCGGCATCGGGATAGTAGCGCAGTAACTGAGCTTCCACTTCCACACCGGGCAATCGATGACGATTTACCGCAAGGCGGGCAATTTGGTTTTCGCTTAAGTCGCTCATCAATAGCGCAGGCTGGAACGGACGCTGGCGCTGACGTGAGCGAACATTAAAAGCGTCGATATCCTCTTCGGGTAACTCTAGAAGATCCACCAGCAGCGCCAGCGTGTCATCCAAATTATCGACACGCTCACGAACTAGGGTAAGGTTGTAGGTGGGGCGATTTTCAGCAAGTAGGGTTCCGTTACGGTCATAGATAAGCCCTCGGTTGGGCGGTAACGGCTCAACACGCACACGGTTTTTTTCTGAGCGAGTGCTATAAAGGTCATGCTGGGTAATCTGCAAATAAGCGAGGCGACCAGTCAGTAAGCTGGTCAATACAATAACTACCAAAACGGCAAGCAGCGCCCTGACACGGAAAATACGCAGCTCTTGCTCGGAGTTTTTTAGCGTATCAAGGCGCTGTGGCATGGCAAAAGATGACTCTCAAATCTAACAAATGACGCAACAATAGCCATGGAAATGACTCTGTTTTAGCACGCCTAGCGATGATAAGGATGACCGACTAACAGGGTCCACGCACGGTATAACTGCTCTGCAAGCATAATACGTACTAGCGGGTGCGGCAGCGTGAGAGAAGAGAGCGACCAAGCCTTATCAGCCAACGCCGAAAGGGAAGGTTCTAAACCATCAGGGCCACCAACGAGAAGCACAATATCACGCCCCATCATGCGCCAAGCATCGGCTTCTTGGGCAAGCTGCTCGGTACTCCATGTCTTGCCTTTGACCTCTAATGCCACGATATATTCATCACCACGCAGCTTGTCACGAATACGCTGGGCTTCTTGAGCACGGGCTTTGGCAATATCAGCATTTTTGCCCCGTTGGCCCAGAGGGATCTCTTCAATTTCTAAATTAAAATCTCTTGGCAACCGTTTGCGGTAGGTTTCAACGCCCTCTTCCACCCATCCGGGCATCTTCGTCCCCACCGCTAACAGCCGTATTCTCATGACATAGTGACCCGCTCTTCTATGCGTTTCAATGACTCACCAATCCCGCCAGCATCGTTGGGCAAGTCTGCCCATAGACGTTCAAGGTCGTACAGTGCGCGTGCATCGGGAAGCATGATATGGACAACGATGTCACCCAAATCAACAAGCACCCAATCAGCATTATCGCCACCTTCTACACCACGGGGCTTAAGACCGGCGGCTTTGGCTTTTTCTACCACGTTCTGCGCCAGCGCGGAGACATGACGTGTAGAGGTTCCGCTAGCAATCACCATTAAATCGGTGACTTCGGTTAGCTTGGAAACATCTAGCTGGGTAATATCGCGTGCTTTTAGCTCTTCTAGCGCGTCAATCGCTAGGCTTTTAAGTGTATCGATGTGCATGGCTCCTGAAGGCAACCCCTTGTGAAGGTAAGACTAATTAGTAGAACGGGTAAAAAAACGGCAATCAACACTGCTTCGAAGCTAATATCAATCAGCCGTCTTTTAGCGGGCCATTGTAACGGCTTCTTTCATGACTGCCAGCGCTATTCGTACGTTTGATAAAGCCCCTGCTGTAAAATGCTTCTTTCCACTGCTTCCGGAAGCAGATAACGCACACTCTCACCTGCCTTTAGGCGCTCTCTTACATAAGTAGCAGAGATCGCCATCATTGAGGGAAGTGTGAGCGATAGCATTGAACCACAAGGGCGCTGCATGAGCGCCGGTATACTATCGACTTCTCGATTACCAACCAGTTCCTTCAGCGCTGGAGGCCAGGGTGTTTGATAGCCAGGCCGAGCTATTACCACAAGGTGCGCTAAAGTGAATATTTCGTCCACCTTGTGCCATTTTGTCAGCCGTAAAAACGCATCAAAGCCAATAATCATGGTTAGCGGCACCTCACTACCGTACTCACTGCGCAACTCTGCCAACGTATCAACGCTGTAGGAAGGGCCTTCCCGGCGCAGCTCACGCCCATCAGCAATAATGCCCGGCGTATCGGCTATACCCATTTTGAGCAGTTCAAAACGTTGGTCGGGCGAGACCTGCGGGGCGTCTCGCAAGGGCGGCTTGGGCGCTGGAATCATGTGTAGCCGATCTAGCCCCAGCGCTTCACGAACCTCAACCGCGCTGCGCAAATGGCCCAAATGTACCGGGTCAAAGGTTCCGCCCAGCATGCCTACCTTTAACAGCGCATGACTCATTGCCGAACCTGACCATCTCCAAACACGATGTACTTCTGTGTTGTCAGCCCCTGTAGCCCGACGGGACCTCTGGCATGCAGTTTGTCGGTGGATATGCCAATTTCTGCCCCGAGCCCGTACTCAAAGCCGTCTGCAAAGCGGGTGGAGGCATTAACAATCACCGAGCTGGAATCCACTTCTGCCATAAAGCGGCGGGCAAGGGAGTAATCCTGGGTAACAATGGCATCGGTATGGTGTGACCCGTACTTCTCTATGTGCTCAATCGCTTCATCCATACCATCAACGACCTTAATGGCCAACACGGGGGCCAAGTACTCTGCATGCCAGTCTTCTTCTGTTGCTTCAACGGCCTGCGGCAACAATGCCTGGGTGCGCTTACAGCCTCGTAGCTCCACGTCATGCTGTGCATAGGCACGGGCCAACTCTGGCAGCACAAGATCGGCGATCGGCGCATCCACCAACAGAGTCTCCATAGTGTTGCAGGTTCCATAGCGGTGGGTTTTAGCGTTAACCGCAATGGCTAATACTTTGGCTGGATCTGCCGTTGTATCGATATACACATGACAAACGCCATCAAGGTGCTTGATGACGGGCACCTTCGCTTCGCGGGAAATACGCTCAATTAATGACTTGCCGCCTCGCGGAATAATCACATCAACATACTCAGGCATGCTGATCATCGTGCCTACCGCAGCGCGATCAGTGGTTGCCACTACCTGGACAGCACCCGAGGGCAAGCCGACATCAGCCAAGCCTTGCTGAATGCAGCTGCTAATGGCAGCGTTTGAGGCGCTGGCTTCTGACCCCCCGCGCAATAAGCAGGCATTACCGGATTTTAAACAAAGGCTTGCAGCTTCAAGGGTGACATTGGGGCGCGACTCATAAATGATGCCGATAACCCCCAGCGGCACGCGCATTTTGCCCACTTGAATACCACTTGGGCGGTAGTTCATCTCGTCGATTTCGCCCACCGGATCGGGTAGTCCAGCCACCTGGCGCAACCCTTCAATCATGGCATCTACTCGGCTATCGGAGAGCGCTAAGCGATCCAGTAGCGCACTGTCTAAACCATTTTGTTGACCGCGCTGCATATCGAGTGCATTAGCTTCTAAAATCATCGCTCTAGAAGCGGCCAAGCGGGCCGCCATCGCCTCAAGTGCACGATTTTTTAGTCCCGTATCCGCGCGGCGCAGTTCAACGGCCGCTGCACGGGCACCCTGCCCGAGCGCCTGCATATAAGCGGGCACATCCCCAGCAGCCAAGTGGCGTTGGGCTTCATCCTGGAACGTGTTAGAACCGCTCATATCGTCTCCCTGGTTAGTGGCGTAGCGTGTGAGGTGGTTGTAGGTAAATGTGATGTGTAAAAGCTATATAGAAGCTATGGTGACCATGGTACTGAATGCTTAACAGTATGTTACGCCATTTGGGCGTTATACTGGGGTATTAGATGCCTCATCTCGACACGGCAACATTATCAAACAGCACCACGGCACGGCCGTGAATCAGCCTTCGTTATTAAAGGTGAATAGTAAGCCACCATGCAAAGCAAGTACAAAATACGCCTACTAAGAACCAATTTATTGGCTGCCGCTGTGCTGCTAGCACTCTGGACACCCACCGCCCCACCTGCTGCCGCTCTGGTGCTGTGGCTCTCGGTTGGATGGCTGTTGATTACCGCGCTGCTGCTGGATTTCAGCCATCGCCGGGCTAGAGGCTTGCCCTGGCAAATGCTGGCTGGCGGCCTGCTACTTTGCTTAATTGTCGCGGCCCCGGAGCGGCACAGCATACTGATATGGGTTTTTGCAGCCGTTTACATGCTGCCGCAAAGACCTGTGGCAATCGCCTTTAACGCCAGCGCCGCCCTACTAAGCTGGATAATGATCGCCCCTTTTCTCAGCAAGCCAGAGTGGCTATTACTGCTGACAACACTAACGGCTTTAGGGCTATTGGCGGTATCGAAAACACGCCAACTGATTGATATAAACGGAGCGATCCAGCAACGCTTACGGCTAATACCGGGGCTCAACTTATGGGCTGGCGAGCAGCTATTACGCGACTTAGCTCGGGAGCAGATCCGCTCTGAACGAGAGGGGATTTACGCTGAAGTAGTCGTCATACACGTTAAACGTCACCAGCTTTGGGCATCGGCACAAAAGCTCTGCGAGTTAACTTACGCATTTGAAAACGTGTATCGCTTAAATGGCACGACGTTAGTTATATTGCTACTGTCGCGCTCGCCAAAGGAGGGCGCCCAACGCCGCGGGCTGATTTGCAATGCTCTGCCTGAAAAGGTGCTTCATTACCACACTCCGCTGATGGATGTGGAGCTTTCAACGCTCACTCTGGAAATGCTGCATACCTCTCCTGCCAAGACGTTTGGGAGCATGCCATGACTGAGCATCAGCTACCAAGGTGGTTAATGACACTGGCGTACAGTGGCAGCGTCGTCGTTATGGCCGCTTATACATTGTGGCTATACGCGATGGGTGACTACCGAGAGTTATTAATCCCCTTATTTGTCACCTTACTGTTACTAACCGCCCTATTGATGCACTACAGCCAGGGCTTAACACCCGCTATCCCGCGGGCCATTTTACTCGCAAGCACCTACGCGGTGGTTCTAGCCGCCATGTACTATCAACCCTCTACACCGCTTATCTGGCTGGGGTTGCCTGTTGCCGCTTCTTTTTTGCTTCTGCCGTTATGGGGCGCGCTTTTTTTAAACATCCTCTGTACCCCCCTTTGGTGGCTGCTACCCGGCACCAGTGATATTTCATCTACCTTTGCGCTGGGCTATCTCGCCCTTATTTTGCTATCAGCGCTCCCCCCCTGGGAACATGCTCGCAGGGGGGCACTATTAAGAGCAACAGATCCCAACGACGGCGACTGCAATGCTTACCATATCGACACCTTAAAAGAGCGGTTACACAATGAGTATCAGCGCGCAGCAATGCTTAACAAACGCCTTGCCGTGCTGGTGCTTCATCTACCCCAGCTAGATATGGCAGAAGAGCAGTTTGGACAGCGTGCTCAACTCGCGCTTCTAGGTACTCTCTGCAGCGAGGTCAATAGCCGCTGCCGCGACCATGATTTGCTGGGCCGAGCAGGCAACGCCACTTTTTGGCTAGTGCTTCCAGACACGAGTGAAAGCGGTGCTTTATTAGTACGTGAACGGCTTCAGCGCGCATTATCACGCTGCGTGCTCGTCGAAACAGGTCATTTAGACACCCGCATTAGCGTGTGTTTACCGTGCCGAACTGAAAGTTTTGAACGTTACGTGAAGCGCCTGGAAGCGCGCGCCCAGGCATTGGTTGAGGCCTAACCTTTTTTATTTGGAGCTTTCTGTGTCTGTAGTTGATTCACTCTTTGCGCTTTCGATGTCGCCAACCATGTTGCTGCTGCTGGTTTTACTCATCGCGCTGGCTGAGTCTCTCGCACTCGTTGGTTTGCTGGTCCCTGGGGTAGTGTTAATTACCGCGGCCGCCTCTGTTGCCGGGCACCAATCCCTTGGCCTCCCCTGGCTTGTGGGCGCAGCCTTCATTGGCGCCGTACTAGGCGATGGCATTAGCTATAAGCTGGGCTACCATCACCGCGAGCAGGTAACCCAGCGCTGGCCACTGGTGCATCATCCAGAGTGGCTAGGGCGTGGCGCGCGTTTTTTTGAACGCTATGGGATCTATTCGGTGTTTATTGGCCGCTTTGTAGGCCCGGTACGCCCTATTATCCCACTAATTGCAGGTATGATGCGCATGCCTGCCCGCACGTTTTTGTGGGCCAACGTTTCATCAGCAGCGCTATGGGCGCCAGCTTATGTGCTGCCAGGCTATTTATTAGGCCGAACGTGGCAACAGCACCTAGACCTGCCACCTGACGTAGAAGCCGCTGCGATTATGATGGCCGCAAGCGTGGTAGTGCTAGCCGTGGTGTTTTCCTGGGGCAGAGCGCAGGTTGGGCGCCACGGCTGGGCGTATCTAGGCATTGCGCGCATCATTCGCCGCATCCCCTTCATGCGGCGTCCCTGGCTCTCCATGAGCCGGGCCGGAGAAGTTCCACTAGCGTCGCTTCTGCTGTTCGTCGTGGCACTCGCCAGCGTGTCCGCCTGGACGCTGCTGGTCATGCAGCACGACGGCCCCCTACTCATAGACCTTCAGGCTCAGCGGCTATTTAACTGGCTAAGCAACGATGTGTTGGTTACCTCAAGTTTAATACTGGCAGATATCGGCGATAAGCTCGGTATTGCAGCGCTACTCATCCCCTGGGGGCTGTGGTTTTTGGTGCACAAGCGCTGGGATGCCTTTTATCACTGGGGCGCAGCGGTGGGTGGCATTGCCCTACTAAATACCTTGGGCAAAGCTATTTTTGGTCGTGAACGGCCTTTCACCCCAGACCATCTAACGGGGTCACTCGCCTACCCTAGCGCCCACACCTCTACATCGGTGGTGGTGATTGGCCTGGCCGCTGCTTTTTTAGTGGCTGGACTGCCGCGTAAGCGCCACTTTTGGGTGTATTGGCTAGCCATTGTTCTGGCCACCCCAATGGCGCTATCCCGCTTAGTGATAGGCGTACATTGGTTAAGTGACTTAATTGGCGGCGCCCTTCTCGGCTTGGTGGTGTGCGCGTTGGTACGGCTTAGCTGGCAGCGTCGCTACCGGTCGCCTTTGCCCCCCTGCCCGTGGGTACTGCTCGCTGGCGCATCACTGTTTCTGGTTACGTTACGCGTTATCTTCTTGCCGCCCGCATAACGGGCGGTAGCCGTACTCCATTTACTTGCCTTGTTAACCCAGTGCTAACCAGAAGCCTACCCCCAACATCAGCGTGCCAGCAATTCGATTAAGCAACCGCACATTGCCGCTTTTACCCAACACCTGACGTAGCGTTTTACCGCCGGTGGCGTAAACCAGCATGCTGGCAAACTCAATGGTAAGAATAACTACAATCAAAATGCTAAGCTGCGGTGCTAGTGGGCGACTGCTATCTAAAAACGGCGGTAGCAACACCATAAAAAACGCCCAGCCTTTAGGGTTTGCAACGGCAGTGACGAGCCCTTGCATGGCCAGTTGCAACCGCCCAGCAGCAGGACCAGCATCCAGTTCACTGGGGATCGCCATGCGCCCCCGGGAGCGCCACATCATAACTCCCAGGTAGGCAAGATAAGCACCACCTGCCCATTTGAAAGCAGTAAACAGCTCAGGCTGACGAAGCATTAAGGCGGCAACGCCAGCGCCGGCTGCTGCAGCTACAAAACCAACCCCAATTAGCTCCCCCGCCATCATCCAAAGCGTACGCTTAACGCCCTGGGTCATACCCAGCACCATGGCAAGGGTCATACACATGCCTGGCGTAAGCGAAACAAACAAGAAAGTTGGCAAAAACACCGACAACATGGCCCAGGACATCACCGTCACAAATCCTTATGTTGTATATCGCTGGATGGCTGGTGCGCTTCTCCCCAACGCGGCATCAGGCGGTGACTAATGCCCAACTGATTGAGGATTCGGGCGACAATGAAATCAATAAGGTCTTCGATGGTTTGCGGCTGGTGATAAAACCCTGGCGCGGCAGGGAGGATCACTACGCCTAGTCGACTAAGCGCCAGCATATGTTCTAAGTGAATGGGAGAAAAAGGGCTTTCCCGGGGTACCATCACCAAGGTTCGACGCTCCTTGATGGCGACATCTGCCGCGCGCTCAATTAAGTTGTTGCTTGCTCCGGTGGCCACCGCAGAGAGAGTCCCTGTAGAGCAAGGACACACCACCATTGCCGAAGGTGCACCCGAACCGGACGCCACAGGCGCCATCCAGTCCTCACGCCCGAAACAACGAATTTGCCCCGGTTTAGCTCCACTACGCTGGCTTAACGCCTCGACTAAACGCGCAGGTTGCGCTGGCAGCGATACCTCTGTTTCAGTGGCTATCACCATGTGTGCGGCTTTGGATATCATCACCCATACTTCATGCTCGGCCTCTACCAGCACATCGATCAACCGTAAACCATATTGCGCCCCCGATGCACCGGTTAGGGCCACGGTAACCGGTGGTTTAAAAGTAGAACCTGGGCTATCTGAACGAATCTTCGCCACGCAACTTACTCCTTAACGGCTAATGCGGTTAATAGGCGTTCATGGACACCTTCAAAGCCACCATTCGACATGACGACAATACGGTCTTGCGGTGACGCTTGGGTGACAACGGCCTCGACCAGCGACTCAATAGTGCTAAATAGCTGAGCGCACTCGCCCTGCTCTGCCACTAACGTTTCCATTGACCAATCAAGGCCTTCGGGCTGAAACCAAAACACCGCGTCCGCTTCAGCGACGCTGTCATTTAATTGCTCACGCAGTGCACCTAAACGCATGGTATTGGAGCGAGGCTCAATCACCGCTAACAAACGCCCCTTGGTAGTGGCCGCACGCAGCCCTTGTAACGTAGCGGCGATAGCGGTTGGGTGATGGGCAAAATCATCAATCACCTGCACTCCCCCTACTTCACCTAGCACCTCTTGTCGGCGCCGGGGGGTCTGAAAACGCGACAGAGCAGCACATGCACGGGGCAAATCAACCCCACAGCGATGCGCCGCCGCCAGCGCTGCCAAGGCATTGCGGGCATTGTGTTCTCCGGTTAATGACCACTCTACAACGCCGTCTTCCTCCCCATTAACACCGCGATACAGCACCTGAAAACGGCTGCCATCCGAGCGCTCCAGGCTTAGCTGCCACTCGCTGGTGGCTAAGCAACCAAAGCGCTCTACTGGCGTCCAGGCACCCATCTCTAGCACCCGCTCCAAGGCAGGCTGCTGGTCGGCGATCAGCAGTTGGCCTTTGCTGGGTACCGTGCGCACTAGGTGGTGAAACTGGCGCTCAATAGCCGCTAGATCAGGAAAAATATCCGCATGATCAAACTCAAGGTTATTCAGCACCGCAATGGTGGGGCGGTAATGTACAAACTTAGAGCGTTTATCAAAAAAAGCGGTGTCGTATTCATCTGCCTCAACCACAAACGGCGCTTTGGGGCTGCCCAGTCGGGCAGACACACCAAAGTTACGCGGCACACCGCCAATTAAAAAACCGGGGGCCTGCCCTGCACTCTCTAACAGCCATGCCAATAGGCTTGCTGTGGTTGTTTTACCGTGGGTACCGGCTACCGCAATCACCTGCCGATTAGGCAACACATGGTCGGCAAGCCACTGGGCGCCCGAGGTGTAGCGCAGCCCGCTATTGAGCAGCTCCTCAACCTCGGGGTTACCCCGAGAGAGCGCATTACCCACCACCACCATGTCGATTGCCGCTGACAAATTTTCCGCACGGTAGCCTTCCATTAACGTAATGCCTGCTTGTTCAAGCTGGATACTCATGGGGGGGTAAACATTGGCGTCGGAGCCACTGACCTGATGCCCCAACTCCCGAGCCAACAACGCCAAGCTACCCATAAAGGTGCCACAAATACCGATAATATGGAGATGCATGGGGTAGCTCCTTTCCCTTTGCTGTAAAAGCCGACATGACATATAGAAAATAGCCGCTGAGATTAGCACGCTAAGCCACGCTGCTCATCCCATCATCATTGCGGCTTCACGTCACGGGGCTAGAAAGTGACAAATTCGGCGTATTGTTGCAGGATGCGCGCATCCATTTAACAAACCACTTAACCACATCGCCTAGCCACGGTGTTGGTCAGAGGAACTATCCATGCGCATTCTGATTCGTTATTTTTTCCGCGGCCTACGTCTTGTACTCGCACCGGTCATGCTGATCTCAGAAAAGCTTTCTACACCAAAATCGGTAGAGCGCACCCCTGAAGAGCAGGCCGAGGTAGATCAAGCGTGCAAAAGCCTAGCGCTGTATCAATTTCGCACCTGCCCTTTTTGTATCAAAGTACGCAAAGAAATTGCCCGACTGGGGCTAAAAATTGAAACACGGGACGCTCAGTTAGATCCCGAGCATAAAAAGGCGCTACAAGAAGGCGGCGGCAAAGTTAAAGTCCCCTGCCTGAAAATCACCCATGAAGATGGGCGGCACGAATGGCTTTACGAGTCGGATGCCATTAATCGCTTGCTACATAAACGCTTTGGCTAAAAAACTTGCTTAAGGCAGGCCATTTGGCCTGCTAGTTTACTGTCAACAGCATCAACTTTCGTCTAAACACCTCGCGCCGCCCTGCCGCTTTTAGCCATCTCATTCGGCAGATGAATGATACGTGTCATTATTTCGATTGTATGACGCAACAGGCTCTCTCTATGTTAGCTAGATAGCTTACGAGCTGGCCGTGTCTGTTTTACGGGTCACCTATGAACAACAGCACCGTGACCAACGTGTAGAACGAACAATAAACAATCATTCATGGGAACGATTATGACGCTCAAAAAAACGCTACTAGCCTCCATTATTGGCGCCGCTGTTGCGGGCACTGCAATGCTACCGATGGCGGCAAGCGCTGAAACACTGCGTATTGGCTACTCTGCTGACCCTGAAACTCTCGACCTCCATGAGCAGCTTTCGGGCGGCGTATTACGCTTTTCACACTTAGCCTTTGACCCGCTGGTTCGCTGGACCAAAGACTTTCAATTTGAAGCGCGGCTGGCCACTGAGTGGGAGCAAGTAGACGACACCCATATGCGCATGACGCTGCGTGAAGGCGTTACCTTCCACTCCGGCAACGAATTCACTGCCAAAGACGTGGTATGGACCATTGAGCGTTTAAAAGAGAGCCCAGACTATCGCGCTATTTTTGAGCCGATAGCCAGCGTTGAAGCGATTGATGACTACACCGTAGAAATCACCACTACTGAGCCCTACCCGCTGCTGCTCAACCTTGCTACCTACATTTTCCCCATGGATAGCGAGTTTTACACCGGCGAAACCGACGACGGAAACGACAAATCAGAAATCGTTAAAGCGGGCAACTCCTTTGCATCGCGCAACGTCTCCGGTACCGGCCCGTTCATCGTCACCGACCGCCGCCAGGGTGTACGGGTTGATTTTGAGCGTTTCGAAGATTACTGGGATACCGAAACTGAAGGCAATGTTTCACGCATCGTACTGACGCCCATTGCTGAAAACGCCTCCCGCGTTGCGGCGCTTCTCTCTGGCGGCGTTGATTTTATTGATGCCGTACCGCCTAACGATTTAGACCGTGTTCGCGATGCCCAAGGTGCAAACCTTTATGAAATTCCCGGCACGCGCATCATCGGCTTCCAGCTGAATGAAGAGCGGGTTGAAGCCTTCCAGGACGCTCGCGTCCGCCAAGCGGTTGACCTTGCCATCAACCAAGAGGGCATTGCCGACCGCTTAATGCGCGGTTTCGCAACGCCCGCAGGCCAGTTCTCTCCTGAAGGCTATTCGGGCCACAATCCTGACCTGGTTCCGCGTTACGATCTGGAGCGGGCCCAGGAACTAATGGCGGAAGCAGGCTATGAAGACGGCTTTAGCGTGGAAATGATTGCGCCGAACAACCGCTACGTTAACGATGCGCAAATCGCCCAGGCGGTTGCTAACATGTTGGCGCGTATCAACATTGATGTCAGCTTACGCACAATGCCATTAGCCCAATATTGGCCGGAATACGACACCCGTCAATCAGACATGGCCATGATTGGCTGGCACTCTGATACCGAAGACAGCGCTAACTTCTTCCAGTATCTCTCCTTCTGTATTGATGAAGAGACGGGTGCGGGCCAGTACAACTACGGCAGCTACTGCAACGAAGAGATTGATGCGCTAGTTACACAAGCGGACAGCGAAACCAATCTTGAAAAACGTAACGAAATGCTACGTGAAGCTGAAGCCATGCTTTATGAAGATGTTGGCTACGTCATGCTTCACTGGCAGAACCTTGCGTATGCCGCCGCCGATGGTATCAACATTGAGCCGGTCGTTAACGCCACCGACTTCCCCTACCTGGGTGATTTGGTCATCGACCGCTAAACCTGACGTTTTACTACGTTAATCGGCAAGGATGCTTCGCTCTCCAGGACACTGGGGGGCGAAGCGTTTTATGTGTGAACGGCTAGCAACCCTACTTTTCTTTTCATTAAACCTATTGCATAGGTGGCGTACGCCATGATTGCTTTTCTAATCAAGCGGCTGATGCACGCTGTATTGGTGATGTTTATCATCAGTGTGCTGGCCTTCGCCATTCAGGATAACCTGGGTGACCCCATACAGCAGATGGTCGGGCAGTCAGTTCCCGAAAGCGAGCGCGAGGCACTGCGCGAACGCTTGGGCTTAAACGACCCCTTTCTGGTTCAGTACGTTCGCTTTGCGAAAAATGCTGTTCAAGGAGACTTCGGGAACTCCTATTTTTACCGCGAGCCAGCTCTCGAAGTAATCGCCAGGCATCTGCCCGCAACGCTAGAACTAGTGTTTGCCGCCACGCTGATCATCGTGCTGTTTTCAGTCCCTATTGGGGTCTACAGCGCGATAAAACCTCGATCGCCCTTTTCACGGTTTTTTATGGGCATCTCTATTATCGGCATTTCGATACCGGTTTTTTTGACGGCCATTGTCTTGATCCAAATATTCGCGATTGGGATAACCATTAACCTCTTCCCCCAAGACGCCGCCTGGGGAGCGTGGCTAAATAGCGCGCTTTCAACACAAGGAAATATGCCCTCTTTCGGGCGTGGCCACGAATTAGTACATGTCGTGGGTCACTGGGATACTAATCTCGTCACCTGGGATGGCCTAAAACATCTCGTTCTACCGGCTGTTTCGCTGGCCTCTATTATGCTGCCGCTCTTTATTCGCTTAATTCGCGCTGAAATGATGGAAGTGCTGCAATCTGAATACGTCAAATATGCACGTGCTAAAGGCATCTCGATGCGCCGGGTATACTTTGTTCACGCCCTTAAAAACACCATGCTGCCCGTCATTACGGTAGGTGGCGTACAAATTGGCACCATGGTGGCGTATACCATTTTGACCGAGACCGTTTTTCAATGGCCAGGCATGGGGCTGATGTTCCTGGATGCCATTAACCGCGCTGACATTCCTCTCGTGGTGAGCTATTTGATGATTGTCGGCGTCATTTTCGTGGTGACCAACACCATCGTGGATCTGATCTACGGCTTCGTGAACCCCACCGTAAAACTGACTGGTAAGCCCGCATGACAACATCCACCCCTACTTCTGCGCCAAGCCGCTGGGAGCGCTTACGCGACTCCTTTGTGTGGTACAGCTTTAAACGCGACCGCACCGCCCAGCTGTGTTTGGCCGTATTCCTTTGCATGGTCATTGCCGCCTTTGCTTCACCGCTATTGGCCCCCACTGACCCTTATGACCTGCGCCAAATTGATATTCTCGACTCTGAACTGCCGCCTTTCTGGATTGACGGCGCCGACGACCGCTACGTACTAGGCACCGATGCCCAGGGCCGCGATTTATGGTCGATTGTGCTTTACGGCACTCGGGTATCATTATTGATTGGTTTTGGTGCTGTCTTTCTCCAGGCACTGCTGGGGGTTACCTTTGGCTTAATGGCCGGTTATTTGGGTGGGCGTGTTGATGCCTTCTTAATGCGTCTGGCGGATATACAGCTCTCGTTCTCCACCTTGATGGTGGCCATTGTGGTGGGGGCGGTGGTGAAAGCCACCATGGGCAGCGCCTTCTACAGCCAGTATGCGGTACTTATGCTGATACTGATAATCGGCTTGGCCGAGTGGCCACAGTACGCACGCACAGTGCGAGCCTCGGTACTGGCCGAAAAAAACAAAGAGTACGTGGACGCCGCCCGCGTGATGGGCCTGCGCAGCAAACGCATTATGTTCCGTCATGTACTGCCCAACACGCTCTCACCTATTTTTGTTATCTCTACGGTACAGATTGCCAATGCGATTATTTCCGAGGCGGCGCTGTCGTTCTTGGGGCTAGGGATGCCAGAAACCCACCCATCACTGGGGTCACTGATAAAGTCAGGCTTTGACTACATTCAATCAGGCTCTTGGTGGATTACGTTGATTCCTGGTGCGGTGCTAGTAGTGCTGGTGCTGTCTATCAATCTATTGGGTGACTGGCTTCGCGATGTCATGAACCCACGACTTTATAAAGGCTGAGGGCACCATGGCACTACTTGAAGTTTCTCAACTCGATGTTCGCTTTGCCCTACGCCAGGGCGAAGTGCGCGCCCTACGCGATGTTAATTTCACCCTTGAGCGCGGTGAACGTTTAGGCATTGTCGGAGAGTCCGGCGCCGGTAAATCGGTGGCCGCTTTCTCACTACTGAATTTGATCGCCAAGCCCGGATTTATTGCTGGGGGAAGCATTAAATTTGAAGGCCAAACACTTAATACGATGTCTGAGCGCGGCCTGCGTAAGGTGCGCGGCAACCGCATCTCGATGATTTTCCAAGATCCGATGATGACGCTAAACCCGGTGCTCTCTATCGGTGAGCAAATGGTGGAGTGCCTAAAGGCGCACCGGCGTATTTCATCAAAAGAGGCGCGCAGTATCGCACTAGACAAGCTGCGCCAAGTGCAGATCCCATCGCCGGAAACGCGTCTGGATCAGTACCCCCACGAGCTTTCCGGGGGTATGCGTCAGCGGATCATTATCGCCATCGCACTGCTGCTTGACCCCGACATCATCATTGCCGATGAGCCCACCACCGCTTTGGATGTGACTATTCAAGCGGAAATAATGGCGCTGCTGCTAGAGCTATGCGAGCAGCACAATGTCGGGCTTATATTGATCACCCACGACCTGGGCGTTGTTAGCCAAGTTACCCAGCACATGCTGGTTATGTATGCTGGCAGAGTGATTGAGCAAGGCCCCACCAGGGAAATTATCAACGACCCACAACACCCCTACACCCAGGGGCTCATTAACGCCCTGCCGCAAATGGCGACCCCAGGAGAAAGGCTCAACCAAATCCGCGGCAGTATGCCCTCGTTGTCCAATTTACCTAATGGCTGCGCCTTCCATCCCCGCTGTGACTTTATCAATCGTGCCGATGGCCAGCCCCGCCCGGCATGTACCCAGCAAGTCCCTGGCTTCGTCACCTCAGGCAACTGCCAAGTGGCCTGCCACATGGTGGCTGAGATGCTAGAAGACCGTCGCCTGAAGGAGGAAACCTCATGAGTGCGCAGGCAGAAACGCTTATCACCCACCCGACACAAAACGAAGAGAGCAGCGAGTCGCTGTTGCAAATTCGTGGGCTAAAGAAGCGCTTTTCGCTATCAGGCGATTTCCTAGATCAGCTGCGATTTAAAGGCGGCAAGCTGGTTCGCCATCAAGAGCATGTGCATGCCATTAACGGCGTTAATTTAGACATCAAACGCGGTGAAGCACTCTGTGTAGTGGGCGAGTCCGGCTGTGGCAAATCAACGGTGGCCCGCACGGTGATGGGGCTGATTACGCCTAGCGAAGGCGAGATTAGCTACGATGGCCAGCGTATCGACAACCTGAGTTCGCGTCAGCTGCTGCCCTATCGCAAGCGCATGCAGATGATTTTTCAGAATCCTTATGCATCGCTCAACCCACGCATGACCATCCAGCAAACCCTGGAAGAACCGCTGCGCTTGCATCACCCGAACTGGAATCGGCAGCAAATTCTCGACAAAGTTGGAGAGGTAATGCGCTCTGTGGGCATTGACCCTGACTGGGGCAAGCGCTTTGGGCATGAGTTTTCCGGTGGCCAGCGTCAGCGCATCGCGATTGCACGCGCCTTAGCGGTTGACCCGGAGTTTATCGTCGCAGATGAGCCCATTTCAGCGCTAGACGTTTCCATTCAGGCTCAAGTGCTCAACCTACTAATGGATGCACAGCGTGATCGTAATCTAACTTACCTATTTATTACCCATGACTTAGCCGTAGTAGAGCATTTCGGCACCCGGGTAGCTGTGATGTATTTAGGGACAGTATGCGAGATTGCTACAACGGCCACGCTGTTTGAGAAGCCACGCCACCCCTACACGCAGGCGCTGCTCTCGGCGATCCCACGGCTGAAAGATGACAGACCACAGCATATCCGCCTAACCGGCGAAGTGCCTACGCCGGTCAACTTACCCAGCGGCTGTGTCTTCCACGGGCGCTGCCCCTACGCCAACGCCCGCTGCAAGCAGGAAATTCCTACGCTGCGAACGCAGGACGACGGCACACGCGTCGCATGCCACGCTGTAGAAGAAGGTCGCCTATGAAGGTCATCTTCAACAAAGCATCGCGCCTGAGAGCACTACGAGGTATGGCATGGAAATTCGCTGGCTAGAAGACTTTATTGCCCTGGCCAGAACGCGACACTTCTCCCGCGCCGCCGACGAGCAACACGTGACTCAGCCCACCTTCTCCCGGCGAATTAAGCTACTGGAAGAGGAGATGGGCGTCACGCTGATAAATCGACAAACGCTGCCGCTCTCGCTCACGCCCGCGGGAGAAGAATTTTTGACACTATGCGAGCAAGTTACCGACCGTGTACGCCTCACACGCGACCGTGTGCGAGAGATAAGCGCTGGGCAGCAGCGACGTATTATGGTGGCCGCCCCCCAAAGCTTACTGCCGCAGTTCTTACCCGAATGGCTAGCCAAAATGGGCTGGCAGGAGCGCGTACAACCTTACCTGCGCGCCACCGGCTGGGTAGCCAGCGACTATTTTCAAGCGCTTGCTAGGGCGGAATGCGATCTAGCCATGTGTTATTGGCCCATAGGACGCTGTGATTTAGATATCGATACCAGCGCATGCACCTACCGCGTGATAGGTCATGAGCGTCTGATCCCAGTTACTGGGCTAAATAGCCAAGGCTCACCCTGCGCCCTTTTGCCGGGTACTCGGCAACAGCCAGCTCCCTGGCTTGCCTATCCAAAACGCGGATTGCTGGGTTCGGCGGTAAAAGCACACCTTGCCCGCATGCCCCAAAGCACCTACCTGACGGCACAGAGTGAAAACCTCTATGCCGCAGGTATTAAAGAGTTAGTGCTGCTTGGCTATGGCATGAGCTGGCTACCTGAACGCAACGTAAGCGCTGAGCTTGCTAAAGGCACCTTGGTACGGGCAGGCGATAGCCGCTGGGATGTGCCCATGGAACTCCGTTTATACCGACATCAAAGCCAGCATCATGTTGAACTGGATGGGCTATGGAGTGAACTCACTCCACCACGACATTGAAAGGACACCTAGGTATGTCAACCACCCTATTTAATTTACAGCGAGATCACTTAGCGCATTTACAGCGCGCATATAGCGATATTTTGATAGCTCAAGAGATAGATAGCCTGGCTATTTACAGCGGCCATGCCAATGTCCATTTCGCAGACGACCAAACACCTACGTTTCAAGCTTATGGTCACTTCATGCACTGGATAGGGCTTGCCAATGTGCAGCATAGCTGGCTTGTCATTCAACCAGGCAAACGTCCGCAGCTTTATTTATATGCGCCGGCTGATTTCTGGCATTTACCCACGCGTCTTCCTGAAGAGCCTTGGGTAGCTGAACTTGATGTGCATCTGTGCAGCGACAAAATAACGCCTCCCCTCACGGGGCGCGCAGCGGTGATTGGCGACATCCACTGCCTAGAAGCAAGCACACAACAAGCCATTCAAGCAGAGCATGAGCCCACCGCGCTGATCCAAGCACTTGATGAGCTACGACTGTTTAAAACGGCTTATGAGATCGCTTGCCTGCGTGAAGCAAACCGTTTGGCTATCGCTGGGCACCAAGCCGCTCAGGCTTCGTTCGTTGGTGCCTCAGGGGAGCTGGACATCCAGCTGGCTTATCTAGGTGCCAGTCGTCAGCGTGAATCTGACGTGCCGTATCAAAATATTATTGGTCTGAATAGCCATGCGGGTGTGCTGCACTATCAACACTATGACCTGCATAGCCCTAAGCAGCGGCACAGCTTGTTGGTAGACGCCGGCCGACGCTTTCGCGGTTACTGTGCCGATATCACAAGAACCCACGCCGGCCCTGATGCACCCAGTATTTTTGGCGACTTAATTACCGCCATGCACGGCCTTAAAGATGTGCTTATTGAGCATATTGCACCTGGCGTTGAATTTGTGGCTCTACATGAGCAAATGCACCAGCGTCTAGGCGAGATGTTAATCGCCCACGATCTCTTCAAAGGCAGCGTAGAAGAAGCGGTTGATGAAGGCGTCACGCGTGCATTTTGCCCCCACGGGCTGGGGCATTCGCTGGGGCTTCAGGTACACGACGTAGCAGGACTGCGCCACCCCGACGGAACACCTGCTCCCGCACCTGAAGACCATCCGGCATTGCGTCTCACCCGAACGCTGCGCACAGGTATGGTAGTGACCATTGAGCCCGGACTCTACTTTATCCCGATGCTGCTAGCACCGCTGCGTAAAACATCGCTACCGATTAATTGGGAATTAGTAGATGCGTTGGCGCCTTGTGGCGGCATTCGAATTGAAGACAACGTACTGATTACCGAAAGCGGCTACGAAAACCTAACGCCCTCGCAGTAATTTACCCAAAAAAACGCCCGACAAAGCCGGGCGTTTTGTGCAAACTTGCTACCTTCAGACATGCTGAAGCAGCGTTTGCGGCATTGATTAGAAGCGATAGGTAACGCCGCCACCGACAGTGACCGGATCAATGTCTACTTTACCAACCGTATTGCCACCAGCATTAATATCCGCACTAACATCAGCGTAGCTTACATAGCCGTTCAGCATAATGTTCTGCGTCACAGCTAGATCTACACCTGCTTGACCAATGACACCATAGCTACTGTCGACACTAACATCTGGCGTGGTGCTTTCTCCAGAAAAACGCGTGTAGTTTAAGCCAGCCCCCACATAAGGCTGTACTTTAGAGTCCAGTCCACCCATTGGGTAGTAGTTAACCAACAAGTTAACGGGCATACGGTCGACACTGCCAATGTCACCGCCAGGGGTAATGTTGAGGTCGTGCTCGAATTTCTCAGAGCTATTCAACTCTACGCCAACCTTGTCTGCAAACAGGTAGCCTGCACCAAAAGTGAAGCCACGGGCACTTTGGACATTTATATCTGCACCGAGAACATCTCCATTACCAGAGCCCGTATCGGTTTGGGCCACACCAATACGTACAAATGTATCTCCTGCTCCATAAGCAAGCGCTGCTTGACTTGCCATTAGTGTGCCAGCGGAAATAACGGCAGCTGTCATCAGTTTAATTTTGCTCATCAGGGCAATCCTCTTGCATTCAACTCAGGGGGTGGATTTTTTAGGCTAGTTTATGAATAGCTACTGTTTATACTAGCTTGTTATACAAGATATACCAGTCGAACAGCGTTTCAAAATTTTTAGTGTAATTTTAATATAGGTTTTTGTTTTCAAACAAACTGTTGAGCGATAGAGCGATAGCTCAAAGCAATAGACAAAAAAAAGAGTCCCCCGAAGGGGACCCAGGTGGAGCACGCCAGCTCACTCGGTGTGTCGCTTACCAGCAAAGGCTGGGGCGATGTAGCAAAGAAGGGAGAGAGGCCTAGTTCATCTATCAACTCTATTCTTTTGCTTCTTACACAATACGTAGCGATATGCGTGCCAATTTTCTAAAAATACAATTAAAACAATTGCTTAATTAAAAATTACTGGTTTTCGAAAGTATTACGACGCACTGCAACAAACAAAATGCACCAGCACGACACATTTTTTTGTACCTCTGCCTCACAATGCGTCAAGTGGCGTGCTTAACGCCGCTATTGGGTTAAGGCGTGACAATGATTTTCACCTGCGCCTTGTCATTTAACAGCGCTTCAAATCCCTCTTCCACAATATCTGCAAGCGGAATACGCTGAGTCACCATGTCTTCAGCACGGAAGTAGCCACGCTGCATTAGCGCCATCACAGCCGGGTAGACATGACGGTAGGCAATAATCCCTTTCATGGTGCGCTCTTTAATGACGAGGTCATTCGGCTGGAAGCTTGCCTCTCCCTCCCAAATACTCACCACAATGACTTCGCCGCCTTCATGGGTGCTATGCAACGACTGGTTCAGCACTGCCGGAATCCCGGTCACCTCGAACGCCACGTCAACGCCGCCATTGCTTAACGTTTGCAGTTTCTCCACGGCATCTTCTTGCTGCGGGTCAACCACAATTGCACCAAGTGCTTCAGCTTTGGCTTTACGTGAAGGCGCGACTTCAATGGCGTAAATTTGAGCGGCACCCGCAGCTTTCAGCGCTTCAATGGTCATTAACCCAATTGGGCCTGCGCCAAATACGGCCGCGCTATCGCCCGCTTTCAAACCACTTTGACGAACAGCATGCAAAGCAACCGCCGCTGGTTCTACCAATGCCCCTTGCTCGTAGCTGAGGTCATCCGGCAGCTTATGCACCATGTGCTCCCCCATCACGGTGAACTCCGAGAAGCCACCGCCGCCGCCGGAAAGGCCATGGAAACCCAATAGCGGCGTGAGGTTATAGCGCTCCATTTGATAAGCGCCATCCTTATTGGGCGAAAGAATCGGTTCTATGGCAACGCGATCCCCCACTTTCACCCGTGTTACTTTGTCACCTACCTCAACCACTTCACCGGCGAATTCATGCCCCATGATAATCGGTGCTTGTTCACCGCTAATGGGGTGTGGTTTATCGACGGGAATAAAAATCGGCCCAGCAGCGTACTCATGCAAATCGCTACCACAAATACCACACGCCGCCACCTTAACTTTTACCTCATGAGGGTCGTTAATCGTTGGTATTGGCATTTGCTCAACACGAAGGTCTTTCGCTGCGTACCAAACCGCTGCCTGCATGCTTGAATGACTCATTTGCTACTCCTTCTCTTATGCTCTGTGATGAACTGGCTGCAGGCCATAGACAGGGGTATCTAGCCCTTCCATACGTGCTTTTAACTGCAGCGCCAAATAACGTGAGTAGTGCCGCGACTGGTGTAGGTTGCCGCCATGGAACCACAGTGCCTCTTGCTGAGTGGGCTTCCACATATTGCGCAGCTCACCTTCCCATGGGCCCGGGTCTTTGGTGGTGTCGGAACCTAGCCCCCAACACTTGCCGACTTTATCGGCCACTTCTTGAGAAATAAGCCGTGCCGCCCAGCCATTCATCGAGCCATAACCGGTGGCATAGATAATCAGGTCAGCCTCAAGCTCGCTGCCATCTGTCAGCGTGATGGAGTGCGGGTTAATGCGTTCGATGCCCACGCCGCTGCGCAGTTTGATGTCGCCACTGGCGACCAAATCGCAAGCCCCTACATCAATGTAATAGCCTGAACCACGGCGCAAATACTTCAAAAACAGCCCCGATTCATCGTCACCGAAATCAAGCATAAAGCCTGCGCTCTCAAGCTTCTGATAAAACTCGGCATCACGCTTTTTAATCGCCTCAAAGGCGGGGCGCTGAAAATCTGGCAGCACCTTGTAAGGGATGGAGGCAAACACCAGATCGGCTTTTTCATGGGTTAACCCACTTGCCACCGCCTCTTCCGAATAAAGCGGCCCTAGCACCTCTTCCATCAGCGAATCCGACTTCACAATATGGGTCGATGAACGCTGCAGCATGGTGACATCGGCGTCGTGCTCCCACAGCGCTGCGGCAATATCGTGGGCCGAGTTGTTTGAGCCCACGATGACACATTTCTTGCCTTTATAGGCATCCGGCCCTGGGTGCTGGCTAGAGTGCTGCTGCTCACCTTCAAAGCTTTCCGCCCCTGGAAATGTCGGCACATTGGGCATCCCAGACATACCGGTAGCCATCACTAACTGTTTGGGTCGTAACGTGATCTCCTCGCCGTTGCGCTTAACCTTAACCACCCACTCCCCTGCGGCCTCGTCATAGCTAGCATTCTGACACTCAGTGGAACTCCAATAATTGAGCTCCATCACTTTTGTGTACATTTCCAACCAGTCGCCCACTTTGTCTTTAGGGGCAAACACAGGCCAGTTATCTGGGAAGGGAATATAGGGAAGGTGGTCATACCAGACTGGATCGTGCAAGCAGAGCGACTTATAGCGGTTACGCCAGGAATCTCCCGCGCGCTCGTTGCGCTCAATGATGATCGTCGGCACACCCAGTTGCCTGAGCCGTGCGCCTAAACCAATACCACCCTGGCCACCGCCAATAATCACGCAGTAAGGCTGCCGAGTGTAGCCCAGCTCCGCCTCTTCACGCTCCCGTGACTCCAACCACGTTTCACGCTGCTTATTGGCACCGTGTTCGGCCCCTTTTGGACGATGCTGATTGCACTGCTCAGGGTAGTCGTTCAGTGCTTGCATGGTGGTTAACAACGTCCAGCACTTGCCTTCTTTAAGACGCAAATAGCCTTTGCCACTGGCAACCGCTGTTTTGAAGGTAAACCATGCATCATAGGTGTCACCGTTTTCAGTGGCTTCGCCGTCTAACTGCCAACCCATAGGCTGTGCGTTATTGAGCGTGTCATTGAGCATGGCCTGAATTTCATCTTTGCCTTCGCAGGTTTTTAAATTCCAGGTGAAGGTAAGAAAGTCGCGCCAGTAGCACTCGTCTCCAAACAGCGACAGTACTCGCTCAATATCCTGGGTTTGAAGGGCAGTATCGAAATCCTGCAGCCACGCTTGAACAGTCTCCGTGGGGGTTTGCTGGACTTGTGCCGTTATCTTTGACATAGCGGGTACTCCATGTGCATTTGTTATTGTTGAGTTAACTGTGATGCACCCAACCCTAAGCAGCTACCGTGCCAAACAGCCTGAAAAGCACATCA
Source organism: Halomonas sp. GFAJ-1 (assembly GCA_002966495.1). Classification (NCBI taxonomy): domain Bacteria; kingdom Pseudomonadati; phylum Pseudomonadota; class Gammaproteobacteria; order Oceanospirillales; family Halomonadaceae; genus Halomonas; species Halomonas sp. GFAJ-1. The sequence goes on from CP016490.1 coordinate 3,109,287, forward strand.
ACAAGCTGAAAAATAAACAAAAAATACAGCCTTAATGAGATACAAGGCAGTGATAAGGCGTAGCGAGGGTCTTTTGCCATGGATGGCAAAAGTAGCGCCCAGGGAAGGGTTTACAGCGCCCTCGCCTAGCCTTATCACCTACTGAGTAACCAATAGAGAGCCATGTACACTTGTCACGCTGTTTACAGCTAAACGTTACAGGTGTAACGCACGACTAACGGCGTAAGCAGCCCACGTTGACTCTGGGGGCAAAGCGCATAGGCTAAAAGAACAATAACAACAGCGCCCAATGAGTAACGCCATGCTGCATCAAACGCACGCCATTAAACAGTTTCAGACAACTTCACAGCTTCAGTCTGAACAGCGTCGACATATAGAGCATATTTTTCAGCTTGGTGAAGGGTTAGATGCCCCCTGCTTGCCTGCGCAGGCCACCATTCGTCGTTCCTGGCTGCGCTGCCTAAATGACTATCAGCTAGACCCCACTCACCCACGCCCAGCACGGGTGGTGCCTCAGCAAACCTTGATTGAGCACCGCGAGTCTGTTGACGAGCTACTGCATGTCGCCCGCGCTGGGGTCGATCAACTCTATGGACAAATAGCCCAGCTTGGCTACGTGCTACTGGTCACCGACCACCGCGGCATTACCGTTGAGTTTCGCGGCGACCCCAACCAGGACCAGCAATTACGCAAAGCAGGCCTCTACTTGGGCGCTGACTGGGATGAACGCTTTGCTGGCACCTGCGCTGTTGGCACCTGCTTGCATGATCGCCAGGCGATTATCTGCCACCGCCAAGAACACTTCGATGCTTCCCATATTTCTCTAACCTGCACCGCCGCGCCTATTGCTGACCCTCAGGGTAACGTTATGGCCGTGTTAGATATCTCCGCGCTGCAGTCGCCTACCCAGCACGAAAGCCAGAATTTCAGCCTATCGCTGGTAACGCTTTATGCGCGCATGATTGAGGATGCTTATTTTCTGCAGCGCTACCGCGACTGCCTGATGGTGCGTCTAGATATCTCGCGGGAATTTGTCCACGTCAATGGGCGTGGTTTAATTGCCATAGAGGAAAATGGACAGGTCATCGCTGCCAACGGCGTTGGCCGCGAGCTAATCGCCGAACACCAGCACCGCTGGCCCCCTTGGTCTGCAAATCACATTCCAATGCTAGGTGAACTATTCGAGTGTGAGATCGCCGATATACTCAGTATTAACAGCGGTACTGATGATCAATTGCGTGCTTTTCGCGCTCGCGCCAGCAACACCATCCACTTTATAAGCCTGCTGGAACCCCGCCGTCCCCGCATGGCGCAACGGGCAACACCGCTTACTACTGAACTGCCGGAACCCTTAGCCCGGCTAGGTGCCGACGACCCTGCGATGCGCAAAGTGCAAAAACTAGCCGACCGCTTGCGTAATGAAGCTAACGTGAACGTGCTGATTTGCGGCGAAACCGGCACCGGTAAAGAGGTGGTGGCACGCGCACTGCACGAAAGCGGCAATCGCGCCAAACAACCGTTTATTGCGGTTAATTGTGCGGCCATTCCTGAGTCACTGATTGAAAGCGAACTGTTTGGCTACGAACCTGGCGCCTTTACCGGTGGCCGTTCAAAAGGGATGCGTGGGCTTATTCCTCAGGCCCATGGAGGCACGCTGTTTCTAGACGAAATCGGTGATATGCCATTAGCGCTACAAACTAGGCTGTTACGCGTGCTGGCCGAACGGGAAGTCATGCCGCTAGGCGCTAACACGCCAGTAAAAATCGACATTCGCGTTATTACAGCAACCCATCGCCATATCGAAGAAATGATTCAGCAAGGGGAATTCCGCGAAGACCTCTATTACCGGCTTAACGGCGCGCAGCTGCGCTTACCCGCATTACGTGAACGCGCCGATAAACTGTATGTTATTCGCCGCGTGTTTGAAGATGTCGCCGCCGAACGCGCCGCGCAAATATCGCCGCGCCTGCGCGCAGATGCTATCAGTGCGCTGCTCGCGTATTCATGGCCCGGCAATATCCGTCAACTTAAAAACGCTCTCGCTTTTGCCCTGGCAACCTCAGAAAGTGACGAAATCACCGTTCACGATCTGCCAGAACAGTGCCTTAGCCAGCGAATTACTCGCCACGAAGCGCCGCAGCTTGTAGCCGATGCCAGTGAATCTCAGACAGGCTCACTTACCCAACTGCTCAAGCAACACCACTGGAATATTAGCGCGGTCGCACGTGAGCTAGGCGTTTCACGGCCTACGGTCTACCGGCAAATGCAGCGCCAGGGAATTGTGCCACCCAACTGGCAGGGCGGTTAGCAAGTCTCTTTATCCACTAGTTGGCCTTGAGGTTTACCCTCACGTACACTTGTTTGAATCTATTTTTAAAACTCGTTTCGACAAGCCGAGGCACTCCCCCATGGCGTTTGATTCTACTTCTTCTTACATCGCAACTGATGCACTCAAACAGGCGGTCAATGCCGCTGTTGTGCTGCAGCGTCCGCTGCTCATTAAAGGCGAACCCGGTACCGGTAAAACACTGCTGGCCGAGGAGCTCGCTGAATCCCTTGGCACTAAGCTGATTACTTGGCACATCAAGTCCAGTACCAAAGCGGCCCAGGGGCTTTATGAGTACGATGCGGTTAGCCGCCTGCGCGATTCCCAACTGGGCGTTGAAGGCGTGGAAAACGTAGGTAACTACATTAAGCCAGGCAAGCTATGGGAAGCGTTTACCGCAGGCGAGCGTGTCGTCCTACTGATTGATGAAATTGACAAAGCGGATATCGAGTTTCCCAACGACCTGCTACAAGAGCTGGATCGTATGGAGTTTCATGTTTATGAAACCGGCGAGACCATTCGTGCCGAACAACGCCCAATTATCGTGATCACCTCGAATAACGAAAAAGAGCTGCCCGACGCCTTCCTACGCCGCTGCTTTTTCCATTACATCGAATTCCCTGATCGCGCGACCATGCAAGCAATTGTGGATGTCCACTTCCCGGATATCGCCCCCAGGCTGGTCGGCGAAGCCTTGGAAGTCTTTTTTGATCTACGCAACGCCCCAGGGCTCAAGAAAAAACCTTCCACCTCGGAGCTGGTGGATTGGTTAAAGCTACTGATGAGTGATGAGCTTGCCCAAGAAGCGCTCTATAACCGCGACCCAGCCAAAGCCCTGCCTCCGATGGCCGGTGCGCTGGTCAAAAACGAGCAGGATACACAATTACTGGAGCGCTTGGCCTTTATGCTGCGTCGCCAGAAAGGCTCAGGCCGTTAAACGATGTTTATCAGCCTGTTCGACACACTAAAACGCGCTGGTGTGCCCGTCTCACTCCGCGAACTACTTGACCTCCATGCGGTGGTTGAACGTGGCGTCGTGTTTGCCGATATGGAAGCGTTTTATCAAGTCGCCCGCACCGTAATGGTCAAAGATGAGCGCTACTTCGACCGCTTCGACCGCGCCTTTGCCGCCTGGTTTAAAGGCATTGAGGATATGGACGCCGCCATTGAGGCGCTGATCCCCGATGAGTGGCTACGCCGGGAGTTTGAGAAACAGCTCAGCGACGAAGAGAAAGCCAAAATTGAATCCCTAGGCGGACTTGAAGAACTGATCGAAACCTTCAAAAAACGGCTCGAAGAGCAGAAAGAGCGCCACGCCGGCGGCAACAAGTGGATTGGCACCGGTGGCACCAGCCCTTTTGGTGCCTACGGCTACAATCCGGAAGGCATTCGTATTGGTCAGGATGGCTCGCGCCACCGCCGCGCCACCAAGGTATGGGACGAACGGCGCTTTCGCGATTACGATGATTCACTTGAACTCGGCACTCGCAATATCAAAATGGCCCTGCGACGGCTACGCAAGTTTGCCCGCCAAGGGGCGCTTGAAGAGTTTGACGTGGACAGCACCATTCGTGAAACCGCTCGCGATGGCGGCTTGTTAAATGTTCAAATGCGTCCAGAGCGCCACAACGCGGTTAAAGTGCTGCTGTTTTTGGACGTTGGCGGCTCCATGGATGACCATATACGCGTCTGCGAAGAGCTGTTTTCAGCCGCGCGTTCAGAGTTCAAGCATCTGGAGCACTACTACTTCCATAATTGCCTGTATGAAGGCGTGTGGAGAAACAACCTGCGCCGGGGCAACGAGCGCATTCCCACCATGGATGTGCTGCACACCTACGGCGCAGATTACCAGGTAGTGATTGTCGGCGACGCCGCTATGTCGCCCTATGAGGTCACTCACTCAGGCGGCAGTGTGGAGCACTTTAACGAAGAGGCGGGTGGCGTGTGGCTTAAACGCCTTTGCGACACCTTTCCCCGTTTGGCGTGGCTAAACCCTATGCCGCCCCGGGCCTGGGAGTACACCTACTCGACTCAGCTAATCCGCGAAATCATCGAAGACCGCATGTATCCGATGACGATGGAAGGTTTAGAAACCGCCATGCGTCAGTTGGCTAAGTAGAGGGCTAAAAAAGCGCGCTCCGCTGGTAATGCGAGGCGCGCTTTCAATACGCTGGGTTAGAATAGCCAGGTCAGTAACGCTTACCAATTACGCCATACGCTTTAGCACATCATGATTAGTTAGCCTGCGGTGCATAACCGCCATTACGATATGGCCGACGATCAGCGCTAACATCGCCCAGCCTAGCTCGCCGTGTAGCAAGCCGCCTAGGTCTACCATCCAATCAATACGCTCACCCTCAAAACCCGGCATTAGATTGACGCCAAAAACATCCAATGCCCGGCCCGAGCCATATTGGCGTATTAAGGCAATCGTGGGCACAGCAACCATTAAGCCGTACAGCGCCAAATGACCTAGTTTTGCCATCACGCTCACTGAAGGCGGACGGCGCGATGCATTGATGAGCGCCCACACAATGCGTAACAAAATAAGCGCCATAAGCATTACGCCCACAGTACGGTGCGTACCCCATAAGAAAGATTCCAGCGCAGTATCTTCCAAAAGCACTCGCGCCGTGGCACCGCTAAACTGCCATAAAAAAAGCAGTGCCATCGCCCAATGCAGCGCCCTACTCACCAAACCATAGCGGGAGTGGGTATCCCTTATCGCTAACGCCATACGCCTTTACCTCTTAAGTAACAGTTAACACACCTATATTTTACTGGGCTAAACACGCAACATCATGACAACACTCAGTATTTTTGTTGCTTAAACTCGAACGTGTTGTTGCAAAAAAAACCGGCAGGTCTATAAAGACTGCCGGTTTTTTTAACAGCTTGTATTAGTGCAGCGTCTTACCTAACTAATCGGTTTTTCCTCCACCTCGACCACCGCATCTTCTTCCACGTGGATAGGCTCATCAGCCTCATCTTCCGCATGGCTTCGCGCACGGTGTTCAATCATAAAGTAGAGAATCACCCCAATTCCCAGCCCCCACGCAGCGCCGTGTGTAGCCAGCACCACACCCATAATGCCAGCGACCCCCATGGCCGTTGCGTTTTTAATCTGCTCTACCGCAACCGCAATACACAAATAACCGGTAATCAGCAAAGTAATCGAGAGCGCAATGGGCAGTACCGGGCGGAAGAGCGTTACCAGCGGCAGTAAGAATAGCGCCAAAAAGCCCACTATCCAGAATACCGACGCCCCCGAATAAATAGTATCCATGGCGCCGCGGCCATACCGGTAGCGCTCAGCAATAGTGGCCATTGCCCCGGTAAAGAGCGGCCCGGCAAGGCCTGGGTAAGGAGCAAACATAGAGTGCATTAGGTTTCGCAAGCCCGTGATCAGGTGAACACGATCAACATTCACTTCGATTTTCTCATCCGGCCGCAAATGATCCACACGCTTGATCAAGCTCTGACCCACAATGATGTCACCAAAGGCAATTATGTAAGCGATGATAGCGGTAGGTATAGCGGTGACCAGTAGATCAATACCCGGCGCACCAATGGTAAACGGCAGGTAGGCCCAGATGCCGCCAAAGTCCGGCACGGCAATGCCCCACTCCACCGTAGGCATCGGGTACTCCGCTACCCCCCAGCCAATCGCCATGGTAATTAACATACCGGGCACCATGCCATAGGCGGCGATATTACGCGCCCAACGGAATTTTTCAGTCAGGTCGCGAAACGAAAGTGAAAACAGGACATACAGGGTAATTAAACCACCAATACCCAGTGAAATAGGCGTTTCATAAAGCCTCCCGCCAACGCTAATTTCGCCACTTATCGCGGCGATACCAGCGCCCAACAAAATGCCCGCCTTGATGGAGTCCGGCACGCTGTTAACCAGCTTCGTACCTAAACGCGTCACCGCCATAAATAGGAAAATCGCCGTGACCATTAGCTGCAGTGCCACCATCGCGCGGATAGCTTCCGGCCCTGGCTCAAACTGACCAATAAACAGCAGTACCACGGGAATAGCGGGCGTAATCCACCCCGCCACAAAAGGCACCCCGAGCAACGGGGGAAGAATAAAACCGATACCACACACCACGACATACGCTAGTGCCACTTCATAGGGCAGCCCTAGATACTGCTCCAAAAGCGGAATCATCCCCAGCCCGATAACAAACATGACCAGCGCCTGAATGGTCTCGGGTATTTCCCAGCGGAAATGGATAAAGGGCAAACGAACTTTGAAGGGGCCAACGGGCCAGTAGGGATGTTCTTCCCCGTATTTACGTTTGAGCAGCACAGCGTTTCCTCACGGTGTCTGGTTATTCATTATTAATATCCTTGAGTATTGTTGTTGTTAGTTGAGTGCTTTTTACTCAGCTATTAATCAAGATAACATTCGACCTTTCGTGCATGGCCCAGCTAAAACGCACCTAATATTGCAGTAACTGCAAAAGCGCAAACCGCTAACAAGGCAGCAAAAACCACTAAAATCGGCTAAAACTTGTTAAGATAACGCTTACATGCAGACAATAGCCCACCGCAAAATGACGTCAACGTAAACGTCATCTTTTAGTCTTATAGGCAAGGCCGCCCTCTTAACGCGGCGGCATTAAATTCAAAACGTGCTGGGAAAGTTATTTAAGCCCGACAGAAAAGCCTCTTTAGCGTCAGAAAATGCGTTGGGGTCATGCTTAAAACGGCGCAAAATTAGCGCTTCGTCCAGATGGAGGGTGGGCACCAGCTCATCACTGCTTTTAGCAGGATGACGCGCGCCTAAACCGATCCGCTTACCTTCACTATCAAACCAGCGTTTAATACCGCACTGCTGGTAAAATGCTTCTTCTTTGTCGCTAGCCACCTCAACACGCAGCGGTGCTTTTAAGCTGAGCTCACTGATTAAGCGCGCTTTAGCGCCTTGTTTAAATTCGCAGGCATGGGTGACGGTCATACCCTGACCTTTTTCATCCAGCACCAGCAGTGCAAGTGCTAGAGGCTTCCCTTCACCGTCAACGCCTGCCAATAAACGTGCAGCCTCTTGGGCAAACAGCACGTTTTTTGTGCCTGTAAATACCACCAACGGCGTTAGCCCTGCCTGCTGACCGTAAACTTCGGCACATAGGGTTGCCAAACTCGCATCGCGCGGGCCGCTCTGACTAATATGAACTACCTTCATTACGCTCTCTCTTTGCGCTTGATCATGACGCCAAAACGACTCTGGCGCGTTTTAAAAGCCCGCCAGCGTAGAGCAAAGCCACCGCCAGCACCACCCTCTTAATAGAAGGGAACCACATTCAACAACCACAGTCGCACTAAAGGCAAAACGGCTATTTTGTCGTTAAGGAGAACGAATGCCACAGTTTAATAACGACCCGACACTGCCTAAGCCCAGCTTTCCAGGAAGCCACATGGTCATTGACGACCATTATGTGTTTATTTCGGGACTTACCGTTGCCGATATTTCTAATGGTCAAGCTGTCCGCGGCAATATTAAAGAGGAAACACAGTTAGTTATGCACGAACTTAAGCGCATGCTGCAGCAAGAAGGCGGCAGCTTAGCGGATGTTTTACGAGTGGATATACATTTAGCAGATTTAAAACAGATCAACGCGCTAGACAGTATCTATGCTGAATTTTTTGAGCCTGGTCGTTACCCCGCGCGCACCTGCACGGAGTCGCCACACCTCTGTGGTGGCAGCGCTGTCGAAATCACCCTAATGGCCACGCGCCAGCGCGATTAACCAGCACCCATCTTTGTGGCTCGTTTAGCTAACATTGAGCATTTTGAGTATCGCGCCTATATCCAAGTGAGCTTCTAGCGTGTCCGCCAAACGATCCAGCTCTTTCTCACGGTGGGCGCGGTAATCGACCTCCACCGTATTTTTTAATCCTAAGTGCGTGAGCAACGCTCGGCAGGCTTCCGGGTGGTCAAACACGCCGTGCACATAGGTACCTAATATCTGGCCGTCGCTACTGATTGCCCCATCCCGATGGCTGCCTAGGTCAAGCAGTGGCTGGTTTAGAGCGGCTCCTTCACTAATCCCATTGTGAATCTCGTAGCCGATCACTGCCGCGTCCTGCCCCACCATCGTGCCACTAACATTGCGTAACTGCTTGCCAGCCACCATTCGCGTGGTCATCGGTAGCAGTCCAAGCCCAGCAACTTTTCCTGGACTGCCTTCTAGCCCTTCTGGATCATCTACCCATTCACCCAGCATTTGGAAGCCACCGCAAATACCCATCACTTTGCCACCATAGCGCAGGTGGCGAGTAATCGCTGCCTCCCAGCCTTGGCGCTTAAGCCATGCCAAGTCGCTGGCCGTACTTTTGCTGCCGGGCAGGAGAATCACATCCGCTGGGGGGATCTGCCGGTCAGGTCCTACAAACGTCAGCGATACCTGCGGGTGCAGGCGCAGTGGGTCGAAATCCGTGTGGTTACTCATGCGCGGTAGCGCGGGAACGATAACGTTGAGGGGCTGGCTTGCCTGCGGGGCCTGAGTTAAACCAATACTATCTTCCGCGTCCAACAGTAACCCCTGCACATAGGGCAGCGTACCCAGTACCGGCTTGTCAGTGCGCGCCTCTAGCCACTCAAGCCCAGGCTCCAGCAGCGCAATATCTCCCCGAAAACGGTTCACGATAAAACCTTTGGTGCGCGCCTGCTCGCTGTCACTTAATAGCGCCAGCGTACCTACGAGCTGAGCAAAGACGCCGCCACGATCAATATCGCCCACCAGCAGTACCGGGCAGTCGGCAGCTTCAGCAAAGCCCATATTGGCGATATCGCCTTTACGTAGGTTGATTTCCGCAGGGCTACCCGCGCCTTCGGCAATAATCACGTCATAGCGCTGCTCTAAGGCCTGCCACGCTGCCATGACGCTCTCTTTCGCTGTGCGCTTAAACGCATGGTAATCCAGTGCATCCATATGGCCATGCACCTTGCCGCGCAGAATCACCTGGGCGCCGCGATCAGTTTCCGGCTTCAGCAGTACCGGGTTCATATCGCTATGGGGAATGACGCCTGCAGCCTGGGCCTGTAGCGCGGTGGAGCGGCCAATCTCGCCGCCATCGCTGGTCACCGCGCTATTCAGGGCCATGTTCTGGGGCTTAAACGAGGCCACCGACATCCCCCTGCGCTTGAGAACACGGCACAGACCCGCCACCACGGTGCTTTTTCCTGCATCCGAGGTGGTGCCTTGAATCATTAGTGTGGTCATAGCGCGCCTATTACCAAGCGTAGATGTAGTTCACCATGGCCGCTGAGTCGCTCGGTGCGCCAGCATCGTGACCAGGGTCTCGGGTATGCAGCATGTTAACCTGCCACTGGCTGTGCTCACTGGTCGAAAACCCATACCCCAATTCGATATCGAGCTGGCGACCTGACGGCTCCAGAGAAGCGCTTCGCGTTTCACGCACAACGCTGCCATCCAAACGACGACCCACCGGCACATCGAAAGTGGCATTCGCGCTATCGATGCGAAGCGGTTGGCGTAGCGTTAACGCCCAGCGTTCAGAACGTGCGCCCTGCCCTTGCCACTGAATGCCCAATGCCATTTGCTGCGCACTAATGTCATCAACGCTGGACAATAAGCCACGTCCTGAGGCACTACCACGGCCCTGCTCAAATTCAGCAAAGCCGCTAATGTTATCAAACTGAGCTTGAACGCTTAGCCCAGCAAAATCCATTTGATTATCGTCGCCAAGGCTAAGGGCGCCACTACCGCTAGCCCCCAGCAGACCCTGCTGCTCTGTCAGCTGGCCAACATAGCTATTGACGCTCAGTCCAGGCATTATTTGCCAAGTAAGCCCCAGACCCGAACGCCGTGCTTGGTAGTCGCTGACAGCATCGTCGCCAGAATCCCCCGCCCAGTGGGATGCCGTCATACTGAGCCGTTGGCCCAGCGCATAGCGGGTTTCGATACCCTCCACCGTATCGAATGCTTGGGTAAGCGCCGACCCCGTTTGAAAAGAGATCATGGGCATCACACCCAGCTCTGCGACATTGCCCATAGGGCTTGGCTGGTTACCTGCAAAGCTAAACGCACTCAATTGAGTATTGCCAAAAGCCCCGTCAAAGCGGCTAGCCAGTAAATCACCGGCAACATTACTGCGGGCGGTGAAGCGGTAATTGCCGTCGATAGCGGTATGCGTCTCAGTAGCAGACGAAGTGGCTTTTGCCATCTGCTGCATCTGCCCGCGCCGCTGCGTGGCCTGTGCGGTGCGCGGCAGCGTATTGCGCCCCAAATCAATGGCGTAATCCCGGCCCAGCGCGTCAAACGCAACCACATTCTCCAGCACACCAGAAGTGGCTATAGAATTGCCATAGGCCTCGGAAAGCTGCAAGAAAGACGCATCGGCCAGCGCCCCGCCCTCTGCCACACGCTGGCTTTGGCTGACCAGTAGATCGCCTTCAGGCGCAAGTGCAGCGTCGATATCAGCAATACCTTGGCCTAAATAGAAGGCACCGCAGTTCAGCGTGCCGCTAGCGCCGCAGTTATTCTGCTGAAACAACGCGCTCTCCTGGCTCGCCGTATCCAACAGTCGCTGGCTAGCCTGCTGAGCCGTTAAATGTGGCCATTGCCCCACAATACCCGCGGCATACTCAGAAATTTGTGCCGCTGAAATCGACGTGCCCTGGGCACCCACCCTTCGGTTGACGAACCCCGTTCCAATGGAGCGTGCCTGCAACCGAGCATCATCTCCTGGATAGCTACTTGAAGGGTGAATTCTGCCATCCGACGTAGTGCCTACCGCGATAAGCATCATCTCGTAAAGCCCAGGCTGGCTTGTGTAAATTGGGTTACCTCGGGTATCAATGGCGCGGCCAGTATTGCCTGCGCTAACGACGTAAATGGCGCCTTTGCCACCGTTAGCATTGACAACACGCTGGTACGAGGTAGCCGAGGTCACCCCATTAAAAGAGAGCCTGGGGTCGCTGGCCTCTAAGCGGCGGGAAAAGCTGGCGTTAATTACTCTGGCACCGCGACTGGCCGCTTCACCAATAGCGTAATCGAGTGCGTTGCTGAAGGTGTTACCTAGGCTATCCTCTACTTTCAGCAGGTCTAAGCGGGCATTACCCAAATTTCCGCTAGTAATCGCGGAGGAAACGGCATTGCCGTGCCATTCATCAAAACCGCTAACATCTGATGTGCCGCTATAGACATCTAAGCTGTCGATCACTCGCTCGCTATTAGTGATAGAGGCGACATCGAACGCACTATCTGCCACCGCCACTCTTACCAAACCAGGCCCAAGCGGTATGGGGAGTTGGCCGGCACTCAGGTTAGGAGAAGAGCCGCCAGGGGTATGCACACCCTGGCTGCTATCGCCACCGCCGCCGCTTGAACCACATCCTGATAATGACAGAGTGCCGAGCGCGATCCCTACCGCCAGGAAGAGAGGGCGGCGCTCAAGCATGAGGGCCACTTAGGTATTCAATGAAAGAAAACATGAGATTCGTTACCAGTTTCGATGCAGGGGATGAGATGCTGAAGCATTAAATACTGATAAAAATAACGAATCAAGTTAATAAAAGTATTAAAATACTCATCAAACAGCACACTTAGTAAAATTAAAAACAGCTGATTAATGTTGTATTTACAAATAAAGCGTCTAATTAAGCTATCGTTTATTCTAACTATTACTTGTCCGATAGTGACGGACCACCTCTTAAAACGATAAGAAAGAATGCCACCCAAAATGCCATATAGCGCTTAAGTAACTTAGGGGTTACGTCTTAGGAGGCCCCTTCGGCACTTGCCAACATCAAGGTCACTCTAAACGGGCCTTATACCGTGTTGAATGGGCACACATCAGCAGACAGATTCAGCATTTTCCGCTAGGGTAGCGGCCCCCACGCTACCAAACGACGATGGATTTCATGCAAGAGTTGCTTAACGACATTGCCACCCAGCTAGCCCTGGAAACCGAGCGGGGCAAAGTAGCGGACTACATCCCACAATTAGCCCATGTCGACCCAAACCAATTTGCCATTAGCTTGGCAACAGTAGATGGCCAGCGCTTCTCTGCGGGCTGCGCCAACACGCCGTTCTCAATCCAGAGTATTTCCAAAGTTTTCACACTCACCATCGCACTGGGCAAATGGGGCGATGGGCTGTGGTCTAAGGTTGGCCGCGAGCCATCTGGCGACCCGTTCAATTCCATTGTGCAGCTTGAACATGAAGGCGGTAAACCGCGTAACCCGTTTATCAACGCCGGGGCCATTGCAGTAGTGGATGCCATTATGATGGGCCACGAACCTAAAGAGACCCTGGCGGAAATATTGAGCTTTGTGCGTTACATTGCTGACGACAACAGTATCTGCTTTGACCATCAAGTCGCCGCTTCGGAAATGCAGCACAAAGACCGCAATGCATCGCTTGCCCACTTTATGAAAGCCTTTGGCCACCTGCGCCACGATGTCGATAAAGTGCTGGGCACCTACTTCCACCAGTGCGCCATCGCCATGAGCTGCGAGCAGCTTGCCCATGCGGGGCTGTTTTTGGCCTCAGATGGCGTCAATCGCCCCAGCAATCTGCGCGTGGTATCACCCCAGCGGGCGCGACGAATTAATTCACTTATGATGATGTGCGGCCACTACGATGCGTCAGGGGAGTTTGCTTTCCGTGTTGGCTTACCTGGCAAAAGCGGCGTAGGCGGCGGCATTTTAGCGGTTGCCCCTGGTCGCGGCTCGTTGGCCGTATGGTCACCGGGGCTGGATAAATTTGGCAATAGTCTGCTAGGCACGCGCGCCCTGGAAATGTTTGTCCAACACACTGGTTGGTCGGTATTTGGGCACTAATTCAGGGTTAGTGCGGTTCAAGCAAGGGGGAGTGCCGGGCCGCTTCCCACGCCTGCACCTGCAGCTTGGTTTCAACGCCCCAACGGTAGCCACCGAGAGCACCGCTTTGTTGAATCACCCGGTGGCAGGGAATCCACAACGCGATGGGGTTAGCGCCCACGGCATTGCCCACCGCACGGGAAGATTTAGGTGCCCCAAGCGCCTGGGCAATATGGGAATAGCTGGCCAGCTGGCCTTCGGGAATGGTAAGCAACGCTCGCCAAACATTAATCTGGAAGTTTGTACCGCTAACGTGCAGCCGTAGCGCCCCCGACGCGGCGCTTTGTTGAGGCTCAAACAGCGCATCCACCACGTGGTGCGTGGCGTCTGGCTGGTGGTTAAGCGAGCTGCGGGGCCAATCGGCGGCTAGTTGGGCTAGCATCTCCTCTTTTGGTGTCGCCGCAAGAAAGCCCATGCGGCAAATACCTCTGGGAGTCGCCGCCACCAACACCTCGCCAAACGGCGTAGGGTGCACGCCATAAGCAATCTCGACGCCCTGCCCTTGACGCTTAAACTCCCCGGGTGTCACCGCCTCCAGCGTGACAAAATGATCGTAAAGCCGCGAGCCGCCGCTTAACCCCAATGCCTGGGCAGTATCGGTAAGGCTCTGGGCAGATGCAATTAGCTGCTTACCCCGCGCCAGCGTCAGCGCCTGCAAAAAGCGCTTAGGGCTCACGCCTGCGTAGCGGCAAAACAGCCGTTGGAAATGGAACGCGCTCAAATGTACCTGCGCCGCCACTGTTTCCAAACTGGGCTGCTGGGTGGCATTCGCCACCATAAAGGCCATGGCTTTCTCGATACGGGCATAGTCTGTCACAGTGAGTCCCCACCTAAACGCAGAGCATGCGCCAAGCTTAACCAGCCACGCCCGCTTGTCCTACCCGAATCTTGCGCAAAAGAGCATCGCTTACTGTTTCAGCGGCAAAATGCCGTACTCCTTCACCGGTTGAATCGCAAAGTTGCTGCGAATATCGCTCACTCCAGGCAAGCGTAGCAGCGTATTGGTTAAAAACGCGTCGTAAGCCGTCAGGCTCGGCACGACCACTTGTAACAAAAAGTCTGATTCACCGGATACCAGGTGAGCGGTGACTACTTCAGGCAGCTTTACCACGGCGTCGCGGAAGGCGTTTGCCTGCTCTTCATGGTGTCGCTCCACCTTAATACCAACAAACACGGTTAACTCTAAGCCAACGCTTCGGCGATCAAGCTCTGCATGGTAGCCGCGAATAATGCCACTCTCTTCCAAGCGCCGCACACGGCGTAAACAAGGAGACGGTGACAAGTTCACCTTCTCTGCTAGCTCTACATTTGTTAAACGCGCATCGCCTTGGAGTAACGCAAGCAGTCGGCGGTCGGTAGCATCCAACTTGCAATTTGGCATATGTGAGTATTTCCATTATTAAAATTGGCACAAAATACTAAAAAATTAATTTTCATGGGTGTAAATGGCAAGAAAATGCTTAGCACTTTAACGTTACCATGAGTCTCTTCTCAAGACGATTTAGCACTCACAGGACGCAGCCATGGAGCTCGGGCTTTTTATCGGCGCTTTAGCCATTGTTTATCTAATTCCCGGCCCTGATATGCTGCTCGTTCTGCATACCAGCAGCACCCTTGGTCGTGGCCACGGGCTGGCTACTGCGCTCGGGCTGGCAATTGCCAGAGGCGCGCATGTCGCCTTGGCAGGGTTAGGATTAGCAGCACTTTTTATTGCGGCTCCGTGGCTATTTGATGTGGTTCGCTACGCCGGTGCCGCCTACTTGGTTTGGCTAGCTTTGCAGCTTATCCGAGCACGGCCTAGCCCCCGTACCAAACAGCACGCAACACTGAACCGCCCCGGTTATTCCGGAGACCGGTTTGTTTGAGTCAGGCAGCTTCACCCGACTCCTCCAGTTGACGATAATACGTCCTTTCTCGTTCTGCTGGTGGAACGTTTCCGATGGGTTCCAGTAGTCGGCGATTGTTGAACCAGTCAACCCACTCCAGCGTGGCATACTCAACGGCACCCAGCCCTCTCCATGGGCCACGATGATGGATCACCTCCGTTTTGAACAAGCCGATTATGGTCTCGGCCAGCGCATTGTCGTAGGAGTCGCCGGTGGTGCCGACTGAGGCATTGATACCCTCGTCAGCCATACGCTCGGTGTAGCGGATCGAGAGATATTGGCTTCCCCTATCACTATGGTGGATCAACCCTTGTCTGTGTTTTCGTGCCCACAGAGCTTGCTCCAGAGCGTCCAGCACCAGTGCCGTTTTCATCGACGTCGCTACACGCCAACCCACGATACAGCGTGCATAAACATCGATAACGAAAGCAACGTAAACGAAGCCAGACCAGGTAGCGACATACGTAAAATCGGCCACCCAAAGCTGATTAGGACGCATGGCCGTAAAGTCGCGTTTCACTAAATCAGGTGCTCGTTTCTGGCCGGGATCACTGATCGTCGTGAAAGGGCGTTGGCCTCGCACTACGCCGCGAATTCCCAGGCGTCGCATGAGTCGTTCTACGGTGCAGCGAGCAATATTAACGCCCTCACGGCGGAGTTGCCGCCAGACCTTACGAGCACCGTAGACGCAGAAATTTTCTTCCCACACTCGCTGAATCTCAGCGGTAAGAAGCGCATCCTGCCGATATCGATCTGCCCGCCGCTCAGGATCGGTCTCAAGTGCCTTGTGGTGGTAATACGTCGATGGGGCGATTGGCAGCTGGCTACAAATCGACTCGACCCCGAACTGAGCACGATGCTCGTCGATAAATGACACCATCAGTTGGGTTTGCGGTCGAGCTCCGCCTGGGCGAAAAAAGCAGCCGCCTTACGGAGAATTTCATTGGCGCGCTTCAATTCGACGTTTTCACGCTCTAGCTGCTTGAGTCGTTCATTTTCAGGCAGGTTAACCGAGCTATCTTCCTGCATGAGTTCTGAGCGTTTGCACCAGGCTCTTAAGGTCTCTGGTGTACAGCCAAACTTGCTGGCAATGGAGCAGATCGCCGCCCACTTGGACGGGTATTCGCCTTGCTGTTCAAGGACTAATCGAACAGCTCGCTCCCGGACTTCTGGGGAATATCGTTTTGGTGAGTTCATAACTCCATCCTCTCAAGATATGGAGTCTCCGGTAAAGCCGGGGCGGTTCAACACCGCTTAAAGGAAGCTATTACATGGCCTTGCGGCGCGGACTGCTGACCAATCTACTGAACCCAAAGTCGCTGCTTTTTTGCTCGGTGCTACTGCCCCAGTTTGTGCATGCAGAACAAGGTGCGGTTGCACTTCAATTCACGCTGCTAGGGGCCATGCTGGTGGGCGTAGGGCTAATATATGACGCGTTTTATGCTTGCATTGGGGCAAAAATGCAGCGCTGGGTTGCAGGCAATCAAAAAAAGCAAAAAATACAGAACTGGGTATTTGGCACGCTGCTAATTGGCTTCGCACTGCGCTTAGCCTCTTAGCAGACCTGCTGTTGAAGGGTCAGCGCTGGCGGCAAGCATTATGTATCGTCTTGTGTATTATTCGACCTTGTCGCTTTATGTGCCTTCATATCTTTAAACGCTTCCATGATATCCATGGGTAGCGGGAAAATAATGGTTGAAGCATTTTTATTGCTCATATCGCTCATGGTTTGCAGGTAACGTAACTGTAGTGCGGCAGAGTTTTCCTGCATCACATTGGCGGCTTCCACTAGCTTTTTGGACGCTTGCAGCTCGCCCTCTGCGTGAATTACTTTGGCGCGACGCTCCCGCTCAGCTTCTGCTTGGCGAGCAATGGCGCGAATCATGCTCTCATCTAGATCGACGTGTTTGATCTCAACGTTCGCGACCTTAATGCCCCATGCTTCGGTCTGGGTGTCGATGATCTCTTGAATGTCATCGTTAAGCTTATCCCGCTCTGAAAGCATTTCATCAAGGTCATGCTTACCCAGCACTGAGCGAAGGGTCGTTTGCGCCAGCTGGCTGGTAGCCTGAGTGAAGTTCTCCACCTGAATAATCGCTTTTTCAGGGTCTACTACACGGAAGTAGAGCACTGCATTCACTTTAACCGTCACGTTATCCTGGGAAATAACGTCTTGCTCTGGAACATCCATGGTAATAACGCGCAAATCCACGACTTCCATTTTCTGAACCCCAGGAATCACGATGACAAGCCCTGGTCCTTTCACCGTTTGAAACCGCCCAAGGAAAAACACAACCCCACGTTTATACTCCGGTAAAATACGAATAGAGGCAGCGAATAGCATCACTACCAACACTACGGGAACCAAATATGAAAGCATCATTGCACACCTCGTCTCGCCGTTGGTTTTGATTAAGAGGGCGTTACATGCACGGTTAGCCCATCAAGCCTTACTACCTTTAAGGTATCGCCTTGCTTAACGGGCACATCACACACCGCATTCCAGCGCTCGCCGTGCAGGCGCACATGGCCCTGAATATTAAAGTCATCTAACGCCACCGCGTGCGCCCCAATCAGCTGTTCTGCCCCACTGTGCACAGGCCTTCTACGCAGTGTGGCAAACCGAGTGAGTGTCCATAGCATCAAACTTGCTGAAAGTAGCGCCACTCCACCGATTAGTGGTAGCGAAATAGCCAAGTATTCAGCATCCATCAGCATGACCGAGCCAAGCACAAAGGCTACAATACCGCCTGCCCCTAATATGCCAAAACTGGGTAGTAGCGCTTCTCCCACCATCAGTATTAGCCCCACCAAGACCAGTGCAAGGCCCGCATAATTGATGGGCAGAACCTGAAAGGCAAAAAGCGCTAATAGCAGCGAAATAACGCCGATGGTGCCGGGAAATAAGCTACCAGGGCTTGAGAGTTCGAAAATCAGCCCGTAAAAACCGATAATCATTAAGAAGTAGGCAATATTAGGATTAGTGATCAATGACAGCAGTTGGGTACGCCAATCAGGGTCAAAGCGCTCAACGATCAGGTTTTCCGTCGCTAATGTGACATCTCCCCGCTTCATCACCACCGTCATACCATCCAACTGCGCGAGCAGGTCGTCGATATCTTTTGCGACAACATCAATTACATTCTGCTCTAGTGCTTGATTAGCAGTGAGATTCACCGCGTCGCGTACCGCTTCTTCCGCCCAATCTGCGTTGCGTCCGTGGCGCTCGGCCAGGCCCCGAATAAAGCTAACGGCGTCCTCCAGTACCTTTCGATCCATCGCACTGCCTTCACGCTCAGACTCTTTTGCATCACCTTCGTCTGTGTCTTCCTCCCCGCTAGCAACGCCAGAGCCAACCATTTGCACTGGCGTTGCCGACCCTAAATGGGTGGCAGGTGCCATGGCCGCCACATGGCTGCCATATAACAAATAGGTGCCAGCACTTGCCGCGCGTGCGCCGCTTGGCGACACATACATAACCACGGGGGTTTCGGAATTGAGCATGGCTTGGATCATGTCACGGGTAGTTTCAACCAGCCCGCCAGGCGTGTTTAACTCAACAATAACCAGATCACTGTTCTGCTCTTGAGCCCGACGAAGGCCACGCCCAAAGTAATCCTTCGTTGCAGGCCCAATGGCACCCTCAATGTTGAGCACCAGTGCCTTACCACCACTATTTTGCGCCATCGCCTGCCATGTAAAAGACGATGTGGCCATGATGACGCCAGCGAGAAGCATCCAGAGCCAGTGCGATTTGAGAGAAAAGGCTTGCATGATCGCTCCTCGCGCTTCGCGCCATCACCTAAGTCTTACAACAGTGACCACTACCACACCGCTTAGTTTCACAAAACCTATACAGCATGTAGGAACCGGAAAGCAGCTGTTAATATCAGAACCTCTTTTTAACGTAGCACCTCTGGGTGGACTCGCCATAAATTAAGTAAAAGTAAGCACTAATTCTTACGCTGTTTATCCTTTTTGAGTGAACCAGACTCTTATACAGAAGTCGTACTACCAGATAAATTCAGATAAGGAACATAATGATGCGCACCACCAACGACCGTTCAACCGAAAGCGACACGAAGCAGACCCACTATCAACCGCGCGGATTTTCTGACCGCATTGCATATCGGTTAGTACGCTTTATGCGCTTTTTTGCAGATGTTTTTTTTGCAGGCCGCTATGGCCATCGAGCGGTAATTTTAGAAACCGTGGCCGCGGTGCCAGGTATGGTAGGAGGCGCCATTCAGCATCTACATGCCCTGCGGCGAATTAAAGATGACGACGGCTGGATTCGTACGCTGCTGGATGAAGCTGAAAATGAGCGTATGCACTTGATGACGTTTATCGAAGTGGCCAAACCTAACCGCTTTGAGCGTTTCATTATTATGTTGGCGCAAGGTATTTTCTTTAACCTGTTTTTCTTGCTTTACCTCTGCTCCAGCAAAACTGCCCACCGGGTAGTGGGTTACTTAGAAGAGGAAGCCGTTTATAGCTACACCGAGTACCTAGAAGGGATTGATCGCGGCGAATACGAAAACATTCCCGCTCCGCAAATTGCTATCGACTACTGGAACTTGCCTCAGGATGCTCGGCTGCGTGAGGTGGTGGTTGCAGTAAGGGCGGATGAAGCAGACCACCGCGACACTAATCATGATTTTGCGGATCAGCTTTCTCAATAACTCTCTCAGTAACTCTCCCAATAGCGCTGTCTAAGCAGTTCTATTTCAATCATTATACTCAGCTGTTTCCACTACTGGTTGAGTTGGCGCCGCTGGATTAGCGGCGCTATTGTATCTTCCGCCACGTCTGCCCTGTCCTTATTCGATATAATAGCCGCTAACGCGCCAAGTGCCGTTTTCAAGGTGGGGCGTTACCACCTCCATAACCCTGGGGTTATTTTCAAAACGTGTTTGAAACGTGAACTCCTTATAGTCCCCTCGTGGAGCACCGGGCATAGACGTATATTGCGATACCCTTACACGGCGTCGCGTTTCCGCTGCACCAAAGTCCCGCCGGGACAGCGAAATAGTGCGCTGAAGCATAGCCGCAGAAAGTGGCGCTTGTAGCAGCGGCGATGCCTCATCCCACGCCTGCTGGTATTCCCCTCTATCTACCGCCGCTAACCATGCCAGCGCAGCCGCTTCGGCCGCCTGCACAGAAGCTTTAGCATAGGCCGGAAGAGTGAGTAATAGCGTTGTAAAACAAAGGGCAAGTAGTTTGCGCATAGCGGGCTCTTGTGGTGACGTTAAGATTACCTACCTGTGAGGTGTTATCGGGAAGTAGCCGGATTTCTTTAGCCGTCGTCCCGCCCTCGCTTCTCAATTCCTACCCGCTCGTTTACTATGCGCCATCCCTTTTATTCCAGCTTCCATCACTAGGCGACCATGTCTGTCAACGCACTTTATACTGATCTTTCTGGCTACTACGATTTGATGTGCGTAGACATCGACTATCAAGCGCAAAGCAACGCCATCCGCAGGCTGCATCAGATATTTGGCAACGGTGGCACCACCCACTTGGATTTAGCCTGTGGTACCGGCCCCCATGTGCGCCATTTTATCGACGCGGGCTATACCAGTAGTGGGCTAGACATTAACCAACCGATGCTGGATATCGCCGCCAAGCGCTGCCCAGAAGCGCACTTCTCGCTGCAAGATATGAGCACCTTTGAGATTAACGAACCCCTCGATCTCATCACCTGCTTTTTGTACTCAATCCATTATAACGATGGTATTGAAAAGCTAACGGCGTGCATTGCCAGCGCCCAACGCGCACTGAACGCAGGCGGCGTCTTCTATTTTAATGCCGTCGATAAAGACAAAATCGACAACGGTTTATGCGTTAAACACACCGCCAAGCAGGCAAACAATACCTTTACCTTTCGCTCTGGCTGGCATTACTGCGGGCACGGAGAAAGACAGTCACTCAGGCTGAGTATCGAAAAAACGAACGATGAAGAGACGCAGGTTTGGAATGACGAGCACCCCATGGTGGCAGTGAGTTTTGCAGAATTAAGCGCCCTATTGGCGCCTTACTTCGAGGTGCATGTGTTTGAGCACAACTACGACACCATCTCGCCGTGGGATAACGCCTCTGGCAATGCGATTTTCGCTTGCGTGAGGCGCTAGCTTTTTAGCACTTTAACTCTCGGCGTTGGGCCGTAGCTGACGCTGAACGCCGAGCAGGAAGTTACGTAGCATTTGGTCTTTGCACTCGCGATAGTTCTTATGGCTGGGCTTCCGGAAAAAAGCGCTTAGCTCGTGACTGCTTAAGGGCAAGCCCACCAGCTCAAAAATCTCTAAAATGTCATCCGCTTTTAAATTCAGCGCAATACGCAGCTTCTGGAACACCATATTATTGTTCAACTGCGCTTCCGGCGCGGGCTGCGGGCCTTCGCGCTTACCCCGCTTAAAGCTGATAAAGCCATTCAGAAACGACGCCAGCTCCCTGTTCTTCATTGTGACAAAGGCGTCATCTTCATCCTTTTTCAGCCAAGCGGTTACTTGCTCTTGTGTCACCTCAACCTCTGCAAGAGCGAAGATATTCACGATGGTGTTATCTTTTAAATCAAAGGTATAGCGAATACGGCGAAAAATATCGTTATTGGTCAAGAGCGAGCCCCTAGTCTTAGGTATGTTCAACACCATCAGCTGTTAGCTGAACCTGTGTCTGTCATCAGTGGTTGGTACATCAAGAAAGCAGTTTAGCCTGCAGTTAACGTTTCAAGCAGTTCATCTATTTCTGCTTTCAATTCGTTGTCTTCAATTCGACGTGCGCTCTCTTTTGCCTCTTGGAGGTTTTTGATAGCCGCGTCTGTTTGGCCCAGCTCCACTTGCAACATTGCCATGGAAAAACCGATGGATGACAGATGGTCTTTCGAATCTATCGCACTGGCTTTTGCTAACGCTTTTTCGTAGAGGGCCAGCGCATCTTCCAGCTCTTCGGTGAAGTCCGCCAAGGTTTCCCACTGCTCTGGGTGATCTTTATCGGTATTTTCATGCTCGCTGCAAATCGCCTGTAGCTCGGCATACAGCGCTTCAAAGGTGGCGCGATCATCTTTGGCGGCGGCCTTCATCAGCTTTTCAGCAAGTTCGTAAACTGCCTTGTATATTTTGGTATTAATCATTAACCACTACCTTTCTCTATTTAAAAAACAGTAACAAGTAAAACAAATCTGCTGAACGCCAACGTTTGTAACACAGTCACTTCACCGCAACCGGCGACATTATACCCCTTAGGGATGGCCCCCGGGGCGGTCATTTATGGCTTTATGGTGGGGGGGGTAATGAGGCCCTTCCTAGGGGTGCTTTTACGCTATACTGCACCACTTTTTATTTTCGACACCCCTTACGACCCTTTGTCAGAGCGTCTAATGCCCTTTTCAAAACTAGGCTTATCCAGCCCACTCGTTCAAGCAATTACTGAACTCGGTTACAAAGCACCCACGCCCATCCAGGAACAAGCGATTCCTGTCATTCTTTCGGGTAAAGACTTAATCGCCACCGCACAAACCGGCACAGGTAAAACCGCTGCCTTTGTGCTGCCACTGCTGGAAAAATTCAGTAAAACAGCCGAACCGCTGCGCGGCAAACGCATTCGTGCGCTGATCCTGGTGCCGACCCGCGAGCTGGCAGTTCAGGTTGAAGCCAGTGTGGCGCAATACTCAAAGCATACCCAACTCACCTCAATGGCCGCGTATGGCGGCGTGGATACCGCGCCGCAAAAAGAGCGCTTAATCGAAGGCGTGGACATTCTGGTCGCCACACCGGGCAGGCTGCTGGATTTGGCGCATCAGCGCGCGCTGCACTTTGATGAACTGCAAGTCATGGTGCTGGACGAAGCGGACAGAATGGTCGACATGGGCTTTGTCGATGATATCCACAAAATCATCGTGCGCCTGCCGGAGAACCGGCAGAACCTATTGTTCACGGCCACCATGACCAACGACGTGCGCGCCATCGCCCACGCGTTTTCAGACAGCAAAATGACCGACTTGGCGGCTGACATTTCCATTACACCCAATGTCCGCGCCGCCGCCACGATCAAACAGTGGCTGATCACGGTCGACAAAGACACCAAGTCCGCCCTGTTGAGCCACTTGATCAACCAGCAAGCGTGGGATCAGGCGCTGATTTTTGTCGAGAAAAAACACAGCGCCGCCAAGCTGGTGGCTCAGCTGGAAAAACGCGGCATCCAAGCGGATTCCATCCATGGCGGCAGAAGCCAGGCCATGCGTGAAAAAGTGTTGGATCAGTTCAAATCGGGCGAACTGAAGTACCTAGTAGCTACGGGCGTCGCCGCTCGGGGACTGGATATTGGTGAACTCAGCCGTGTAGTGAACTACGACTTACCTTTCCAGCCAGAAGAGTACATCCACCGCATTGGCCGCACCGGCCGTGCGGGTGCCTCCGGTGAAGCCATCTCGCTGGTCGATATCAGTGACTTTAAAAACCTGTGCGCAATTGAAAAGCGTTTGAAAAATACAATTGAGCGCAAAGAAATTGAAGGCTTCCCGGTTAAAAAAACCGTGCCCGCGTCTAACTTAAACCACGTCAAAAAAAGCAGCCGTTAAGCGTTAACAAAGAAGCTCACTCTTGTATTCGTTTCAGAGGTGAGCTTCTCCTCTACTCAGCCGGTGAAAAGGCATCCAACAGCTCGGCATTCGTGGGGTATTTCTCCAACAGTGCAAGCAGCTTCTGCGCGCCTTCTATGGGCTTAAGCGGTGTTAACGCTCTGCGCAGTGTGCGTACTTTTTCAGTATCTTTTGCATCGATCAACAGCTCTTCACGGCGGGTGCTGCTTTTGGCAATATCGATCGCCGGGAAAATCCGTTGATTAGCCACGTCCCGTGATAGCACTAGCTCCATATTGCCCGTGCCTTTGAACTCCTCGAAAATCACCTGATCCATACGGCTTCCCGTATCCACCAGCACGGTGGCCAGAATGGTGAGCGAGCCGCCGTTTTCGATTTTTCGCGCCGCGCCAAACAGTTTGCGAGGGATTTCCATCGCCCGGGAATCCAGCCCACCCGACATGGTACGCCCATTGCCCCGCTGCTCGGCATTATGAACCCGCGAAAGCCTTGTGAGTGAATCGATCACGATCATCACATCGTGCCCCTCGCCTGCCTGCTTGCGCGCTGTATCTAGTAGCTGATCGGCCATCCGCACATGGTTCGCGTAGCTTTCATCGGACGACGAGGCATGCACTTCAGCCGACACGCTGCGCTTAAAATCGGTGACTTCTTCCGGGCGCTCATCAATCAGCAAGGCATACAACTTTATATCCGGGTAAGCCTCGGCCACGGCTTGGCAGATATGCTTTAACAGCGTCGTTTTGCCAGAACCCGGCGGTGCCACAATCAACCCCCGCTGCCCCATACCAATGGGCGTGATCAAATCCATCGCCCGCACAGTGCGCGGCTGATCACTCGGCGCTAGATACAGGCGTGGGGAAGGATGGATGGCGGTGCCGTTTAGGAAGCGTGTTATGGGGTCGTTAGAGGATAGGTCTTCGACTTTTTCGGTGGGTTTGGGCTCTGTTGGCCTTTTGGTTTTTAGGCTTAGGGTTTTGCGGGTCATGGTAGGGTGGATTGCCTTTTAAATTTGGGTGTTTGTTGTTGGCCACTCAACAACAGATTTCCCGCAGGTTCTGGAATCGCGAACGTGTAGGGGTGCGGTGGAAAAGTTGGTTGGAAAACAGAGCTAATACGCCAATAATCAATTCCGAGCTAATGGGCGCATTGAGTAGTGGATTACGCTAAGGCTCTCAATAAGGCCTGAATTTCTTTGGTCACAATAAACGAGAATTTTACCGTTGAGCGGTTTATTAACGCCTAAGCCCGAAATCCTCGCGAATGACTTCAGGATGACGAAAAGCAATCTCGATTAACGCCTTGGCTGGCCCAGACGGCTTGCGCCGCCCCTGCTCCCATTCCTGAAGCGTACGCGGAGAAATATGCAACACCTCGGCAAACTCTCGCTGCGTAAGGCCAGTTTTCCCTCTCGCTTCTGCCACCTCATTAGGCTCAACATGGCTAACCCGTGCGGTTTTGCCCGCTTTCATTTCTTTAACTGATTGAAGCAGCTTGTTGCCAAGCTCCTCAGCGCTAAGAAGCATCTCTTTACTCATTTTCCAATACCTCACGAATCGCCTTCAGGATATGCGCGGGTATATTCTCCCGAACGGCCTTCTTGTAGATCACCAACAACCAAATTTCACCATTTGCCAACCGGGTGAAATAGATGACGCGCACGCCACCGCGCTTTCCAGAACCCGCTATCGACCAGCGAACTTTTCTACATCCGCCGCTGCCTGGAATGGGATCACCCACTTCAGGATTAGCCGCCAGCCAGGCGAAGAAGCCAATTCGCTCCTCCGCCGTCCAGATTTTGCTGGCATCCGCTTCGAATGTGGGGGTTTCAATGATGGTGAACATAATTACCAATATACGTCATTGACGGATTTTTGCAACGCTCCCTCTTGATGTATAACGCCTTGCTCACCGGAAAATTAGGAGCGCAGCGAGTAATTTTTCCGAGTGCAGCAAATTGTTATGCATTTTTCTCCCGACAGGCATCAATAAAGAGCTCACCCAACTCTGTGAGAATCGTTGATGTGTCTGTGTCGATTTCAATATCAAAGTCTACAGATGCGTAAGATGAGTCTCGATCACCAATCGGCACTTCTATGCTATGGGTCCCAGCACTTGCCTCATAGACAACCTTAGCCAACCCAAGCCGAATTATATTGGCAATCTCGAACTCTTTAATGTTCTTCTCTGGAATACTTTCTGGCGCTGCAATTTGCCTCCTGAGCATAAATTCCTTGTATTCAAGGGAACGAATCTCTCTTTCCTTTGATCGAGCCGAAGACCTCAACTCCATGGCCTCTGCTGAATAAACCTGCTTCCCGTCTGGTGACAAACTCTGCAGTTTCTGGCTGATTTCATCAACCTCGGATTTAAGTCTGATTTCTATCGCTGACCTATTTTCCAAGAACTCTGACAACTCCCCTTCTAACTCTGACACTCTTCTTTCTTTTTCAATAAGAACCGACTCAAGAAGTTTGAACTCATCACTTGATAACTGACTTAAAATATACGGAAACACGTGATTCTGAATGTTTTGTTGAGAATCAACCATATTTACTAGCAATATTGCCCACTTATCCTGAAGTTCATCATCATCTTCCAAAGATGCATGCTCTAGATATGGGCAGAGAAGCTTCGGAGGAATTGCCTTAACGCTTACGTTGTTCTTCTCGCATACTGCCTTTGCCTTATTCAGAATTCGAACTTGATTATTGAATCTCCAGAGTGAGATTTGATCCTTTATCAGAAGGCCAAGTTCTTCAGCTGGCGGCAAAACAAGCTTGTCAATAAATCCCTTTGCAACATCAATCCCTTTCTCAATAGCTGTAGATGTGACGTCTATTTTTCTTTGATTGCTATCATCGCTCATTTTGCTATCCATAATTGTGCATAACAGTGATTATATAGCCTGCCGCATAACACCATTGAACGTGACTGCGCGTTTATTGATGTTATATAGCCCTCTCAAAATTTTTAAACCACTGTTTTAAAAGGTTACGCTCCTCAATTGGCAGCATACCCAAAATTCGCGTGCCGGCTCGTTTTTACGATTTAATCATACTTTATTGATAAATTTGGCTTAGGTCACGTGATGCTGCAAAAAATATTGAGCTCGCGCAGTTTTTGGCTGCAGGGGAGCATGGGGAAGGGCTCGCACTACAGCGCCCTGCCACCACTACTCCTCCCAGCCGTAGCGGTAAGGAGCTTCCGTATCTTACAACTCACTCCTCACACTCAAAGCTCAATGCCTTTCTGGGCTTTGATGCCTTGGTCTTTGAAAGCGTGTTTGACCACTTTCATTTCGGTGACGGTGTCGGCAAGCTCAATGAGCTGTTGGGGGGCGTAGCGGCCGGTGACGATGGCGTGCTGCATCTCGGGGCGGGCTTGTAGGTCGTCGAGGACTTGGTCTAGGTCGAGGTACTCGTAGCGCAGGGCAATGTTGAGTTCGTCGAGCAGTACCATGTGGTAGCTGTCGTCTTGGAGCATGCGCTTGGCTTGTTCCCAGGCGGCGTTGGCGGCGGCGACGTCGCGTTCGCGGTCTTGGGTGTCCCAGGTGTAGCCTTCGCCCATTACGTGGTAGTCCACGTTGGGCAGGTTGCGGAAGAAGGCTTCTTCGCCGGTGCTGAACGCGCCTTTAATAAACTGCACCACGCCAACCTTCATGCCGTGGCCTAGGGCGCGGGCGAGCATGCCAAAACCGGAGCTGCTTTTGCCTTTGCCGGGGCCTGTGAGCACCAGCAAGATGCCCTGCTCTTTATCGGCGCGGGCAATGCGCTCGTTCATGATTTTTTGCTTGGCCGCCATGCGCTGGGCATGGCGTTCCGGGGTTTTGGCATTTTCGCGCATGGGGTCTCCTTGGGGTGTTCTACGTTTTACGAGCTACGCTTTCAGCACGTAGCGCAGGGTTTCCACGACCTGATCGGTGGTGGTGCACCAGGCTTGTGCTTGGGCGTCGACTTCTTTCAGCGGGTGAACAATCTCTTCACTGTGCAGCGTGATGTAAGGCTTGGCCAGTGCCGCGCAGTAGCCTGCGTCAAAGGCGGCGTTCCACTGCTTGTACTTGTCGCCAAAACGTACAACAACCAAATCCGCCTGTTCAATCATCGTGCGGGTGCGGATGGCGTTCACTTTAGAAGACTGGTGGTCGCGCCAGAAGCCGTTCTCCGGTTTGCCCAGGTGGTCGCCTGCAGCATCAGAGGCGTCGTGATCGGTCACGGGTGCGGTGAAGACTACATCCAGCCCTGCCGCTTCTGCGCCGCGCTGGATCTCTTCACGCCAGTCAGTGTGAATCTCGCCGGAAAGGTATACGTAAAAGCTCATGGTGGCTCCTTAATAGTAAATGTGGGTATTTAGCCGCCCTATCATAGCCCACATACGCTTTATGAAAAAACATTCCAAAAAAATTACTGGGTCGCGATTTGCAGTGTTTGCTCGGTAAAAATATCCGCGACCAGCTTGGGGGCAGAGGGGAAATAGCCGTGGAAGTAGCTGGCTACCAGCGCGCCCTCTCGGTAGATAGGTTCGGCTTCGCTGCCTGCCAGTTTGCGGGTGCGGGCCAGCGGCTGCATGGATGTTTCCAGCAGCGAGTGGTGGTAGGTGTGGCCGCGCAGTTCGCCATTTTGGGTGTGCAGGCTTTGTAGCCCCAGCGCGGTGAGTTTACCGGCCATTTTGGCGGTGCCGGGCAGCAGCCCCATCATCGTGTGGCTTGTGCCTTCGCCATCCACCAACTGCTCTACACAGCTCATTAGCCCGCCGCACTCGGCGAGTATGGGTTTGCCTGCGCGGTGGTGGGCGCTTATCGCGTCGCACATGGGCTGGTTGGCGCTGAAGCGGGCGGCGTGCAGTTCTGGGTAGCCGCCGGGTAGCCATAGGGCATCGCATTCTGGCAGCTTAGTGCCATGGAGTGGTGAGAAGAAGTGCAGCGTCGCGCCCATCTCTTCTAATACATCAAGATTCGCGCGGTAGATAAATGCAAAGGCGTCGTCTTTGGCGATGGCGATACGCACACCGCTTAGGTACTGCGGGGCGGGCGTGGGGGCGTCAGCGCTTAACGTCACTTTTTTGGGTAGGCGGCCTAATCCGGCCTCTTCTAGCACCTTGGCGGCGGCATCTAGCTGGGCGTCCAGGCCGCTGAGTTCGCTGGCTTGAACCAAGCCTAAGTGGCGGTCGGGGATTTTCATGGCATCGTGGCGAGGAATCGCGCCCAGCAGCGCAATGCCTTCCGGCATGCTCTCATCCAGCAGTTTGCCGTGGCCGGGGCTGCCGATACGGTTGGCAATCACTTCGTGAATAGCGAGATCCGGGTGGTAGTTGGCAAGGCCTTGGGCCACCGCGCCGAAGGTTTGCGCCATGCCCCAGGCGTCAATGACCGGCAAAGCGGGGATGCCTGCCAAGATGGCTAAATCAGCGCTGGAGGGCGAACCATCAAACAGCCCCATGGAGCCTTCCACCAAAATCACGTCGGCCTCTTGGGCGGCTTTCGCCAAGCGCCAGCGGCATTCGTGCTCGCCGGTCATCCAGGGGTGAAGCTGATAGACCGGCTGGCCGGAGGCGATCTCTTGCACCATGGGGTCTAGGTAGTCGGGGCCGTGTTTGAACACCCGCACAGTGCGGCCCGCATTACGGTGCAGCCTTGCCAAAGCGGCCGTTACCATGGATTTTCCCTGGCCAGAACCGGGGGCGCTGATTAACGCCGCGTGCGCTTCACCTTGCAACATGACCTTTCCTCTTTTACACACGCTTGTCAACTACAAGCTTTTTGAATTTATCGAGACGTCAGGTGTTACTGAATAGGTACAAACACCGGCGCACCCTCAACCTGTACCGTGGCTAAGCGCTGCTGGTAGAGCCTTTCCAGTGCACTGGGCACCAGCATGGAGTCTCGCCGCCCCCAGCAAGCTTCACCGTTGGGATATAGCAGCAGAATGTGGTCACACCAGCGGGCGGCTAGATTTAAATCATGCAGGCACATCATTACCGCACTCCCCTGGGCGGCCTGCTCCGCCATTAGCGCCATCACCGCGCTTTGGTGATGTAAATCGAGATGGTTGGTGGGTTCGTCTGCCAGCCAAATCTTCGGCGCTTGGGTGAGTACCGTGGCCATCGCCACCCGCTGACGTTCGCCGCCGGAAAGTGTGCTCACCAAACGGTCGCGGAGGTGCGCTACATCTAACCTTTCCAGTGCCGCTTCAGCCTGCGCGTAGTCATCGGCCCCCTCCATCTGCCACAAAGAAAGGTAGGGGTGACGACCAATCAGCGCGGTTTCTAGCACCGTGGCAGGAAAGCCATCCAGGCGCTCTTGAAACACTAAGCCAAGCTCACGGGCGATATGGCGGCGGCGCAGTTGAGTAAGCGGTGATTGATTGAGCAGCACCTGCCCAGCCCGTGGGGCATTCAGCCCTGCCAGCGTGTGCAGCAGCGTGGTTTTACCTGCGCCGTTAGGGCCTAACACGCCCCAAACTTGACCCGGCTCAAGGGTAAGGTTCAGCGCCGTGCCACTTTCGCGATCGGGCACGTCGATGATGAGGTCGCGGGTAGAAAGGTCGCTCATCAGCGGCTCCGGTAGAGCAAAAACAAGAAAGTGGGCACGCCTAATAGCGCGGTAATCACGCCCACGGGCAGCTGTTCCGGTGCAATCATGGTGCGGGCGAGCGTATCCGCCAGCACCAGCAAAGTGCCCCCTGCCAGGGCGCAGGCCGGTAAAATTAAGCGCTGGTCGTTGCCTAGCAGCAGGCGCAGCAGATGCGGCACCACCAAGCCAACAAAGCCAATGCTACCTGCGGTGGTGACCGCTGCCGCCGTGAGTAGGCTGGCAACGATATAGATACCCCACTCCAGCGGGCGCACATCCACCCCCAGCGCGGCCGCCTGCTGTGGGCCGCGGGCCAGCACATTCAAGCTTCGCCCAAGCGGTACAAGCACAATGCAAATCGTTAATAAAAGCAGCAACGGTGGCCACGGGGTGCGGGCGTAGGAGAGATCGCCCATTAGCCAATACAGCATGCCCGGCAGCCGCTCGGCAGGGCTTAGCGCAAGCATCAGGGTAATCACCGCGCCCCAGCCTGCAGCCACCACCACCCCCGTCAGCAGCAGCCGTGAAGGCGTCCAGCCACCGCTGCCGTGGGCAAGGCCAAACACTAAAAACGTCGAAAACAGCGCACCGGCAAACGCCGAGCCGGAAATCAACACGCCGCCCACGCCTGCCAGCATGGCCGCCAACGCGCCAATGGATGCCCCGCCGGAAAGCCCTAACACGTAAGGGTCCGCAAGCGGGTTACGCAACAGCACCTGCATCAACGCCCCCGCCACTGCCAGAAGCCCCCCCACCGCAAAGGCGGAAAGCGCTCTGGGCAGGCGTAAATCAATCACCATGGTGCGCGCCAGTGCGTCGCCCTGCCCTTGAGCCACCGCCCAAAGTTGACCAATGGAAAGCTGCGCACTGCCCACCGCTAAGGCGAACAGCATAGCGGTCATGGCAATCAACACCAGTAGGCCAAGGGGTTGCCACAGGCGCGCGGCCACTATGAGGCCCTGCGCTTCTGGCGGGATTGTTCGAGTTTGTCACACAGAATCTGCACGCCTTCCAGCAAGCGCGGTGTGGGCCGCTGAATGAGGGAGGGCGGTACAAAATAGAGACTCTCTTCTGCAACGGCCGTGAGGTTCGAGTACTGCTCCCAGTGGGTCAGCCAGTGGTGGTTCTCTTCGCCCATGCCCCCGGCAATGATGGCTTCCGGGTTGGCGGCCAGCACGGCCTCGTCGTCCAGCCGTGGCACTAATCGCCGCTGATCGCCAAACACATTCTCGCCGCCGCACAGCTGAACTACCTGGCCAATGAGATGCTCGTCATTAACGCTCATCAATGGTTCATCCCACACTTGGTAGAATGTACGTACTGGCTCGCGTTCAGCGTAGCGTGTGGTTAATTCGGCCATCCCTGCTCTGAACTCATCGGCAACGACCTGCCCGGCGGCTTCGGTGCCCGCTAGGTGCGCTAGGCGCTCAATGGTATCGGCAACGTTTTCCACCGTGCGGGGCTCGATATAAAACACCGGCATACCCAAGGCCTCTAACGTTTCTAACTGCTCGGCGGGGTTACCGGTTACCCAGCCGATGACTAAATCGGGTGCAAGCCCCACTAGGGCTTCTAAATCAATCCGCGTATGGCTCCCCACCGACGCAACCTCTTTAGCTTCTGGGGGGTAGTCGCTGTAGCTCACCACGGCTACAACGTGATCACCTGCGCCTGCGGCGTAGGTGAGTTCCGTTGCCCCTGGGGAAAGCGTGGCAATACGCCGCGCAGCGTTGTGCAGGCATACTTCGCGGTCACGATCATCCACCACGCAGCGTGAATGGTCGTGGCCCTGGGCGGGTATGGTTATGAGCAAAAACGCGAGGCCCAAGGCCCCGCGCATCAACCTACGTTGGCTACTGGCCAAAGTGAACACTTAAGAACCCTGCTCGGCCTGCGTTGATGTAGTCAGCGCCATCAAACGAGCGCGTTGTCACATAGTCTTGATCAAGCGCGTTTTCCAGCGTGACACGGGCGCTCCACAGCGGAGCAAATTGCCACCCTGCGCGAAGATTCACCAGACCATAGCCACTCAAACGGTCTTGGTTTTGCGCATCACGGTACCGGTGATTTTGAGCTACCCAAGAGCCGCCTACCGACCACTCGCCTAGTTCACGATCCGCGTCTAAGCGAATGCTTTGAGAGGCACGGTTCTGCAAACGCTTACCAGTCAGCCGGTTTTCAGGGTCGGTGTAAGTCAGCGCAGCTGCCAGTGTCCAATCGCTGACTTCCACACCAGCGGCCAGCTCTGCTCCACGAATGCGGGTTTCAGGCACGTTAAACTGAAGCCCCTGGCCGGTTATCAAATTATCGATGTCTGTTTGGTAAAGCGCCGCATCCCAAAACCAACTGTCGAACTGGCCACGCACGCCAACTTCAACGGTTTCGGAGGTTTCTGGCTCTAAGTCGGGATTGCCAAACCCAGGCCAATAGAGTTGGTTGAACGTTGGCGCTCTGAAGGCGGTGCCGTAGCTGGCATGCAGCGTGTGCTGGGCATCCAGGTCATAACCCAGCGCCAAGCTGCCGGTCACTTCGTCACCGTAAGCCTCGTTGTCGTCGAAGCGCAGGCTGGCCTGGACAGCAACAGGGGAGAAATCGAGCAGCGCTTGGCTGAAAACAGCCTTGTTATCGCGATCCTCTATGTCATAAGGACCATCCCAAGGCTTGCTCCCTGTGGTACTACCGGCCACACTATCGTTCATATACTCCGCGCCGATTATCAGCTCATGGGCACCCGCGCTAAACGTATTCTCCCAGCGGGCCGTGCGCGTCTGCGTGTCGAGAATAGAGTCATAGGCATAGTTGTCACTCTCATCGCGTGCTTCGCTAAGTGTCAAACGGCTACGCCAATTGTCGGTAATCGGCAACTCACTATAAATACCGGCTACCTGCTGCACATAGTCCGTCGTGGCCAACGAGCCACTTTCGTCATACTCGGTGGTACCACGTGCGCGCAGCGCCAACACGCCAGCTTCAGCTCCGTTATCGAAGGTGTGAGAGACTCGCGCCAGCGCTGAAGTATTGTCGTAGCCTTTGTCGTCACCATCACGGCGCACGGGCTGCCCGTCGGTCGTAAGATGGCTGCCGGAGAAACTGTAACGAGTGCCGCCCTCTCTCCCGCTAATGCCCGCACTTAGCCGCTGGGTATTGAACGAGCCACCGCCTAAGGAGATGCGCGGCTGCGGGCCCTCTTCACGGCCTTCAGGGGTAAAGAGCTGAATCACACCGCCCATGGCATCGGCACCGTAAAGGCTGCCACGGGGGCCACGTACAATTTCAGCGCGGTCGAACATGCGTGGCTCTAAGTATTGCCAAGCGGCACCGCCAGTGGTGGCTGAACGCAGGCGAATGCCGTCAATCAGAAGTACATTTTGCGCGCTGCCAGTGCCGCGGATAAACACGCTGCTGTTTTTACCGAAGCTTCCGTCACTGGAGACATCAACTCCAGGCTGGCCACGAAATAGGTCAGTGATGCTAACAGGGTCTTGGCGGCGCAACGTGGCTTCATCCAGCACGGTGACCGATGAAAGACTCTCATTAGCCGTGCGCGGGGCTAGTGCAGCGGTAACCACGACAGGATTAAGCGAATGGGAGGAAGTTGAAGCTGCCTGCGGCTGGGTTGGCGACTGTGCTTGAACAGCCATAGGTAGCGCAGCCAGCGTAAATGCTGCCAGCGATTGGGCGTGAAGACGGTTTAACATATTGAATCCCTTGCTCACTGTGCTCACCCGCACAGCGTGTTTTTTTGACCGAGCAGGGGGAAACCAAGGGAATATGGGCAGTTTGAAAACCGCCGGCATCACCCTGAGCCGCCCTCCGCGTCTCGGTTTGAAGTGGTTCATTTAGAACCATCACTCTTAGGCCGGTCTCCGGGCTGACAAGCGAAAGGGGCAACTTTACATAAGCGCCGTGTCTTTCCGAACGACCACCTTCCCATGCATTAGCACAGTGGCGTCTTATAGCCGTTCTTATCTCGATCACCGTTGCGGGGGCAGCGTTGGATTTACACAACTCATTGACAGAGCTATGTACACCAACTTCCCGTTTAACTGATGGTGGCAGCCACCATCAGCACCTGAGAGTGCGCGTAAGCTAGCAACTTGCTGGGGGTTGGTCAATTTTACTGCCTAGCCCTTAAGCAGCTGAACTAGGCCGTGCCTCACATACCACACCTGCTCGGCTTGGGCGGCTGCATCTTGATTAAACCAGCCGTTTACATCGCGCAGGCGACGCTGTTCGGGCTGCATAGGCACAATACCTCGCCCCACTTCCGTGGTAATGACAATCAGCGACGCGCCTAGCTCGTGGGCACGCTGGCCTAGCGTGGCTAACTCGCGCTGCCACTGCGAGCGTAAGACATCGTGTTCAGTGGCGTCGAGAACGGAGGCTAGCCACTCAAGCACGCCAGTGATAACCAGCGGCTGTTCAGCTTCCAGCGCTTGATGGCAATCGCTCAAGGGGTGAGCATCATTAAGCCGCCACCAACGCGCTGCAGGAAAACGAGCAGTTACCGTGTCTCGCTTTCCTGCGCAGGCACCGCCGATGAAGAGCTGCATTGCCATTCCCCTGTTCCCAGTGCGTTTTGCTGATAAATAAGCTGCCAGCGTCGGCCTTGGGCTTGATGCACAATGCCATCCCAAAAACCAATCGTTTCAAAACGCCGGCGCAGCTCGCGAATCACACCGCCATGGGTGACGGCGAGAATCTTTTGGTGATTTCCCGCGTGTGCATTGGCGGCAAGGTCGTCGAGCCAGGCATCCAGGCGCGCTCGCAGCTGGCCGGAGGACTCACCGCCAGGAATTTGCAGCTCACCTACGCTATCAATCCAGGCGCGGTAGTGCGGAAGCGCTTTTAATTCGTCGTACACTTTGCCTTCGTAGTCACCAAAATCCAGCTCGCGCAGGCGCGGCTCCAAACTTACCGCCGTGCCCGGCGTTGCCGCCCGAGACCACGAAAGGGTTTGTTGGCAACGCTGTAAATCGCTTGAGTAGATAGCGTCAAAGCGCTCATCGGCAAGCGTATCGCGTAGTGCCAGCAGCCCTGCTTCAGCGTCAGGAAACAGCAGCGGAATATCTTGCTGGCCTTGATAGCGGCGCTCTAAATTCCAGGCGGTGATACCGTGGCGAACTGCCACCAGCTCCACACTAAGATCAATAGCCAAAGCTCTCCTCCTTCAATGGTGGCGCCAACCATATCGCCGTTAATCCCGTTAAACAGTCGCAGCATAAGCCAGCGCATTAGTACCACAAAAGCGATGGCCATTAGCCACATCAACACGACGGCAGGTGCCAACAGCGCAAGCAACGCCAGTGGCAATAGCGCAAACGCGACGTCTTGACCGCGAAGCGACTGCTGCCAGCTCCACGCCAAGCCTTTTTGCTGAGCACAGGGTGTTAGCACCAGTAACGCAACGCCTGCCCAACGCCCTAGCCCGGGCACTATCAAGAGCCACCACAAAGGCGCCTGATAGGCCACCAACGCCCACAGCAGCACCCCCTTCCAAGCGAGCAGAAATACCAGCGCCAGTATTCCAAAGCTGCCGATTTGAGGGTCTTTCATGATCTCCCAGCGACGCGCCAACGGCTGATTACTGCCTAGGGTATCGGCGATATCCATCACACCGTCTAAATGCAGCCCCCCCGAAAGCGCCACCCACACACTTAATATGGCTAGCGCAGTGATAGGTGCAGGCACGTTTTGCATAGCGAACGCTATTAGCGCCAGCACACTGCCTATCAGTAGCCCTACTAGCGGGTAGGCGCGCACGGCCCAGCGTCGGGTGTCGGGTGTCCAGGGAACGGCTATTGGAATCGGAATGCGGGTGAGAAATTGCAGCGCCAGCAAGAGACCTAATAAAGCATTTTTCACCGTGGCAGCTCCTTGTTTTGCTTCCACTCCAGTGCGCAGCCCGCGACGACTTCGAGTACGGAATCCGCCTCTGCCGCTACCCAGCAGTGAGCCCTCTGGAGAAAAGCCAGATAGCGCCAGGTTTCAGCATCGGTGGGCGGCAGCGCTTCGTTGATATCGTTAGAAACAATCACTAAATGCACGCGGCGTGCTCGGGCATCAGCAAGTGTCTCTGCCAGCAGCGCTAAACCCTCCTCTTCGCTTAGCCCGCTGGCATACAAGACCTGGCTGGCCCATAGCGTTAAGCAGTCCAGCAGTACGGCGCCTCCGCTTGGCACGTTGGCAATTGCTTGATCAACCCGTAGCGGCGCCTCTAGGGTTTTCCATTCCACACCCTGCCACTGCGCTTGCCTGGATTGACGGTGACGGGCCACTCGCTCGGCCATCTCGTCGTCGTACACATCGGCGGTGGCTAGGTAGTAACAGGGCGAGTTACTCGCAGCGCTTACTACCTGCTGCTCAGCAATCTCACTTTTGCCGGAGCGCGCCCCGCCGCTAACGAACACAATCATTGAGCACCTTTCTCAACACGCTGATCAACCGCTGATTTGCAGGGGCATCGCGCAGCGCTATTCGCAGCCATTCACCGCTGAGCCCTGAAAAATTGTGGGTGTGGCGCACCAGTACCCCGTGGCGCAGCAAACCTTCAAACAGCGCATCGCTGGTAATCTCCGACCGGCGCTGCTCAATGCCGGGGCGAATAAGAAAGAAACAAGCGTGGCTGGGCACTACGTCCAAACCTAGCTGTGTCAGCGCCTGCTCCATGGCCGGGCGCTCGCTGGTTAGCCACTGCGAGGTGGCGTTGGCGAACGCTTTGTCCGCCAGCAGCGGCGCCACCAATTCAGCCGCAAGGTGGTTAACGCTCCAGGGCGGCTGGTGAATCGCTGCCGTTTGAATCGTCGCCTCACTTCCCAACAAGTAGCCCAGCCGCAGGCCCGGCAAGGTATAAAACTTAGTCATGGAGTGCAGCAGCATCACATGCGGATAGCGCGCCAGCAAGGGTGCCAGGGAAGCCTGTTGTGTGCTGTCGCCTGCCATATCGACAAACGCCTCATCGACCACTACATGACACCCCATTGGCACCGTGCGCTCCAGTAAGGCTTCCATTGCCGAACTCTCAATAAGCGTGGCGGTAGGGTTGTTCGGGCGGCATAAAAACAGCACTTCGATGCCGTCCAGCCCTGCCATTAGCGCGTCTACCTCAAGCGTAAAGTGCGGCGGGCGCAGCGCGATTTCGCTGACGGTAAGCCGGTGGGCGCGGCAGGCGCGGGCATATTCGCCAAAGCTTGGAGTAACAATCGCCGCATGTTTGCCCGCATGCAGCGCGGCGGCCAGAAAAATAGCCTCTGCACCTCCGTTGGTTAGCAATACCTGGTCAGGCTGAAGCTGATGATGGGCGGCGATAGCCTGCCGGGCAGTGGCGTAGTCCGGCGCGGGGTAGCGCTCAAGGCCGTCCAGCTGCTTTGTTAGCCAGCCTCGCACCCAAGCGGGTGGGCCTAGTGGATTGAGGTTGGCGCTAAAGTCTTCCACCGGGTGGTCTGCGGGCAAACCAAAATGCGCTAGCAATGTTTCAGCCTGACCGCCATGCGCGGGCCATGGCGAGCTGATAGATGAAGAGTTGGCCCATGCAAGACCAGGCGCACTCATAACAGCCCTCGAAGAGTAAGCACCAGCACAGTGACGCCAACCGCTAGCAGCATAAACAGCAGCCATGCGCCGTGCATTAAACGTACGGTGGCAGTGATATGCGCTAAGCGCAGCGGCTCAAGGGGTTCACCTAGCGTGGCGCGGTGGGACGCCACGCCCTGGTAGAAATTGGTGCCACCTAACCGCACGCCGAGCAAACGGGCCACCATGGCTTCTGGCCAACCGGCATTGGGGCTTGGGTGGCGCGGCGCATCGCGGCGGGTGCCCTGCATCGCACCCTTCCAGCGTAGGGGTAAAACACCCGAAATACTCAATAGCAGGCCAGCGACCCATAGGCACAACGCGGTTAAGCGCGCGGGAATCCAGTTAGCCACATCGTCCAGCTTGGCAGAGGCAAAGCCAAAATCGCCATAGCGTTGGTTTTTGTAGCCGACCATTGAATCCAGGGTATTCACCGCCTTGTACGCCAGCGCCAGCGGTGCCCCACCGATAAGCGCAAAAAACAGCGGCGCGGTGATGCCATCGACGGTATTTTCCGCCACGGTTTCCACTGTTCCCCGGGTGATTTCCGCTTCATCTAAGCTTTGGGTATCGCGCCCTACAATCATTCCCAGTGCTTGGCCTGCAGCGGGCAAGTCGCCTTTGCTAAGCGGCTCTACCACTGCGCGGGCCGCATCTCCCAGGCCTTTAATCGCCAGCGTCGTGGAAAGCAGCCAAAGTTCGGCAAGCAACGCCAACCCAGGGTGCAGCCTGGCTAACAATACGAGAAGTAACCAGCTAGAAAACCATACACCGCCGACCATCGAAACGGTTAAGAAGGCGCCGCTTAACCTGCGCTGCTGCGCCGTGCCTCGGTTCCAAAGCCGCTCATACCAGCTGATCGCCCGCCCCATCAGCACCACCGGGTGCGGCAACGTGCGCGGGTCGCCAACGATCAAGTCAATAACAATCGCAATGGCAACCAGCCCAACGGTTGAGAGTAATAACAGCGTTAGCACGCTGACGCCCTCTTTTGTGAAAGTGACAGCGACCCCAACGTTGCTTGGTAAACCGCCTGGCCCAGCGCTCGCCCAAGCGGGGTGCCAGATCCGGCATAAGGAGTGGCGTCGCCACGCTGGGTTGCCGCAATGGAGATGCAATCGGTAGAAGTGCCGGTAGCGGGCGTACCGCTGTAAGGATCTGTTACCCCGACCTGCCGGAGCGCCTGCACTTTTGCTTCCGTTACCGACAAACAAGCGTTGACTAACGCGCCATCGGTTAACTGAGCATCTAAGAACGCAAATGTATTGATGGTGCCAACCTTTGGCGCGGCGCGTAGCGCCAAGCGGGGGTCGTCTTGGCTTGGAACGCTAATATCAACGGCATTGCCCACCCCCGCCGTCACCAGCGCCATCACGCCATGGGGTAAGTTACCCAGCGGCAAACTAACTATACAGGCACTGTTTAGCTGAACGGCAGTCATCATGGCTACCGATGTTAGCGGTAAGCCTTGGGCCAATAACCACTGCGCTAAATCTTCGTTTGGCGAGTGGCCATCGTAGTGCTTATCAACGTGGAAATTCGCAAAATGACGCACCCTGCCAAAGCCCTCTCCCACTAACGCACTGCTAAGCACACGCAGCGGCATCGCAGAGGTGATCGCTAGGCAGTGCTCGCTGCGGGCAAGCAATAAAGGCTGGCCAAACGGCAGCGTTTCCAAACGGCTCACTGCGCCGCTTTGTTGCTAACGCCCGCATCGGCAAAAGAGGCCATTTCGCTGAGCATGGCGGCTGCCGCCTGCAGTAGCGGAAAAGCCAGCGCCGCGCCGCTCCCTTCACCAAGGCGCATGCCTAGTGAGAGCAGTGGTTTAGCGTCAAGTGCTTCTAGCGCTGTGGCGTGGCCTGGCTCGTGTGAACGGTGACCAAAGATCAGGTAATCGCGCACTAATGGGCAGAGGCGGCAAGCCGTGAGTGCTGCCACCGTGGCAATAAAGCCATCCACAATCGCGGGGGTGCGATGCGCTGCTGAGGCGAGGTAAGCGCCTGTCATTGCGGCAATCTCAAGGCCGCCCAATTTGGCGAGTACGTCTAGAGGGTCGTCGGCGTTGGCTTGGCGGGCGCTTAGCGCGCGCTCAATCACCGCGACTTTATGCGCTAACTGAGCGCTATTAATGCCGCTGCCGGCCCCGACCACGTGGGCAACGGGTGCGCCGGTCAAGGCCGATAGCATGGCACTACTGGCAGTGGTATTGGCAATCCCCATTTCGCCCACAATCATGCAGCGTGCCCCTGCCTTTTTTGCGCGCTCAACGGCCGCTATGCCATGCTCAATCGCCGCTAAGGCCTGATCGGCGTGCATGGCATCTTCCACCACCATGTTAGCCGTGCCCGCCCGCACTTTCGCCTGGGTAATGCCAGACAGCGTTAACGTAGATGCGACGCCCACATCGACGATTTCCACATCAGCGCCAATTTGTCGCGCAAATACATTAATGGCAGCGCCCCCCTGGGTAAAGTTGGCCACCATTTGCGCGGTGACTTCCTGGGGAAAGGCTGAAACACCCTCGCTGGCCACCCCGTGGTCGGCGGCAAACACCACAATGCGCGGCGGCGTCACGCTGGGTTTAGCCATGCCGGTGATGGCGCTCAATTGAATCGCCAAGGCTTCTAGCTCACCTAAGCTGCCAGGAGGCTTGGTCAGCGTATCTAGGTATGCGCGCGTGTGTTCAGCAGCATCACGGTTAATGGGTTCTATTTGCTTAACGATGGGGTGCATAGCGGCTCCAGAACAACAAAACGGCCCCAGTTACCAAAGAGTAAAAGATCAGCCGTTTAAGGACGCCGAATAGTAACAAAACTGAACCATTTTGGTGGTTTGATTGTTGAGCCTTACTGGTCGGCCTGCCATCCACCCCCTAGCGTTTTAAATAGTGTGGCTGCCGCGGCTAACTGCTCACGCCTTACATCGGCTTGTTCCAGGCGCGCGGAAAGCAAGTTACGCTCGGCATCTAAGCGTTCAAGCTGACTCACCTGGCCCTGCTCATACATCAATACGGCAAGGTCACGGGCGCGCTGTACTGCGCCCATCTGTTCTTCCACCGCTGTGGCCCGTTGGGAGGTAAACTCATAGCTGTATAGAGCGTCACGCACTTCATTAAAGGCCGTCAATACGGTTAGGCGATACTGCCCTTCAGCCTGTTCAACCCGAGCTTCAGCGCCTTCAACACCCGCACGGGTGCGGCCAAAATCAAACAGCGGGCCCATAACAGAAGCACCGCCCCCCCAAGTTCGCGCTGCATCGCTAAATAGATCACCACCACTTGCCGCACTTGTGCCAATAAAAGAGGTTAAGTTAAGCGATGGCAGGCGGTTTGCTTCAGCGACACCTACCTGGGCCGTTGCTGCGATGAGCGACGCTTCAGCCGAGCGAATATCGGGCCGACGCTGAAGTAGCTCAGAGGGCATCACTTGGGGAATTCTTTCCGGATGGGCGATTTCCGCAAGCTGGGTATCACCAGTATCCAGCGCGCTGATTAGTTCTTGGGGCGACATGCCCACTAAAACGCCTAACGCCCCGCGCAACGCCTCCACTTGCCTGGCTAATGCGGGCCGCTCTACGCGCAGTCCCTGTAGCTCGGCTTCTGCTCGCCGAACGTCCAGCTCGCTAATATCGCCATGCTCAAAACGCAGGCGCTGTAAACGATAGGTCTCTTCATAAGAGGCGATGGTTTCATCGAGTAGCTGGCGCTGCGCCTCAGCGCTCTTTAGATTGAAATACGTCGTCACCACATCGCCAATGACACCTATTTCTGCCGCATCTCGGGCAAACTGGCTTTGTTGAAGGGCTGCGGTGGCCGCCTCTCGCTCGTTAGCTAAACGCCCCCACAAATCAATCTCGTACTCTAGGCTAGCGGCTAGCGAGTATTGATTGTTAGTGGAGGTAATTAAATCTTGAATAGGTTCAAAATCAATGGGGAATGCTGCCCCAGGCGTGCGCTCTCGTGTAGCTTCCGCTTGAAAGCCTACGGTCGGAAACTGATCCGCATCTGCAAACCCTAACTGGGCGCGGGCTTCTTGAATGCGCGCCAATTGGATGGTGAGCTCTAGATTATCGTGTGTGGCCCGCGACACTAACTGGTTCAGCGCCGGGTCGTTAAACTGGCGCCACCAGTTGCGCCAATCATCCCGCTCCGTTTGGCTTAAGGTGATGTGCTCAGGCCAGGTATCGGGTAGCGCGATCTCCGGTGCCTGATACTCAGGCCCGAGCGCGCAGCCGCTTAGAATCAGCGCTAACGCCACCCCTAACCAACTGCGCTTTTGGCTACCCTTGCTGGGTGTCGCTTTTGAGATACGTTTTTGCATACTCCGCTGCACGCTCGCCATCCTTAGTGTTAATCATCGTTTTTTTGCATTGGGCTAGTTTAAACTGTGCCGTTTTCAGCGGTCACGTACAGCAAAAAACCAAACGTCTGTTCGAATGTGTTAAGAGTACCTATTATAGTGGGTAGTTTAAACAAGCCGTGGGCTGAAGACCCAGATATCATTAACCCACATTACGACATACCAATGATTAATCGCCTGCAGGGAGGCATTGAATGAGGCCCAACGTATTATGGATAGTATTAATAGCAGCGGTACTGCTTGTCGGCTGCTCCAACGATGAAGCGCCTCCAGAGCCTCCCGTGCAAGTCATTAAGCTGCTTGAAACCGATCAACAGGACTTTTTCCCTAGTCGGCGTTTTATTGGGCGCGTAGAAGCCAAAAGCACCGTTAACCTCGCCTTCCGTGTCGGCGGTCGGATAGAAACCTTTCCTGCCGTCCAAGGAACGACAATTCCCCGCGGTGAACTCATTGCTCAGCTAGACCCTACCGACTACGCATTGCAAGTACGCAGCGCTGAGGCAGAAGTGGAACAAGCGCGTAAGCACCTTAATCGACAGCGCAACCTGTATTCGCACAATGCGGTGTCTGAAACAGTGCTGGACGCAGCACGTGCCGATGCGGAGTTAGCCGAAACGCAGCTGGAAAATGCTAAGCAACAGCTGGCCTACACCACGCTAAATGCGCCTTTTGATGCGCTAGTTACTCGACGCCTGGTAGAAAACCACACGACCGTGCCACCCAACGCAGAGGTGGTACGTATTCAGGACATTTCCGAGCTACGTGTCCGTATCAATGTGCCTGAAGCGCTAATGCAGCACTTGGAGTCAGGTAGCGCCTTCAATATCGAAGCAGAAATTGCCACCTTGCCAGGCGAGCGGATTCCGCTGGTTTATCGTGAACACGTCACTGAACCTGATGTGGTCGCACAAACTTATCAAGTTGAGTTTGCCCCTGCTGACGGCGTTTCACCTATCGCTCTTCCGGGCACCACCGCCACTGTTATTATTGAGTTAGAGGAGGCGCTAACGACCTCCGTGGTCGCAGTACCGAGCAGCGCGCTGGACCACACCGAAGAGGGCGTCTTTAGAGTCTGGGTATATGATCCAGAGACAGGTACAGTTTCCCCCCAGCAAGTCGTCGTGGGTGAAGTTACCAATGACCTTGTGATTATTGTTGCAGGCCTTGCGCCGGGCGTGCCAATAGCAGCCACTGGTGTGCAGTTACTGCGCGACGGCATGCGTGTAAAACCGCTCGAAGCTGCGCTTTAGGAGGCCTTATGAATATCGCTAAGCTGTCCATTGAACGGCCTTTAAACACGTGGCTTATCGTCTTAATTTGCTTTTTTGGTGGCCTGTGGGGCTATAACACCGTCGGCAAACTCGAAGACCCCTCCTTTACCATCCCTAACGCTATTATTAATACGCCCTATCCTGGCGCTACCGCCGCCGAAGTGGAAGATGAGGTTACCGAGCGCCTTGAACGAGCTATCCAGGAAATGGAGCAGATTGACATTATCGAGTCGAAGTCACTGCCTGGACGCTCGGAAATCAAAGTAGAAGTGCACTCTAGCTACCATAGCAATCAGCTACCGCAAATTTGGGATGAGCTGCGTAATAAGATCAACGACGCCCAAGCTGACCTCCCAAGCGGTGTGCTCGGCTCACAAATAAATGACGATTTTGGTGAGGTTTACGGGCTATTTTATGCGGTAACTGCTGATGGTTTTACTACCCGCGAAATTCGCGATATATCAACCTTTTTACAGCGAGAACTGCTAGCTGTACCCGGCGTTGCTAGAGTCACCACCGCTGGCGAGCGTGAAGAAACGATTTACATCGATATATCAAATGAACGCCTCAACACCCTTGGCATTCCAATTGAACAGGTGATCAATACGATTCAAACGGAAAACTCCGTAGAACATGCAGGAAGCCTACGCATTGGCGACCGCCAAGTGCGCTTGGTGGCGCGCAGTGATATTGATAGCACCGCGTTAATGGAAGCCATACGCATAGGCCGCCCTGGTACAACAGAGCAAATCTCGTTAGTCGATATTGCCGACATTTATCGCCAACCAAGCGAACTGCCCAGGCACCTCATTCGCTACAACGGCCAAAGCGCGTTCACTATCGGCATTGCAGGTCTGGCCAACGCAAACATTATTGAAGTAGGTGAAGCCGTTGAAGCTCGCATGGAGGAGCTTAAGAGCAGAATCCCGCTTGGTGTAGAGCTTCACCCCCTTTACGAGCAGCATCATGTGGTTAACGATGCCATTAACGACTTCTTGCTCAACCTGTTGATGTCGGTGGCCATTGTCATTGGCGTGCTGTGTCTCGTCATGGGATGGCGGGTTGGCGTGGTGGTCGGCAGCACCCTGCTGCTTACCGTGCTAGGTACGCTGCTGTTTATGGGCCTGTTGGGCATCGATATGG
The DNA here is from genome assembly GCA_002966495.1 of Halomonas sp. GFAJ-1. Lineage (NCBI taxonomy): Bacteria > Pseudomonadati > Pseudomonadota > Gammaproteobacteria > Oceanospirillales > Halomonadaceae > Halomonas > Halomonas sp. GFAJ-1. The sequence goes on from CP016490.1 coordinate 3,153,868, forward strand.
AGCGGGTGTCACTCGGCGCGTTAATTATTGCCATGGGGATGCTGGTCGATAACTCCATCGTGGTTGCCGAGGGCATGGTCAGCAACATCAAGCGAGGCGAGCGCGCCAAAGAAGCCGCCAGCAAAGCCGCTAACCGTACTCAGCTACCGCTTTTAGGGGCAACGGTGATTGGCATTATGGCGTTTGCTGGCATAGGGCTATCAGACGACGTGACCGGTGAATTTCTTTTCTCACTGTTCATCGTTATTCTAGTTTCTCTGTTATTAAGCTGGCTACTTGCCATTACGGTTACGCCGCTATTTGGCTATTACCTACTGCGCAAAGAAGAAACAAACTCTGACAACGAAGCGAGCCAACAAGAGGACAGCAGTGACGAGGACCCTAGCAAAAGAGAGCTCTATGGCGGCTTGCTTTATCGGGCATACCGAAGGTTGCTCATACTTGCGCTGCGTTTACGCATTATCACGGTCTCTATATTGGTAGTGGTAACGGCTGTTTGTATATGGGCCTTTACGCATCTACCCCAGTCGTTCTTTCCACAGTCAACAACGCCGCTATTTTTAGTCAATGTTGAACTTCCTCAAGGCAGTGATATTCGTGCAACCGCCAATCATGCAGAAGAAATCGAAGCCTATATATTAGAGCAGGAAGGCGTCTCTTCAGTGGCTAGCTTTATTGGTCAGGGCGCAACCCGCTTCATGCTTACGTATGCCCCAGAACTGCCAAATTCCGCTTATATACAGTTGATGGTGCGTACCGAAGACATAGACGTTATACCGGATCTTGATCGCCAGTTTTACCGTGAACTCAACGAAGCGTTTCCTGATGCCCAGGTACGCACGCAGCGCTTACAGTTTGGCCCGGGCGATGGCGCGGATATCGAGGCTCGCTTTCAAGGGCCTTCGCCAAAAATATTGCGCGAGTTAGCAGCAGAGGCCGAACGTCGTATAGCTGCTAGCCCCTACCTAATCGACCCCAGGCATAATTGGCGCCAACAAGAAATGGTGGTAGTACCACACATTAACGAAGAGCGTGCTCGCATTGCGGGCGTATCTCGGGAAGATATTGCACAAGCGCTACAATTTGCCTCATCAGGTGCGCGTGCTGGCACTTACCGTGAAGGCGAACACTTACTGCCTATCGTTGTTCGGCCACCCTTACCCGAACGCGACGACGTAGCGCTACTTCAAGACCGTAATGTGTGGAGCGCCGCTCAACAGCGTTTTATCCCGCTTAGCCAAGTGGTGACCTCCTTTGAGTTACAAAGCGAAGAGGCACTGATACAGCGGCGCAACCGGATCCGCACTTTAACCGTTGGCGCAGACCCAGCAGAAGGCTACACGGCAGCGCAAGCCTTCGATGCCATTCGAGGGGAAATCGAGTCAATTGCCCTGCCACCCGGCTATCGGTTGGAGTGGGGTGGAGAGCATGAAGATTCTGGCGAAGCCCAGGAAGGGTTAGCGCGGCAGCTACCGATAAGTCTGCTAGTAATGCTACTCATCTCAATTCTGCTGTTTGGCAAACTAAAACAACCGCTTATTGTCTGGCTAGTAGTACCAATGTCAGTATGTGGCGTGGTGATCGGCCTGCTGGTCTCGGGCTTACCATTCTCTTTCACAGCGCTTTTGGGCATGCTGAGCCTATCTGGCATGCTAATGAAAAACGCCATTGTGTTAGTGGACGAAATAGATGGGCAGATCAATGAAGGCAAAGCGCGCTTCACTGCGCTGATAGATGCCAGTATCAGCCGTTTACGCCCCGTGTTCCTTGCCGCAGGCACCACTATTTTAGGTATGCTGCCACTGCTTGTAGATGCATTTTTCAACAATATGGCCGTCACTATTATGGGGGGCTTGGCGTTCGCCTCGTTACTTACCCTAGTGGCGGTTCCTACTCTTTATGCCATGCTGTTCAGCATAAAAAGCGACGAAGTAGAGAGCTAAACCACTAAGATGGCCCGCCTAAGCGACGTAAGTGGCTAGGCTGGCCTTTTGCTACCCCTGCCAACAATATGGTAATAAAACTACAATAATGGCTTTTTTTACCTTAAAATATCTCTTAAAGGCTGTTAAATATGTAAGATAACTACAAATCCAGTTTGTCGCCCCCACAGCGCAGAGGTCAATATGCCTGGTTCAACTCCACTTAGCTCAGCACCCGCCACCTTAAATGAGACCGTTGCCGAGGTTACCCAACGCATTCGTGAGCGCTCTGCCGAGCGGCGTGCCCTCTACGAGCGCCGCATGGCCGACCAGCACAAGCGCGGTGTTCACCGCTCTGAGCTCTCCTGCGGCAATCTGGCCCATGGTTTTGCTGCCTGTAGCGCCCAGGAGAAAGACTCCCTGAAGCTGATGAACAGCGCCAACCTGGGGATTATTTCTTCATACAACGACATGTTGTCGGCCCACCAGCCGTTTGAAACCTTCCCGGAAACCATCAAAGCGGCCGCCCGAGCCATGGGTTCTACTGCCCAGTTTGCCGGTGGCGTGCCCGCTATGTGCGACGGCGTAACTCAAGGCCAACCGGGCATGGAACTCTCGCTGTTTTCTCGGGACTTGATCGCCATGGCCGCGGCCGTGGGGCTTTCTCACAATATGTTCGATGCCGCCATTTATCTCGGCGTGTGCGATAAAATTGTGCCTGGCCTATTTATCAGCGCCGCCCGCTTTGGCCATCTGCCCGCCATGTTCGTACCCGCAGGCCCCATGCCCAGCGGCTTGCCCAACAAAGAGAAAGCGCGCATTCGCCAGCTCTACGCCGAAGGCAAAGTAGGCCGCGAGGAGCTGCTGCAGGCGGAGTCCGACTCCTACCACAGCCCTGGCACCTGCACCTTCTACGGCACCGCTAACTCCAACCAGCTAATGATGGAAGTGATGGGCCTGCACCTGCCGGGCACCTCGTTTGTGAACCCCGGCACGGAAATGCGCGAAGCGCTGACCCGCTACGCCACCGAGCAAACCATCCGCAACACCGAACTCGGCGGCGAGTATCGCCCGTTCTACAAGCAGATCGACGAGCGCGCCATTGTGAACGCCGTGGTTGGCCTGCTGGCATCTGGCGGCTCTACCAACCACACCCTTCACCTGATTGCCATGGCGGCAGCGGCGGGTATTACGCTCAACTGGGACGACTTCACAGACCTTTCAGCGGTAACGCCCAGCATCATGAAGGTCTACCCTAACGGTCAGGCGGATATTAACCACTTCCAGGCAGCGGGCGGCATGAGCTACCTGTTCCGCGAGCTACTGGGCGCGGGCCTGCTCCATGGCGACATCCCCACCGTGTTTGGCACCGACCTCACCGCCTACACCCAAGAGCCCTTCCTGGAAGATGGCAAAGTGGTATGGCGTGAAGGCCCGGAAAACAGCCTGGACGAAGAAGTGCTGCGCCCGGTCGCTGCGCCCTTCGCTGCCACGGGCGGCCTCACCGTGATGAAAGGCAACCTGGGCCGTGGCGTGATCAAGGTTTCGGCGGTAGCCGAAGAGCACCGCGTGGTAGAAGCGCCGGTGAAGATCTTTGAAGACCAGAACGAAATGAAAGCGGCGTTTGAGTCGGGCGACCTGGACCGCGACGTGATTGTAGTGGTTCGCTTCCAAGGCCCCAAAGCCAACGGCATGCCCGAGTTGCACAAGCTGACGCCGTTCCTGGGCGTACTTCAGGACCGTGGCTTCAAGGTCGCACTTGTTACCGATGGCCGTATGTCTGGTGCGTCGGGTAAAGTGCCCGCCTCTATCCACATGAGCCCGGAAGCGCTGGACGGCGGCCCGCTGGCCAAACTGCGCGATGGTGACGTGGTTCGCCTGGATGCCAACACCGGCACCCTGGAAGCCAAAGTGGATGCGGCGACCTGGGCCGACAGAGAGCGCGTGGTGGCGAACCTAGACCACTACCACGTTGGCCTGGGCCGTGAGCTGTTCTCGGGCTTCCGCCACCTGGCGATGCGCGGTGAAGAGGGTGCAGGCTCGTTGGGCGGCTTCGAAGCCGACGACCTCGCCCGCCAAGAAGGCCAGATTTTGCAAGAGGACGCCTGATGCGACCGGCACTGATCGGCGATATCGGCGGCACGAATGCTCGCCTGGCGTTGGTCACGCCGGGCGGAGTCACGCCCCACGATATTCTGAATCTGCCCTGCGCCGACTACCCCGGCGTCATTGAAGCGATTCAGGACTACCTTGCCCGTGTAGGCGCAACGGGCGATAACGCCCCGCAAGAAGCCTGCTTGGCATTTGCCTGCCCGGTTCACGCCGAGCGGGTAAAGATGACCAACAACCATTGGGACTTTATGAAAAGCGACGTTCAGCAGGCGCTGAATTTATCGCTATTTAAAGTCATCAATGACTTCACCGCCCAAGCGCTGGGCGTGCCCCACGTGGGCGAAGACAACCTCGTGGAAGTGCAGCCTGGGGCTGCCCAGTCACACTCGACGCGTTTGGTTATTGGCCCCGGCACCGGTCTAGGCGTGGCCGGGGTATTCCCTGGCCAGCACGCCTGGATTCCGCTGCCCACCGAAGGCGGCCACGTCACTTTTGCGCCCACCGATACCACCGAGCGGGCGCTGCTGGATGTATTTCTAAAGCGCTACCAGCGGGTGAGTGTGGAACGCATTCTGTGTGGCCATGGGTTGTTAGAGCTGTACCAAGCCCACTGCACGTTAGAAGGCCAAGTGCCGCGCTGCGAGACGCCTGCAGAAGTTACCCAAGCGGCTAACCAGGGCGACGCCATTGCCACCGCCACCCTGCTGCGCTTTCTGAAAATTCTCGGTGACGTATGCGGCGATGCCACGCTGACCATGGGCGCACGCGGCGGCGTCTACCTCTGCGGCGGCATTCTGCCCCGCCTATTGGAGTGGCTGCCCAAGTGCGAACTGCGCGCAAGCTTTGTTAACAAAGGGCGCATGGGCGCGTACAACGCCGATATCCCGGTGTGGATTGTGACCCACCCCTGGACCGGCCTGCTGGGCGCCGCCGAAGCGCTGCATAATGAAGAAGTCTTTTAACGAATTGGAACACGCCATGGCTGCTGTAACGTTCAACGTGCCGTTTGTGCTCGGCATGATGCGCCTGCATGAAGCGCAAGAGATGCACCAAGCAAGCCATCTGGCCGACTGGATTGAAGCCCGCCTTGAGCAGGGTTTGCACTGGTTCGACCATGCCGACATCTACGGCAACGGAGCATGCGAAACGCTCTTTGGCCAAGCGCTGCGCGCCCGCCCGGCACTGGCTAAGCGGCTAAATGTCGTCACCAAAGCCAGCATCGCCAACGACAACCCGACCCCCGGTTCCGGCAAGGTAAAGCACTACAATGCCAGCCCGGACTACTTAGGCCGCGCCATTGATGATGCGCTGGGCCGCTTGGGCGTTGAACGCCTTGACCACTTTCTGATTCATCGCCCGGACCTGCTGATGGATGCCGCTGCCACGGGGCGCGCGCTGGATGATGCCATCGAGGCAGGCAAAATTGGCGCGGCGGGTATTTCTAACCACCTGCCCAGCCAGTGGCGCAGGCTGCAACGCCATATGCATCATCCGCTTCAGGCCAATCAAATTGAGCTGTCGATTGCCCATAACGCACCGCTGTTTGACGGCAGCTTTGACGACCTGGGGGCCGATGGCCACGCGCCCATGACGTGGTCTCCGCTGGCGGGCGGCCAGTTGATGCAGGGCGAGGTTAGCCGCGTGCTGAACCGTTTAGCAGGCGAGCTGAACAGCACGCCCAGCGCGCTGGCGCTGGCATGGCTGCGTACGCTGCCCAGCCGCCCTGCTCCCGTAGTAGGCAGTATCAAACCAGAGCGTATTGCCGACATGCTGAATGGCCCGGAAACGCTGCCCCGAGAAGCCTGGTATGAACTATTAGAAGCCGCCCGCGGCCACTGCGTCGCTTAGGCCCGCCACCCACTCAACATTGATGCTAATAACGATAAGGAACGACCTATGACGCCGGTGATTGCGTTCGGTGAAGCGTTGATTGATATGCTCTCTAGCCGCCTGGGTGATGCCAAAGGGCCAGAGACGTTCACCCCCTACGCAGGCGGCGCGCCTGCAAATGTGGCGGTGGCCTGCGCACGGCTGAACGTACCTAGCCAGTTCTTGGGCATGGTGGGTGACGATACCTTTGGGCACTTTTTGATTAATGAGCTGAAAAGCCACGGCGTGGATACCCACGGGGTCGTGCTTACCAAAGAGGCCCGCACGGCGCTAGCGTTTGTTTCTAGAGACAGCAGCGGCGAGCGCACCTTTGATTTCTACCGCCCACCCGCGGCCGACCTACTATACCGCCTGGAGCACTTGCCCCACGGCGTGTTTGAGCAGCCTGCCATTGTTCACATGTGCAGCAACAGCCTAACCGACCCAGAGATCGCAGACACCACCCTGGCGATTGCCGCCATGGCCAAGCGGGCGGGCTGCCTAGTGAGTGTGGACGCCAACCTGCGCCACAATTTGTGGGCGGATGGTTCAGCGGACGTATGGCGGGTCACCGAGCTGATCGACAGCGCCGAGCTGGTGAAAGTATCTCTAGAAGAGCTGGACTACCTGCGGGGCGACCTCCCGCAAGACGCGTGGATTGCTCAGCGGCTCGCCGCAGGCGTCAAAGTGGTGGTGATTACCGACGGCCCGAATAATGTGGTGCTCAAAGGCATCGGCATTGACCAAACCGTGACGCCGCCCAGCGTAACGGCAGTGGATACCACCGCCGGTGGCGATGCCTTTATTGGCGGTCTGCTCGCGGAGCTCTCCCGCTACGGCCTAACAGACAACTGGCACCAGGACAGCGCGTTTCTCACCCGCGCGGTAGATATCGCCTGCCGCTGCGGCGCCCACGCGGTCACCCGCCCCGGCGCTTATGCCGCCCTGCCCACCCACGCCGATATTGAAGCCCTGCGCAGCTCGGCAGGCTAGCTCACAGCATCATCGCAAAATGCGCAGCCCTCTTCAAACGTAGGCACTAAAAAGCCCGAGCATGGTGACATGCTCGGGCAAACGTCTTGCGCACACGAACCGATATCAGTGAGGCAAGTGACGAGAGTGCTCTATACGGTGTTACAAATTAGTGGTGGAAACGCTCGGCAGCTTGGCGGGCCAGTTCGCGGATGCCGTCCCAATCTTCGGCTTCAATCATCGCTTTCGGCGTTAGCCAGGAGCCGCCGACACACATTACGTTGGGCAGCGAGAGGTAAGACTCTGCATTATCCACGGAAATGCCGCCAGTGGGGCAGAAGCGCGCTTCAGGAATCGGTGCGCCAAACGCTTTAAGCGCTTTGGCACCGCCGCTGGATTCAGCGGGAAAAAACTTGAAGCGGCGGTAGCCAAACTGCCAGCCGGTCATCAGCTCAGAAATAGTCGATACTCCCGGCAACATCGGCACCGGGCTCTCAACACCGTAGCGGTAAAGCGCTTCAGTGGCACCCGGCGTCACTACGAAATCAGCGCCTACCTGCTCGGCCTGGCGGTACTGCGCAGGCGTGAGCACCGTGCCCATCCCAATACTGGCGCCCGGCAGCGCTTCTTTCATGCGCTTGATGGCTTCTAGGGCACAGTCGGTGCGCAGGGTAATTTCCAAAACGGTCAGACCACCCTCCACCAGAGCACGGCCTAGTGGTACCGCGTCTTCAAGGCGCTCGATGGTAATCACCGGGATCACTTCTGCCTTTAAGCAGATGCTGTCTAGCTCGGCGGTGCGCGTTGAGGGTAGCTGTTTATCGATGGTCATGAGTGAGTCTCCAAGCAATTTATTATTGGCGAAGGCGTCGCATTAGGGCGCCCAATAGATCGCCAACGGGCAAGATAGAAAGGCGCGAATGGGCAGTGTACGTACATCGTCGCCACTCATGGCGTTCGCCAATACGGCACGCTTATTGTCGCCGGTGATATGTAGAATATGGCGCTTCGCCTGATGCAGGCGGGCCGCCGAAAACGTAATGCGCGGCTGCGGCTGGCTCGGGGTGCGCACGGCGACCAGCGGCTCATCGGTGGAGAGCGCCAGGCCCAGCTCTTGGCTATCTGGGAACAGCGAAGCCGTGTGACCATCGCCGCCCATACCTAAAATTACCACGCTCGCAGGCCAGGCAAGTCCTGCGGTAGCTTCTGCCACGGCTGCTACGCCCTCTTCCGGCGTACCGGCATCAGAGGTCAGCGGTACAAACGTAGCCGCCGCTGCGGGGCCTTGCAGCAGGTTGTCGCGCACGAGCTTGGCATTGCTGTCGCTGCTCTGCTCATCCACCCAGCGCTCGTCGGCCAGGGTGATATCTACCCGCGCCCACGCCAGTGGCTTTTGCGCCAGCGCCTTGAAAAACGGCACGGGCGTTGAGCCACCGGAGACCACCAGTAGCGCACGCGCTTGGTGGGAAAGATCGTCGGCCAGGGCCTGATAAACGGCTTCTGCCAGCTGCTCCGCCAGCGCTTGTCGTGTGTTGCTCATATTAATAATCCTCGTACCAGCTGCGGCCATCCTGGGTAATCATGGCAATGGAGGCAACCGGCCCCCAAGAGCCCGCCGGGTAGCGGCGCGGCGGGGTTTCGCGTGTTTTCCAACCACCAATCAGCTGGTCGCACCAGCGCCATGCGTGCTCCACTTCATCCCGGCGTACAAACAGGTACTGCTGGCCTTTCATGACTTCCAGCAACAGACGCTCGTAAGCATCGGGAATACGCGATTTGGGGAAAGCGTTGTTGAAATCCAGGTGCAGCGGCCCTGGGCGCAGGCGCATGCCTTTATCCAGGCCGCTATCCTTGGTGAGCACCTGAAGAGCAATGCCCTCTTCCGGCTGCAGGCGAATAATCAGCTTGTTAGCGGCAATATTGCGCTGATCCGGGTCGAAAATGTAATGAGGCTGCTGACGGAAGTGAATCACGATTTGCGACAGCTTCTCTGGCATCCGCTTGCCGGTACGCAGATAAAACGGCACGCCCGCCCAGCGCCAGTTGGACACTTCGGTTTTCATCGCCACGAAAGTTTCGGTTTGGCTCTGGGTGTTGGCGCCCTCTTCTCCCAAATAGCCCGGCACAGGCTGACCATCACTGGTTCCCGCAATGTACTGGCCACGCACCACGTCGCGGCCAAGCGCTTCGCCGGTAAACGGTTTGAGCGCCTTAAGCACTTTTACCTTCTCATCGCGGATAGCGTCGGCATCTAGATTCGAAGGTGGGTCCATGGCAATCAGGCACAGCAGCTGTAGTAGATGATTCTGCACCATATCGCGCAGCTGGCCCGCATCGTCGAAGTAGCCCCAACGGCCTTCGATGCCGACCTTTTCGGCTACAGTAATCTCGACGTGGGAGATATGGTTCTGGTTCCACTGCGTGCCAAACAGCGGATTGGCAAAGCGCAGGGCGATCAGGTTCTGAACCGTCTCTTTACCCAGGTAGTGGTCAATACGATAGATGCGCGATTCAGGGAAAACAGCGCCAATAGCGTCGTTGATCTGCTCGGATGAGGCCAAGTCATAACCAATCGGCTTTTCAACAATCACGCGGGTGTCGTCATCCAGGCTATTGCTTGCCTGCAAGTTGTGGCAGATATCGCCATAGATGCGCGCCGCGACGGATAGATACACTACCATGGGCTGCTTGGAGCCTTCGCGCCACTGGCGAATGGCGTCGTAGCCATCTACCGTTGCGAAATCGAGCTTCAGGTACTCCAAGCGGTTTAAGAAGCGCTCAAGACTCTCTTTATCCTGCTCGTCTTTTTTCAGGCGCTTTTGCAGTGAACCACTGACCAATTGACGAAACGCAGCAATGTCGTGCTCCTGACGCGCCAGCCCCATGATCCGCGTGTTTTCGGGCATTAAGCCCTCGCGGTCAAGATGATACAGCGCAGGGAACAGCTTGCGCATGGCAAGGTCGCCTAACGCCCCGAACAGCGCTAAATCAATCGCATGACTGGGGTCGCCCAGCGGTGCATGTGACTGGCTCATCTCAACTCCTGTTTATAATTAGGCCATCTAATGTAGTTAGATTACCTAAAATTTATCTGATTAAAGGCATTATACGCAATATATTATGTAATTTTACTACAAAATATTGTCTACTGCCGTCCTTTCCAGACACTGTTTGCCTACAAATTAGCCTCTCCTTCTACCTTTACTCTACGCCCCTGGGATACGCCACCCCTACTCCCCCTAAGGAGGAGGTGACCTTGCACCGAATTAGCGACGCTGGCAGGGAACAAAGCACGTCAGTTTAGAGCGTGCACGACAACAAATTCATAAAAACAACGTCACAATGAGGTATGCACATCATGGCAATGGTTCGTCCGTTTTTCACGCCGCTGCTCGCTGCTACGTTAGCAGCCACCGCAACACTCCCAGCCTTCGCCTTTGAGGATGACCGCTTAACCATCTGGATGGGCGACAATAAAGGCCAAGAAGGCATCCGCACGGTGGCTGAACAGTTTCTCAAAGATACCGGCATTGAAGTAGAGGTGGTGTTCCCTGACAACCTGACCGACCGCTTCCAGCAGGCAGCAGGCAGTGGTCAAGGCCCGGATATCGTGATTTGGGCCCACGACCGCATGGGTGAATGGGCGCAAAGCGGCCTTCTGAAACCTGTGGCCCCCAGCGACTCCTTCCGGGAAGCCTTTTACGACTTTACCTGGGACGCAGCGCTGTGGAATGGCGAGACCTACGGCTACCCCATCTCCGTTGAATCCCTCGGCCTGATCTACAACAAAGCGCTGGTAGAAACGCCCCCCGAAAGCTTTGCCGAACTGATGGAGCTGGATGCCACGCTGGCCCAAGAGGGCAAAAAAGCCATTCTGTTTGATTACAGCGAGCCCTATTACGGCTGGTCCCTGCTCGCGGCCAATGGCGGCTACCCGTTCAAGCAAACCGATAGCGGCTATGACGTGGGTGATATTGGCGTCAACAATGAGGGCGCACTGCAAGGCGCAGAACTGCTAGTCGAGCTGATCGAAAGCGATGTACTCCCCCGTGGCACCGACTACAACCTCATGGACACCCGCTTTAACCGGGGCGAAGTGGCGACCATGATCAGCGGCCCTTGGGCATGGCCTAACCTGGAGCGCAGCGGCATTGATTACGGCGTGGCGCTGCTGCCTAAGGTAGGCGATGAACACGCGAAACCGATGTTTGGTGTGATGACCGCCATGATCAACTCCGCCACCCCCAACGATTTTCTGGCCGTTGAGTTTTTAGAGAACTACCTGCTCAGCGAAGAGGGGATGCGTACCTTCAACAGCGACGGTTCGCTGGGTGCGGTGGCCCATATCGATTACCAAGCCGAGCTGGCGGACAACCCCAACATTGCCGCCACGCTGGAAAACGCCGAAGTAGGCATGCCAATGCCTAATATTCCTGAAATGGGAGCCTTCTGGGCGGCCATGGAGCCCGCGCTGCAGAACATTGGCAGCGGACGTCAATCGCCCCAGGAAGCGCTGGATGCCGCTGCTCGCCGGATGCGCCAGTAGCTCCTCTTTTGCCCTTGCTGCCCGGCGATGTAAGCGCCGGGCAGCCTTCAGGATGTCATCATGTATACCACCAACGCGTCTCGTGGCCTGCCCCGCCACCGCTCTCGCCATCTTACCGAACGCTACACCCGCTGGGCCCTGCGCGCCGTGATAGCGGCCCTGGTTATCGCTCTGCTCTGGCTGGTGCTGGCCTTTCATTTGAACGGGCAGTGGATGTTCGCACTGCTGTTTTTGCTCCTCGGCGGCTCGCTGGGCGTGGTGTTCACCAAGCGTTCGCTGATGAGCCACCGCTATATTTTCCCAGCCGTAGCAGGGCTGGGAGTGTTCGTCATTTTTCCGCTGATCTACACCTTTGGGATCAGCTTCAGCAACTACAGCTCCACCAACCTGCTCTCGGAAGAGCGTGTGCGCAGCCAGTTGATGAGCCAGACCTATCAGGAAGACGATGACGCTTTCGACCTCACGCTTTATGCCGAAGGCGACCTGGTGCGTTTACGGCTGGAAAACGAGCGCCAGCGCTGGATGTCGTCACCGCTGAATCTGGCCAATGTGGAGTCTCGCCAGCTAGGCCTGCAGGCGGCCAGTGACGCTCCCACCGCAGACCCGCTGCCCATGCGCGACATCGTTCAAGCGCGCAGTGCCCTGCAGGGGCTACGCCTGATCACTCCCGAAGGCACCGAGCTGCGCATGGCCGGTATACGCCAGTTTGCGCCCATGCTCGACCGCTACGAGACTCAGGAGGATGGCACGCTATACGACCGCCGAGACGACCGCCTGCTGACACCGGATCACACCATCGGCTTTTTCGTCGCCGACGATGGCCAGCGCATCACTCCGGGCTGGCCGGTCAATGTAGGATTCAGCAACTACACCAAGATTTTTACCGATCCGGATATTCGCGGCCCGTTCATGCAGATTTTCGTGTGGACCTTCGTGTTTGCCGCGCTCACCGTGGTGTTTACCTTGGCGGTTGGCTTTGTGCTGGCGTCGCTGCTGCAGTGGGATCAGCTTAGGGGGAAAGCCGTTTACCGGACGCTGCTGATTCTGCCCTATGCGGTGCCTGCGTTTATTTCTATTTTGATTTTTAAAGGCATGTTCAACCAGCACTTTGGTGAAGTGAACATGATCCTAGATACCCTCTTCGGCGTGCGACCAGAGTGGTTTACCGACCCATGGCTTGCCCGCAGCATGCTGCTGATTGTGAATACCTGGTTAGGCTACCCCTACATGCTGCTGCTCTGCATGGGCTTAATTCAGGCGATTCCCCAGGATTTATACGAAGCCTCGGCGGTGGATGGCGGCGGGCCGCTCACCAACCTGTTCAAAATCACCCTGCCGCTGATTATCAAGCCATTAACGCCGCTGCTGATTGCTGCCTTTGCGTTCAACTTCAACAACTTTGTACTGATTGCGCTGTTAACCGGCGGCAACCCAGATATTTTGGGCGCCAGCACCCCAGCGGGCACCACTGACTTACTGGTGAGCTACACCTACCGCATTGCCTTTCAGGATGCCGGGCAGAACTTTGGCCTAGCGGCCGCTATTGCCACCCTGATTTTCCTTCTGGTGGCGGGCATGTCGTTACTTAATTTGCGCCTTTCCAAAGTGAAGGTTTAGGAGGTTACTGATGGCGATGGTTCAACCCCGCTCCGTTGGCGCGCGCCGCCTGGGGGCACACCTGGCGCTGATCTGCTTTGTGTCGCTGATTGTGTTTCCGCTGCTGCTGGTCATCTCAATTTCATTCCGGGAGGGCAACTTTGCCACCGGCAGCCTCATACCAGAAAACTTCTCGCTAGAGCACTGGTCGCTGGCGCTAGGCATCCCCTGGGAGCGCGCTGATGGCACTATTGTGCAGCCGCCCTTCCCCGTACTGCTGTGGCTGTGGAACTCCATCAAGGTGGCGGTAGTATCATCGGTGCTGATTCTAATGCTCGCCACCACCAGCGCCTACGCGTTTGCCCGCATGCGCTTTAAAGGCAAGGAGCCGCTGTTAAAAGGCATGCTGATTTTTCAGATGTTTCCAGCGGTACTCTCGCTGGTGGCGCTTTACGCCCTGTTCGACCGGCTAGGGCAGTTTGTGAGCTGGCTGGGGATCAATACCCACGGTGCGCTCATTGTGGCCTCGCTCGGCGCGGTGGCGCTGCATATCTGGACGATTAAGGGCTATTTCGAATCCATCGATGGCTCACTTGAGGAGGCTGCCATGGTGGATGGTGCCAGCACTTGGCAGGCGTTTCGCTATATCTTGCTGCCGCTCTCTATCCCGATCTTAATGGTGGTGTTCATCCTGGCGTTTGTGATGAGCATTATGGAGTACCCCATGGCGTCGGTGTTGCTGGTAGATGAGCACAAACTGACACTCGCCGTGGGCGCGCAGCAGTACCTGGCCGACCACAACCAGCGTTGGGGCAATTTTGCTGCTGCTGCGGTGCTTTCTGGCCTGCCTATTACCGTGGCGTTTCTGATCTGCCAGCGCTGGATTATTGGCGGGTTAACGGCTGGGGGCGTCAAAGGGTAAGCTTAACCTACTCCCGCTTCCTCGCTTGGGCACTTTGCTCGTCACCGGCCCTATTGATGGGGCCGGTTTTTATAACCCGTTTTCCCCGCCTTTTACATACCGCCGCACAGTGGGGATATACGCACAGAGATTGGCGTTTAACTCTTTCAAAAAAGGATAAAAAGCACCCCGAGTCAAAATCCAGGGTGCTTTGTCGTGTTTAGTGTGTCGCGTTGCTTATAGCACGCTACTGGCTAACGCCGTCTACTTCAATTTGCCGAGGGCAAGCATTGCCCTGAGTATCAAACAGGTGGCAATGCTGGCCTGACAGCCCTAGGCGCACCGTTTGCCCCTCCTCCAGGTGGGTCAAACCATCTAAGCGCTGGGTTAGCGGCACGTCGATGGCTGCTACCCGCCAATGCGCCAGAGTTTCGTAACCCAGTTTCTCTGCCACCAGCAAGGTGGCATCTAATGTGGCTTCGGCTTGCTCGTTCTTCATAAAATCCTCTGCCCGCAGCCCAAGAGTGGCGCTATCACCTGCTTGCAGCTTTTGGCCATTTACCGCCACTGCCAGCGTTTCACCATTATGAAGTCGCACCACGGTTTGGCGCTCGCCGGGATCGACCACGGTGACCGGGAACGTATTGATACGCGGGGAGCCAATAAACTCCGCTACTTCCAGAGTATTGGGAAAGTGATACAGCGATAGCGGTGCGCCTACCTGGGCAATGCGCCCCTTGGAGAGCAGCACGATGCGATCCGCCAGGGTCATCGCCTCGATCTGATCATGGGTGACATAAATCATGGTGGCGTTTAAGCGCTTATGCAGCGCGGCGATCTGTACCCGCATATCCACGCGCAGCGCTGCATCGAGATTAGAGAGCGGCTCATCAAAGAGAAACACGGCAGGCTCTTTCACCAGCGTACGACCAATGGCCACCCGCTGGCGCTGGCCACCCGAGAGGTCTTTGGGCTTGCGCTCCAGAAGCTCTGTCAAATGCAGCATGTCAGCGGCGTGCTGCACGCGGCGGCGAATTTCCGCTTTGTCGGTACGCGCCAACTTCAGGCCAAACGCCATATTCTCGGCCACGCTCATATGGGGGTAGAGCGCGTAGGATTGGAACACCATGCCGATGTCCCTCTCCTGGGGCGGGATCTCGTTAATCCGCTGGCCATCTAACTGCATATCCCCTTCGGTAATATCCTCGAGCCCTGCAATCATGCGCAACAGCGTGGATTTACCGCAGCCGGAGGGGCCAACAAACACCACGAACTCGCCATCTTCAATGGTGAGGTCGATATCCCGTGAAATCTCAACGCCATCAAAGGATTTACCAATACCACTAAGGGTTAAACGTCCCATGGCGCATCCTCCTGTGTTTGCGGGCAGCGAGCAATGGCCACCCCAAAGGGCGGCAGCGTCAGCGTACCGGCCTGCCATTCACCGTTTAGCCACGCAGGCGCAGCGGCTACTGCTTCTGCGCTCTCGGGAACGGCGCGAGTGATAGGCTGGTCGCTAAAGTTGAGTGCTACCAACAAGCGCGTTTGTTGATAGGTGCGTTCAAAACAGAGCACGTCGTTGCGCACC
The DNA here is from genome assembly GCA_002966495.1 of Halomonas sp. GFAJ-1. Taxonomy (NCBI): domain Bacteria; kingdom Pseudomonadati; phylum Pseudomonadota; class Gammaproteobacteria; order Oceanospirillales; family Halomonadaceae; genus Halomonas; species Halomonas sp. GFAJ-1. Next base: position 3,169,374 of record CP016490.1, read on the forward strand.
GGGTGGTAACGCACATCACCTTTGACCAACGCGGGCTGGGTGCGGCGAAACGCTAAAAAAGCACGGTAGGCGTTTAGCAGCGAATCGGCATCCTGCTCTTGCTGATCCACCGCCAAGCTTGCGTGGGAATTGGGTACTGGTAGCCAAGGCGTTGCGCGGCTAAAGCCTGCATGGCGAGCATCTGCTTGCCAGGGGTGTGGGGTGCGGCAGCCATCACGGCCTTTATAGGCGGGCCAGAAGGTAATGCCGGCCGGGTCAACGAGCTGCTCAAAGGTGAGCTGTGCTTCCGGCAGGCCCAGCTCCTCCCCTTGATAGAGACATACGCTGCCCCGCTGGCTGAGCAGAAACACCATATACAGACGCAGCTTATCGAGCTGCCCTTCCGCCTGCCAGCGGGTTGCCAGCCGCGTCACGTCGTGGTTTCCCAGCGCCCAGCAGGGCCAGCCGTCGCCAATGCGCGCTTCCATTTCGGTGAGCGTTTCATGCAGGTAGCCGGGGTTGGCTTTATCGGTCAGCAGGTTAAACGAGTAGCACATGTGCAGGCGCTTGCCGCCCTGGGAGTACTCTGCCATTACGCCGAGGGCGTCGTCATCGCCTACTTCGCCCACGCTGGTGGTGCCAGGGTACTCATCCAGCAGCGCTCGCAGACGCTCTAGAAACACTAGGTTTTCCGGCTGGGTTTTATCGTATTGGTGAAGCTGATAGCCGTAGGGGTTGTCGGGGCGAACGCCCAGGAAGCTCTCGGTCATTTCCTGACGCGGCGGGTTATCTTTTAACTCACCGTGGGTGCAAAAATTCACCGCATCCAACCGAAAGCCATCCACGCCGCGCTCTAACCAAAAGCGCACTTCTTCCAGCATGGCGTCTACCACTGCTGGCGTGCGGAAATTCAGGTCCGGCTGGCTGGCCAGGAAATTATGCAGATAGTACTGGCAGCGGCGGGTATCCCACTGCCAAGCGCTGCCGCCAAACACCGACTGCCAGTTGGTCGGCGGCGCGCCGTCAGGCTTGGGGTCGGCCCACACGTACCAATCGGCTTTGGGGTTATCGCGGCTTTGGCGGCTCTCTTCAAACCAGGCGTGCTGGTCTGAGGAGTGGGACATCACCTGATCAATCGTCACCTTCAGCCCTCGCGCATGGGCCGCCTCGACGAGGCGGTCGAAGTCTTCCAACGTGCCGAACATCGGATCGACATCGCGGTAGTTGCTGATGTCGTAGCCAAAGTCTTTCATCGGTGAGGTGAAAAACGGCGAGAGCCAAATTGCATCGACGTTCAATGAGGCGATGTAGTCGAGCTTCTCAATCACTCCTTTTAAATCGCCAACCCCTTCCCCCGTGCCATCGCTATGGCTATCCATAAAGCTACGGGGATAAATCTGGTAGATCACGGCCCCGCGCCACCAGTCGGCCCCTTGGCTGCCAACGTAGTGAGAAGTAGACGGTGTCTGCATCATGGTGAGTCCTTATCTTTGTTATTGCCGACGGTTTTATAAACGACTGAGTATTACCGATAGAAGGCATGATGCAGGCTGCGGGGGGAGATAAAATCCTCCCCCGGGGGTGGTGCTAGGCGTAGACGCGAGGAGTAGTTGCTGAAGAACCATGGCTAGCCTCACTCCCCCTGTATATGTGCCAACAGCTGACCGGCCAGGGCAATCGCTTCATCCCGGCGGCGAATATTCTGCTTTTGGTAGAGGCTGCGGATGTGGGTTTTGATCGTGGTCGGTGCCACCGACAGCTGTTCGGCGATTTGCTCGTTAGAAAGCCCCGCGTGAATGAGCCCGAGAATTTGCCATTCGCGACGGGTCAGCGGTGACGTGCGGATCAGCTCGGGAACATCCGGCCTTGCCACGATATCGGCAATCACCGTTTCATCCAGCATCAGACGCCGAGCGCTGCCAAAATCCTTTTGTCGGCCTACCAGCGTCAACAGCCGCTCCGCCCTGGCCTGCTCTAAGGCAGGTAGTTCACCGCGGGCCATCAGCCCGGTTAGCAGCGCTCTTAACGGTTTACCCAAACGTAAAAAACTGCCGACCATGGCAGTACGTGACGCCAAGCTTAGCGCTTGCTGCAGATGATGGCGGGCCGCCTCCTCCCTGCCTTGGTGCCAGGCGGCGGCCGCTAAACACAGCTGATTGCGGTTAGCATCGGTCACTAAACCTAAACGCTGGGTGTGTACCTCAAGCGCCTCTAGCAACGTGCGGGCCTCATCAAAATGGCCCAACAGCGTTAACGCCCGGGCGTGGTTGCGCACATTGCACTGGGCAAAGTGGTTGGTGGCACCGTCGGTGATAGGGGCTGGCGCTTCCTGACGCCAGCGCTCCACTGCTTCTAGATCCTGGGTAGAGTGCCACCAGGAAAGCAGCGTGGCATGTGCATTAGCCACCCAGTCGATATGGTAATCGCCTTCAGCGAGGATTTTACGCAGCCGCCGAACATGGTCGGCACACTGAGCCTGGTCGCCTCGGCTTTGCGATACTTTCGCCAACTGGATATGGCACTGCAGCGTCCAACGCTCGCCTTGGTTATCCAGCACGGCAATGCCTTTTAAAGCGGCCTGCTCGGCTTCATCCAGGCGGTGCCACTCCCAGAGCACTTGGCTGCGAATCCGGTAGAGGAATTCCGCCACGGGCAGGTGCTCAAGCTCTGCACGCTCTAAGTGAGCGAAGGCACGCTCTTGAATATCGTAGGCAGCCTGCAAGCGCCCCTGAGCAACCAGGGTCTCTGACTGGTGGCAAAACGACCACAACAATCGCTGATGATCATTGCCCTGTCGGGCCTCTCGCTCCACTTCCCGCACCCGCAGCAACGACTCCTCCAAATGGCCTTGCACAAACCGCGCCTCGCTTAATATAGCGGTGGCCGTTAGTGGCGTTGAGGCTAAATAACGGGCAGGCATGGCCAAGGCCTGCTCGGCGAGCGGCGCGGCCCGCTCGGCATTACCTTGATTGATCGCCAGCTGGGCACGCAGAGTGGCAAATTCGGCATGCAGCCACTGCCACTCCGGGGCTTCCAGCTTTGACTCAATCCAACCAATCACCCGGGCGGTGGTATCAAACTGAAACTGAGCGTGGGACACCCAGCCATACAGCAACGCGAGCTCTGGTCGTTGTGAGAGCGAAAGCTCCCCTATCAGCCCCAGCCCCTGAGCCAAGAGCGCGTAGGCACCGCTTGCCAACAGCGCAGGCCCCTGCGACACCAGCAGGCTGGCCACATCCTCCGGCGCTTCGGCAAGAATGGCTTGGCGCAGCGCCATGACCGGGTCGTTGAGCGCCAGCCACGCCTGGCTGGCACGCCGGTGGAGCGTGCGCTGGGTCGCCAGGCTAAGCTCGTGACGTCGATGGCGCAGGTACTCACCAAACAATCGCTGAAAGCGGTACCACTGGGCGTGGGGGTCGGGGCGCTCAATAAACAGCCCCGCCTGCTCAAAAGCGTCAAACCGCTGGGTCAAACGCTCGCCTTCTAATAAGCGCGCCATTAGCTCCGGCGAGAAACGCTCAAGCACCCCCAGCTGCAGCATCAGCTCACGCTCATCTGACGGGAGCGCCTGGGCAAGCAGTTCATCAAACCAGGCGACGAAATCAGGGTGAGCACCATTTAAGCGCTCGACCAGCGCATCAAAGCCGGCGCGGGTCGTGGTGCGCTCCACCAGCCAGTTGAGCGCCATCACCCAACCGCCGCTGCGGCGTAGCGCGCGCTCCAGACTTACCCGTGTAGGTGGAAAGCTAAGCTGTTCGGCACACAGGGTGTGTGCCTCTTCACTGTCGAATGCCAGGCTATGCAGGTCGATCTCTTCCAGCTCACCGCGCAGCCGCAGGCTGGCAAGCCCCAGTGCCGGGCGTGACCGGCTGGCCAGCGTCAAGGTCAGCCAGGGCGGCTGATGGCGCAGCCAGTGGGCCAGCGCGGTGAGAATCTCGGGGTTGGCAAGATGCTCGAAGCCATCCACGACCAGTCGGCAAGGCGCGTGCTGTTCGGGTAGCTCCGTCAACCAGCGCTCCATGTGGGCAATGCATTCACTGTCATCCCCCGGCGTCAGCGTGACCAAAGGGGCCAACAGAGTGTCCATGGCCGCCTGCCAGTAGGCCAGAAAGCGGTGCGTCTGATTATCCTGCTCGTCCAGCCGCAGCCAGCTTGCCTGCTGCTCCAGGACGGGCAGCCGCTCGGCCAGCAGCGTGGTCTTGCCATAGCCCGGTGGCGCCTGAACCACCAGCAGGCGCACCTGCTCGTTCAACGCGAAGTGGTCGTTCAAACGCGGCCGCGCCACCGTACAGGGAGGTAGCGGCGGCGCCTTCAGTTTTTCCTTGAGCAGCAGCATCGGTGCCTCCCTGGGTCGAGTTTAACGAGCAAAAAGCCCGCGACGGAGCGCGGGCAATCGGCATTGGTGAAACAGGTAAGGAAACCTGCCAGGCATGGTGCGATGGGTTAGAACCAGATTTCGCTCTGCACGCCAAAGCTCCACTGGCCACCGGTAAAGCCATCGTTACCAAACGAGTCTTCCATCGTGTAGCCGTTCAGCTCGGCATCCCAGTCAGTATAGGAGGCGAACAGACGAATTTCAGGACGCTTCCAGAAGCCACCGACATCCGGCTTGAAAGTGGGCGCAATGGTCAGCTTGCCGAAATTGCCGCTGACGGCATTGCGGCCATTGAAGCCATTGGGATCCAGATCCATGTACTGGTAGCTACCCTCGTACTGCATCTCGAAGTTCTGGGTAATCTCGTTGGCCAGACGCACGTTCAGCGTGGCCCAGGAGTAGCTGTCGCCATCGGCAAACCGGTCGTCGCTGACCTCTGCCAGAATCGAGGGCGCAATGCGCCACTGCGGGGCAATGTAGGTGGTACCGTAGACCGCCAGGCGGGTCGCCGTGGCGTCGTCGGTCAGGTCGCCATTGCTACCCAGCCCTTTCACTTCCGCACCCAGCCCTTGGCCGTGCAGCAACGCCGCCTTGAAGTTACCCTCGCCCAGGCCAAAGAAGCTGTCGCCGTGGTACGCCACCATGGTATGCCAGCCACTGTCGGCAGCGGTCTGGCCTACGCCGATGTCGCGCTCGTCGTTGTCGGCGGCCGACATCACGTTCGCCATGACCTGCCAGTTACCGAAGTAGTTGTTGGAGGTCAGGATCAGGTTGTCGGTGTTGCTGCCATCGCCTTCCAGGCCGGGGTTTTCGCGGTTGATGACGTCAAAGTCACTGAAGCTACGGCCATACAGCGAGAAGTTGGACTTCCAGTTATCGGCCAGTTGAATATCGTAGATACCGCCACCGGTACCGGCCAGGAACACGACATCGCTGTCCAGCCAGTGGATATCGAAGTTATCCCGGTCGAAGCGCTTACCCGCCCAGATGGAGGCATTTTCGAAGGCCCCGGTGAAGCTGGGCAGGTCGCTGAACTCGGCATAGGCCTGACGGACGTTGAGGTTGGTATCGTCGCCGACCCAATCGTTGCTGGAGTTGGTGCCAGCGGCCAGCATGGTGGTGTAACGGGCGCGGGCGCCGTTATCGAACTGCATGCGGTAGTTGAGAATGGCTTCGGTGTAGGTATCGGGCTCGTTGCCCAGACGACCCACGGCACCGCCCAGGTTACCAGCTGGGGTCACGTAGGGGCCGCCATCGATGCTCTTGCGATCTTCGCCCAGCAGCAGGCCAGAGCGGGCGTAGACGTTGAACGAGAAGCCCTCTTCACCGCTGGCCTGGCGCTCTACTCGTGCCAAGCGCTCTTCGAGGTCGGCATCGGTGGTGGCGGCCGCTGGGGCGCTGGAAGGCGGTGGCGTGGCTCCCTGCTCGGCCAGATCGGCGCGGCGCTCTGCGGCGTCTGCGCGCTGTTCGGCCGCCGCGATGCGCGCCTCCAGCTCAGCAAAACGCTCTTCGAGGGACAGGTTGGCACTGGCCAAACCGCTCATGCCCAGGCTGGCAGCCGCCACCGCAATGGCCAACGGCGTCTTGAACGCTGTCTTGTGCATTGTATTAAATCCTATTGTTTTTAAACGCGAGGCTCTTGAAAAACGATTGTTTTTAAAGCGCTATTGTTTTGATCGTATTGCCTGCTCCAGGCACTGACTTTCCCTTCACGTACTTTCCCTTGAATGTTGCAAAGCAACTCATTTTTCGAGCCAGCAAGCAACAACCACTAAAACTTAATCGATTAAGTGTTAGTAAACCAACATGCTTTTGCTAATTATCGACCAATGTCTAACCTGCTATTTAGCCTTGGAAAAAACACCCAGCACGGGGTTAGACAAAAGTCGCTATTGAACTTCATGACAACAGACGGCTAACTGGCATCTCAACTTAATCGTTTAAGTTTGCGCTGTCAGCGCCTTGTGACTTCACTCCCATAACAATAAACGTCGAGGAATACCGTTATGAAAAAGACGCTTCTTTCATCTGCGATTGCCCTGGCCAGCCTGGCCAGCGCCAGCGGTGCGGTCCAGGCCGCCGATCTGACCATCTCCTGCGGAGCCGTGGGTGCAGAGCTGACCCTGTGCCAGGAGGGTGTCCGCGCCTGGGAAGAAAAAACCGGCCATCGGGTGGACGTCGTCTCTACGCCCAACTCATCTACCGAGCGCCTGTCACTCTACCAGCAGATTCTCTCGGCCAACTCCAGTGATATCGACGTCATGCAGATCGACGTGGTGTGGCCCGGTCTGCTGGCCAACCACCTGATCGATCTTCGCGAGGTATTGGGTGACGACGCAGACGAAGGCCACTTCGAAACGATCGTGGTCAACAACACCATCGATGACCGGCTGGTCGCCATGCCCTGGTTTACCGATGCAGGCGTGCTTTACTACCGGGAAGACCTGCTGGAAAAGCACGGTCATGACGTTCCGACCACCTGGCAGGCACTCACCGAAACGGCACGCGAGATTCAAGCGGCCGAACGTAACGAAGGCAACAGCCGCATGCAGGGCTTCGTGTTCCAAGGGCGCGCCTATGAAGGGCTGACCGTCAACGCGCTCGAGTGGGTTGCCAGCTTTGGTGGCGGCACCGTGGTCGATAACGACGGCGAAGTGACCATCAACAACGAGCGCGCCGCGCAGGCACTAGACCTTGCCGCCTCTTGGATTGGTGATATTTCCCCAGAAGGCGTGCTGAACTATACCGAAGAGGAAGCCCGCGGGGTTTTCCAGGGCGGTAACGCGGTGTTCATGCGCAACTGGCCCTACGCCTGGGCCCTGGCCCAAAGCGATGACAGCGACGTACGCGGCAAGGTGGGTGTGGTCCAACTGCCGGCCGGTGGTGATGAAGGGCAAAGTGCTGCTGGCCTGGGCGGCTGGAACCTGGCGGTCTCTCGCTATAGCGACAACCCCGAACTGGCCGCTGATCTGGTGGCCTTCCTGACCGGCGAGGAAGAGCAGAAGCGCCGCGCCATTCAGGCGTCCTACAACCCCACCCTGGATGCGCTCTACCAGGACGAGGAAGTGCTGGAAGCGGTGCCCTTCTTCGGCACACTCTACGACACGTTCACCAATGCCGTCGCGCGCCCGTCTGCGCCTACCGGTGATGCCTATGGCCGCGTCAGCAACGCCTTTTTCAGCACCACTCATGACGTGCTTTCCGGCAGCAAGGATGGCGCTCAGGGCGTTGCCGATCTGGAAGGCGAACTGCTGCGCCTGAAGCGTCGTAACTGGTAATTGCGGAGACTCCCATGCCGAGCACTTCTCACCACGACGCGCCCTCCGGGGCGCGTTCCATAGCGCCCCCAAGGCGCCAGCGCGGCACCAAGGTGCGCCGTCAACGGGTCAAGGCGGCCTGGCTGTTCCTGGCCCCCATGCTGATCGCCCTGACCCTGGTGGCTGGCTGGCCGCTCCTGCGCACGTTCTTTTTGAGCTTTACCGATGCATCGCTATCGGACCTGGGCGCGGCCAACCTGATCGGTTTCGAAAACTATCTGGTCTATGAGGACGGTCGCTGGTTCGGCGTACTGGCCGACCCCATCTGGTGGCGCTCGGTCTGGAACACGGTCTACTTCTCGGTGGTATCCGTGTCACTGGAAGTCATCTTCGGCGTTATCGTGGCGCTGATCCTGAATGCCGAATTCAAGGGCCGGGTGATCGTTCGGGCGGCGGTGCTGATCCCCTGGGCCATTCCGACCATCGTCTCTGCCCAGATGTGGGCATGGATGCTCAACGACCAGTTCGGCATCATCAATCATATGTTGATGGCCGTCGGCATCATCGACAACCCGATTGCCTGGACCGCCAGCGCCACCTACTCCATGTGGGCGGTCATCATGGTGGACGTATGGAAAACCATTCCCTTTGTCGCGCTGCTGGTACTGGCCGCGCTGCAGATGCTGCCCAAGGATTGCTACGAAGCCGCCGAAGTGGACGGCATTCATCCGGTACGCGTGTTCTTCAAGGTCACGCTGCCACTGATCACACCCGCGCTGATGGTGGCGGTGATCTTCCGCCTGCTGGATGCGCTGCGCGTGTTCGACGTGATTTACGTACTGACCTCCAACTCCACCAGCACGATGTCGATGTCAGTATACGCCCGCCAGCAGCTGGTCGAGTTTCAGGATGTCGGTTACGGCAGCGCCGCCTCCACGCTGCTGTTCCTGATCATTGCGCTGGCCACCATTGCCTACCTCTATCTGGGCCGCAACAAAATCCAACTGGGAGGTGACTGATGACCACTCGTCAGCTAGCTAAAATAGCCAAACGCGTCGGTTTCTGGGCACTGATTGCGCTCATCATGGTATACGCGGTCTTCCCCTTCTACTACGCTGTGATCACCTCGATCAAACCCTCCAGCGACCTGTTTCGCGTGGAACTGTGGCCCTCCGACTGGAACATGAACAACTACGTTCAAATTTTCAGCCAGACCAGCTTCCTGCGCGCCATCTTCAACTCGATCATTATCGCCTTCAGCGTGGTGTTCATTGCGCTGCTGCTGGGCATTACCGCGTCCTATGCGCTTGGACGAGTGCGTTTTCGCGGCCGCTCCACGGTACTGCTGGTGATCCTCGGGGTTTCCATGTTCCCCCAGGTGGCGGTGCTGTCGGGGCTCTTCGAGGTCATTCGCGCGCTGAACCTTTACAACAACCCGGCGGGCCTGATTCTCAGCTACACCATCTTCACCCTGCCGTTCACCGTCTGGGTGCTGACCACCTTCATGAAACAGCTGCCCATGGAACTGGAAGAGGCCGCGATCATGGATGGTGCCACCCCCTGGGTCACCATCACCAAAGTGTTTTTACCGCTGATGTGGCCCGCCATGGCCACCACCGGACTGCTGGCTTTCATTGCCGCCTGGAACGAGTTCCTGTTCGCACTGACCTTCACGCTCACCGATGCACAGCGCACGGTACCGGTTGCCATCGCGCTGCTGTCTGGCGGTAGTGCCTATGAGCTGCCCTGGGGGCCGATCATGGCGGCTTCTGTGGTAGTCACCGTACCGCTGGTGATTTTGGTGATTATTTTCCAGCGCCGCATTGTGTCGGGCCTGACCGCGGGTGCCGTCAAAGGCTAGTCCACGCGACAAATCTATTGATGAGCTGATGTTGATTCTTCAGCCACTGTTTTTAAGGAACAAATAATGCAAGACAAAATGATGTGGTGGCGCGGCGGCGTTATTTATCAAATCTACCCGCGCAGCTTTCTGGATAGCCGTGGCGACGGCGTTGGCGACCTGAACGGCATCACCGAGAAGCTGGACTACGTGGCATCACTCAACGTGGACGGCATCTGGCTCTCGCCCTTCTTTACCTCGCCGATGCTCGACTTTGGCTATGACGTTAGCAATTACTGCGACGTGGACCCGATGTTTGGCACGCTGGATGATTTCAAAGCGCTACTGAAAAAAGCTCATTCGCTAGGCCTGAAAGTGATGATTGATCAGGTGATCAGCCACACGTCCGATCAGCACCCCTGGTTTAAAGAGAGCCGCCAGGATCGTACCAATCCGAAAGCAGACTGGTTTGTATGGGCAGACCCGAAACCCGATGGCACACCGCCCAACAACTGGCTGTCGATTTTTGGCGGCTCCGCGTGGACCTTTGACTCCCGCCGCCAGCAGTACTACCTGCACAACTTCCTGACCAGCCAGCCGGACGTGAACTTCCACAATCTGGAAGCGCGTCAGGCGCAGCTCGACAACATGCGATTCTGGCTGGATTTGGGCGTCGACGGCTTCCGCTTGGATACGGTCAACTTCTACTTCCACGATGCCGAGCTGCGGGATAACCCGCCAGTACCGAAAGGCGAAGCTAAAACCCTGGGCGCACCAGAAGCGAACCCTTACACTTGGCAGCGCCACGTCTACGATCTCAGCCGCCCAGAGAACCTGGACTTCCTCAAAGACCTGCGCGCGCTGATGGATGAGTATCCCGGCACCACCACCGTGGGCGAAATAGGTGATGACAACCCGCTGGAGCGCATGGCGGAGTACACCGCCGGCGGCGATAAGCTGCACATGGCGTACACCTTCGATTTGCTCAACATGCCCCACTCCGCCAGCTACCTGCGCGAAGTGATTGAGCGCTTCCAACGTTTGGCGGGAGACGCCTGGCCCTGCTGGGCTACCTCCAACCACGACGTGGTGCGCAGCGCCACTCGCTGGGGCTCCGAAGAAGACCCCCACGCCTACCCGAAAGTCATGCTCGCTATGCTGTTCTCGCTGCGCGGTAGCGTGTGCCTTTATCAGGGCGAAGAGCTGGGCCTGCCGGAAGCCGATGTACCCTTTGAACGCATTCAAGACCCCTACGGCAAAGTGCTATGGCCTGAGTTTAAAGGCCGTGACGGCTGCCGCACGCCCATGCCGTGGACCGACGGCGACCAGGGCGGCTTCTCCCCAGTAGAGCCGTGGCTGCCGATGGAAACCCGCCATTTGGATTTGGCCGTTAGCCGCCAGCAAGACGACCCGAATGCCACACTCAATACCGTGCGTGCTCTGCTGGCGTTTCGCAGTAGCCACCCAGCGTTGTTTGATGGTGACTTAACGCTGGTGGATGTGGGTGAGGAACTACTTGGTTTCACCCGTCAAAAAGGCGACGAGACGCTACTGTGTGTCTTCAACCTGACAGGGCAAGAGCAGCACACTACGCTGCCGGTTAACGTTGCCAGCGACCACTCGGTTGCCAACTTTACCGCTGCGCGAGATGGCAGCAAGCTCACCCTGCCTGCGTATCAAGCCGCCTTTATGCAGGTCGCCTAAAGCCGCCCATAATAGTTAATAACGATAGCCGGCCCGCGACGCTCTTGAGGCCGGTAAGGAGTTTCCATGGCAAGTGTTACGCTTGAAAAGGTCAACAAAGTATTTGGCCGAGATCACATTATTAAAGACGTCGATCTCTCCATTGGCGACGGCGAATTTGTAGTATTTGTCGGCCCTTCCGGCTGCGGTAAATCGACTCTGCTGCGCCTGATTGCCGGACTGGAATCCATCAGCGACGGCGATCTCAACATTGGCGGCACCGTGGTCAATGATTTACCGCCACGAGAACGCGGCGTGGGGATGGTATTTCAGTCCTACGCGCTCTACCCGCACATGACTGTTTACGACAACATGGCGTTTGGCCTGAAGCTGGCCAAGACCAACAAAGAGACGGTGCATGAACGGGTAATGAGCACAGCGAAGATCCTTCAGCTAGAAGAGCTCTTACACCGTAAGCCCAAAGCGCTCTCTGGTGGCCAGCGCCAGCGGGTGGCCATGGGCCGCGCCATGGCCCGCGAGCCGCGTATTTTGCTATTTGATGAGCCACTCTCTAACCTGGATGCCTCGCTACGGGTGCAAATGCGTAACGAAATCGCCCGCCTGCATAACCGCCTTGGCTCTACCATGATTTACGTCACCCACGATCAGGTAGAAGCCATGACGCTGGCAGATAAAATCGTCGTACTTAACCGCGGCCATGTGGAGCAAGTGGGCAGCCCTCACGAGCTGTACCAACGCCCAGCCACGAAGTTTGTCGCTGGCTTTATTGGCTCACCCACCATGAACTTCTTACCCGCAAAACTACTCAGCGGCGCCGCTGACGGCTGCCGAGTTAACGTTGCAGGATTAGGTGACGTGACCCTGCCCCAAGCGGGCGACGGCTACGCGCAAGGCAGCTCGCTAACGCTTGGCGTGCGGCCCGAGCATCTGCGTTTGGAAGCGCCGCAGGGAGATAACTGCTTTGATATCGTTAACGTCGAATACCTGGGCAACGAAGTGTACGTTTATCTGGAGCCAAAAGAGGGCACAACGCTGCTGATCCACCGCAGCGAAGCGCCCAGCCAGTGGAAAGAGGGTCAGCAGGTATCACTGGTGCCAGATACCGCGCACGTGCATCTCTTTGACGAGAACGGTGCTGCGCTGATGCTCTCAGACGCTCGCTCAGCCGCTTAACTCGTCACAGAACGACCCATTACGGCCTTGGCGGTGAAGACAACCTTTCATGTGAGGGTAGTCGGCATACCACCAAGGCCGTTATTCTTGTGCGGGACCATTCAATAATTAGCCTGCGCTATAAAAAAGCCTAGGCATTGCACTTTTTCAGTCAACGCTTTTCACCTGTTTAGGAAGCTCCGTGACCGCCCCTCGCCGAATGACTCTAAAGGATCTTGCGCTCGAACTCGGCGTCTCTACCGCGACGATTTCCAACGCGTTTAACCGACCCGACCAGCTCTCCCCGCTGCTGCGTGACCGCATTCTCAAAGAAGCCAAGCGGCTGGGGTATAGCGGCCCCGATGCCAAAGCCCGCAGCCTGCGCACCGGTCGCTCCAGCATTGTGGCGGTGATTCTGGCCGAAAGCCTGACCTACAGCTTGAACGATGCCGTGGCCAGCGAGTTTCTTTCTGGTGTGGCCGAAGTGCTGGATGCTCACGGCCACACCCTGCTGCTGCTACCGGGCCGTGGCCACGCGTCCCAGCCGCCCGGCTCGGCCAACATTGCTGATGGGTTTATCGTTTACGGCCTTATGCCCAACAATAAGCTGCTGGATGAGCTTCCCTCTCAGCGTCCGCTGGTATCGGTGGATTTCGATATTGACGGCTGCCCCACGGTGCATATCGATGACCGCGACGCTAGTTACGATATGGCGATGCACGCGCTAAAACAGCGCCCAAAGCGCCCAGCGATCATCAACCTGCGCTTAACCAAAGAGCAGTGCAACGGCCGCGTGACGAAAGCGCACACGATGCTGCCGGATAGCAGCACCATCAGCCGCGCACGTTTAGACGGGTTTCACGCAGCGCTTAAAGAACATGGCTTCGATACTGGCGAGATCCCGCTGTGGAACATTGAAGAGAACGTGTTTGACGTGTGCTCACCGGTGATTACCGAGATCATCGACTTGCCCGCCGAACAGCGGCCTGACTTACTGCTGTGCATGTCGGATCGAATTGCGCTCACCGCGCTGACGCTGGCCGAGCAGCGGGGCATTCAGGTACCAGGAGAGCTGCGGATTACGGGGTTTGATGGCATTGCGGAAGGGCAATACCGCGCCCCGCGGTTAACCACCGTGCGCCAGGACAGCGCAGGTAAAGGGCGCGTGGCGGCCAACATGATCCTAGGGCGAATACCCAAAACCCAGCAGCTACTCAAAACCGAGCTGCTGCTGGGGGATACCTGCCCTTGAGGAGTGAGCCAAGCGTTATTGAGCAGCTTTCTGCATCGCGATAGCGGTATCTAACATACGGTTGGAGAAGCCCCACTCATTGTCGTACCACGCCATGATTTTCACTAAGCGACCGTTCACACGGGTGTGGTTGGCGTCGAAGGTGGACGAGTGCGCATCGTGATTGAAGTCGATAGACACCAGCGGTTGAGCATTAACGGCCAATACCGGAGAGCTGGCGGCGGCTTTCTCAACAATCGCATTAATCTCTTCCTTGGTGGTATCGCGACCCGCGTTGAACGTTAAATCCACCAGGGAAACGTTAATTACCGGCACGCGCACGGCCAAGCCATCGAACTTACCCGCCAGTTCCGGCAATACCATACCTACGGCTGCCGCCGCGCCGGTTTTGGTCGGAATCATGGAGTGGGTGGCGCTACGCGCACGGTAGGGGTCGGTATGGTAAACGTCCGACAGGTTCTGGTCGTTGGTGTAAGCGTGAACGGTGGTCATTAGGCCATTCTCGATACCGACCGCATCGTTCAGCGCTTTGGCAACAGGGGCTAAGCAGTTGGTGGTGCACGAAGCATTCGATACTACGGTGTGCTCTGCGGTCAGGATGTCGTCATTTACACCGTACACAATGGTGGCATCCGCATCAGGGCTCGGCGCTGAAATCAACACCCGCTTGGCGCCAGCCGCGATGTGCTTAGCCGCTGCATCGCGTTTGGTAAACAGACCAGTACACTCCATGACTAAATCAATGTTCATGGAGGCCCAAGGCAGGTTGGCCGGGTCACGCTCGGAGGAGATCGCAATACGGTCCCCATCCACGCTGATGCTCTCTGCATCATGCTCAACCGCAAACGGAAAGTGCCCATGAACGGTGTCGTGGCGCAGCAGATGAGAATTGAGGGAGGGGTCGCCCAGATCATTAATCGCAACGACCTGCACACGATCACGGTAGCCGTTCTCGTACAGCGCACGCAGCACATTGCGACCAATCCTTCCAAAACCGTTAATGGCAACTCTTATTGTCATGGTAGCACCTCAATCAAGCAGTGGTCGTAGATGGCGTATTCTGTAAAAAAATTACTAAAAATACGTATTTAATCACCTCTAGGCCGATTTAAACCTGCTGCAACCGCCTAAAGAGGCTAAAAACCATCCAATATGTAGTAAAATTACTATATAAAGACTATCTTAGTCCAATACTTAATCAACGATTCATCCGCCCTTTTTCCGGGCTTTGTTCAGCCCATGCTGCTCATCAGGAGTCACTACCATGTCCAACACCCCGCTCCCTGCCCCTCTCCGTCGTACCAAAATCGTCGCCACGCTTGGCCCAGCCAGTGACCGCCCCGGAGTGTTGGAAGCCATGCTAAAAGCGGGCGTGGATGTGGTGCGGCTGAACTTCTCTCACGGCTCCGCTGATGATCATCGCCGCCGTCTCACCGAGGTGCGCGAGATCGCTCAGCGCCTGGGCCGCAGCGTCGCGGCACTCGGTGACCTGCAAGGGCCTAAAATCCGTATTTCCCGCTTTACGGAAGGCGCCATCCACTTAGACATCGGCCAGGCGTTTGTGCTCGATATGTCGATGGATGCCAATAGCGGCACCGCCGAGCGTGTGGGCTGTGACTACAAAGCACTCATCGATGACGTCGCCCCTGGCGACCGTCTGCTGCTGGACGATGGTCGCGTCGTATTGGATGTCACCACTATTGTTGGGCAAGAAGTTCACACCCGAGTTCACGTGGGCGGCAAACTGTCCAACAATAAAGGTATTAATAAGCAGGGCGGCGGCCTGTCTGCACCGGCGCTCACCGATAAAGACAAGCAAGACCTGAAAACAGCGATCGACATTGGCGTGGATTATTTAGCCGTCTCTTTTCCGCGTCACGCCGCCGATATGCAAGAAGCCCGCGCGCTGCTGGGTGACGAAGGCAAAGAGATTGGCCTAGTCGCCAAGCTGGAACGCGCAGAAGCTGTGGCTAATGATGAGACGCTTGATGCCATTATTGAATCCTCAGAAGCAGTGATGGTGGCGCGTGGCGACTTGGGCGTTGAAATTGGTGATGAAGCGCTGATCGGCACGCAAAAACGCATTATCAAGCATGCTCGCTCACTGAATCGCGCGGTGATTACCGCCACACAGATGATGGAATCGATGATTGAGTCGCCGCTGCCCACCCGCGCAGAGGTCTTCGACGTGGCTAACGCCGTACTCGACGCCACCGATGCGGTCATGCTCTCTGCAGAAACGGCAGCGGGCAACTTTCCGGTGGAAACCGTGGAAGCCATGGATCGCGTTTGCTTAGGCGCTGAGCGTGAGCGGGTTGCTCAAGCCTCCGGACACCGCATTCATGAAGGCTTTGAGCGCATTGATGAAACCATCGCACTGTCCGCCATGTACGCGGCTAACCACTTAACGGGCGTACGCGCCATTGCCTGCATGACCTCCACCGGTTACACGCCGCTGATTGCCTCGCGCATTCGCTCAGGCTTACCAATTGTGGGTTTGGCTCACAGCCCCATCGCCCAGCGGCGCATGGCGCTTTATCGCGGTGTGGTCTCGATCCCGTTTGATACCACTCACATGGAGGCCGCCGACGTCAACAAAGAAGCCATTAAGCTGCTGAAGGCACATGGATTGGCACGCCCTGGCGAGCATGTCATCCTTACTCGCGGCGACCATATGAACGCCCACGGCGGCACCAACACCATGAAAGTACTGGCCGTTGACGCCGAATAATTTTTCTTCAGGAGACCCCACCATGACTGACGCCCGCCCTCCCCGCCAAGCCGTGCGCACGCTGCAACCGCGCAAGCGTATTGCGCTGATTGCCCACGATGGCAAAAAAACTGAGATGCTGGAGTGGGCGACGCGCTGGCAAGATACACTGAGCCAGCATACGTTGATTGGTACGGGCACTACCGCCGAGCGGCTTAAAACCGCCCTGGGGCTAGAAGTAGAAGGCTTAATGAGCGGCCCGCTGGGCGGCGACCAGCAGATTGGCGCGCGCATTGCCGAGCAGCAGCTCGACGTGCTGATTTTCTTCTGGGACCCCTTTGCCCCGCAGCCCCACGACCCGGATGTGAAAGCCCTGCTGCGCTTGGCGGCGCTATGGAACGTACCGGTGGCGTGTAACGCCGCAAGCGCCGACTTCCTGCTCTCCTCGCCCTATCTTAGCGAGCGCTACGACATGTCGATTCCCGATGCGGACGCCTGGGCCAAGGCACGCACGGTATAGCCTCCCTGAAACTCTATCGGGTACGCAGGTGACGCGATACCACCTGCTGCCCGCACTGGTAGGTTCCATTCATCGCACCCAGCACGCACTGCAGCGTTAACTCCGCAATTCGATCGTAATCCTGCAACGCAGAATTCACCGGTTGGGGCAGGAAATCTAACAGGCGGTGGTCACCAAAGGTGGCTAACCGCAGCGTCTCTGGCAGCCCACCCTGGGCAAGCAGCTCATCAAACACACCCTCCATAAGCGCGTAGGAGGCCGTCACCAGCGCATCAACCTCACCTACCGCCAAGGCTTGCTTAGCCAGCTCAACGCCCAGATCACGCTCGTAACGCTCGCCGCTAAAGGTGACTGCCTCAACTCCCTGACCTTCTAACGCCGCCAGGAAACCGGCGCGGCGCTCGCGGCTCACCGACAACTCTGGCATGGCATCTAACCAGGCAATGCGCCGCGTTGAACTCGTCATCACCGAACGTGTTAGCGCATAAGCCGCTTCATGATCATTGCTCACCACGCTGGCAAAGCGCTCGGGCGTCAGACCACGGTCCATGCCCACCACGCTCCACCCTTCATCGGCTAAATCCGCGTAAAAGGTGTCGTTTTCGGGCAGGCAGCTCGCGGTAATCAGCACTTCACAGCGCTGGGCGCGCAGCGCTAGGGCCAGCGTGCGCTCGCTGTCTGCGCAGTCGTCAGAACTCACCACCAGCAGCTGATAGCCGCGCTCGCGGGCGCCGCGCTCCAAGCGTTTAGCGAGGCGCGCATAGCTGATGTTTTCCAAATCCGGCACGATCAGGCCAATCAAACGGCTAGCGCCACGGCGCAGCGCAGCGGCCTGGGGGTCAATGTGGTAACGGTGCTGACGCACCACGGCCATGACTTTGTCGATGGTGGCTGAACTAATGCGCCGCTGTTCAGCTTGGCCGTTGATTACATAGCTTGCCGTGGTGCGCGAAACCCCGGCGAGCCGGGCAATATCGGCAAGTGTCATGCTGGTTTCTCCCTAAATGAAGACGGCAGTTTAGCAGCCGTTTTACCCTCTTCAGACAAAAGTCTAAAGAAACAACCCTTGTGCCTAAAAGTGAATCGATTCAGCATAGCCAACTAACCACAGGTGACACGATTCATCCAGCTAACCTTAACGATCTACGACTAACATCTTATGCGCGCACCTTCGCCGCCAATCGCAGACGTTGCTGTTGCCTGACCGCGTTTACAGGAGACCCCTATGTTGACACTCGGCCCCGATGACATCTTGCTCGACCGCCATGCGGACCACTGGCAAGCTGCGCTCGACAGCGCCGCCAACGCGCTAGCGGATGCTGGCTTGGTGGCGGCCGAGTACCGCGACGGCCTCCATGACCGTGAAGCGCAGTCGTCCACTTATCTAGGCAACGCCATTGCGATTCCACATGGCACGCCTGACAGCCGCCGCCATGTAAAGCGTACCGGGGTGCGGGTGCTGCAGTTTCCGCAAGGTGTTGAGTGGCACGATGGCAACACGGTGTACGTACTGGTCACCATTGCAGCGCAAAATGATGAGCATCTGGACATTCTGCGCCAGCTGACCCACGTTCTCGACCGCGATGGTGTAGCCACTAAGCTGGCCAGCGCCAGCTCCGCCGCTGATGTGGCTCGACTGCTATCCAAGCCGACACTGGCACCTCGCCTGGATGCCGATACGCTATGCATTAACTTTCCCGCCCGAGACCCGCAGGAACTGGCCCTAGCGGCGGCAGCGCGGCTACGCCAAAGCGGCTGTGTGGATAACGGCTTTATCAGCGCAGTTGCTGGCACCCAGCCCCAGTGGCTGGGCAAAGGCCTGTGGCTTTCAAGCCACGCCCAAGGTGTCAACCATCCTGCACTAGGTGTAGCGACGCCCGCCGACACCACGCTTGAGCATAGCGGCCACCCGGTTCATGCGCTGTTCTGCCTCGCCGCCAGCGGCGATGCCCACCGGCCGCTGCTTGAGCAGCTCATGGCGGTACTAGAGAACGGCGAAAGCGAGAGCTTTGTAGGCAAAAACAGCGCCCAGCTTCTTGCGGCATTGGCTGGAGAAACCGCCAGCACTCACACCCGGCGCGTGCGCGTATTGAACCCCCACGGCCTGCATGCTCGCCCGGCCAAACAGCTGGTACAGATCGCCCGTGCCCAGCCCATGCCCATTAATGTGCGCCTGGAAGAAGGCAGCGCCACCACCGTCTCTGCCGCCAGCCTGACCAAAGTGATTGGTTTGGGTGCGCGCCGCGGCCAGTGGCTGACTTTCTCCGCCGAGGGCGAACAAGCGAGCGCCGCGCTAGACGCCATGGCCGCCGCCGTCGAAGAGGGCTTGGGTGAAAAAGTCACGCCGTTCGACGGGGGCCGCGATGCCACGCCCGCCGCCAACGCCAGCAAGCCTGCCGTGGAGCCGCTGGCCGCCGATAAACCGCACACCGGCGTGGCAGCCTCGCCAGGGTTAGCGATTGCCCCGGTGTTTGTTATTCGCCCAATGCAGTTTGATTACCCTGAGCATGCCAGCGACCCCACCCAAGAGATCGCACGCTTAGAGGCCGCCCTCAAAGAGGGCGCTGCCCAGCTGCAGGCGCTGGTACACAACGCCCCTGGCGGCGAAGTAGCCGATATTCTCTCCATGCACGAAGAGATGCTCGACGACCCCGAACTGCACCAGGCGGCGATTGACGCCATCCGCGAAGGCCGCTCGGCGCAAGCGGGCTGGTGGGAGGCCATCGACACCGCCGCCCACGCCCAAGAGATGCTGGCCGACCGCCTGCTGGCGGAACGCGCTGCCGACCTGCGCGATGTAGGCCGCCGCGTGCTCGGCGTGCTGTGCGACGTTACCCTGCCCGAGCCGCCCGACCACCCCTATATTCTGGTGATGGACGATATCGGCCCCTCTGATGTGGCCCGCCTAGACACCTCCCGCGTGCGCGGCCTGCTGACCGTTCGCGGCGGCGCGACCGCCCACAGCGCCATCTTGGCACGTGCGCTGGGCATTCCTGCCGTGGTAGGCGCCGGTGAAGCGGTGATGGCGCTGCATAACGGCGGCATGATGATTCTGGATGGCGAGCGCGGCCGGGTGACCTCGCAGCCTTCCGAGGAGCGCCTGCGCCGCGCCGAGCAGCAGCTGCTCGACCAGCAGCAGCGTGAAGCAGATGCCTGGGAGCTGCGCTTTGAGCAAGCGCAAACCCGCGACGGCCACAAGGTGGAGGTGGCTGCCAACCTGGGCAACACTGCCCACGCCACCGATGCGGTAGAGCGCGGCGCGGAAGGGGTCGGCCTGCTGCGCACCGAGTTCCTGTTCATGGCCTACTCCAGCGCTCCGGATCTCGCCACGCAAATTGCCGAATACCGCGAAGCCACCGATGCGCTGAATGGCCGCCCGCTCGTCGCCCGCACCCTCGACGTTGGCGGCGACAAGCCGCTGCCCTACTGGCCGGTGCCCCAGGAAGACAATCCCTTCCTTGGCCTGCGCGGTATTCGCCTAGCGCTAACCCAGCCGGACGTACTGGAAACCCAGATTCGCGCACTGCTGATAGCGGCCGTGGGCAAACCGTTGCGCATCATGCTGCCGATGGTCAAAGATGTGGCCGAGTTCCGCGCCGCGAAGGCGATCTATGACCGCCTGCTGAGCGAAATCGCCCCCCAGCAGCGCGCCACCGACGTACAGCTTGGCGTGATGATTGAGGTGCCCTCAAGCGCCCTATTAGCGCCAACACTCGCCGCAGAAGTCGACTTCTTCTCCGTGGGCACCAACGACTTAACGCAATACACCCTCGCAATTGATCGTGGCCATCCGGAGCTTTCTGCCCAAGCCGATGGCCTGCACCCGGCGGTACTGCGGTTGATTCAAATGACCGTCGAAGCCGCCCACGCACAAGGCAAATGGGTTGGTGTGTGTGGTGAGCTGGCTTCTGATGCCATGGCCGTGCCGGTTCTGGTGGGCTTGGGTGTTGACGAACTCTCCGTCAGCGCACGCCAAATCCCGCTGGTCAAATCCCGCCTGCGCGAGTTTGATCTTGCCCAAGCCCAGGCGAGCGCCCAGTTAGCGCTGAGCAAAGCCACCAGCGATGAAGTCCGCGATGCTCTGGAGGCCAGCTAATGGCAAGAGTCGTCTGTATTACGCTGAACCCAGCGCTAGATCTCGCCTTCAACCTGGATGCGCTGACGCTGGGGCACGTCAACCGCCCCACCGGCGCGCAGCTGGAGGCCGCAGGTAAAGGGGTAAACGTCGCGCGGGTATTGGCAAGCCTGGGCCACGAGGTGGTCGTGAGCGGCTTTTTAGGCGAAGAGAACGACGCCCCTTTCAGCCTCGCCTTCCCCCGTTACGGCGTCGAAGATGCTTTCGTCCGGGTGCCGGGTAACACGCGCATCAACGCAAAACTGGCCGAGCAGAGCGGCCGCGTGACCGACATCAACGGCCCCGGCATGCCCATCGAAGCCACCCATCTGGATGCTTTACGCACCATGTTAAGCAGCCTGTTTGAAAGTAGCGCGCCGCCTCAATCCGTGGTGGTCGCAGGTAGCCTGCCTCCCGGCATCGACCAGTACACGTTTAGCGAGCTGCTCACCTTTCTAAAAGGTTTCGGAGTACCACTCTGGGTAGACACCAGCGGCCCGGCGCTGCTCACGGCGATTGCCGCGCAGCCTGCAGCCGTGAAGCCGAACGAAACTGAGCTGGCCGACTGGGCGGGCAGCGCGCTTGATAGCGACCAGCAGCGCCAAGCGGCTGCCGAGCGGCTGCACGCCAGCGGTATCGAACACGCGCTGATTTCAGCAGGTGCCGAGGGTGTTCTATGGGTGAGCCAGCACGGCACTTGGCAATCCACGCCACCCACCGTCATCGCCACCAATACCGTTTGCGCGGGTGACACCTTTGTGGCGGGCATGCTCCACGGGCTGCTGAGCCACCACTCGCCCGAAGACACGCTTCGCTTCGCCACGGCGCTGTCTGCCGACGCGGTACGCCATGTTGGTGTGGGCACGCCCCACGCCGATGATTTTGACTCACTCCAACAACAGACCCGGGTACGGCGTCTTGACGACACCCACACCGAGGGAGCCACGCGATGAACCTGATTCTGATTACCGCCTGCCCCAGCGGCATGGCGACCACTTTTCTAGCCGCTAAGCGCTTAGAACAAGCGGCCACACGGCTGGGCTGGCACGTCCATGTGGAGATGCACGGCGAGATTGCGCCGCTGCAAGCCGCCAGCGCCGAGCAAATTGCTAACGCCGACTTAATTGTCGTAGCCGCCGACCACGTGCCCGCTCCAGAACGTTTCGAAGGTAAGCGGCTGTTCCAGGCCCCCATTGCCAGCGCCCTGCCCGACCCCAGCGCCTTTTTAAGCCAGGCCAAGCGGGAAACGCCGATTTTCAGCGCTCCGGCAGCCACAGCGGCTACCCAGGCAAGCAGCGCGGGCGGCAAAAAAATTGTCGCCGTCACCGCCTGTCCCACCGGCGTTGCCCATACCTTTATGGCAGCAGAAGCGCTGGCGGAGGCGGGTAAAGCCATGGGACACCAGATTCGCGTGGAAACCCAGGGCTCGGTGGGCGCACAAAACAAACTGAATGAAGAAGAGATCGCCGCCGCCGACGTGGTCGTATTAGCCTGCGATATCGAAGTGGACCCCACTCGTTTTGCGGGAAAACGTATTTATCGTACGTCCACCAGTAACGCCCTGAAAAAGCCACGCCCGACGCTTGAAGCCGCCTTTACCGACGCTGTGGTGGAGCACGGCACCAGCGCCGCCAATGGCGCATCGGCCAAAAAAGGCATGAAAGAGAAAGGCGTCTACAGGCACCTGCTTACTGGTGTTTCCTTTATGCTGCCCATGGTGGTGGCAGGCGGCTTGTTAATTGCCCTCTCGTTCGTGTTCGGTATCGAAGCGTTCCAAGAAGAGGGAACGCTTGCCGCCGCGCTGATGCAAATTGGTGGTGGTACCGCGTTTGCCCTGATGATTCCCGTGCTGGCAGGTTATATCGCCTACTCCATTGCCGACCGCCCTGGTATCGCTCCCGGTATGATTGGCGGCATGCTGGCCGCCAATATTGATGCTGGCTTTATCGGCGGCATTTTGGCCGGTTTCTTGGCAGGCTACGTGGCCTTGGCCGTGACTCGGTACGTTAAGCTGCCCGCGAGCATCGAATCCCTCAAGCCCATTCTGATTATTCCCTTTGTGGCCAGCCTCGTCACAGGCCTGACCATGATCTACGTGATTGGGGAACCCGTGGCCGCCATTATGGCCGCCCTAACCGGCTTCCTCTCCTCTATGGGGTCTACCAATGCGGTGCTACTGGGGATTTTACTGGGTGCCATGATGTGCTTTGACCTAGGTGGCCCAGTGAACAAAGCGGCCTACACCTTTGGCGTGGGCCTGCTCGCATCACAAACCTATGCGCCCATGGCAGCCATTATGGCAGCGGGCATGGTACCGGCCATTGGCATGGGCATTGCGAGCTTCGTGGCGCGCAATAAGTTCTCGGCCCCCGAGCGGGAAGCCGGTAAGGCGTCTTTCGTACTGGGCCTGTGCTTTATTAGTGAAGGGGCGATTCCGTTTGCGGCAAAAGACCCGCTGCGGGTGATTCCCGCGTGTATCGCCGGTGGCGCGGTCACGGGTGCACTCTCCATGCTAGTCGGTGCCAAGCTTATGGCCCCTCATGGCGGCATCTTCGTCCTGCTGATTCCTAATGCGATCACCCCGGCCCTGCTCTACCTGGGTGCCATTGTCGTAGGCTCTCTGATTACGGGCCTTGGCTACGCGTTTATCAAACGTGGTGCCGCACAAGTGGCCGTTGCCAGCTAAACGCTGCACACTGAGGGCGAAATGTTCTTGCCCTTTTGCTTCTGCTTTTATGTTGATTGGGCGGCCATATTAGAGCCGCCCACCCCTTTAGCGTTTTATTCACTACTTTTCTTACAATTAATCGTTTCTAGGTGTTTCAAACAGCTCAACATGTAGTATTTTTACATAAATAATAGCGACGTTACGGGGAGTGTTTTCGCCCTCGCCAGTGATAACGATGTACACCAGATGCAAAAACAACAGGACCGCCCGTTATGTTTCAACTCACTCGCAGTGTCACTTGGCAGGCTCTTGAGCGCCTGCGCGACAAAACGACTCAAGACCGTATCCGAGATTATTTCACCAACGACCCACAGCGCTTTGAAAAAATGAGCCTGCGCGTCGGCGGCCTATTTCTCGATTACTCAAAGCACCACGTTTCTGACGAGGTGCTCGCTAAGCTGATTGAGCTAGCTGACCACTCTGCACTGGTACAGCGACGTGCCCAGATGTTCTCGGGGGACATTATTAACGTCACCGAAAACCGTCCCGTACTTCACACGGCTCTCCGCCATTTAGGCGATGAGCCCGTGTATGTGGATGGCGAAGACGTGATGCCCGAAATTACCCGTACCCGCGAGCAGATCAAAGCGTTCTCCGAAGCGGTGCGTAACGGCGAGTGGAAAGGCTATGACGGCCAGCGCATTAAAGACGTAGTGAATATCGGTATTGGTGGCTCTGATCTAGGCCCCAATATGGCGGTCCGTGCCCTGTTGAAATACCGCCACCCAGAGCTGCACTTCCACTTTGTTTCCAACGTGGACGGCACTCATATTCAGAAGGTGCTATCACGACTCAATCCCGCCACCACGCTCTTTATTGTTTCTACCAAAACCTTCTCCACCCAGGAAACCCTGCTAAACGCCAAGACCGCACGGCGCTGGTTCCTGGAAAACGCCGGAGAAGACGCCGACGTCGGCGCGCACTTTATTGCCGCCTCTACCAACCGCAAAGCGGCGATGGAGTTCGGCATTCGTGAAGAGAACGTGTTCGAGTTCTGGGCCTGGGTAGGCGGCCGCTACTCCATGTGGTCATCCATCGGCTTGCCCATTGCGCTCTCTATTGGCTTTGAAGGCTTTATTGAGCTGCTGGAAGGCGCTCACGAGATGGACCGGCACTTTATCGAAGCGCCCTTCGCCCAGAACATGCCGGTACTGATGGCGCTGATTGGCATTTGGTACATTAACTTTATCGGTGCCGAGACCCAGGCCATCGTGCCCTACGATCAGGCGCTGAACCAGTTGCCTTCCTTCCTGCAGCAATTGGATATGGAGTCTAACGGCAAGTCGGTGGATATTTTCGGTCATCCGGTCAATTACAAAACCGGCCCGATTGTGTGGGGCCAAACCGGCTCTAACGGCCAGCACGCGTTCTTCCAGCTGCTACACCAGGGCACCCGCTATGTGCCCATCGACTTTATCGCCTCGCTCAAGCCGGAACCCGGCGTGGAAGACCACCACTTCGCGCTGCTCACCAATATGCTGGCACAAGCCAACGCCTTTATGGAAGGCAGCCAAGGCGACAGCAAAGAGCTCAGCCAGCTCGACCCCTATAGCTGCCCAGGCAACCGCCCTTCCAGCACGCTGCTACTCGACGAGCTGACGCCGAAAAACCTCGGCGCGCTGATTGCGCTCTACGAACACAAGGTGTTCGTCCAGGGCGTGATTTGGAACATCAATTCGTTCGACCAATGGGGCGTGCAGCTGGGCAAGCGCATCGCCGGAGAGATCAGCGAGCGCATCGACGCCAACGCCGCCGACTTCGATGCTTCTACCCAGGGGCTGCTAGAGCTGGTGCGTGCTCACTTTCCCAGCACGGCGCATCAAACCCAACATGCAGAGCCAGCGAGCAGTGATAAAAAACCGGCGCGGAAGAAGCGCTAGGCTAAAAGGTAAGTAAACACAGCGCCTTGGCAGACTGCCAGGGCGCTTCTGCAATATCTCTTGTCATATTGTACGAGGTGAACGTCATGCAGCATCTTCACCAAGCCATCCAACGCTGCCCGAGAGTTGCGGTATACGGCACGTTAAAGCACGGCCATCGCAATCATCATTGGTTAAACGGCGCTGGCATTCTGGGCCAAGACCATTTAACAGAGATCACTCTTTACGACCTTGGCCCCTACCCA
The DNA here is from genome assembly GCA_002966495.1 of Halomonas sp. GFAJ-1. Taxonomy (NCBI): domain Bacteria; kingdom Pseudomonadati; phylum Pseudomonadota; class Gammaproteobacteria; order Oceanospirillales; family Halomonadaceae; genus Halomonas; species Halomonas sp. GFAJ-1. Next base: position 3,195,130 of record CP016490.1, read on the forward strand.
GGCGCTAAGCTCACGCCTTCTACAGGCGTTGTGGTGGAGGTGTATGCCATTAACGCTGATCAGCTAGCGCGGCTCGATGAGCTAGAAGATTACCTGCATCACTCTCCTGCAAAAGGGATGTACGACCGGACGGTGTTAACAACACAGTATGGCGATGCATGGTGCTATATCTACAACCCAACGGTTGATGCAACGTCGTTGATCAAGAGCGGAAAGTGGTAAAACAGTTTAAAGAAGGGCCAGCGCCTCTTCTGTACTCACAATCTCTGCATACTCCCCGTCTAAATTCGCCAGCGACATCGCATGCACCTCATAGGCAGTACGATAGGTGCCGGCGTAATCTCGCTTTGCAAACGTGAAAGTGGCTGTACTGACCGCTTGGTTGCGGTGCTGCGCAAACCTCATATACTGTATTTATGAACATATATGTTGATACTACGTACGAGGTGGCAGATGACATCACTAGATCCCTCTCGCGCGACCGTGCATAAAGGGCGCGGTGCAACCTATGACCCGCATAACCGCTTTGCCCCTACCCACAGCGTGGCGGAGGATGACGGCTGGTGGCAGGAAGAAGCCTCTAGCTCGCTGGCAACAGAAGTACGCGAGGAAGCCAGTAAAAGCGCACTCTCTTGGAACAACTCGCCAGATTTGCCTTTTGATCGTTCGCTTAACCCTTACCGTGGTTGTGAACATGGCTGTGTCTACTGCTATGCGCGCCCCTCCCACGCTTATTGGGATTTTTCGCCAGGGCTGGATTTTGAAACCAAGTTGATCGCCCGCAGCGGGCTGGTGGAACACTTAAAAGAGGAGCTTTGCCACCCTCACTACGTTTGCCGCCCGATAAACCTATCCGGCAATACCGACTGTTATCAGCCGCTAGAGGCCACCTACCAAACCACCCGCCGTTTGCTGGAATTACTGCTGGCTTGCCGCCACCCTGTCACGCTTGTGACAAAAAGCACACTGGTGCTGCGGGATTTGGATCTCTTGGCAGAAATGGCCGAGCATCGCTTAGTGCGGGTATTTGTCAGTTTAACCAGCCTGGATGCCAACCTTAAACGCACGTTAGAACCCCGCGCGGCATCGCCTCAGGCGCGTTTGAAGGTGATCCGACAGCTAAACACAGCGGGCATACCGGTGGGCACGTTGGTGTCACCGATTATTCCGGGGCTTACCGACCACGAAATTGAGCGAATTTTGGAGGCTGCAAGCCGTGCAGGGGCGCGCACCGCCACTTGGATGCTGCTGCGACTCCCCAATGAAGTCGCTCCCCTATTTGAAGCTTGGCTGGAAGCCCACTACCCCGAGCGAGCGGCTAAAGTGATGAGCCTCATTCGCCAGTGCCGAGGCGGCCAGAACTACGACGCGCAGTTTGGTAAGCGCTTTCGCGGTAAAGGGATATTTGCCGACTTGATCGCCCAGCGCTTTAACCGCGCAAGTCGCCAGTGGAACATGCAGAACCGCACCGAACAGGGATTAAACACTCGGGATTTTTGCCCACCCCGGGCACAGGGGGATTTATTCATTTAAGCTAGGCAGCACACTGATTAGTTGCCGCCAAGGAAACCGAATGCCCCCGCTCAGCAAAACCAAGTCGAGTTTTTACCGCCGCTTATATGTGGCACATTTAATTGCGCAAGGTGTCGCGAGCGTGCCCGCCCTTATTGAAGCCACCGGCATGCCAAGGCGTACCGCGCAAGATACCATCACCTCCCTGGCAGAACTGGATATCGAGTGTGTGTTCGAGAAAGGCGAAGGCGAACGGCATAATATTGGCCACTACACCATAAAACACTGGGGCGCCATTGACTCGCATTGGGTAGCCGTTAATGCGGAGCGTTTGGGGCAAGCGCTGGGCTATCGTTAACCTCGTCAGTTTCCGCCCACGCTAGCCTTGCCGCATTGAGTGTAACGCTAAGCGAGCTGGCTGCCATGGCCAGCACGGCCACCAACGGCGGTATCGCCATCACCACCACTAACCCCAGGGCTAAAGTGTTGTAAAGCGCTGAAAACGCAAGATTTTGCACCATTGCCCGACGTGTACGCTTGGCAATGCTTAGTAGCCGCACCACGCCACCCACTCCTGGCGTTAGCAACTGCGCAGCGGCCCCCTCCCGAGCAGCCTCGCTTGCCTGCATAGGGGCAACACCAACTCCTGCGGCAGCCAAACTGAGTGTATCGTTAACACCATCTCCCACGTAGAGCGTAAGGGATGGTAGCGCAGTTAGGAGTTTTGCTTTAGCTTCCGGTGAGCGCTGCGCGTAGCACGCTTCTTTGGGTAGCCCTACCTGCTGACCCAGCCAAGTCACGGGACCTTGGCGGTCACCGCTGATCATCGCCAGCCCATAACCTGAAATTTGTAACTGCTGTATGGTTGCTTGGGCATCAGATACCGGCTGATCAGCTAGGTATAGCGTGGCAAGCCAGCCTTGACTGTCAGCCACTACCACTTGAGAGGCAAAGTCGTAAGTGGGGTCTTGGGCGCGCTCAGGCAAGTCTTGGCCTTGCTGTTCAAGCTGCCCCCCCACCCATGAGGCGCTGCCTAAAGACCACTGCTCACCGTTAGTAAACGTCATTCGCTGACCTTTACCAGGGTACTCTTCTAGCTCCTCTAACTGCGCAACCTTATCGTTTGCATGGCTTTCAGGATTAGTTGCCCAACGCAGCAGGCCGTAAGCGAGTGGATGCTCACTTTGCCTAACGGCGGAACATAACATCTGCTGAAAGTCGGCTTGGTCTTTGGGGTGACGCAGGACAGCATGCAGCACGCTATGCTGACCACGGGTTAGCGTGCCGGTTTTATCAAAAGCGATGGCACGCACGTTGGCGAGAATTTCCAGAGCCGCGGGGTCGCGTAGGGCAACACCTTGCTGCATCGCTTGGCCACTGCCGGCTAGGCTTGCCAGCGGCACCGCAAGGCCTACCGCGCAGGGGCAGGCTACCACTAATACAGAAAGCGCACGCACGGTGGCTTCTTCCCACCCCACCCCAAATAGCAACGCAGCAGGCAGCGTCAAAACCCCAAGCACCAGCGCGGCAGGGCTTAACCAAGCGGCAAACCGTTCGGCTAAGGTTTGTAGTTCGCCCTTTTGGGCCTGAAAGCGGCGCATTTGTTCGCACAGCTTATCTACCCGCCGCTGTCCAACCGGTGCAGTGACCCGAAGTTTAAGGGGAGCTGACCCACTTAAGTAACGGCAGCCCGCATACACCTGCTGGCCCGTAGCAAAGAAGCGCGGCACGCTTTCGCCGGAGAGTGTCGCAGTATCTATCCAACCAGATGTTTCCAGCGTACCGTCCAGGGGAATTGCCTCACCTGGGAGCACGTCTATTTGTGCGTCCAGGGCAATTTCTTCAACGGGTAACCTTACCGGCTGACGATCCTGCCAAACAGTCACCTCCACGCTGGGTAGCGCTAGCGCATCGAATGCCTTTAACCCCCGTTGCCGGCAAAAAGTCTCTACTAGGCGACCAACCAAAAGCAGCACAATCAGCATCACGGCGGTATCAAAATAGACCTCCACTGAGCCACGCCATAAAAGCCCAGTTGAAACCACTACCGCCCCCACAACCCCTAAACTGACCAGCACATCCATACCTGGGCGCTTGGCAAGCAGCGTGCGCCAACCGGCTCGGTAGAATGGCAGACCAGCATAAAGCACCACGGGCAGCGCAAACGCCCCAGAGATCCACGCCACTACACTCTCTATCTGAACAGTGGGCAGCGCACCGGCGTATATCAGCAGTGAAGCCAGCATGGTCCACATGCCAAACACGGAGCCAACGATTAAACGAAGCGTCAGGTAGCGGCTCTCTTGCTCAAGGCGCGCATGGGCATCACCAACCGCCTCCAGCGCGGTTAACCGATAGCCAATTTTTGCCACGTGAGGCGCGAGCACCGCTAGCCGAATAGTGTCGGGCACTCCTTTAATCCACACCGTGGCAGTTGGGTAGTGAACGCTAACCTCTGAAACACCCACCAGGCGTTTTAGCACCCCCTCTACAGCCAGTGCACAGCTGGTACACCACATGCCGTGGAGGGTATAGAGTGGCGCTTCAATGACCTCTTCGCACCGAGGCTGCTCTTTATGCATGGCGCAGCCAAATCCCTAGAGACAAGGGGGCACCCCAATGATAGGCAGCGCGACAAACACAACGCTAAGTGCTGAAAACAGGTATAGCCCCGCAGAAACTGCCGCATTAAATCGCGCTCGCCCATGGTGTTGCTTCACTGCTTGCCAACACCCCCAGGTGAGGGCCACCAGCACGGCAGTGGTCAATAGACTGATCAGCAGTAGCCCTCCATTCAGCAGGGTAAATACCCCCTGGTCCGGCGCGGGCGGCGCAGCTTCACAGGCTACTGCGTGCCCTCCATAAACCGCGACAAACCAGATACACCACAGCGTCAAACCAATCACAAAGTGAAGGGGATGGGTTAAACGCAAACGCTCCATTAGAGTTGTCATAGTGCTTAGCCCCCTATCACACGGGGCAGAACAGCAAGCGCCCCTGCTAACACCCAGAAGGTAACCACGTTATAGCGCCATAGCTGTATCACCACCGCAGGCTCAAAAGGCGCATGAACACCCACATAGCCATAACCCACGCGCAACCCTTGCATCACGGTAAGAATAACCGCTAAGCCGCCGTGAAACAGGACGTAGATAAGACCGACCAGCATGATCGCATCGTGGGTGGTTTGGGTTGGCGATAGGTCGGCGCTGTACAGCGCCCAACCCGTCAAGGCTACCTGCAAGGCACCTAGTGCGCCTGCCAAGTAAAAGCCTGAACCCAAACCAGCATCACGCTGCTGCCGAAGCCCGCGTATTAGTTTTACCATCACGCCATAGCCCGCCAGCACTGCAATACCAGCGCCAGCCAAAATACCTAATGAGAGCGGCGGTACCGCTGGCATGCTCCACTCGGGCGACACTGTCCAGAGATAAAACCAGCCAAATAAATAGGAGAGGAAAAAGGAGCCGTTGGCAATCAAAAAGGTGGCCATCGCCCAGACCCCAGGCCCATCCATGGTACGAGAGTGAAGCGGCGGGTCGCCTGGCGCCACGCCCGCTTCTGGTGCGGCTTTGGGGTGCGCGCCATTTTCCCACGACCAGCGCAGCAGAAACACACCCGCAATCAGCGCAAAGATACCTGCTAACGCGTACACGCGGACTAAGAGGCTAATACATACCACTGCCAGCGCTGCTGCTGCGAATAGCGGCCACCAAGAGTTGCCCGGCAGGTGAATAATTTCACGCACTTTGCCCGTAATGGGGTCGGTACCCCACATTTCCCGCCGACCATGGGAAGCAACCGCCAGAGAGTGTTTACCTTCGGCCATGGTGTAGGGAAGGTTAGGGTCATCCCAAAGGGGGTGACGCGTTTTGATGTTGGGCAGGCTGACAAAATTATAGGCACTTGGTGGCATTGTATTAGCCCACTCAAGCGTGTCGGCACTCCATGGGTTATGCTTGGCAGGCTTACCAAAACGGAAGTGCAGCGCGATATCCAGCAGCACCATGGCAATACCAGCTGACATCACAAAGCTACTAACCGATGAGAGCAGGTTATAAATATCCCATCCCATTCCCGTATCGTAGGTATAAATACGGCGCGGCATGCCCAATAGCCCTGTCCAGTGCATAATCAGGAAAGTACCGTTGAAACCCAGGAAAGTGAGCCAGAACCCCCAGCGGCCTAAATTTTCTGATGGCATACGCCCAGAAAAGAGCGGCAGCCAATAATAAAGCCCAGCAATTAACGGGAAGAACATGCCCCCCACTAGAACGTAGTGCATGTGGGCCACCACAAAGTGGGTATCGTGCACTTGCCAGTTAAACGGAACCAACGCCAGCATAACGCCCGTCAAACCGCCGCAAACAAAGATAATCAAGAAGCCCATTACCCAAAGCATTGGCAGTTTCATTTTGGGCTTGCCTAACCACAGCGTCGCCAGCCAAACAAATACTTGAATGGCGGTGGGCACCGCCACCAACATACTGGCGGCAGAGAAAAATGCCTGTGCAAGCTGGGGTATGCCCACAGTGAACATGTGATGCACCCATAACCCGAAGCTAATAAACCCTGTCACGATAATCGCGAATACCACCCAGCCATAGCCAACAATCGGCCGCCCGGCAAATACCGGGATGAGCGTGGAAACAATGCCCGCCGCGGGCAGGAAGATGATGTAAACCTCAGGGTGGCCAAAAAGCCAGAACAGGTGTTGCCATAAGATAGGATCACCGCCGGCCGCCACTTCAAAAAATGGCATGCCCACGGCACGCTCAAGTTCAAGCAATACACTGGCTAAGATTAACGGTGGAAACCCCACCACAATCATTAACGCCATAGCGAGGATATACCAAGCAAATAGCGGCATTTTATGCAGCGCCATCCCCTGGGTTCGGGTACGCAGGATAGAAACGACAATTTCAACCCCTGCCGACAGCGCAGAGATCTCTACAAAGGTGATGCCCAACAGCCAGAAGTCTGAGCCTAAGCCTGGGGAAAATTCGCTGCTACTCAACGGGGTGTACATAAACCAGCCGCTGGACGGCGCCATCTCCAAAACAAGGCTAGACATAAGGATGATGCCGCCAAACAGGTAGCACCAATAGCCTAACGAGGTCAGCCTTGGGCAGACCAAATCTCGCGCGCCGATCATCTTGGGAATCATATAAATCGCCAGCCCTTCCAACATGGGGATAGCGAACAGGAACATCATCACCGTGCCATGCATGGTGGTAACTTGGTTATAGATGTCCGGCGACATGAAGTCTTGATCAGGCATCGCAAGCTGGGTGCGTATAAGCATGGCAAGAATGCCACCCATCAAGAAAAACACCATCCCCGTGACCATAAAACGTAGGCCCAAGGTGGTGTGATTCACAATCGTTAGTGCTTTAAGCCCTTTTGGATTGCCCCAAATGTCGTGTAGGTCATCGTGTAGCTGCTGGGGGTCATGCTCAATGGCTTTATCGTTGACTGTGCTCATGGGCTCAAGGTCTCCAACCAAGCACCAAGGGCATCCAAGGTGTCCGTTTCTATATCGTCATGGGATGGCATCCTATTCCCAGGCTTTAGCGATTGGTGATATTTTAACCACCGACTCACTGCGCCCTCCTCCATAGCCATAACGCCCGCCCCCACCGTCGCGCGGCTGCCCATATCAGATAAGTTCGGTCCCGTCGTAGCACTACTGATGCCAGCTATCTGATGGCAGCTGGCACAATGGGTCATAAAAGCATCGCGCGCGTCATCGTGGCTGGCGTCGGCGGTGGCCACCGCACTAAGCTGCTCTTCTTGGCGCTCCGCTAACCAAGCGTCGTACTCCTCTCTAGGAAGTGCTTCAACAAATAGGTGCATATGCGCATGTCCAACGCCACAAAACTCCGCACACTGAGCGCCAAAAACAGCGGGGATATTGGCTTCTAGACGGATTCTATTCACCCTACCGGGGATCATGTCCACCTTGCCGCCCAGGCGTGGTATCCAGAAGGCGTGAATCACGTCCGCACCGGTCACATGGAAATCAACCGGCTCGCCTACGGGCATGACCAGATGGTTCGCGGTTACCACCTCCCCACCTTCAGCGTTGGGATAGCGCACTTCGAACCACCACTGGTGACCAATCACTTCAATGACTTCCGCTGAATCGTCAATCGCCAGCATGCGCTGCCCGGCAGGTACGCCAAACGCCAACAGTGCGATAATGCTGGTCACGGGCAGCACGATACCACCGCCTAGAATCCAGCGGCGAGCAATGCGCCGCTCCTCAACCGGGGTACGCGTTACCTCCCGGGGCTTAAAAGCGTAAAGCCATAGCGCCGTCACGGCGACAAGCACAACCGTTCCGAAACTCAGCATGATCCACCAAATCAGCGCCACATCACGTGCAGCTTGCCCAGCGGGGTCTAGAATAGATTTATCACCTGCACAACCAGCGGTTAAGCCAGCAGCGGCGAGCACTGTCACTAACGCTATTTGGTTGACCCGTTGGCGCGATACGCGTTGAATATTCCGTGAGGCCGTGTAGCAGTTGCGTTCCCTCATTTGCTATTTCCCTTTGTCTGCCCACAGGAAGTGACCATGGCACCAACTCCCCAACGATCGATAAAAAGCCGAGCTTCTCTGGCTGGCCACCCATTGCATCCTGTAATGATCCACTTTCCTGTAGCCGCCTTGATGGCACTGGTAGCAAGCGACCTGGCTTACTGGTACACCAACGACCCCTTTTGGCTGCGTAGCGGCCTTTGGCTGGCGGGCGTAGGCGCTTTTGGTGGCTGGATAGCGTCTATCGCAGGAATCATTGACCTGGTAACCGTTGCCCGCATCCGCCGACTTATCACCGGCTGGAGCCATGCGATTGTGGCGGTTGTAATGCTCTCGCTGGCGTCGTTTAACTGGCTGCTGCGGCTTAATGAACCCAGCGCCATTCTGCCCTGGGGCCTGGCCGTATCGCTGCTCACTGCCGCACTTATTGCGCTGGCTGGCTGGTTGGGAGGCCAACTGGTGTACGAGCACGCAGTAGGCGTGGATGTTGATTAGCAGCCAAGAAGGCGCACTAAGACTTTTCATAAACACTTAACTCCAGTCCAAGGGCTTGGCCAACACAAACCCCAGTACTGCTAAAATACCCGCCACCGCTAGCAACAATGCAAGCAGCGTGGCGGATTTCACACCTTTATGGATTCCCAGCTCCAAGCGTAAAATTAGCCAGCCAAAGCAGCCGTGGGCAGCCACCATCGCCACCACAGCGCCAAGTTTTAGAATTAACCAGCCGCCTAACAACCCATGCAACAGAAATAGCAGCGTGCCCGAAGCAATCGCTGCAAGCGCTGCTGGCGTCGCTACCGAATTGTAGAAAAACCGCGGCATCGGCGGAGCGCCTTGAGCAAAGCCAGCATCTTTACGAAGCTGAAGTGCCTGGCTAAGCAGCGCCGGCAAATACAGAAGTGAGCCGCACCAGATAACCAGCGCGGCAATGTGGAGCAGTTTTAGCCAGGGCATTGCGGCTTCCTTGCGTTGCATTGGGCAGGGATATTTTTACACCATTAACCTTAGTCAACCCAAGCCACTCTGGCTAGCCGTTTAACGCACCGTAATTTCGTAACCTGTGAATTTCCGTAGATTAATAACGCCTGTATCAAACATCAAATACTGCCCTTTCACCCCCTGTAGCACACCTTCAACCAGAGGCTTCTTATCAAAATTATGCGAGACTACCTTGCGAGGGAAAGTGTCGACGGGGTAATGAAAGTGCAGCGGCTTTTCATCCAACGTGCGAATGGCTCCGGCTCCGTGAATCTCACGCAGCTGGGCTAACCCATCAGCCAGCTGCTGAAAAAGCTGGTCGCGCTCTGCGGCTAAATCTAGCGTTTCCACCTCACCCTTGAGCATCGCGCGCCAATTAGTGCGATCAGCCACCCGCTCTTTAAACAGCATTTCGACAAGGCCAGACTGTTGACGCGTATCCACTTCCAGTATGGGTAGCGCTTGAATGGCTCCCTGATCTAACCAACGGGTGGGCATTTGAGTTTTGCGGGTAATACCCACCTTCAGCCCTGATGAGTTTGCCAAATAGACAATATGCGGCTGGAAGCAGTGCTTTTCACCCCACTCAGGCTCACGGCAAGTGCCTAGGTGATAGTGGCAGGTTTCCGGCTTCATAATGCACGTATCGCACTGCGCCAAGCGTTTAAAGCAGGGGTAACAGTGGCCTTGGGCAAAGCTTTTTTTAGTCGCCCGTCCACAGTGAGTGCAAGCAATCGCGCCGCTCCAGGTAAGGCTGAGCCGCTCCCCAATCAACGTATTGAGCAAAAGACGCTGCTCGCCTGCCCGCAAGTGGTAAACCACTGAATCGTCTGGGCTAGCAGGCAGTGCCGCTGCCATTTTAGTTAAGCAACCCTGGGCAGTGGGTGGTTGAGCATTCAGTGACTGGGAAGAGAACAGACTGTCAGTCACGCGTGGCATCCCGGGCTAGTCCTGCCATTTCAGGGGTAACGCCAGCGCCCGTCGCACCCGCCCCGCAGGTGCGGTGCTCAAGGTAGCCAACACGGTTCTCTTCAGGCACATTATTTTCAACCTCAAAACGCATTACTGCTTCCAGGCAAAGCTCTGTCTGTTCTGGCGTTAGGCGACGGCCATCAGGCCATTTACGCAGCGAAACCGCCTGCTTAAGGCTCTCATAAATTGCGGGGGTCATTTGGTTGATCATACGATCAAAAGTCATATCGCTCATCGCAAGCTCCTCGCTCAGCGTTTTCTTCGTTTGGATGAATAATACCAGCCTGACGCCAGCCCCACGAGCAGTCCACCCAAGTGCGCTTCATTGGCAACATTGCCAAAACCTACGCTTCCCGCGACATCCATCATGGTGAACACCATCCAACCCAGCATAAATACCACAAGCATTTGCGGCACAAAAAAGCCGCTACGTGGCACACGGCGGGACATCAGCCATACATGGGCAAGCAGTGCGTAAACAACGCCAGACATGCCGCCAAACAGAACGGTGCCGGTAACATATTGGGCTAAATTGGCTCCAATACCAGCCACCAGAAGCAGCAGTAACATGGTGCGGCTACCTTGAAGCTGCTCAATTTGGCGGCCGAAGTACCACACCCACATCAGGTTGAATATCAGGTGCATCCAGCCAAAATGCAAAAACGCTGGCGACAACAACCGCCATACCTGCCCAGAAGCAAGCGTGTCGCCAAGTGAGCCGTACACTAGTTGCCCACCCGATACGCCCACCGGCACGATGGTGAGCGCCACGATCAGTAGGTCACCAAAAACGCCGGTTAACGCAAAGATGAGCACGCTTATACCGATCATTAAGGCGGTGACGGGTAACTGGCGGATTATCGCAAAAATATTGCGTGACGCAGGTGGACGGGCTTTGGGGGCATCAACAATTAGCGTTTCTCCCCGCTCCCAACGCGCTACTAGGCTCGTTAACTCCGTGTGCTGGCGTGGGTCAGCGACCCACAGCAGCTGTCCATCGGCTTCATCAGTAATGCGGTGCCCAATGCGGTAGTGCCACAATGCCTTACGCAGCTCGCTGGTATCTGCACCTAGGGGTAAAAGCGTTACTGGATGCATGGCGACTTCCTTATTTGCATTTAGGTATTCCCAGCGTCTGCAATCGGTTTGGCCAGCGTACAAACAAAAAAAAACCGGCGGAGGGGGCCGCCGGGTAAAAAGCAAGGGATCATTCAAGGGAACACTTACTCTGATAGCCGGCAACAGGGTTAGTTCAGCAGTTTTGCAAAAAATATGTAACCGTATGTATACTTTGTTATCTTTACTTAATCAAAATCGATTTCCCACGGCTTAGGTAGCGCCCGCTCCTCTTTAGGCACTTGAATCCAAACGAAATGATCAGCGTTCAACGTTTCTTCACCACTCCAACGATAAGCCACTAATCGTCCGTATTTTACTGCACTATAATCCAGGCAGGCGATATTATTAGTGGGCAGCGCTGGAATTCCCTCGCACCAGTAGTGGCCAATAAACAGTGGCGGCTTTTCAGGCCCGTAGTAGCTTAGCCGCTCACGTTCCTGGGGCGTTAAGCTTCGAGACTCCAAGTTTCCAGGTAGGTTATCGGGTTGAAAAACCACGTCCCCCCACTGCTGAGGGTTAGCTGACCAAAAGTGCGCACGAAAACTCTGCCGTGTAAACCCATCCCCTGAGTGAATGGCCACGCCCGGGGGGAGCGGTATATGGGTGCCGCGGGTCAAGCGATCCAGTATCCGAAATGCTTGGGTGGAGGGGTCGGTGGATTCAACTAAGAAGCGGCTGTCCATTCGGGCATCCGGAGCACGCGCTGTTAGCTGGCTAATTAGCTCGTCATCCCAGCAGGCATGCACAACTCGAATACCGTCTAGCTCTAAAAATAGAGGGATCGTTTTGAACCACGCCAGCGTGTCTTCCCACTCGTTGGTGTAGTCCCTATATTGGGCCAGGGTGTCTTCAATAATTCGGTTATGCCGTGGCGTATGCTCCCGTAGCCAGCGCCGGTTACCCCCCGGAGGAGCCGGATGTGTGTAGGCCAGAGCGTTATATTCGTGATTACCCATCACGATGTGTGCTTCGCCCTCCTCCACCATCCGCCGAGCAATAGTCACCGCTAGGCGAATACGCGGGCCGCGATCAATCAAATCACCCAGGAAAATAACCTTTCTGCGCGGGTGGCGGTATACCCCACCGCGCTGGTGATAGCCTAGTTTTTCCAGCAAGGCCGCCAGGGTGGCGCCACAGCCGTGCACATCACCAATTAAATCGTAACCCTCCATACTCAATCCCCTAACCGATGGCTCCAGCCAAGCTTGCTGCGCAGCACTTCATAAAAGTTGTGTCCAATGGGATGCACCAACTGAACACGCTCTGGCTTACGCTTAATCACCAATACATCATCAGGCTTAGCCACTGCTCGGGTTTGTCCGTCGCAGCTAATATGGGGGTAGGAGTGATTAGTTTCACCAATATGTATGCGTATTTCACTGGCAGCATCAATCACGATGGGGCGGCTTGAAAGCGTATGGGGAAACATGGGCACTAGCGTTACCACATCCAGCTTGGGGTGCATAATCGGCCCACCGCCAGAAAGTGCATAAGCGGTAGAGCCGGTAGGCGTGGCGATAATCAGGCCGTCACTACGCTGGCTATAAACAAACTGACCGTCAATAAACAGCTCAAACTCAATCATGCGCACTGCTTTGCCAGGATGCACCACTACTTCATTAAGCGCATCGCCATTACCTACCGCAACACCGTTACGGTAGAGCACCGCGTCCAACAAGAAGCGCTCTTCAACCTCAAACTCCCCCGCCAGTACTTCTCCTACCCGGGTTTCAAGCTCAGACGGTGAAATATCGGTCAGAAAGCCTAAACGCCCACGGTTCACGCCTAAAATCAGCGTACCGCTGCGGCAGAGGGTACGAGCAGCGCCTAATAAACTGCCGTCTCCACCGACCACAATCACTAAGTCACACAGCTCACCCAGCATGCGGCGGCTGGCTTCTGGCTGACCGTGGTCTGGAACAACCGTGGCGGTACGATCTTCAATCAGCACTTTGTAGCCGTGAGAAACTAAGTAAGTAACCAGGCGCGTTAGCGAGTCAACCACCCCATTACTGCCAAGGCGGCCGATTAAACCAATCGTTTTGAACGGCTTACCCTTTCGCGCAAAATCCACTGGTGCAATATGTATCGACGGAGTATCAGGCATGGGCGGCTCTCGCTAGCATCAGCCGACATTATGTAGAGTCGGGCGGTATCGAGCAAATAAGTCGCCTGCCGGCTTTCTGAAGTAACAGGGTCATTATGCTGCGGCTGGGGTTCTACGCTTTAGCCACCATTGATTGAGCCAAAGCGAAGCCATCATGATCACCGCGCCTAAAATAAGCTTGGCAATATCGGCATCGCGATTCCAGATCACGAGATTGACCACCAAACCTGCTGGCACCAGCGCATTGTTCATCACTGCCAGCGTGCCGGCATCCACCTTAGCAGCTCCTTGGTTCCAAGCGAAATAACCAACGCCTGAGGCTACGAGGCCTAGCCAAGCCAATACCCCCCACTGAACGAACGTCGTTGGTAAGGCAGCGGTATTACCAAACAGCAGGAAGGCAGGCAGGGCAATCACCATAGCACCGACAAAGAACCAGCCAAACACGCTATGCCAAGGCAGCGTGGGCGGAAGGTCGGCGGCCAAGCGCCGATACCCAACCTGCCCAATGGCAAAACAGAGGTTAGCGCCCTGTACTACCAAAAATCCTACCCAAAAACCGCTGTCCACACCGTCGTAGCGGATCACACCAGCACCCAGTACGGCCAGCACGGCGGTAACGAGATAGATAGGAGTGAAGCGGCCAAACATAAGATCATCCAGCAGCGCTATATAGACAGGCGTAAAGATGGTAAATAGCAGTACCTCAGGCACTGATAGCAGCAAAAATGACTGATAAAAGAACACATACATAACACCCAACTGCACAGCGCCTAGGGCCATGAGCGCCAAGCGCTGCTTGCCACGAAGCAAGCTGGGGCGCAAAAAGGGAAGGAACACCAGCATAGCCAGGGTAACCCTTACCAAAACAGCGAAATAACTATCTACCTGGCCCGCCAGGTAAACACCAATTAACGAGAATGAGAACGCCCAAAGCGCCGTCACTCCGACAAGGTAGCCCATCGTAAACCTCTTTGTGTATAAAAGTTGACAGTAATTATACGCCTATCAAACACGCTGCCAATGGGCAAATCTGGCTTAATACCCTTTCAACCCTTCTTTTATCGCTGTTTTAACCAGCCAAGTGCATAAATAACCCCAGGCACCCACGCCAATAGTGTTAATAAAAGTGCCATCGTCACACGCTTTCCCCCTCCCCCGGTCAATCCAACCGCAAGAGGTGGCAGCAGTACCGCCAGCGCACTATAGGCAATCTGCAGCGAGGCAGGTTCTGAGACAGGCTGGGGATTCACTGACGCTTTGGGCTTAACAGCCGCCCTTTGCTGAGAGGTTGGCATTGTCGATGAGGGGGGTGTGGGTGGGATAAAGTGTTCTACGGACGATTGAGCAAGTTCCGCTTGCTCCCTCTCCCGCGCCAGCGCTTTACGGTGGGCTTCCTTATCGATTTTCTGCTCTAAGGTATCAGCCCCTTCTGCCAGGTCATCATGATGGCGCTCCCAATCCTGCCAGTCGTGAGGAGTGCCAGACTTAGGGCGTTGACTCCCCGCCCCACGGGCACGCTCCCAGGCTTTCTCCTCCAAGGTGTTAGGCCGCTCTTGGTCGCGATCAAGACCAACGCCTTGGCGATTAAGATACTCACGTGCGTCCATTTCAGACTCCTTACACCCGTTAAAAAGAACAAAAGCGTTGAAAAACAGCTTAGGAGGAGCAACGCAGAACCCGTTAAATCTCCTACAGTATGAAAAGCGTTGGCCCGTTTTGTTTCCGAAAAGTGATTCACTCTCTTAAACAAACTGGCAGGCGATGCACCTTCCCATCATGGGTTGAATAGCATGTCGTAAGGAGTGCCACCATGAATAAGAAGACCCCCGATACTGTTCGCGATATTATGTCTCGTGACTGCTATCGTGTCTCGCCCGAGACCTCGATTACCACGCTCGCACAGGGATTAGCCCTTCACCGCTTGCCCGGTGCGCCCGTCGTGGACGCCTCTGACCAGTTAATTGGCTTTATCTCAGAGCAAGACGTGCTCGGTCGCGTATTAGACAGTATTTACCATGATGATGAGGCGCCTCTGGTTCGCGAATTAATGCGCCAGGAAGTGCTTACCACGACACCGAATAAGAGTATCACTGATCTAGCCCAGGAAATGATGGGGGCCAAACCAAAGATTTATCCCGTCGTTGAGCAGCGGCGGTTAGTGGGTACGGTCACCCGCCGGGATATTTTAATCGCCTTACTGACGATTCGTCGCCATTGAGCACAACCTGACCTTTTATGACTCAATAAGCGCTTATCAAGTTAAACGTTAACCAAAAAAAACCGCTGCTTAATTTAATAAGCAGCGGAAGCAAGGGATCGAAAACAATAGCCAGAACAACACTATTAGCGACTGCTATCACTATGTTGCCTGTACACTCTCAGACACTTTGCTCAGAAAAAGTTCGCAAAACCGCAAAATTTTCGTCTCTCCAAGTGCAGGCGTATACTAGCCGTCACTATCACCGGAAATTATAGGGAGCTAAACATGGCGCTTTATTTGCTGGTGCTAGGGGTCTGCTTACTGGTTATAGGCTGCGTTTTTCTAGCACTAATATCGGTGGGAACGCCTCGTTACCGCACCGAGCCCAAAGATTTAATAGCACTGTTTGATAAAGCACTAGAGAGCCAAGTCAGTGAAACTGAGTGGAATACCATTATCGGCTACCCCATTAGGCACGATGAGTACCTAGACAGCATACGTCGCCGGGCCATGCATTTAATGGATACCCATGGGCGGCGTTGGCAAATTGCCCAAGGGAAATCGTTGCTTAACCAAGAAGGCCATGCGGAGCTTACCGTGCTGCGCGATCATCTAGCCGCCCATACAGCACTGCGAGAGTCTCAGCAACGTTAAGCGCTGGTTTACGCCATAGCCCGTAATAGTCACGAGGAGATCATTATGCCTGGCAGCACTATTCGGCACATCCCGTTGGAAAGTGCCACTAAGCACCACTCCCATGATTTCCATCAAATCGTGATTACGCTGTGTGGCTCTTCAGAATTTGAAATTGAGGGGCTAGGCGGGCGCGTGAACGCTTTTTCAGGCTGTATCGTGCCTGCTAACCATGAGCACTACTACTCGGGCCATGGCCATAACCGCCAGCTTATTCTCGATTTACCAGAAGATGCCCCCGCACTCACCGGTGAGCATCGTGAACTAGTCGCCCTTTTTGATGCTCCGCGTTTTTTCGCCTTGGATAATCCACTTCGCCACTATTTAGCATTTGTCGAGAGCGAGCTGACCCATGGCTTTGACACGCCATCCACCTCTTTCCAACAAGACCGCCTTGCTGCCACGTTATTAGGCTCATTAAAAGCCCGCCTGGGCTCAACTCCTAGCGCTGCCCAGCGCCGCCTTGATCTTGACCTAATCGATCGTTTTATTCGCCAACATTTGGCCGACGAGCTACGCGTGGCCGATTTAGCCAAACTTGCCTGCTTGAGCGAAGCACATTTTTCAGAACGCTTTCGCGCCCAAACGGGCCTTTCACCCTGGCAGTACGTAAAAAGACAGCGCTTAAATGCCGCTAGGCAACTTATTGTTCAAAGCCGGCTCCCGCTGACCGATATTGCCATTCAAACCGGTTTTGCCAACCAAAGCGCGCTCTCTCACGCGTTTCGGCGCAGCTATGGCTTATCGCCCCGTAAATTGCGCCAGGGGGCTACTACGCCGATTGCCTCTCACCCTTCATCATCATTTTCTACTATTTTGCCTACTCCCTTACAGCCGTGAAGCATAGCCGTTGAAGAGTCGTTGGAAAGCCCTAAGAAACTAAACTAAAGTCTAAACAACATCCATCTTGCCGTGAAATTGACACGTTTTGCCATGAAAACGACATACACCCAAGGACGGGGCGTTCTACATTCGGGCGTTAGCTTGGGCACTATGCCCTGCCATCTACTGATCTAGTGCAGAATCAAGGGGGCCTCAATGCTCAATGCCAAAAAAATGCGTGATCCTGCCATCTGGCAAACCGACCTTGATATGTTGATGCAGCGTGTTAGCGACCACTACATCGTGGATGAAGACGCGTTTGTTGGCGAACTGATCAAGGTACTGGATGCCGATCGCGAAGATTTCGCACGCATTGAGACTAATACCGCAGCGCTGGTGCGCGATGTGCGCAAGATGGATACCGCCGTCGACACGATCGACGAACTATTGCAGCAGTACAGCCTGGATACCCACGAAGGCCTGATGTTGATGTGTCTTGCGGAAGCCATGCTGCGTATTCCTGACAAAGCCACCGCTGATGCGCTGATTGAAGATAAGCTTGGCCCGGCTGATTGGCAGTCGCATGTAGGTAAAAGCGAATCTTGGATGGTCAATGCCTCTACCTGGGGCTTACTAATGACCGGCCGCGTGCTTAAGCTTGACCACCCTAAAGAGGGCCAACCGGCTCACTTTATTAATCGCATGGTCAACCGCCTGGGCGAACCCGTTATTCGTCGGGCTATGTACGAAGCAATGAAAATCATGGGCAAGCAGTTTGTCCTGGGGCGCGACATTAATGAAGCCCTGAAGCGCTCCAAACCTCTGTTTAATAAAGGCTACACCTACTCCTACGATATGCTGGGTGAAGCGGCCCGCACCCGCGATGATGCCAAACGCTATTTTGATGACTACGCGCGCGCTATCGAGCAAGTCGGTAAAACCTGTAAATCATTAAGTGATAAGACCCCAGCGCCATCGGTTTCTATTAAGCTTTCCGCCCTACATCCACGCTATGAGTTTGGCCGTCGCGAGCAGGTGCTGGCAGAGCTGGTTGATACCGTCATCACGCTGGTTACCAAAGCGCGTGAGTTGGATGTTGCGGTCACCATTGATGCCGAAGAAGTGGATCGCCTAGAGCTATCCCTTGAGGTTTTCCGCGCGGTGTATTCAAGCAGTGCTGTAAAAGGCTGGGGCCACTTTGGTCTGGTTGTCCAAGCTTACTCCAAGCGGGCCTTGCCAGTTCTTCACTATATTAATCGCTTAGCGGATGAGCAGGGCGACGAGATCCCACTGCGCTTGGTGAAAGGCGCCTACTGGGATAGCGAAATAAAAGAGTCTCAACAGCTTGGCGTTGACGGTTACCCGGTATTTACCCGTAAAGCATGTACGGACGTGGCTTATCTAGCATGTGCTCAGTTCCTGCTGTCGAGCGACACCCAGGGGCGTATCTTTCCTCAGTTTGCTACACATAACGCCCATACCGTTACGACCATTCTTGAATTAGCGAACCACGACAGCCGTCCATTTGAATTCCAACGCCTGCACGGCATGGGTGAAGCGCTCTATGACGCCGCCCTTGAGCGTGCGCCGAAAGGCACTTACTGCCGCATTTACGCCCCGGTAGGCGCCCATAAAGACCTACTTCCCTACTTAGTACGGCGCCTACTTGAAAACGGCGCGAACTCCTCCTTCGTCCACCAAATTGTGGACCCGGATGTGCCGGTAGAATCGCTTTGCCAGCACCCCATTGAGACACTGCGCCAGCAAAAAACGCTCTACAACAAGCGTATTCCGCTACCTAAGGATATTTTTGGCCCGAAACGCCGAAACTCCCGCGGGATTAACCTCAATATCCGCAGCCATTACTACCCGATTAAGGAGAAAATGGCTGAGTTTATGGACAAACAGTATGCGGCCAAGCCGCTGCTGGCATTCGAAGTCAATGACGACGCTGCTAACACTCACAGCGTGACGGTACCATTTGATCGCAGACAAACCGTAGGTAGCGTGCAATGGACCAGTAAAGAGCAAGCAGCGAAAGCCCTAGACGCAGCTTGGGAAGCCTTCCCCCGCTGGGATGCGACACCGGTTGCTGAGCGTGCTGCGATTCTGCGCCGCTTGGGCGACCTGATGGAAGAGCACATGGCCGAGCTGATGACGCTCTGCTCCCGCGAAGGCGGCAAACTGCTCACTGATGGCGTGGATGAAATTAAAGAAGCTGTTGATTTCTGCCGCTACTATGCGATGCGCGCTGAAGAGTCGTTTGGCGAAACCATTGAACTGCCTGGCCCCACCGGTGAATCCAACCGTCTAATGATGGGGGGTAAAGGGGTATTTGCCGCCATTAGCCCCTGGAACTTCCCAGTCGCCATCTTCTGTGGGCAAATCGTTGCAGCGGCGGTTGCTGGCAATACCGTATTGGCAAAACCCGCAGAGCAAACCTCAATTGTCGCCCACCGGGTGATTGAGCTGCTTTACGAAGCGGGTATGCCACGCGACGTGGTGCAGCTACTGCCTGGCGACGGCCCCACCGTCGGTAGCGTGTTGACCTCCGACCCGCGTATCACCGGCGTAGTATTTACGGGTGGCACCGACACAGCACAAATTATCAATCGCGCCCTCGCTGCACGTGAAAACGCACCACTGCCAACGCTGATTGCTGAAACCGGCGGCATGAATGCCATGATTGTCGATTCCACCGCCCTACCCGAGCAGGTGGTCGTCGACGTGATTCAGTCGGCGTTTCAAAGTGCCGGGCAGCGCTGCTCAGCACTTCGCGTCCTTTACCTGCAGGATGACGTTGCCGACCGCGTTATCGACATCTTAAAAGGCGCCATGAACGAACTGCACATAGGCGACCCTCGCGACTTGGGCACCGACGTGGGGCCAGTGATTGATGAAGATGCCCGTAAAAGCCTGCTTGCCCATATCGAAAAATTAAAAGGTGAGAATCGCTTAGTCGCTGAAACACCCATGGCGGCAGAGCACACCCAACACGGTACCTTTGTCGCGCCGGTTGCGTTTACGATTGACAGCATCAACGCCCTTACCCAGGAACAGTTCGGCCCAGTGCTGCACATTGTGCGGTACAAGGCCAGCGAGCTTAAACGTGTGATTGACGACATTAATGGCCGGGGTTATGGACTAACATTTGGGGTACATAGCCGTAACGAATCATTTGCCGCTGAAATAGCGCAGAAAATTCGTGTAGGTAATGTGTACATCAACCGTAATATCATCGGCGCAGTGGTTGGCGTTCAACCCTTCGGTGGTCAAGGGCTTTCCGGCACCGGCCCAAAAGCCGGTGGCCCGCACTATCTGCAGCGCTTTATTACCGAAAAAACCATTACGAACAACACCGCCGCCCTAGGTGGCAACGCGTCGCTGCTGGCGCTAGGCGATGAGTGATCGGCTCATCAATACTTCTAACCTGAACTCCTGAAAAGGAACCGTCTCATGGTTGAAAATAATAGAGCGATTGCCTTCACATTCACGGCCTACCCAGGCCGTGTACTAGGCACAGGGAACATTGCACACAAGCAAAACCACAACCTTTCTGACCACCTTCTTAGCAGGCGCTCTTCGGGGCCAGTAACGTGAAAGAGATAAAGGGTTAACAAAAAAAGACGGCGTTCTTACCGAGCGATACCCGGTAAACACGCTAAACCTGTCGGAGCTAGGGTTGTACGAAAAGTCGGCTAACGCGGGTATTTTTCGACAAAGCCTAGGTCCGTTCTGACGAACTGGAGAAGTTTCATGGCTACTGGTGTTTGGATTAGCTTATTGGGTTACTTTGCGCTAATGATCGCCATAGGCGTTTACGCTATGCGCAAATCTACGTCTTCCTCTGAAGATTACATGCTGGGTGGCCGAACCCTCAGCCCCCAAGTGGCGGCCCTCTCGGCCGGCGCTTCGGACATGAGTGGCTGGTTGCTCCTAGGCTTACCCGGCGCAATGTTTGTCTCTGGCTTGGGGTCGGCCTGGATTGGTATCGGCCTGCTGGTAGGTGCACTCTTCAACTGGATATTGGTCGCACCACGCCTGCGTGAACAGACGATTCACTACGGTAATGCAATTACCATTCCTGCTTTTCTAGCGAACCGTTTCCCAACGCGCGCGCTGGCTCTGCGCACAGTATCAGCTATTGTTATTGTGATCTTTTTCGCCGTGTATACCGCGTCAGGCCTAGTGGCAGGCGGCAAGCTGTTTGAAAGCGCGTTTTCCGGCATATACAACTTCGGTGATATGAGCAACTACGGTATGGGTGTCATGATTACACTCGGCGTGGTGCTTATTTACACCGTTGTTGGCGGCTTCCTAGCCGTGAGCATGACGGATTTCGTGCAGGGCTGCATCATGATGCTGGCATTGGTGATCATGCCTGCAGTAGTTCTATTTGGCGAAGGTGGCGGCGGTTTCTCTCAAGCGTCAGAAACACTCAATAGCGTAGATCCCACGCTGCTATCTTGGACATCAGGACTGACCTTCATAGGGTGGCTGTCTGCCGTTACCTGGGGGCTTGGCTATTTTGGGCAGCCGCATATCATTGTGCGCTTCATGGCTATTCGCTCGCAAAAAGACGTGCCTGTTGCCCGTAATATTGGTATGGCCTGGATGCTTGTCTCGCTAATTGGTGCCGTTTCTCTGGGTATCTTTGGCCGTGCCTTCGCCATTCGTAA
This sequence comes from Halomonas sp. GFAJ-1, assembly GCA_002966495.1. Classification (NCBI taxonomy): domain Bacteria; kingdom Pseudomonadati; phylum Pseudomonadota; class Gammaproteobacteria; order Oceanospirillales; family Halomonadaceae; genus Halomonas; species Halomonas sp. GFAJ-1. The sequence continues at coordinate 3,216,761 of CP016490.1, forward strand.
TGGGTTAGATGTTCAGGATCCAGAAACAATCTTCATTATTTTGGCGGACTTGCTGTTCCATCCATTGATCACCGGCTTCCTCTATGCTGCTCTGCTGGCTGCCGTGATGAGCACGATCTCTAGCCAACTGCTTGTATCATCGTCATCGCTGACCGAGGACTTCTATCGCTTGTTCCTGCACAAAAAAGCGACTGAGCAGCAGTGTGTGGCTGTCGGCCGTGTTTGCGTGGTTCTTGTGGGCGTGGTTGCCGCTATTATCGCTTCTGACGAAGACTCTCAAGTACTGGGGCTGGTCAGTAACGCCTGGGCAGGCTTTGGCGCGGCGTTTGGGCCTCTGATCATTCTGTCGCTCATGTGGTCACGTACAAACGGTGCAGGCGCCCTTGCAGGCATGGTAGTGGGTGCTGTCACCGTCATGCTCTGGATTACCTTGGGTTGGAACGGTGAGTTCATGGGTGGCCCGGGTGTATACGAGATCATTCCAGGCTTCATCGCGTCCTTCATCGCCATCCTAGTGGTGAGCAACATGACTGACGACGCTGGTGAATATCAGCATATTGATCGCTAGTAACACGCCGTGAGGCGCAGAGCGTAGAGCGCATTCAACGTATCGAGAGGGCTCCCGCGGGAGCCCTCTCGTGTAGCAAGGAGAGACCCTGTATGAACGAAGCCAATCATCACCTGCAGAGCGACGTGAGTGAACTACGCTCCCGCATTCGCAGCAACTACGACGCCAATGAGGCAGATGTGTTGCACGGGCTTATTGAGCGTATCAAGCTGTCGGAGGACGACCGCAAAAAGGTCGCCGCCATTGGTGCCAAGTACGTAGAGCGTGTGCGTAAGGAAAGATCTCCTTCAATGATGGAGGCATTCCTGGCCGAGTACGGACTCTCAACCACCGAGGGCGTCGGCCTGATGTGTCTGGCAGAAGCGCTGCTGCGTGTGCCCGACGCGGAAACCATTGACGACCTGATCCACGACAAGATCGAGCCCTCTGACTGGGGCGCCCACCTAGGCAAGTCCTCCTCCTCAATGGTCAATGCTTCAACCTGGGCACTGCTATTAACCGGCAAGGTGCTGAGTGAAGACCCCAAAGGTCCTACGCGGGCACTACGCGGGCTGGTACGCCGCATGGGCGAACCGGTGGTGCGTAAGGCGGTTGGCCAGTCTATGAAGATTCTTGGCCGCCAGTTCGTGCTCGGCCAGACCATCGAAGAAGGTATGAAGAACGCCCGCGAACTGGAGAAACAGGGCTACACCTACTCCTACGACATGCTAGGTGAAGCAGCGCGTACCGATGAGGACGCCATCCGCTATCACCAGGCCTATGCCAAAGCGATCACCGCCATTGCAGAGCAAGCCAAGGGCGATGTGCGCGGCAGCCCCGGCATCTCGGTAAAGCTCTCTGCGCTGCATCCACGCTACGAATACACCCACCGCGATACGGTAATGGCGGAACTGGTGCCGCGCGCCAAAGAGTTGGTGCAGCAGGCCGCCAAGGCCAATATCGGCTTCAATATCGACGCCGAAGAACAAGACCGTCTGGACCTCTCTCTCGATGTGATTGAGGCACTAATGTCAGACCCAAGCCTAGATGGATGGGATGGCTTCGGCGTCGTGGTGCAGGCCTATGGCCGCCGCGCCGCACCCGTGATTGAAGCACTTTACGAACTGTCCGAACGCTTTAACCGCAAGATTATGGTACGCTTGGTGAAAGGCGCTTACTGGGATACTGAGATTAAGCTGTCCCAAGAGATGGGCGTGAAGACCTTCCCGGTCTTCACGCGCAAGGTCAATACCGACGTCAGCTACATGGCCTGCGCCCAAATGCTGCTCGACCGTCGCGACCGCATCTACCCGCAGTTCGCTACGCACAACGCCCATACCTGTGCCGCTATAGCACAGATGGCAGGCAGCGACAAAGACAGCTACGAGTTTCAGCGCCTGCATGGCATGGGCGAATCGCTGCACCACATCGTTAAAGAGACAGAAGGCACACACTGCCGCATTTACGCCCCGGTCGGCGCGCACCGCGACCTGCTGGCCTACTTGGTACGCCGCCTGCTAGAGAACGGGGCAAACTCCTCGTTCGTTAACCAGGTGGTAGATAGCTCTATTCCGCCCAGTGACGTCTCAAAGGATCCGATTGAAGGGTTTAAGCAGCTCGGCAACGATGTTTCAAGCCCGCTGATTCGCCAGCCCGGCGAGCTGTTCGCGCCGGACCGCAAGAACTCAAAGGGCTATCGTATCAACGAACCCGCCTCGATCCTGCCACTGCTCAACGCCCGCGAAGCGTTTGCAGATACCACCTGGACAGCTGGCCCTATGCTGGTGGGCAATCCCGCCCCTCAAGGCCCGGCGCGAGATGCCCACTCCCCTGCCGACGGCAAGCGTGTGATTGGCAAGGTGCATGAGGCCACCCCAGAAGAGGTCGCCACTGCGCTTGACGCCGCCGAGGAAGGCTTCCGCGAATGGTCGGCGCGCCCCGTGGCCGAGCGTGCGGAGATACTGCGCCGTACCGCCGACCTCTACGAGGAGCACATCGCCGAGCTCACCGTGATCACTACACGAGAAGCTGGCAAAATGATGTTCGACGGCATCGCAGAAGTGCGTGAGGCCGTGGATTTCCTACGCTACTACGCCAACGAAGGCGAGCGCCTGGAAGCAGAAGAGCCCGGCAGCGCCCGTGGTATCTTCGTGTGTATCAGCCCGTGGAACTTCCCGTTGGCAATTACGACTGGCCAGATCGCAGCAGCCTTGGTGGCTGGAAACGCGGTGCTTGCCAAGCCCGCCGAGCAAACGCCGCTAATCGCCGCCCGTGCGGTAGAGCTAATGCGTGAAGCGGGTCTGCCGGAAGCAGCACTGCAGTTGCTGCCAGGCGACGGCCCAACGGTGGGCGGCCCGCTGACCAGCGATCCGCGTATTGCGGGTGTCTGTTTCACCGGCTCGACTCCAGTGGCACAGATCATCCACAAAGCCCTGGCGGAGAATGCAGGCCCCGACGCTGTGTTGATCGCTGAGACCGGTGGCCTCAACTCCATGATTGTGGACTCCACGGCGCTGACCGAGCAGGCGGTGCGCGACATCCTGATCTCCTCCTTCCAGTCGGCCGGTCAGCGCTGTTCGGCGCTACGTATGCTGTATGTTCAGGAAGAGGCCCGCGACCGGTTGCTCAACATGCTCTATGGCGCCATGGACTCACTTACCATTGGCGACCCCTGGAATACTGACACCGACGTATCACCCGTGATCGACGCCGACGCCCAGGCCGAGATAAGCGAATACGTAGCCGCCCACGAGAAAGCGGGCAAGGTGCTGAAGAAGCTCTCCGCGCCAACCACCGGCACCTTCGTTACCCCCGCGGTAATTGAGGTTGGGGGCATCGAAGATCTCGAGCGTGAAATCTTCGGCCCGGTGCTGCACGTAGCTACCTTCAAGGCGCGGGATATCGACAAGGTCGTCGACGATATCAATGCCAAGGGTTACGGGCTGACTTTCGGACTGCACACCCGCATTGATGACCGCGTGCAACAGATCGTCGAGCGTATCCATGTTGGCAACGTCTACGTCAACCGCAATCAGATTGGTGCCATCGTTGGCTCTCAACCGTTTGGCGGCGAAGGCCTTTCCGGCACTGGCCCCAAAGCAGGCGGGCCGCTCTATATCACGCGTTTCCGCCGCACTGCCGCCGCTGAGCACAGCGACGCGCCCCAGGGAGATGCCGTGACGCTTCAAGCGCTGCAGGCCGCCTTCGACGGGTTAGATTCACGCAACTGGGCGGTGCGCCCCAATCGAATTGAGGTACTGCGCAAAGCGCTCGCTGGCAAAGGCGGCGTGATCCGCAAGGCGCTGGCTGAAACGGCAGCGTTGGATATGACGCCGCAGACACTGCCGGGGCCGACGGGGGAAAGCAACCGTTTGGCGATGTATCCAAAGGGAGTGATTCTGTGCCTAGGGCCGACCCTGGATATCGCCATTGCCCAGGCTGCTCAAGCCCTCGGCACAGGCTGTGCAGCCATCGTCGTCGCGCCAGGCGCGGCTCAAGTAGTTCAACCGCTGATTGATGCAGGCGCACCCGTGGCCGGGCTTGATGGGAGTGTCTCCGCCGCAACGCTGAGCGAGATCAAAGGCATTGCGGCGGTCGCTGCCGCTGGCGCCAGCGATTGGCCGCGTGAGCTGCTGGTTGCCCTGGCGAAACGCGAAGGAGCCATCATACCGCTTGAGACCCAGACCATCGCACCGGATCGTTTTGTGGTGGAGCGTCATCTGTGCATCGACACGACCGCAGCGGGCGGCAACGCTAGCCTGCTGGCTACGGCCGAATAGGCCCGTCAGCTTTCATTTTTGCAGCTGAGCTGCGGATGAACATCAACATATTGTTCGCTAATCGAGCGCGGATTCCGCACTTAAATTAGCTAAACGATCGATTGATCCTGAGGCCTTCCCGTCTGTTGCGGGAGGGTCTCATTGATGTCAGTGACGCCCGTTTACTTGTGGCGACCTCTCCAGGCTTTCCAAACATCGACCACCAGCCTAACTAACAGCTTCAGCAAAGACTCCCCACAGGCTATTCAAGCCCGCTCGCAGAACTAATTAGGTAGTTTTTGTAATACTTCTTAGCGCTCATTGCCCTAGGTCAATAACTGCTCTGCTACGAGTCGATAAACTTCTTATTAAGATGTGACCCATTAATGAAGTGACTTAATCCGCTAGGAGCAACGCTATGCGCCACCGTACTGTACCTACCCTACTTGCCGCTGGCCTCGCGGCAGCTACACTGGCTACCAGCAGCCAAGCCTTCGCCTATGGCGCCGGTGATTTCTTTACCCGTGTGGGCGTGGCGCAGGTGACTCCGAAAAGTGATAACGGCTCACTAGCAGGAGGCGCCTTCTCGGTCGACGTCCAGGACAAAACTGATTTTGCTTTTACTCTGGGCTATCGCTTCCACGATAAAATCGGCGTGGAACTTCTCGCGGCACTGCCGTTTAAGCACGACATCGAGCTGAATGGCGACAACCTAGCCTCAACGAAACACTTACCACCCACCTTAACGGTTCAGTACTACCCGTTGGGTGGAACCAATGCACGAGTACAGCCTTATGCGGGTGTTGGTATCAACTATACGCACTTCTCTGATGAGAGCCTTGCGATTGGCGATCTGGATTTAAGCAGCTCCTGGGGGGCCGCAGGCCAGTTGGGCATTGACCTGTTAATCGATGATAACTGGGCGCTCAACGCTGCGGCTTGGTACATCGATATTGATACAGACGCAACAATTAATGGCGAGGCTGCTGGCACCGTAGAGATCGACCCGGTCGTCATCATGGCAGGCATTAGCTACCGTTTTTAACGAGTGCGCCACTAGCGTTTAATACGCTAGTGGTAACATCGTTGACACCTAACTGCTGTAAAAAAAGCCCAGCTCGCGCTAGCGTGAACTGGGTTTTTTTCATTGGGTTCAATAATCAAAGGTCAAGTTAATTTTCAGTGACTAAGCGGTCAACCTTTTCAACCGCACGTACTACCAATATCTGGTCACTGGCACGCACCTTCTCTTGGATTAAATACGCGGCCATCGCCGGCGCTATCTCACATTTAGCCGGCATGGCGGCCTTGGCTTCAATCAGTGCGTTGAGCCGGGCAATGAACACAAAACGAACCCACTGGGGCAACGACATCGTGTCGATACAAAAGGGTTCCTGGCTAGCAAATGCATCTGCTGCAGGAGTAGGCATACGCCATAAGTTGGCGGCCTTCATCGAGGCTTCAAGCTCGAGAAGCGCGGTTTGAAGCTGTTGATGGACGCTCATAAATACCTTAGGAATCATCGTGAACATTGAACACTCTGCTCACTATTATCCCAACTCTGTGAGTAACTTGCCACTCGCTTACCGGTAAAAAGAGTTTATTCACAGACTCACAGAAAACCTGCAAGAGGCTGTGGATAAACTATGGAAAGGTGTCGCAGCCGCTACTCCCATGGGGCTTTAGCAAAGTTGCTCAAACTTTAACCACTTGCGGCAAATCGCGGCGATTTTTCTGTCCTGACGGCTGACACTGCTAGAACAGCAAGGTAGAGTGCACGCTTGCAATGTGGAAGGATGTTATGCAACCAATTCAATCCCTTGATGATTTTTTTACCCGCAGCGGTGCTGACGTTTCGCTATTCCACATGGGACGGCGGGTCACTCCCTGCCCCCGGGAAACGCTTCGCGCTTTCGAAAGCGGTGACCAGGCTTGGCCAGAGCCTTGGCAGCACCAGGCGCGTTTGGGTATCGTTTTTCGTTTAGGCGATATGCCAGAGCCTGCTATTTGGTTTTTAGCTCTACCGTTGGATGAGCAAGGCATGCTCTCGCCAGCGCAGCGAGATGGGTTCATCAACCGTCTGTTGGAAACCTTAGGCCGTAATGTAGCGACTGTTGGCACTAAGGCGTTTGAGCGTAAACAAACGGCAGACGTGGATCATTTAATGAAGGATAATCCTCTCGCTTTTACGCCTGACATAACCTTTCAGGCGATGCTAAACGCTCGTGCAACGTTTGCCTTAGGGTTACCCGCCAGCCAGCACCTGGAACCGGTTGAAGCTTACTTCAGCAATCAGCAGGCTATTGACTGGCAAGCATTAGGACTGCAGGGTGTTGCCGACTATGTGGTGCGCATGGAAACCACCGAGGCTGACGCACTGGCGCTTCGGCTGACCACCCTGCCCACCGGCGTTGTTCATTCGTTATGTTACTGTTTAGAACATCAGACGTTCTCTGAAGCGTTAGTATCGGCGCTTGTTAGCCGCGGTGAAATAGCCGCACAAGAAGGCGATATAGAGACGCTAAGCGCCTGTATACGCGCAGTGGGTAGTGCCAATGAAACACACGCTGGCGAGTGGTACAGCAGCTTATTAGAAGACAAAGCAGCCGGTGGGCCGGATGTATTAGCCGCCATTGCAGGCCGCGGCTGGCAATATCTTGAAGATGGTCAGCGTTTACCGCTTTTTCTACAGCGCTTAGCGGAGGATGAACGCACCGACTTTGCTGCTGTGGTAAGAGACATCGCCTTAATACCTCGTCTACGCTTACCGGTGATGATGGCGCTGCGCGATGCGTCACCGGGATCAGCTATACAACAGCGATTAGCCAACATGTTGCCCCGCACTTAACCCGCGGGCGACGTTTTAATGGATTACCCGCAAGGAGTGAGCCGTGAAGGAATTACCCTATCAGGCCAAGGCAGTCATCGGCCGTCGCGAGATGGTGACGTTACCTGAGCTAGGGCTTCACCTCTGCTGCAAAGCCGACACCGGCGCGCGAACGTCTGCGCTCCATGCCGAAGAGATTGAAACCCACGAAGATGCTGAAGGCCAACTATGGGTGAGCTTTATTACCCACAGTGGAGGCCCGGAAACGCCGGCTCACCGCTATCGCCTTCACTTGCACGACCGGCGCCGGATAACCAGCTCTAATGGCCACAGCGAATGGCGCTATGTTATTCGCACCCCAATGCAGATGGGCGATTTAAATTTCCCTGTTGAACTGACACTGACTGACCGTAGCAATATGCGCCACGCGATGCTGCTAGGTCGCCGCGCCATGCGCCGCCTGCTCGTTGCACCCGGTGCCGCATTTTTACACGGTGAACCGTAACTTTTTATATTCGCCTTTTGCTAGGCTTGGAGCCCCCTTCATGCATATCGCTTTGCTATCACGCAATCGCAATTTGTACTCTACCCGCCGCCTGGTCGAAGCGGCAGAGCAGCGTGGTCATACCGCTCGCGTAGTGGACACACTGCGTTGCTACATGAGCATTACTTCGCATCACCCATCGATTCACTATAAAGGTGAAGAGATCGAGCATTTTGATGCCGTTATTCCCCGCATAGGCGCATCGGTCACGTTTTACGGCTGTGCCCTCCTGCGTCAGTTTGAAATGATGGGCACCTACGTTCTTAATGATAACGTCTCGATTACCCGCTCACGGGATAAGCTGCGCTCGCTGCAGCTACTTTCCCGTAAAGGCTTAGGTCTACCGATTACTGGCTTTGCCCACTCCCCCGACGATATCCCTGATTTGATCACCATGGTAAAAGGCGCACCGCTGGTGATTAAACTGCTAGAAGGTACGCAGGGAATTGGCGTAGTACTGGCGGAGACCAATCAGGCGGCTGAATCGGTGGTTCAAGCCTTTATGGGCATGAAAGCCAACATCATGGTGCAGGAATACATTAAAGAAGCGCGCGGCGCTGACATTCGCTGTTTCGTGATTGGCGATAAGGTTGTCGCTTCGATGAAGCGCCAAGCAGCGGATGGTGAATTCCGTTCTAACCTCCATCGAGGCGGCACCGCTAGCGTGATTCGTATTACCCCCGAAGAGCGCTCAACCGCTATTCGTGCGGCTAAAGCCATGGGACTGCGTGTCGCGGGGGTTGATTTATTGCGCTCTAATCACGGCCCAGTGATTATGGAAGTCAACTCATCCCCCGGCCTACAAGGTATTGAGAGCGCTACCGGCAAGGATATTGCGGGTATGATCATTGAGCACATTGAAAAAAATGCCACTCCTGTGCGTAAAGCACCGCCCAAGCCTAAAGGTTAAGGACAAAACGAAAAAATAATCGCCTTTGGGGGTGGCAAATCAGAGCGCCCACCCCCACAATCTGCGTCACCGAAGGAGGTAGACGCTCATGTTTCTCGACAATCGCCAAGTGGCGATGGATAGCGTGCTGGAAGCGCTGGCCGATAGTATTGATTATTTCCAGGACAATATCGAACGCCTGCGCCCGTCGCTACGTGACGCGCTGAAACCGCACTATACTGAGCGGTTAAAGCAGATGCGGACGCTCCAGGAACTCGCCCGTGCGCATCTGAAAATGCTGCCCAGGGATGCCGACGTGGAGCGCGATGACTTTTTATGGCTCTGGAGCCGTCTTAAAAGCTTCGTTGGTAACGATAGCCAAGTTTTAATCAATGAGCTGTTGGAACAAGAGCGTGTCCTTATGCAAGCCCTTTCAACGCTATTTACCCACCCACTGCCCGATCCCATCGAGCCGATTGTGGAAGAGTGCATGCAGGGCTGCCGCAAATTGATACGCGAGCTGTATAGCTTGCAGAAACGTAAGACGCGTCGTTAATAACGCTAACGACCACCGATGGTAGGCGGGTAATAACGACGAATAAGGTCAGCCGCGGCCTCTGAACGTTCGCTGCTATTGTTTGGCTGAGCATGTTCTGACCGGCTATCCTCGTCTGTATCTGCCCCTGTCTTATCATCTGCAAGATACAGCTCGATAGGCTCTGGCGGGCCAAGAAAGTAAGGCTCTCTGCCCCAGATATAAAGATCCCCAAGGGTGGCCACCCTCGCCACCCATTCGCGCAGGATTAAACGCCACTCCCCCGCCACCCGCTCCTCTTCAGCGACGCACCCTGTGACCTCCATACCCAGCGCGCGGGCAATAAAAATTGCGCGTGGCAAGTGCCAACTCTGGGTCACCAGCAGCGCTTCGTTAAGCTGGAACACATCTCGAGAGCGCACTAAAGTGTCATAGGTACTAAAGCCAGCAAAATCCATTGTCATCTGAGAAGCAGGCACGCCACGCCGGTAAAGCTCGCGCCACATAGCGCGAGGCTCATTATACGCCTGCGTGCGGTTATCCCCCGAGAGCAGTAGATGACTCACCCGCTGCTCTTCGATTAAGCGCGCTGAGGTGCGCATACGGGCATAGAAATGCGGATTTCTTAAGCCGCTTCGCGTCCAGTGCGAGGTGCCAAATACAATCGCGAGATTATTGGGTCGGCACTCTTCGAGGTGACTATCGATGTAACGGGCGGTGCTGGCAACAACCCAGAGATTGCCAGCTATAAATAGCAATGTCGCCAGCAGCAACAAAGCAGCCAGCGACATAAACAAACGCTTGATAAATACTAATAAGGTGCTGTACATCCCGCTCCCCAGCCGGGGTTAGAACATGCCGAGCTCAAGCTTGGCCTCATCGCTCATCATGTCACGGCTCCAGGGAGGACTGAAAACAATCTCAGTGTGCACCTTATTGATTTGCGGTGCGCCTAAAATTTTATTGCGTGCATCAGCGGCTATCACATCCCCCATACCACAGCCTGGGGCGGTCAGCGTCATTCGGATGGTGACCATACGCTCACCGCTGATTAATCGCTCAAGGCGGCAGCCATACACGAGCCCCAGGTCAACAATATTAACCGGTATCTCAGGGTCGAAACAGGTGCGAAGCTGTTCCCATACAAATGCCTCAATTTCGTCGTCACTAGCACTTTCAGGCAGCGTGGGCCGTGGTAACGGCTCTAGTCCCAACGCATCTAAGTTGCGCCCCTCAATCAGGTAGAGCCTACCTTCAAAGCCCACGCTCACCGTACTGCCCTTGGCTTGCATGACGCTCACTATACTGTCTTCAGCCAAGGTATCCGTTTTACCAAACGGAATAGCTATGGCCTCAACATCACGCTGGAGCGGCAATTTCTGGCCTCGTTCGAGACTGGCAACTTGCTCGATATCCATAAATGTCCTTTAGTAACCGCCCTTAACGTACCATGCCAATGACACGATTAAGCGCTGCGACAAATATATCCACCTCTTCGAGGGTATTATACGCAGCAAACGACGCACGACACGTGGCTTCCACGCCAAAATGATGCAAAAGCGGTTGGGCGCAGTGGTGACCAGTGCGAATAGCCACGCCTAACTGATCAATTAGCAGACCTATATCCTGAGAATGGGCACCCTCGACCACAAAGGAGAGCACCCCTGCTTTATGCGGGGCAGTGCCTAAAATACGCAGCCCCTCCACCTGGCCAACTGCTTGGGTGGCATGATCTAACAATACGCCCTCCCAGGCACTAATCGCCGCAACGCCCACGCTTTCCATCCACTCAAGCGCACGGCCTAAGGCAATCACTTCGGCGATGGCGGGCGTGCCTGCTTCAAACTTATGAGGGATCTCAGCGAACGTTGTACCGACATCGAAGGAGACCGTTTTAATCATCTCTCCGCCGCCCTGCCAGGGTGGCATAGCGTCTAAGAGTGCTTTTTTGCCATAGAGCACGCCAACACCGGTGGGGCCGTACACCTTATGACCCGAGAACGCGTAGAAATCAGCATCGATATCTTGCACGTCTACCTGCTGGTGGGGCGTTGCCTGGGCGCCGTCGACCAAGATCAGCGCACCGTGCTGATGGGCAAGCGCTGCCATCTCTTTCACCGGGTTAATCGTACCCAGCGCATTGGAGACGTGATTCACCGCCACCAGCTTGGTGCGCTCGCTAAGCAGCGCGCGGTAAGCCGCCATATCCAAAGCACCCTGGGCATCAACAGGAATCACTTTAATAGTGAAACCCCGCTCAGCCGCTAGAAGTTGCCAGGGTACGATGTTGGAGTGATGCTCTAGCAGCGAAATCAGCACCTCGTCACCTGCGGCCAACGCAGTGCGCCCCCAGCTTTGCGCCACTAGATTGATCGCTTCGGTGGTGCCCCGAGTGAAGATAATTTGACGCGCATCTTCCGCATTGAGAAAAGCCTTCACCCGGTGGCGAGTACCCTCAAACGCCGCCGTGGCTTCATCCGCAAGGGTGTGCAGGCCACGGTGAATATTAGCGTTGTAACGCGAATAGTAGTCGTTAAACACCTCAATAACTTGTCGAGGCGTTTGGCTAGTCGCTGCGTTATCGAAATAAATCAGCGGCTTGCCATGCACTTCCCGGCTCAATATTGGAAAGTCTTCACGCAACGCGGCTACATCAAAGGGGGCGCTTGTACGAGCTAACGGTTTCTCAATCACGGAATAGGGCATCGATAGCTCCTTAATTAATCGTTGAGCGAAACGGCCGCTTCCACCAAGCCTGCTAAGTTAAAGCGCTCTGGCAATTTACCCGCCACAGCCAGTTCAACCCGCTCGGCAATCACGTCAAGCGCTACTTGCTCAAGCACTTCCCCGGCAAACGCTAAGGTCAACAGGCCTCTGGCAGTTGCCTCATCAATACCACGGGTACGCAGCGCATAGATCGCCTCTTCGTCTAGCTGACCTGTGGTAGTGCCGTGGGAGCACTTCACGTCGTCAGCGTAGATTTCAAGCTCGGGCTTGGCGTCGATCCGTGCACGGTCAGAAAGCAGCAGGTTCTGATTGCTCTGGAAACCTTCAATCTTCTGGCTATCGCGCTTCACGTAAACTTTGCCATTAAAGACGCCGTGAGCACGGTCATCGAGAATGCCTTTATAGTTCTCATTGGAGAACGTTAGTGGCGCATTGTGGTTCACCTTGGTGTGATTATCCACATGCTGGCGGCCCTGGCCGAAAAACAGGCCATAAAAATTGGTTTCCGCACCCTGACCGTTCAGATCACTGATAAGGTCATTGCGAACTAATGCACCACCCAGGTTCAGATTGTATGAGCTGTAGCGAGTATCGCGGTTTTGCTCAACATGGATACTTGCCACGTGCATATCACCCAGGGGTGCTTCCTGCAGCTTGTAGTGGTTCAGAATCGCGCCGCGATCAAGCATAAGCTCGGCTACTACGTTGGTGAAATTAGCCGCATCGGCTTCACCGGCGTAGTGCTCAATGATCGTTGCTTCGCTGCGTCCTGCCGCTTCTACCAAAATGCGCGGGTGGCACATAACGGGCGAGCCAGCGCGAGATAGAAACTGGAGCAAGATAGGTTTTTCTACCACGGTGCCCGGGGCAATACGAACCACGGCACCCTCTTCCGTAAACGCCGTGTTAAGCGCTGCGAACGCGGAGAAATCAACCCCAGTCAAACGGCCCAGCGGCCCACCAACAGCTTCGTGGTTCTCGCTCAGCGCTTTGGAAAGTGGCATTACCTGAACGCTACTCGGCAGTGCTTCCAAATCCGATAGTGCCGACGAAAATACGCCATCCACAAAGGTCAGCCGATAGGCATCTAGCGGGAGTGTTAGCGTGGCGGCAGTCGCCTGGGAGAACTCTGCGTTATCTGCTAAGGCAAAGTTACCCTGGGCGATAGTGCGAACGTCGGTATATTTCCACTCTTCATCGCGACGGGTAGGAAAACCCAGGGCTTCAAAGCGCGCGGCACCGGCTTGACGGCGCGCAGCGATCCAAGTGGGCTCCGCGCCGCGCTGTTGGCTACGCACTTTAAGCGTGTCCAAAAACGTTTGCGTATCGCTCATGCCACAGACTCCTCAATACCTTCGTAACCGTTAGATTCCAGCTGCTTGGCAAGCTCAGCGTCACCGGTTTTAACAATGCGCCCATCGACCAGGACATGCACTTTGTCAGGCACGATGTAATCAAGCAGGCGCTGGTAGTGGGTCACCAAAAGAATGGCTCGCTCTGCGCCGCGCAGGCTGTTTACGCCGTCTGCGACAACTTTCATGGCATCGATATCAAGGCCTGAGTCAATCTCGTCCAGCATGGCAAGCTTTGGCTGAAGCACCAGCATTTGCAGAATTTCGTTACGCTTTTTCTCGCCGCCAGAGAAGCCTTCATTCACGGCACGCTGTAGAAAGCTGGCATCCATTTTCATGTAGCCAAGCTTCTCTTTTACCAGCTTCATAAATTCGGGGGCAGGCATTTCGCCTTCGCCGCGGGCCACGCGCTGAGCATTGAGGGCAGACTTCAGTAGGTAGATATTTTTCACCCCTGGGATTTCCACCGGGTACTGAAAGCCAAGTAACAACCCCGCCTGGGCGCGCTCTTCAATTTCCATTTCCAGCACGTCTTTACCGTCAAAGGTAATGGTGCCCTGGGTCACTTCGTAGCCGTCTTTACCGGCAATCACCGCCGACAGCGTGGATTTACCGGCGCCGTTAGGGCCCATAATGGCGTGTACTTCACCTGCATTGATGGTGAGCGTGAGGCCTTTGAGGATTTCTTTACCATCGACGGTGACGTGTAAATCATTAACTTGCAACATAGTAATCGCCTTATAAATTCTTTCGGGTCGCTGTCGCGACGCGCTTAAATAATTTGCATTGAACGGAATCGGTTATCCCACTGCGCCTTCCAGCGTCACACTGAGTAAAGCTTCAGCTTCAACCGCGAATTCCATCGGCAACTCTTGGAATACATCTTTACAGAAACCATTAACAATCATGCTGACCGCATCTTCCTCAGAGATACCGCGACTCTGGCAGTAGAAAAGCTGGTCTTCACCGATTTTTGAAGTGGTCGCTTCGTGCTCGATGGTCGCGGTGCTGTTGGCAATTTCTTGGTAGGGGAAGGTGTGTGCGCCGCATTTGTCGCCGATCAGCAGCGAATCACACTGGGTGAAATTTCGAGCACCCTTGGCACGAGGACCAATTTTAACCAAGCCACGGTAGGACTGATTGCTTCTGCCCGCTGAAATACCTTTGGAAACAATGTAAGAACGGGTGCCTTCACCAATATGAATCATTTTGGTGCCCGTATCCGCCTGCTGGCGACCATTCGTCACCGCGACGGAGTAAAACTCACCAATGCTGTCTTTACCGCGCAGTACGCAGGAGGGGTATTTCCACGTAATCGCCGAACCGGTTTCTACTTGAGTCCAGCTAATACGTGAGCGATCGCCGCGGCAGTCGCCACGCTTGGTCACGAAATTATAGATACCGCCTTTACCGTTTTCATCACCGGGGTACCAGTTCTGAACCGTGGAATACTTGATGTAAGCATCATCCAGCGCCACGAGCTCTACCACTGCGGCGTGGAGTTGGTTTTCATCGCGCATCGGCGCAGTACAGCCTTCCAGGTAAGAGACCTGCGCGCGGCTTTCGCAAATAATCAGCGTGCGCTCAAATTGACCGGTGTTGGCAGCATTGATACGGAAGTAGGTCGATAGCTCCATTGGGCATTTCACGCCTTCAGGCACGAATACAAATGAGCCATCGGTGAATACCGCAGAGTTCAACGCAGCGAAGTAGTTATCAGCCACCGGCACAACCGTACCCAGGTACTGCTTAATCAGCTCAGGGTAATCACGGATCGCTTCTGAAATAGAACAGAAAATAACGCCCGCTTCAGCCAGCTCTTTTTTGAACGTAGTGGTTACTGAAACCGAGTCAAAAACCGCATCAACGGCAACCCCCGCCAGCGCCGCACGCTCATGGAGCGGGATACCCAGCTTCTCATAGGTTTCAAGCAGCTTGGGATCAACCTCGTCCAAACTTTGGGGACGGTCTTCAGGGCGTTTGGGCGCACTGAAATAGGAAATTGACTGGTAGTCGATGGGTGGGTAATCCAGGTGTGCCCAGGAAGGCGACTCCATCTTTAACCACTGACGATACGCGTCTAGGCGCCACTCCAGCATCCACTCCGGTTCACCTTTCTTATTCGAAATAAAGGCGATGGTGTTTTCATCCAGGCCAGGTGGCAGGGTGTCGCTTTCAATATCTGTTACAAAACCATCTTTGTATTCGCGACGAACCAACTGTTCCATTTCTTCGCTTGCCATGGTGATACCCTCCGGGGCAGTTGGGTGGCGAGGCTAGCTCACCGTCAATGAGTAATAAAGTATGCTTGCTGCGCTTACTAAGCAGAAGCAGCTGAAAGATTGATAGTTTGAATAGGTAGCTGAACGGGTAATTTTATGGGCGTAGTGTCCGCCAAGTGCGCCAGTGTTACGCTCTCAAGCAGCGTTCGAATAGCGAGCGATACACGCTGCCAGTTGTCTGCCACCCCGCAGGTAGCCGCTAGCTCGCACTCGCCTTCTGCTTGGCTGCACTCGGTCATCGCCACCGGCCCTTCAATAGCTGAAATGATTTCAGCTGCCGTGATGTGCGATGCCGGGCGTGCTAACCGGTAACCGCCTTGGGCACCTCGCTGGGACTCCAACAAACCGGCTTTCACCAGCATTTTGAGCGTTTTGCTAACCGTTGGGTGAGGAAGCTGCACCGCCTCTGCCAAACCAGCCGCTGTATGCGAGCCATGGGGATAGCGGGCAATTTGCGCCATTACCACCGCTGCATAATCTGTCAGCCGAGAAAGCTTAAGCATGTGAACTCCCGTTCGCCGTCATATTTGGCTTAGCCGTTAATTGAGTACCATTTTAGTCCTGTATAAATTTGATGTGAAGCCCTAGAGCAAAATCGTTATCAATTTGTGCAAAATATCAGCACGTTCGACCCTAATCGCATCAAAAACAACAATCATTATCATTTAAAAAAGCTATTACTGACGTCTTCGGTTTACACCGATGCACAACGCCTGATAGCGTCATGTATGATAAATGTCGTAATTGCGTTGGGCATTGAGAGATGAAGAGGAGGCATTATGGATTCGGCGGTTAACAATATGGTAAGCGCATCAATGGCGTTGCAGCAGGTACAGGTCGCACAGCAGGCTCAGCTCAGCGTTTTTAAAGATGCGCTTGATGGTCAGGCAGCGCATATCACAGCGCTAATGGACACTATTTCGTTGGAGCCGCAGTTAGCAACAAGTGGCAGCGTGGGCACGCTCATTAATACCACTGCTTAAGCAGTTTTTTGGCAGTTGAATCTGGTAGATAAACACAAAATAGCCCCTTGCGTTAAGGGGCTATTTTTATGTACTTACACACTATATTTTCAGGCTCTCAACGTGCCAATCAAATATTTAGTATTAAGCTTTTTTAACAAATTCTGACTTCAGTTTCATTGGGCCTATGCCATCAACTTTACAGTCAATATCGTGATCTCCATCGACTAACCTGATGCTTTTCACCTTAGTACCCACTTTAACGACCAGCGAACTACCCTTCACCTTTAGATCTTTAATCACCGTCACACTGTCACCATCGGCAAGTAAGTTACCGTTGGCATCGCGAACACCAGCATCTATGTCTTCTGCACCCTCTTCTGCCACTTTCGACCACTCGTTGCCACACTCTGGGCAAACGTACTGCAGGCCATCGTCGTAGGTAAACTCTGAGGCACAGGCAGGACAGTTAGGTAAATCACTCATGTAAGGCTCCAGCGCGAAGAAAGCGATGGAGCCTACACGGCTTAAGCAAAATGCTCCAGCCAAGAGCTTCAATCACTCCCTATGAAAAGTACCGACCAAACGATTCATGCCTAGCAGGTTCGGCTCAACTTCTTTAAGCAGTTCAGCCAACGTTAACCCTTCTGGCAAGTTGGTTTGGTGATCCAATGCCAGCACCCAGAAGTAGTACAGGTGCGGGCCATGGCCTTCGGGTGGCATGGGGCCGCCATAACCCTGATTACCAAAATCGTTGGTACCCGCTGTGCCCACCGCCGTTTTCTCAGTTAGCTCAACCAAGTCACCCGGCAAGTTATACAACACCCAATGAACAAAGCCGTAGCTACCCTCTTTAACTAATGGTGCATCTGGGTCATGGCAGATCACCGCAAATCCTTTGGTACCTTCTGGCGCGCCCTGCCAAGCCAGCGCTGGTGAGATATCGTCTCCGGCGCCAGTATATTGAGCGGGAATCGCCTGATGATTCCCAAACGAACTGCTAGTGACCTGCATTGAGGATAGTGCAAATGCCATGTTGCTCTCCTTTATTGCCAATGTCGTGACCGTCGTTAGCGCTATTGAATGTAGCCAAGGTACTAGGGGGAATCCAGTTGGGCGGCGTGCCGCTGCCACCACTGCCGGGCAATCTGAGTATTTTGGGCATTTCCAGCAGGGTCTAAGGTGGTTGTCAATTGGACATAGTCACCCCGAGTCCTGGCCATCAACAGCGTGTCTTGAGTCGCTAACTGAAGTGCATAAAGCGCCAGCATTAGCTCATACTCATCCTGTGTATTGAGTCGTGCAAACAACAAGGGAACGGCTGGCTTGCCAATTTCCCCTAGCCGCTCAGCGGCGATGTACCACGTGCGGGGGTTATCACGATCTCCGTAACTGGATACAAAACGCCTGTCTGCCAATCGGCTAACATAGTAAGCCGCTTCTTCTTCGGGGCTTATAAACAGAGGCGGTACCCAATCTGTGGCTGACGCCGTGCCTGAATGGCTTGGCTGACCCAGCGCAGAGTGTGGTGATTCCGGCGACACGGGTTCGGCTAACGGCTCAGAAGGCTGTTGCCCGGAGGTGGCGGACTGCCCTGCACACCCCGCTAACCCAGCCACCAACATGCATGCCCCCATAAGCCTCATCCATTTAGCCTGTTGCTTCATCGTTCAATTCCCTGTTAAGTCTCTACACTTATTCAGACCAGCGCCCTTCCCGCTTTAAGCGCCGCTGCACCCACCGATCATAATACCAGCGCAGCCCCGCTTTAATCCCAGGCAAACCTATGAGCCAGGCAATGGGGCGAAAAAGGGGAATGCGCGCCATCAGCAGTTGATAGGCCTCTATTCCTTCGATGATACACCCATCGGCTTTTTCAACATGCAACGAACGCAGCGCCGCCTCTGGCGCCACCCCTTTTTCACGTAACGCCTGCTGATGCTCAGTCACATCGCACCACTTGATATCCTTGGCACGCTTGCCTGCCCAGCGCTCAAATCGGGCGCGGTCTTTACGGCAGCCGGGGCAAATACCATCGTAGTAGACGTTGATAAACGCATGATTAGGCATATAGGCTCTCGTTAAGGCTGTGCCTAATAGTGTGGCACTTCCGCCACGCGACGCAACTCAGCAGGTTTGACCATGAAACGTCTATTAATCATTGCCCATGCGCCTTCAGATAACACCCAAAAAATGCATCAAGCTGTTATCAGTGGCGCGTCTGATTCCAGAATAGAAAATGTGGAAGTGGTCTCTCTTAGTCCGCTTGAAACACAGCCAGAGCATATTAACTCAGCCCACGCCATCATACTGGGGACAACCGAAAACCTGGGGTATATGGCAGGCTTGATGAAGGATGTGTTCGATCGATGCTACTACCCATGCTTGGAGAAAAACGAAGGGCTACCGTTCGCCTTTTATGTGCGAGCCGGTCATGATGGCACGGGAACCCGCCGCGCGATTGAGGGTATTACCACGGGAATGCGCTGGCGATTAGTGCAAGACCCTCTTATCTGTAAGGGTGACTTTCAAGCAGCTTTTCTTGACCAGTGTGAAGAGCTAGGAATGTCGATGGCTGCTAGCCTCGAAGCTGGCATTATCTGAGCAAAATGGAAACATACGTCTAAATTTAACGTTTAGTGTCGATAACCACATTGTATAACGCTGATAAGCCTGCCTTACTGTAAAAAAGCATTGCGCGCTCGTTGCAGCAGCAACTGACGATACGTCCAACGCCATTGCTAATATCCAACGCATGTATTTCAGGTAGCTATTATGCATAAAGTCATCGCTTTTTATGACGATCGCGTACTGGCTCACGAGCCTAACATTGACGCAGATTTTTTACCGGAGCGGATTGATAAGCGCATTCGTCACCTCCTGGCAGGACTGCCTATTCCATGGAAATATCCCGAGCACCCTGGCCGCTTAAAGGCCATACAACTGCTACTTGAGAAAGCACCCATTAAGGGCCTGAAAATCGAAGGCGGAAAAGCCGCCACTGCTGAACAATTAGCCCGTGTCCACACTACCTCCTATTTAAGCGACATTTTTAGCTTAAGGGGCAAAAATGCTTGGCTGGATGTGGATACCACGGCGGTGTCACCCGGCAGTGTTGATGCCGCCGAGGTCGCCGCAGGAACCGCGATTGCCGCCGTAGAAGCCGTTATGGAGAAACGCACCCAGAGTGCGTTCGCCCTCATTCGCCCGCCCGGCCATCATGCCGAGCCCGTACGTGCCCGGGGGTTTTGCTTATTTAATAACGTTGCTGTTGCTGCGGCCCATGCACGCAGCGCTTTAGGCTGTGAGAGAGTGCTGATTATTGATTGGGATGCCCATCACGGTAACGGTACACAGGATATCTTTTGGGCCGACCCTGACGTGATGTTTTTCGATATACACCGCGCTGCCCCCTTCTATCCAGGCTCAGGCCACCTGGAAGAGGTCGGTGCTGGTCTAGGGGAAGGCACGACCATCAATGTGCCGCTACCCGCCGGGGCCGGGGATGAAGCTTACCTCAAAGCGTTTCGCGATATTCTGGCGCCAGCGGCTGCGTGGTTTAAACCCGATATTATTTTAGTCTCAGCGGGCTTTGACCCGCACTGGCACGATTTAGCACTGAATGTTTCCTACGAGGGGTTTGGCGCCCTAACGGGGGCCCTACAACAGTTAGCCGACCAGCACTGTGAGGGCCGCTTGGTGTTTGTACTGGAGGGTGGCTATAACCTGGAATCGCTGGCCAACGGCACCCGAGCAGTACTTGCCGTCTTAGCGGGTAATACCGTGCCTGTCCCCGATACCTGCGGTATTGCGGAAGTCCAAGCGGCCGCTGACTTTCATCGTAATGCGTTTCAAACGAAATAACCGAGCGGCAATAAAAAACGGCACCCTTACTTAGGTGCCGTTTTTGTTGGAAAACGCCGTGTTTATTTCAAACGTTCAAACACGGTCGCTACCCCTTGCCCCATACCGATACACATAGTGGCAAGGCCAAGAGTAGTGTCGCGCTGCTGCATAACATTAAGCAGCGTGGTGCAAATGCGCGAGCCAGAACAGCCCAGCGGGTGGCCCAGAGCAATGGCACCACCATGCAGGTTAACTTTTTCGTCCATGGCATCAAGGAAGCCCAGGTCTTTCAGGACCGGTAAGCCTTGAGCCGCAAACGCTTCGTTAAGCTCAACGGTTTGAATATCCGCAGCCGATAACCCTGCCGCTTTCAGCGCTTTCTTAGACGCAGGCACTGGGCCGTAACCCATGATGGAAGCATCACAACCAGCCACACCCGTTGAGAGCACTTTCGCAATCGGCTCAAGCCCCAGGGCTTGGGCACGCTCGTAGCTCATTACGGCCATGGCTGACGCCCCTACCGACAGCGCCGATGACGTGCCAGCGGTAACGGTACCATTGCGCGGGTCAAATACTGGTTTGAGATTTGCCATAGACTCCAGGCTCGCCTCAGGACGAATAACTTCGTCGTTTTTAACCAGTACTTTAAAGCCGCGTTGGTCATGACCTTCGACGCCAATAATTTCGTTATCGAAGTAACCCTTCTCCATCGCTGCCTGGGCACGCTGGTGAGAACGCACGCCAAACTTATCCTGATCTTCACGCGAAATGCCGTGCATCTTACCCAGCAGCTCAGCGGTCAGGCCCATCATCATCGCGGCTTTTGCAGCGTGCTTACTGGCGGCAGGGTTAACATCAACGCCGTGAGCCATGGGCACGTGCTCCATGTGCTCTACCCCACCAATCACGTAAAAGTCGCCCATGCCTGCTTTAATATTGGCAGCGGCGATGTGCAGCGCGGTCATTGAGGAGCCGCACAAACGGTTTACGGTCTGCGCAGGCACCGAACGCGGAATGCCGGTCATAATCGCGGCATTACGAGCGATGTTCATGGACTGCTCAAGGGTCTGGTTAACGCAGCCCCAAATCACATCATCCACTTCGGACGGGTCTAGGTTGGCGTTGCGAGCAAACAGTGCCTGCATCACCGCAGCGGACAGGTTCTCAGCGCGTACATTACGGAACGCGCCGTTTTTAGCTTTCGCCATGGCGGTACGTACACCGTCAACCACCACGATATCTCTTGGGTTCAAACTCATCATCTATCTCCTATGCGTGGTGGTTAGGCCTGGTTGCCAGCGTAAAATTGCTCATTATTTTGAGCCATCTGGCGCAACTTCTCAGTCGGCGCATACAGCGGGCCTAACTCATCCGCAAGGTTTTCAGCCAGCTTCACAAACTCAGCAACGCCCATCGCATCGATGTAGCGTAGCGCGCCGCCGCGGAAGGGAGGGAAACCAATACCGTAGATCAACGCCATATCAGCTTCAGCAGGCGTCTCAACAATGCCATCTTCCAAGCAGCGAACGGTTTCCAGGCAAAGCGGTACCATCATGCGAGCAATGATGTCTTCATCAGTAAACTCTTTCTGCTCTTTGACGACGTCTTTGACCAGCGCGTAGGCCTGCTCGTCGGTGACTTTCTTCGGCTTGCCTTTCTTGTCTTCCTCGTAGGCGTAGAAGCCTTTATCGTTTTTCTGGCCCAGGCGCTTGTTGTCGTACATCACCTGAATAGCAGTTTTGCCATCCCGTGCCATACGATCGGGGAAGCCCTCAGCCATCACTTCGTTAGCGTGAACAGCAGTATCTAAACCTACGACGTCCAGCAGATAAGCGGGGCCCATGGGCCAACCGAACTTCTCCATTACCTTATCAACACGCTGGAAGTCAGCCCCTTGCTCCACCAGGAAGCTGAAACCACCGAAGTAAGGGAACAGTACGCGGTTAACCAGGAAGCCAGGGCAGTCGTTAACTACGATGGGGGTTTTGCCCATGGCACGCGCATAAGCAACCGTTGCCGCCACAGCAGCGTCTGAGGTCTTCTCGCCGCGGATAACTTCAACTAGCGGCATACGGTGTACCGGGTTGAAGAAGTGCATGCCGCAGAAGTTTTCAGGACGCTTAAGGTTTTTCGCCAGACGATTGATGGAAATCGTCGAGGTGTTAGACGTCAGAATGGTATTTTCGCTGACTAGGCCTTCCACTTCGGTCAGTACAGCGTCTTTGACGTTGGGGTTTTCAACCACGGCTTCAACCACTAGGTCGACGCTGTCGAAATCACCGTAAGAGAGCGTAGGACGAATATTGGTCAGCTTCTCGGCCATCTGCTCGACCGTCATCTTTTTACGCTCAACCTGCTTGGAGAACAGTTTACGCGCTTCTTTCAGGCCCAGCTCAATCGCTTCCTCATTGATGTCTTTCATTACAATGGGTGTGCCTTTACTGGCGCTTTGGTAGGCAATACCACCGCCCATAATACCCGCACCAAGCACTGCCGTTTGCTTAACCGGCTGCGACTGTTTCTCGTATTTGCTGCCTTTCTTCTTAACCACTTGGTCGTTAAGGAACAGACCCACCAAGTTAAAGGCAACGCTGCTCAGCGCTAGCTTGGCAAAGGCTTTTGCCTCAATAGCTTGAGCACGGGCACGGGTTTCACCTGCGCCTTTTTGGATAACTTTGATTGACTCTACCGGCGCTGGGTAGTGGGGGCCAGCCTTACCGGCTACAAACCCTTTGGCGGTTTCAAACGCCATCATTTGCTCAATTGCGTTGAGGTTGAGCGGCGCTTTCTTTTCATCACGGCGCGCTTGGTAATCAAGCTCACCGGCATTGGCACGGTCAAGTATGTCTAGCGCGGCTTCTTCGAGAAGCTCGTGGGCCACAACCGCATCCACTGCGCCAACCTTAAGCGCAGCGTTAGCACGGTTTTCCGTACCACCCGCAATCCATTCGATAGCGTTATCAGCACCAATCAGGCGAGGTAAGCGAACACAGCCACCCCAGCCAGGCAAGATGCCAAGTTTGGTCTCAGGCAAGCCAATTTTGGCTTTTTCACTCATTACCCGGAAGTCGGTGGTCAGCAGCACTTCACAACCGCCACCTAACGCTAACCCATTGATCGCCGTGACGGTGGGGAAAGGCAGGTCTTCAATGGCGTTGAAGATATCGTGTACCTTGAGGTTCATCTCAACCAGGTACTCTTCGCCTTTATCAAATAGGCTATGGAACTCAGTAATATCGGCACCGACGATGAACGCCTCTTTGCCACTACTGATGACTAAGCCCTGTAAACCGCTTTCGCCTTGAAGCGCTTTAACGGCTTCCCCCAGCTCGGCGACTACACCGCTAGAAAGTTTATTGACGGACTCACCTTTCAAATCGAAAGTGAGTTTTGCGATGTCATTGCCACCTTGGGTATCACGACGCTCCACCGTGATGGCATTGCCTTGATAGATCATCCGCGCTCTCTCCACAAGTTCGGGCCGGCGCCTTGTTTCGGGCCTGCCTCGCATTTCATACGGTCGTTTGATTGCATAAGCTTGGTTGAGTTACTCAAGAACGTCAAGCCCTGACTTTCGGCTAACATGCTTAGCGGCTATTAACATGGCTAGCGGCTATGACTCAGCGTGGCGTGCGACGTTCAGTAGAAAAGCCTCGCCTTAACGCTAGATAACCTGACACCATGCGATGTTCGCTCTAAACCTAACACCATCATGCTGTTTTACTGTGAGTCACCCTGCTATGAGCGCCCTGCTTACCCCTTCGCGTATAACCTCTCTACAAAATCGCGTTGAGCGCTTGGTCGAGCGCTTTAAACCATGGAGCTGGCTGTGGCCGCCAATGGCTTTTGCGGCAGGCCTGGGCAGTTTTTTCCTTGTTGACCGCCAGCAGTGGCTGGGGGTGGTATTGGCGCTAGGGCTTCTCTTCGCTTGGCTGCTGCTACTTTCAGAAGGCTTAATTAGCCGTTGGCTTGCAAAGCGCGGGCACCCCACGTTGCCCCAGGGCGTCACTACGTTTATCGCCCAAATGATTCACCAAGAAACGCTCTTCTTTACCCTACCGTTCATTTTAATCACTACCGTGTGGAATAGCGGTCAAACGTTATTTGCCGCACTGGTAGTTGGCATGGCGGCGTTATCGATCATTGATCCGCTCTACTACAAGCTAGCGGGTCGCTGGCGTAGCCTCTACTTTATTTTTCATGCCCAGTGCGTCTTTTTGGTCGTCCTAGTGATTTTGCCGATCATGTTTCACCTCACGACCCGCCAAAGCCTGCTATTGGCGCTTGTAATAACCGTACTCGTGGCACTGCCTAGCTTTTGGCATTTACTGAACAAGCGTTCGCTAAAGCACTGGTGCCTATTTTTTGGGCTAACGATGGTGCTAGCGTATGCCGCATGGTTTGGTCGTATTTGGGTGCCGCCTGCAAGCCTATGGATGACCAGTAGCGCGCTGTCACCGGCCTTCAACGTTCAACAGCGCCAGCCGCAAGGCTCTATTGCGCTTACACCACAGGCATTACAAGCCAACGGCCTATATGTTTATACCGCCATACGGGCGCCCCGGGGCTTAAGCGAAACGATCTACCATGCGTGGCACCACAACGGAACGCTTATCGATCTGGTGGAGCTTTCAATTAATGGGGGGCGTGAACAGGGCTACCGGGCCTGGAGCCATAAACTCAATTTCCCCGCAGACCCCTCGGGTAACTGGCGCATCGACATCATGACCGATGGCGGGCAGCGGTTAGGCTTACTTCGCTTTAACGTATCAGATGCCCCGGGTGAGGCCTCTATTGCCGACGGCCATATTAACCCCAGCGGTTTAAGCGGCCTCAATTTACGCCGTTTTATTCCTGGAAGAAGTAGCGACGTCGAGTCGTCAAGCGGGAACTGAATAACAGAACACCTTGCATTCAGCGGTTCAGCTAATGACAATTCCTCTACTTACACTTACTGGTAGCCAATTGCTATGCCGTCATCCATTGGTTTTCGTCTCGCCCGCTTGCCGCACTTGTGGCGCTCTATCATCGACCGCAGGCTAGCCCCACTGGGGCTAACACAAACCCGCTGGGTCACGCTTTACCATCTTTGGAAACTTGGGGAAGGCAACCCTCAGTGCGATCTTGCCCGTGCGATTGGGGTTGAAGCCCCTTCATTAGTGCGCACCCTTGGCCAGTTGGAAGAGCAAGGCTTGGTAGAGCGCCGCGCCTGCGATAATGATCGCCGCAGTAAACGCATCTACCTGACCCCGGCGGCCATGCCGCTGCTTGAGCAAATAGACAGCGTCGTTCAAGAAGCACGCAAAGAGATGCTGGCAGGGCTGGGTGAAAATGAGCTGGAAAAACTAGATGGGTGGCTTGGGCTAATTGAGTCTAACGGGCTTGCCATACAAGCACGGGACCAAGGCCCCCCCAGCGAATAAACGATGAATAGCGCCGCGACTAGCCGCTACGTACTAAAAGCGGCGCTCTGGGTGTTGAGTGCCTAATGGCTTACTAACGGGTTTGTCAGATAGCCCGCCGAGTGCATTTTTCAGCTGGTTAAAGTCATCTAAGTAGGTGCTAAATCGCTCGGCGTTTTGAGACTCCCACCACCATAGGGTAAGCGAGCGCGGAGTAGATTCGATAACTAGCGCATCTTGGGGCAAGCGCTCCAACAGTGCCTTGAAGGGTTCGGTGGCGTTATCGGGTAGCGTTCGTAACGGCGCGATGCGCCACCGCCACCCAGCGTGATAAAGCTCAAGTGCTTCGCTGGCACTTCCCTCCCTTAGCAAAACAAATGTCGGCCCAGGCGCATCCTGCGGATAGTACCAGCGGTATGCAGGCATGGTGCCGCGAAAATGATGCAACGGGGGCTTATCCATTTTAATGGTCACCCCTTGTTTTCTGGCGCTATCACGCAGGGCCATCTGGCGCTTCTGCTTAGGGCTTGGCTTAAGCCACATTACCGGCGCGATCACGAACATCAATATCAAAACGATGATTAACCATTCCATTCTAACCCCACCCTTTTCGGACAAAATGCGTTAGCTATCTGAAAAAACCATGATACAGGTCGTTGTTAAGAGAGCCTTTGAAGCCTAAAGTAAAGAGCATCTAACAAAGTTTCTTCTTTGTTACTTATCGCTAAAGGAGAACAGCCATGAGCTATCGCCACATTCTAGTAGCCGTTGATTTAACCAAAGACTCGCACAAGATTTTAGAGCGTGCTGTGGCTATCGCCGAGCGTAACCAAGACGCTAAAATTTCCATCATGCATACGCTTGAGCCCCTGGGCTTCGCTTACGGCGGCGATATCCCCATGGACCTTACCAGCATTCAAGACCAGTTAGACGAGCACGCTAAAAAACGCCTTGCTGAAATTGCATCGCCGCATATTTCTCAAGCCAATCAACATGTCGTGGTCGGCATGCCAGACACTGAAATCCACCGCTTTGCCGAAGAGCACGATGTTGATTTAATCGTGGTAGGTTCACACGGTCGGCATGGGTTTGCCCTGCTACTTGGCTCCACATCCACTGGCGTTCTGCACGGTGCTCAGTGCGATGTACTTGCGGTGCGTGTGGGTAAAAAAGGCGAAAAGAGCGACGAATAAACTGTTAGCGCTCAAAAGTCAGTTACAAGGCGCCCATTATGGGCGCCTTGTTTGTTGTTCGACACTATTCGCCGTTAGCCATGGCCTCTAGCTCCATCCAGCGCTCCATAGCCACTTCCAGCGCTTGCTGCACGCCTTCCAGCTGTTGCAGCTTGGCGGTCACGCTACTGGCGTCCTGCTGGTAAAAATCAGGATTGCCTATTTCTTGCTCTAATGCCTCAACCTCACTTTCCAGCCGCTCTATTTCACCAGGCAACGTATCTAGTTCCCGCTGCAGTTTGTAGGAGAGTTTAACGGCTTTCTTAGCAGGCTCGACAATCGGCGGCTCAGGCGTTTTTTCCACCGCTTTGCTGGTCGGTTCGGTATTCTGGCGCGCTGCGCCATCCCAGGGTGCAGGTGGCAACTTGCCCCCTTGGCGAATCCAATCCGTGTAGCCACCGACGTACTCCCGCACACAACCCTCACCCTCGAAGGCCAACATGCTGGTGACAACGTTATCCATAAACGTCCGGTCGTGGGAAACCAACAGCAGCGTGCCGTCAAAGTCCAGCAGCAGCTCTTCAAGCAGCTCCAATGTTTCCATATCCAAGTCGTTGGTCGGCTCATCCAGCACCAGCACATTGGCAGGCTGCGTAAACAACTTGGCCAGTAGGAGCCGATTGGATTCACCGCCGGAAAGTGCTTTCACCGGTTGGCGCACACGGTCCGGTGTGAACAGGAAGTCCTGAAGGTAGCTCATCACGTGGCGATCTTTCCCGCCAACGCTGACCCGATCGCTGCCTTGGGCAACGTTATCGTAAACGGTTTTTTCCAGCTCCAGGCCAGCACGCAGCTGATCGAAGTAGGCCACCTGCAAATTGGTGCCCAACTGGACGCTACCCTCGGTTGGCGCAAGCTCGCCTAGCAAAATTTTCAGCAGCGTGGTTTTACCAGCGCCGTTGCGGCCTAAGAAGCCAATGCGGTCGCCGCGCATTGCTTCAAGGTTTACATCACGCAGGATAACCTCGTTTCCAAACCGTTGCGTGACACCTTTCAGTTCGACTACCCGCTTACCGGTGCGCTCGCCGCTATCCACCGTGAGATTGGCCGTACCTTGGCGTTCGCGGCGCTGGCTACGTTCCAATCGCATTTGTTCCAGCTCACGCACTCGGCCTTCGTTACGGGTACGACGCGCCTTGACGCCCTGACGGATCCAAACCTCTTCCTGAGCCAGCTTCTTATCAAACAGCGCGTTTTCTCGGGCTTCTACTTCCAGCTCGTGCTGCTTACGCTCTTGATATCCAGCGTAGGTACCCGGGTAACGACCCAACTTTCCTCGGTCTAGCTCAAGGATATTGGTCGCCAATTTAGATAAAAAAGCCCGGTCGTGGGTAATCAGCAATACCGCGCCGTTAAAGGCTAACAGTTGCTCTTCCAGCCACGCGATGGTGTCTAGGTCCAGGTGGTTGGTAGGCTCATCCAGCAGCAACAGGTCAGGCTCTGAAACCAGCGCACGCGCCAACGCAACGCGGCGCCGCCAACCGCCGGAAAGCGCGCTCATTTCAGCTTCAGGCGGCAGCCCTAAGCGGGTGAGAACGACATCGATACTCTGATGAAATGACCAGCCGTCAATAGCCTCAATGCGGGTTTGCAGCTTGGCCATGCGATTCATATCAGGGTCGGGCTCATTGATTAAGTGCTGATATTCAGACAGCAGCTCCCCGGCCTCGGGCAACCCTTGGGCGACCATATCAAAAATAGTCATACCGGAGGATTCTGGTAGCTCCTGGGCCAGCACGCCGATTTTCAAACCCGGAGCGCGCCAAATCGAGCCATCATCGGCTTGAATATCACCTGCCACCAATTTCAACAACGTTGACTTACCGGTGCCGTTGCGCCCGACCAGCGCTAGCCGCTCGCCTTTTTCAACCGTTAGGTCGGCGCGGTTAAGTAGTACTTGGGTGCCATAGGCGAGTTGCAGCTGTTCGAGTCGTAACAAGGTCACGCAGTATCCTCCTTCGTCGTGAGGCGCACAGTGTAACGCATGCACTGCATAAGAGGGGCAACCTTGTAGAGGCGAAGATCACATCGTGCTAACGTCGTGTCAATATTCGATAATCATTACGTAGCGTCTGGGACGTTATGAGGGCAGGTGTGCAGTGACAGTGACTGTTTCGATGCACTTCGTGAACGAGCTGCTTTATGGCTTACCGGGCAGCGTGCAGTCTCAAAACCGCTATTTAGAACAGGCGGGAATTTCTCCTTTTTTATTAAGCGCGCCCAACGGGCGGGTCACTGTTGAACAATTTGCTGAGCTTTATCGGCTTATCGCCCTTGAGTTAGACGATGAGACACCGCGTTTTTTTTCACGCCCGCTGCGCTGCGGCACCCTGAAGCTACTCTGTTTAAGCTTGTTAGATGCCCCCACGCTGCACGTCGCCTTGCACCGCTATACACAGTTTTTCAGAATTATGCTGGACGATTTCAGTTACGCTTTTTCTGTTAACAATGGCGTGGCACGCATGGCGTTAGTTGAACATGCTGCTCTACCGGGTAGCCGCATTCTAGTTCATGAGCTAATGCTGAAACTGTTCCACGGCATTGCTTCGTGGATGATCGCCCGCAAGATTCCCCCTGTCTTAATGGAGTGTAATTACGCGCCGCCCTCCTATAACGCCGACTACCTCTATTTCTATCCTGGTAAGGTGCGCTTTAATCAACCCCAAACCGCCATGTCGTTTGATCAATCGCTATTAAATCACCCTATCCGCCAAACCAAACAGCACTTAGGCGCGTTTTTACAGCGCGCCCCGGCCGACTGGTTTTATGTCTCGTTTGAAGAGCAGCTGTTAACTCACCGGGTGCGCGAACATCTAAGGCGACATTTACCTGCGGCGGCCAACGTTGCCCATGTTGCCGACGCGCTGCATATGTCGGTGCGCACGTTGTCACGCCGACTAAAATTGGAAGGCACGCATTTCCAAGCGGTAAAAGATGAATTTCGCCGCGATTATGCGGTTCAGGCTTTAACCCGCAGTGCTCAGCCGCTTACCTCTATTGCCGATACGCTCGGGTTTGAAGACTTAGCCTGCTTTAGCCGCGCATTTAAACAGTGGACCGGTAATTCGCCCGCCGCCTATCGAAAAGCGCGTGCGGCGAGCGTCAAACAGTAATTCCTTATATTTTTCCCTTATATTTCTGTTCGAATGCGCTTTTTATCCAGTTTGCCGACGCTGGTTTTAGGGATTTCATCAACCATACGGATAAGCGATGGAATGCCCCAGCGGTTGATAGCGCCCTGCTCGACGAACTGCTCCATAAAGGCTTGCACCTCCTCTGCCGTGGGCGGGTTCTTCAGATCGCTGGGCACCACTAACGCAGCCGGGCGCTCACCCCATTTATCATCGGCAACGCCAATCACAGCCACCTCAGCAACGCCTGGGCACTGGCTGATATAGCTTTCCAGCTCAAGCGATGAGAGCCACTCCCCGCCGGTCTTAATAACATCTTTAATGCGGTCACTAATGGCTAAGAAGCCGTGCTCGTCAATGGAGCCCACATCGCCTGTATGTAGCCAACCATCACGCCATAACTCTTCGCTGCGCTTTTCTTCTTTGTAGTAGGCCTGAGTGAGCCAGGGTGCTTGGGCACGTACTTCGCCGACACTTTCACCATCATGGGGTAGCGGTTTGCCGTCGGTATCAACCACTTGTAACTTAACCAAGGGCACTGGTAGGCCAGCCTTGCAGCGCCAAGGAAGCTGGGTATCGAAGTCCGCCTCACCCACCTCACGGGGCAGAATATCCGCTGTAAGCAGCGGGCATGTTTCCGACATGCCGTAGGCGCTGCGCGTATCAATACCCAGCGACCAAGCGCGACTGGCCAACGCCTGGGTTAGCGCGCTGCCCCCTACCAGCACTTTCCAGCCACTTAGGTCTACTTTTTTCGACGCAATCGCATCCGCACTGACCACCATATTCAGCAGCGTGGGAACGCAGTGAGAAAAATCGACCTTTTCACTAACCAGCAGCTTGACCAGCATCTCGGGCTCGTATTTGCCCGGGTACACCTGGGTGGCCCCCATCAGTGTGGCGGTATAGGGCACGCCCCATGCATGCACATGGAACATTGGCGTGATGGGCATGTAGACCTTGTCACGATTGAGCAGCTCAAAGCCCGGTGCCTGGAAGGTACTGGCTTCACCCAGGGTATGCAGCACTAACTGTCGATGCGTAAAAAACACCCCTTTGGGATTACCGGTAGTGCCTGTGGTGTAAAACAGCGTGGCCACGGCATTTTCATCAAAGATAGGGAAATCGTAATGACTGGGTTGCTCACTTAATAACGCCTCAAACTCCCCCACCAGAGGTAACGACGTGTTGACGTCTCTCGCCTCCTCCTGGCACAGCATGTAACCGTGAATATTGGGTAACTTATCCGCTAGAGGCTCAAGCAGTGGCACAAAGTCTTCGTGCACCAGTACGAACACATCTTCGGCGTGCTCCATGGTGTACAGAATCTGCTCGGGCGCTAAGCGCACGTTCACCGTGTGTAGCACAGCGCCAATCATGGGAATGGCGAAGAAGCATTCAAGGTAACGGTGGCTGTCCCAATCCAGAACGGCCACCACATCCCCTGCTTTTACGCCCTTTGCCGTTAGCGTATGGGCAAGCTGATGCACCCGTTCACGAAAACGTCGGTAATCGTGGCGGCACTGGTCGCGATAAACAATTTGATTGTTACCCGCCATACGCACGCCTGACTCAAGCAAGTCGCCGATTAACAGTGGAGAATTAGTCGCGGAAGGCGTTGGAGGAATAATCTTGGGCGTTATCGTCGACATAAATACTCACCTTTTTGATTGTGTTGGCAAAATTAACCTATGCGTTCAAGAAGTAACCTTTACGCCTGAGCCCAGAATCACCAGCGCTCAATCAACAGTGCAATGCCCTGCCCACCGCCGATACACAGCGTCACTAGACCAAAACGGCCCCCGGTACGCTCTAATTCATGCAAGGCTTTTAAGATTAAGATAGCGCCTGTGGCACCTACCGGATGACCCAGCGCCACCGCACCGCCGTTAGGATTCAATTTTTCTAGTGGGAAACCCAGGGTGCCGGCAACGGCCATTGCTTGAGCCGCAAAGGCTTCATTGGACTCAATGACATCGATATCGTTGATGTGCAGCCCCGCTTGCTGAAGGCAGCACTTAACGGCGGGTATTGGCCCCAGCCCCATCAGCGAAGGCTCTACACCGGCCGTTGTAGCCACCCGCAGCCGTGCACGCGGGGTTAAGCCACGCGCCTTGGCTTCCTCTGCGTGGGCCAGCACTAACGACGCCGCACCATCATTAATACCGGAGGCGTTACCCGCCGTCACGATCCCATCTTTCTTGAACGCCGGCTTTAGACGAGCTAAATCGCTAAGTTCGACGCCTTCACGCACATGCTCGTCGCGTTTAAAGGAGATCGTCTGTTTGCCTTGGGCAACCTCAACGGCCACGATTTGCTCATCAAAGCGCCCTTCGGCAATCGCTCGGGCCGCCTTGTGGTGGCTATCGACGGCAAACTGATCCAGCTGCTCGCGGGTTAAGCCATACTGCTTAGCGATATTTTCTGCTGTCATCCCCATGTGCCCACTGCCAAACGGGTCGCTGAGAATGCCTAGGGTAAGATCCTGAATATTGGCATCCCCCATGCGTATTCCATTACGCGCCTGGGGTGGCAGCACATAGGCACCTCGTGACATGGACTCTGCCCCACCCGCTAGCGCCAGACGACTATCGCCCAGTGCAATTTGCTGGGCAGCCGACACCACGGCTTGCACACCGGAACCACACAGCCGGTTCACGTTAAAGGCGCCCGCTTCTTTGGGAGCACCGGCATTCAATGCAATGTGCCGCGCAAGATAGGCATCCTGGGGGCCGGTGGTAATAATGTGCCCATACACCGAGTGGTCAATATCCTCGCCCGCAACGCCCGCTCGACGAAGCGCTTCCTGAGCAGTAATCGTCCCTAGTTCAAAAGGCGCCAGCGATGAGAGTGTCCCCCCAAATCCTCCAATGGCAGTGCGGGCACCGCCCAAAATGACAACGCTATCCAGTTGCATGTGAACTCCTTAATCATGGCGCCCGGCTGAGGGATTATGCGACTTTTCCCAGCAGCGAACGCGCGACAACTTCTTTCATAATTTCCGAACTGCCTGCATAAATAGTTTGTACGCGGGCGTCCAAGTAAAAGCGTGAAATGGGGTATTCATGGGTATAGCCATAACCACCAAACAGCTGAAGACAACGATCAACAGCACGGCACTGGAGCTCGCTAAGCTGTAGTTTTAGGATAGCTGCATCCGTGCTGGTCATCGTGCCATGGCGGTACTTATCGACACATTGGTCAAAATACGCCCGCGCCATGTCTAGCTGCGCTTTTATTTCAGCCAGCGTAAAGCGGGTATTTTGGAAATCAGCCACCCGCTGGCCGAAAGCGTGGCGCTGGGTTACGTAATCAAGCGTCAACGCGAGCGCCCCTTCAACGGCACCCAACGCTTGGGCGCCAACCCCTAACCGCTCCCGGGGCAGCTCTTGCATCAAGTAACGAAAACCCGCGCCTTCTTCGCCCAATAAGGCGCTGTGTGGCAACAACAATTGGTCAAACGCCAGTTCTGCCGTGTCGCTGGCATGCTGGCCAATTTTCTTGATCGGCTTACCCCGCGAAAAACCAGGTAACGTCGTGTCTACCAAAAATAGTGATACCCCTTTCGCCCCTGCACTGGGGTCGGTTTTCGCACAAACGATCACTAGGTCGGCTACTTGGCCATTGGTAATGAACAGTTTGCTGCCGTTAAGCACCCAGCCATCAACGGTTTTATTAGCGCGCGTTTTCATCGCCGCTAAGTCGCTTCCGGCGTGGGGCTCGCTCATGGCGATAGCCCCCAGACATTCCCCTAGGGCCATGGCGGGCAACCACGCCTCACGCTGCTCGTTGGTGCCTAGGTTTTGAAGATAGGGCATCACAATGTTGGCGTGGATATTGTAAGCACTGGCTAACCCGCCAAAACCTTGGCGGGATATTTCCTCAAGTGCCAGCTGGGTAATGGCAATATCAGCGCCAGCGCCACCCCAGGTGTCATCAAGATCAATCCCTAATAACCCGGCAGCCCCTAGCGCTCTCCAGAGTGAACGGGGTATTTCTCCAGCCTCCTCCCACTGCTGGTAAAAAGGGGCGACTTCTTGCGCCAAACAGCGCGAAATCATGGCATGAAACAGCTCGTTGGTCTGGGCGTCCATGCTTAATCCTTAAGGTCTTGACGAAGGTGACGTTTGAGGATTTTACCTGCCGTGCTTTTGGGCAGTGTGTCGGCAAACACCACGCGCTTAGGCACTTTATAGGGGGCTATTAAGCTTTTCGCATGGTGAATCAGCTCATCTTCGCTAACCTTTTGACCCTCTTTCACCACAACGACCGCGGTAATTGCCTCTATCCATTTCTCATCGGGTAGGCCAACCACCGCCACCTCAGATATAGCCGTATGCTTGAAAAGGGCTTCTTCCACTTCGCGGCTCGCTACCAGTACGCCGCCGGTATTGATAACGTCTTTAATCCGATCAACCACATACAGGTAGCCTGCTTCGTCGAAATAGCCCACGTCGCCGGAGTGGAACCAATCGCTCTGAAAGGCCTCGGCGGTCATATCAGGCTTATCCCAGTAACCTGTCATTAACTGAGGCGAGCGGTGAACAATCTCCCCATGTTCGCCAGGCGCCACATCGTTCATATCTAAATCGACGATGCGAGTTTCCACGGTGAGGATAGGCCGCCCTGCTGAGGCTGGGCGTTCGGCATGCTCTTCTGGACGCAACACCGTGGCTAAAGGGGCAATCTCGCTCTGCCCATAGCAGTTATAAAGCCCTACCCCATGAAAGCGCTGCTGCATCTCTTCCAACACGGGCACCGGCATAATGGAGGCCCCGTAATACGCTTTTTTAAGGCTGGTTAAATCAAACTGATCAAATGTCGCGTGACGCAGCAGGCTGATCCAGACGGTTGGCGGTGCAAAAAACGAGGCGATGTTATGCTCTGAAATCGCAGCGAGACAGCTCTCTGGAAGCGGTGCTTCAAGTAGATAAACGGGGGCACCCAGCAGCAGGGCGGGCATTAAAAAAACATGCATCTGCGCCGAATGGTAAAGCGGCAAAGCAGCCAACATCGCGTCGTCACTGTTTATATCCAGCTCAACCATGCAGGCCATGTATTCAGCCATTAATGCCTGATGACTCATCATCGCGGCTTTGGGTGCTGCGGTGGTTCCCGAGGTGTAAAGCAGTTGGGCTAAGCTACTTCCTTCTAGCGCCACATCGGGCTCATGGGATGCTTGAGAAGTTCGTGCACAGGTCAGCACGTCAAAGTCTGTTGGGCCGCCTTCGTCAGCGGCGTACAGGGTTCCCGCTAGAGTTAAACCCAAACCTTGTGTCGCTTCAGCGACTTTATCGGCTAGCACAGTATCGCTGAGCAGCCCTTTCGCCCCCGACTGCTCCAGGATATAGCGCAGTTCTTCGCTGCTAAGCGCAAAGTTAATGGGGACATGCACAAGCCCGGCCTTGGTGGCGGCCAGCCAAGCAATCACGTAGGCGTCTGAGTTCTTGCCGTATACCGCCAACCGGTCCCCTGGCGAAAGCCCTGCCTCCAGCAGGCCATTGGCGACTTGGTTAGCAGCGTTATTGAGCGCTTGATAATTCCATGCCCGCTCACCAAAGGTAAGCGCTGGCCGCTGTGCGTACTTGCGAGCGCTGCGATTTAACGCAGCGCCGATGGTATTGCGGTGGATTAAATGCGTGTTCGACATGCCAAGTCCTTATTAGTGTTGTGCTTGATTGGCAGGGCGTTAGCTATTAACGAGCGGGCAAACGCTTTCAGATAGCGGCCGAAACGCTTCTTCGGCGGGAATAGTGCGCACCACTCGGAAAAGGTCATTTTCGTCTGCAGACTCATCCGGCGATTTCACCTCAACTAGATACATGTCGTGCACCATCCGGCCATCTTCACGGATGTAGCCGTTGGTGGCGAAAATATCGTTAATCGGGGTGTCGGCCATCTGTTGGCGAACTGTTTGGGTATCGTCTGTACCCGTGGCTTCAATCGCTTCTAAATAATGAAGGGTACTAGAGTAGAGGCCCGCGTGAACCATCGTTGGCATACTGCCAGTACGCTCGCGGAAGCGCTCTGCCCAGGCACGCGTTTCTTCGTTTAAATCGTAGTACCAGGCTTTTGTGAACTGCAGCCCCTGGGCATTTTCCAGACCGATACTGCGTATGTCAGTGCTGAACAGCACCATGCCCGCTAAAATTTGGCCCGCTTGCGTAATACCAAACTCCCCAGCTGTTTGAACGGCATTAATGGTATCGCCGCCGGCATTATTTAAGGCAATGACGTCAGCGCCAGACGCTTGGGCCTGAAGCATAAAAGAGGAGAAATCATTATTGGGGAATGGGTGTCGCGCGCGTCCTACTACGGTGCCACCATTTTCGGTAACCACACGCTCCACATCGGCCTCAAGGGCGTGGCCAAACGAGTAGTCGGCGCTTAACAGATACCAGTTCTTGTAGCCTTCATCGGTAATCGCTTTTGCCGTACCGTTGGACATAGCCCAGGTATCATAGACCCAGTGGATATGGTTAGGGGAGCAGTGCTCGTTAGTCACCCCAGAAGATACCGCGCCATTCACCAGGCCCAATTTATCCGCGTCTTCTAAAAGCCTAACAGCCGCCAATGTGACCGATGATGCCACTAAGCCTGTGACCATATCGACATTGCGCTCATCAATCCATTCGCGCACAACGCTTGATCCTACATCCGGGCTATTACGATCATCGGCACTGAAAACCACAATGTTGGCGCCGTGCACGCTGCCACCCACATCTTCAATCGCCATCTCAATGGCATCTTGCCCTAGAGGGCCAATGGGATCTCGATAAACACCTGACATATCAGCTAGGTAGCCAATTCGAATTTCATTATCCGAAATACCATTACTGGCAAAAGCGCTTGGGGCAACGCTAGCAGCAAGCAGGGCAGCCGATAGCGTAGACAGCGTGAAAGTTCGTGATAGTCGCATAGTTATTAACCTGTCTATTGTTGTTATTGGGTAGGCCTTAATGGCGCTTTAGGCCGTGGCTCTTATTCATAGTAAGAGTAAAAATCGCTTATCTGTTTACCTATCAAGCCAGTTTTTTTGCAATTCGTGCCATTCGTAGCCGCAATCGACTGTCATGCTCCATTAGTCGATACCGCTTACCAGCGTTACAATAGGGTTTTGCCGTTGAGTAGGAGCAAGGTGTGGGCACACCCTATACGGATGAATTTTTACCCGACGCGCTGCAATTTCGTCCCGATACGCCGCTGGTGGATATTGGCGCAAACCTGACCCACGAGAGCTTTCAGCGTGACCTTGGTGATGTCATTGCCAGAGCGAAAGCAGCCAATGTGACTGCGCTGATTGTTACCGGCACGGATATCGAACATGCCGAACAAGCAGTTGCTATGGCGCAACAGTTTAAAGGCGTATACGCAACCGCAGGGGTTCACCCTCATGACGCCAAAGGCTGGAACAGCGATGTAGCGAACCAACTGAAAGCGCTTCACGGGCAGCCTGAAGTTGTCGCTGTTGGTGAGTGCGGGCTAGACTTTAACCGCAACTTTTCGACACCTCAGGCGCAAGAGCGAGCCTTTGAAGCTCAGTTAGGTTTAGCCGTTGAAAGCGGTTTGCCACTTTTCTTGCATGAGCGCGATGCGGGCCAACGCATGAAAGAGATGCTGCGCAGCTGGCGCGATGATATCAGCCAAGCAGTTATTCACTGCTTTACCGCTGACCGCGCAACGCTACATGGCTACCTTGACCTTGACCTTCACATTGGTTTAACCGGCTGGATTTGCGACGAACGTCGAGGCCACTCCCTTCGCTCGCTGGTTAACGATATTCCCCTTGAGCGTTTGATGGTGGAAACCGACTGCCCTTATCTGCTGCCCCGCAACCTTCCTGCAAAATTGAAAGGGCGCCGACACGAGCCAGCCCTGCTACCCTGGATTGTAAAAGAAATTGCCCTTTGGCATAACGTAAGCGAAACAGAGCTAGGCGAGGCAACCACCCGCACGGCTCAGCGTTTTTTCCGCATTGACGCAGCATCTTAATAGGAGTGATAGCGTGGCTGATTATCCAGGATTTATTGCCATTGAGACGGGCGACGAAGATGGCTTGCCACTGGTTATTGCCTGGTCACTGCCCGATGGTCGTATCAAGCAAACGCTGATTCAACCTGATGACAGCTGGATCACAGAAGATACCAATGTAATGGGCGCATATAGTATTGAAGAGCTTGAGAGCTTGGGTGTCAGCCCATTGGATGTGATTCGTGAACTAGAAACCGACTACTTCTCGCAGACGTTGTATACCAGCGACAACGGTGACGATGAAGCAGCCATAGCCCGGCTATTTGATACATACGGCCTTGACCCCTTTGTCGAGCTTGCCCCCGCTAAAGTGCTTTATGACTCGATCAGTGCTAATGAGTGGCATCGGCTACGCAATGAAACATTTAATGATCTAGGCCTTGAGCCCATGCGACCAGAAGATGAAATAGCCGTCATGCTTTCCTTACATCAGCGGCTTACTGAGCAAGATTAAACCGGGCAGGCCGCGTTAGTACTTAATGCTTTTCGCCCCTGCTCAACAGCCATGCTGAGCGTGTCTGAACATTGATAGTAGCGCGTCAACGCAACATAAAAGGCGTTGGCGCGGGTGGGAAGCCCCTCGTCCTGATAGCGCCGAGCCCGAGCAGCTACCTTATGTGAAAACTGCTCACGGTCCACGGCTACCTCCCCCCCGAGATTATCGACGCTGACATGAAACGTGCGGCCGCAGGCATGGGTAAACAGCCGCTCAAGCGCTTGGGGCGCAATTTCGGCTTGCTCGAATGCCTGCTGCTGCTCGGCATTTCGCCCATCAGGTAAATACCAGTAGCCGTAATCTTCCAATTGCCGCCGCCGATTGCCTGCAATACACCAATGGCTTATTTCATGCAGAGCACTGGCAAAATAGCCGCGGGCAAAAATAACCTGGTGGAATGGCGTATCAGGCGTTGCTGGCAGGTAAAGCGGCTCGTCACCGCCTTTTACAAGCCGTGTCATATAGCTCTCTGCAAAAACGCCATCAAATAGCGCCACTATATCGTTCAGCGTCCAACGCCCTTCGTTATGAGTTGTCATGGTGTCACTTTAGCTATCGATTTTGAGCAGTATATCCCAGCGTAACCCGCACACTAAAGTAGTGTGCTGACCCAAGTGAAGACGGAAAAGATTAGCAACTCCTGCTAATCTATCGGCTTTTCCTGGGCCACTTAACTTACTAGGAGCCTGACCTTGGGCGGCTTTGCTAAACAGATCAAATCAACCTATTGGCCAGAAACCCGCATGCTGGTAGCGCTAGCGCTACCCATTTGCGGCGCCCAGCTAGCCCAAGCGGGCATGAGCGTGGTCGATGTGATGATGACTGGGCGTTACAACGCCACTTCCCTGGCGGCAGTATCAGTAGGTTCAAGCCTATGGATGCCACTCATGCTATTTATGACCGGCACGCTGATGGGGCTAACACCGATTGTGGCGCATCTTTTAGGTGGCCAGCGCAATGACGACATTCGCCCTGCCGTGCATCAAGCGCTCTGGGTGGCGCTCGTATTAGGCATCATTGCCGCTCTGTTACTCTGGTTTTCGGTAATGCCCATTTTCGAAGCGATGGATGTACCTAGCGCAGTGGCTAGAGAATCCGCTGCGTATCTTTCTGCGGTGGCCTTTGGCATGCCTGGCATTGCGCTCTTCCAAGCACTTAGGGCCTTCTCAGACGGCATGAACCATACCCGGCCAGCCCTATGGATCAGCTTGGTAGGGCTTACGGTTAATATTCCCAGTAACTACGTATTGATCTATGGCGGCGATGGCCTAACAAATCTCTTAGGTGATTGGCTTCCTAGCACCGTTCAGCAATTACCAGCCCTCGGCGCTTTTGGCTGTGGCATCGCCACAGCCCTTTCGATGTGGACAATGGCGCTCGCGATGGCCTATTACACGCGCCGTGGCCGCACCTACCGCAGTGTCTCATTATGGAAGCAGTTAACGCCGCCTAACCTGGCAGGTATTCGTGAGCTGGTCGTTGTGGGCGTGCCCATTGGGGTCGCTATTTTTGTCGAAGTAACGCTTTTCACTCTTATCGCGCTCTTCATT
Source organism: Halomonas sp. GFAJ-1 (assembly GCA_002966495.1). Taxonomy (NCBI): domain Bacteria; kingdom Pseudomonadati; phylum Pseudomonadota; class Gammaproteobacteria; order Oceanospirillales; family Halomonadaceae; genus Halomonas; species Halomonas sp. GFAJ-1. Next base: position 3,256,872 of record CP016490.1, read on the forward strand.
GCCAGTTTTGGCGAAGTCACCGTGGGAGCCCACCAAATCGCCCTGAGCTATACCACCATTCTCTTTATGCTCCCGATGTCACTCAGCATGGCTCTCACAGTTCGCGTAGGTAATACACTTGGTCGGCAGCGCTTAGCACTAGCCCGTAAAGTCGCCTGGAACGGCATCGTAATCAGCGTAATCGTAGCGATTATCAACAGCTCCCTGATATGGATTACGGCGGAACCGGTAATTTCACTCTACACCTCAAATCCTGACGTTAAGGCACTGGCCCTTACCATCATCGCACTAGCGGTCATTTTCCAACTGTCAGATTCACTACAGGTTAACTTAGCAGGCGCGCTTAGGGGCTATAAAGATACTCGGATCGTGATGATTATTACGGTACTTTCCTACTGGATTGTCGGCCTAGGGGGCGGCCACTGGCTTGGAACTCACGGTATGGGGGGAGTGTCTGAACCACTGGGTGTACATGGTTACTGGATAGGCTTAATCGCAGGGCTCAGCACTGCCGCTGTTTTACTTGGGTGGCGATTAAAGTGGATCAGCCAAAAGGAGTAACCCCTATGACGCCCTTTGGTGCTAAAAACTTTCTAGCCGCACTATCGGTAACCTCCCTGCTAGCAGGGTGCGGCAACAATGATGCCGAGCAACCCTGGGTTGCTTACCATGAGAAGTTGGCCACTGATCTCAACATTTCATCTATTGAGCGCTCCTCTCCACGTAACATTGGTGCCTTTCCTGATCGCCAAAATAGGCAAATCGATGTGCCTGAAATGCGTGAAAGCATGCTTAATATCTATGCCCTAAGGGAGTGTCAAATCACCTCGCTCGTTGCCGCACGCAATAATCAATTAGGACGAGTTGCGCCCCCAAGCCAGCAGTGGCTTTACGAACGTACCCTCTGGCAGCGCCTTAGCGGTTGCTGGAAAACTGAGGCAGTTAGTGAGTTAAGCGATGAAAACCGAGCACGCCTGGAAACGCTCACTTTACAGAAAACCGCTCAGCTACCTGCGGTGAGCTGGAATGCCATCTTCGAATCCTCCGAATGGGAAAAGAGCTTTTCAAGAGCCAGCCACCCCTTAAGTTCAGGAGGTGTAGCAGACCTTTCTCAATACCTAGCTTCCATTGAGTACTTGCACCAAATGGTAGTGAATCAGTTTAGTCTTGAGTGGCAACAGGACTCCTCCACCCTCGAACACCACCTTAAAACACTTCAAGAACGCCCCTTAACGGGAGAGCTATTACGTACACTGCTTCTCGCTGAGCAGCGTTTGAGTGAGGCTAATATCGTGCTTTCAGAACAAGCGCTATCTACTGATACCTGTTTAAGCTCCTGGGAGGCCACTTGGCTTACCACCCTTGAGCAACAGGCTGAGCAGTGGCTTATAGCTGTCAATCAACTGATTGATACTCATGACGTCTCCCCACCTGAGGCCGTTGTGGAGTATCAAAATACGTGGCTTTCATTGAGCAACCCCAGCGCACCCTGGCAGCAATTTCAAACCGCAAAAACTACCCATAATCAGCTCAGAAGCCGCTTTCCAGTATGCAGTATCACGTAAAAAACACGCTACCCTCTTAACCTTATGGTAAACCTGTGCTATTGGTGAACTACGTGGTGAGCAAAAAACTCACCAATGTCGAGACCACGCAGCACAAGGAGGGACACCATGGGCGCATCCCAGTCACCCCACTCTGCCCAGGTCATCGACCTGGATACCGTGCGTCAGCATCATCAGGCGCAAAAATGTTTGATTCGTCTAGCACCTGAGCTAGATGGGTTAGAGATGGTTTACCAGCTCGCTGCGAGTCCCGACACCTACTATGGCCTGCCGATATTGGCATGGGGCCTCCGCAAAGACGGTAGCGTGGTTGGACTAGTGCCCTGGATGGAATCACTGGCGGCTTGCCACGATTTAGACAGCCATGAAAGTGGCCTATTTATCGGTTATCGTGATCCCGAAACCGAAGAGATATTCGAACTCCCTCCCGACCATAAATATGACGAACTAACGGCGGCGGCAAGCTATTTTGAATACGAAGCTTCAGAAGAGGTTTCACTTATTCAGCAACTCCCTGACACCTTAGGCACCCATGCTTTATGCATGAACCACTCTAATGCCCCTTGGCACATGAAAGCCGTTTACGGATGGCGCCTCTACAGCGATGGCAGCGTAGAAGCTTTACTGGCCGATGAGCAGAAGGCCACCATGACGCCAATCTTACTTGGCGATAGGTGCCTGTATGAAGCGCATTTGCGCCATCAAAAGGTGTACTTCTTTCAGCGGCATATCGCCAACCAAATTATGGAAGAGGATCCCGCCACACTAGATGCATTAGCCATGATGGTTGTTCCTCACGGGGAAGCCGATTAAATCAACGGCTTGGCGAGGCTATCCACCATTAGTCGGCACTGGCCTCGCTAAACTCCACAGACTTAAGCTAAACGGATAAAGTAGAAATAGTGGCCAGTTTCCTCGCGCTGCGATAACAGCTCGTGCCCTAGAAACTGACAAAATTTAGGGACATCTCGAGTTGTAGCGGGGTCGGTTGCTATCACTTTAAGCACTTGTCCTGACGCCATGTCGCGCACTTGGTTATGCATCAGCATAATAGGCTCAGGGCAGTAAAGCCCGGTGGTATCCAGCGATGTGTCAAACGCTTGCGTGTCGTCGGTATTAACAGTCATTTATATTCTCGGTTAGGAATCCACAGTATGATAAAAGTAATCATTGAAAGGCGTATTATGCCCGGCCTGGAAGAAGAATTTGAGCAAGCTGCACGCGAAGCCATGCGCGTTTCCCTTGGGGTAAGAGGGTTTGTCGGTGGAGAAACACTGGTAGAGCTTGGCCATACTGATCGGCGCCTAATGATTACCAAATGGCGTGATCTACGCGCTTGGAAAGAGTGGCATGCAAGCGAAGCCCGCGCAGACGCCATGCAGCGTATTTTACCGCTATTAACCGAAGATGAAACCATTCGGGTATACGAGCCGGGCTACTAAAGTCCTCGGCTCGCTTGACCAGTCATTAATTAATTAACCTTACGTGAACCGTCACCTCTTCCCGATCATGGTAGAGGTGACGACAGGAAATGTTAGCCCGCACCCCCGCTTCCGCCAACGTCTCTTCCAACGATGTTAAGCAGCGAGTCACCTCATCCCAGCGCTTTTTCATGGGTAACTTAAGATTAAAAATCGCCTCGCGACACCACTTACGCGTTAGCCACCGCTCCACCATTGCCAGCACGCGTACAGGTTTATCAACAATATCGCATACCAGCCAATCAAGCCGCTGAGGGGGCTCCCAGCTAAAGCCATCCTCTTTAAGATGATCAATCTGCCCAGTCGCCATTAGCGATTTATCCATCGGCCCATTATCGATGGCGTAAACATACATACCCCGCTGAACCAGCTGCCAGGTCCAACCACCTGGGGCTGCCCCTAAATCTGCTGCCTGCATATGTGCCGAGAGCCGGTCATCCCACTGCTCACGAGGAATAAACTCATGCCACGCCTCTTCTAGCTTAAGCGTTGAGCGGCTAGGCGCTCGAGAAGGGAAGCGCAAGCGACGGATGCCGTTAATCAGTTCACTCCGATTATCGGGGAAGCTCATGCCCAGTTGAACGCGATCGCCATCGGTCCAAAAAATATGCAACCGACGCCCCCCGGCTTTACCGCGCAGAGCACCACGTTTTTTTAGCATGCTTTGCAACGGCTTAGTCAGCGCTTTAATCAAGCCTGCCAATGCTTTTCCATCATTGGTATCGGGAGTTTCATGCCAAATTTCTTCAAAGCTCCACCGACTTGCCTTCACTTGATCCAGAATAGCGGTCAAGCGATCTTCCCTAGAGAGTGTTAGCGCTGGCAGCGCAGCTAGGCTTTGGCGTGCAAAAATAAGCCGCTTAAATGCAGCCTGGCGGTGCACGTCATTGATCGGCTCTCCATCTAAACGTGTCAAACTCACCCACCCCTCCCCCTGCGCAGGCTCACAGGAGACACCTTGCTGTTTAGCGTGGTGCTGCATTTCTGACAGCGCATCGCCTTCAAAACCTGGTCGGCAGTAAACCAGCCACGACGTGGGTACCGTTTCACTCACCTATTCACCTCAATGTTTACCTAATAAAATTGAAATAGTTATCTAACTGATTATTAAAGCGCATCATAGCACTTATCTAGCAGGGGTTATTTTGTTTAGCGCATAGCAAAAAGCCCCGAACACAGTGTGCTCGGGGCTTTTCTTAATAAGTGCCTGACGATGACCTACTCTCGCATGGGGAGACCCCACACTACCATCGGCGCTAAGCGGTTTCACTGCTGAGTTCGGCAAGGGATCAGGTGGTTCACGCTCGCTATGGTCGTCAGGCGTAACTGGCGATGTATATCATGCTGATGTCGTCGATGACGTGTTTTGTGATCGTCTCTTGTCAGCAAGCGCCTTGGCTTGCTGCTGCGTATCCGGTTCTCGTTATTACTACGACCAGACCCCTTGGGTGTTATAGGGTCAAGCCTCACGGGCCATTAGTACACGTTAGCTCAACGCCTTGCAGCGCTTCCACACCGTGCCTATCAACCAGCTGGTCTCGCTGGGCCCTTTAGGAGGATCAAGTCCTCGGGGATGTCTCATCTTGAAGGGGGCTTCCCGCTTAGATGCTTTCAGCGGTTATCCTGTCCGACCATAGCTACCCGGCAATGCCACTGGCGTGACAACCGGAACACCAGAGGGTCGTCCACTCCGGTCCTCTCGTACTAGGAGCAGCTCTTCTCAAACATCCAACGCCCACGGCAGATAGGGACCGAACTGTCTCACGACGTTCTAAACCCAGCTCGCGTACCACTTTAAATGGCGAACAGCCATACCCTTGGGACCGACTTCAGCCCCAGGATGTGATGAGCCGACATCGAGGTGCCAAACACCGCCGTCGATGTGAACTCTTGGGCGGTATCAGCCTGTTATCCCCGGAGTACCTTTTATCCGTTGAGCGATGGCCCTTCCATACAGAACCACCGGATCACTAGAACCTGCTTTCGCACCTGCTCGACGTGTCTGTCTCGCAGTCAAGCACCCTTATGCTCTTGCACTCACTGCACGATGTCCGACCGTGCTGAGGGTACCTTCGTGCTCCTCCGTTACTCTTTGGGAGGAGACCGCCCCAGTCAAACTACCCACCACACACTGTCCTCGATCCGGATAACGGACCTGAGTGAGAACGCCAATGATGCCAGGCTGGTATTTCAAGGTTGGCTCCACCCGAACTGGCGTCCGGGTTTCAAAGCCTCCCAGCTATCCTACACAGGCAACATCAGCGTCCAGTGTGAAGCTATAGTAAAGGTTCACGGGGTCTTTCCGTCTAGCCGCGGGTACACCGCATCTTCACGGCGATTTCAATTTCACTGAGTCTCGGGTGGAGACAGCGTGGCCATCATTACGCCATTCGTGCAGGTCGGAACTTACCCGACAAGGAATTTCGCTACCTTAGGACCGTTATAGTTACGGCCGCCGTTTACCGGGGCTTCAATCAAGAGCTTCGGCCGAAGCCTAACACCATCATTTAACCTTCCGGCACCGGGCAGGCGTCACACCCTATACGTCCTCTTACGAGTTAGCAGAGTGCTGTGTTTTTACTAAACAGTTGCAGCCACCTGGTATCTTCGACCGGTTCGGGCTTAGAGAGCAAGTCTCATCACCCTACGCCGGCGTGCCTTCTCCCGAAGTTACGGCACCATTTTGCCTAGTTCCTTCACCCGAGTTCTCTCAAGCGCCTTGGGATTCTCACCCTGACCACCTGTGTCGGTTTGGGGTACGGTCGCACATGATCTGAAGCTTAGAGGCTTTTCCTGGAAGCGTGGCATCAGTGACTTCCTGACCGTGGTCAGTTCATCTCGTGTCTCGGCTTTAAGGTGCCGGATTTTCCTAGCACCTCGGCCTACTCACTTTCACCAGGACAACCAACGCCTGGCTCACCTAGCCTTCTCCGTCCCCCCATCGCAATCATGTCCGGTACGGGAATATTGACCCGTTTCCCATCGACTACGCCTTTCGGCCTCGCCTTAGGGGCCGACTCACTCTGCTCCGATTAGCGTCGAACAGAAACCCTTGGTCTTCCGGCGAGGGAGTTTTTCACTCCCTTTATCGTTACTCATGTCAGCATTCGCACTCGTGATACCTCCAGCGAACTTCTCAATTCACCTTCATCGGCTTACACGACGCTCCTCTACCGCGCATTCCTAAGAATGCACCCGTAGCTTCGGTACCTGGTTTAGCCCCGTTACATCTTCCGCGCAGGCCGACTCGACTAGTGAGCTATTACGCTTTCTTTAAAGGATGGCTGCTTCTAAGCCAACCTCCTAGCTGTCTGAGCCTTCCCACATCGTTTCCCACTTAACCAGGATTTGGGGACCTTAGCTGACGGTCTGGGTTGTTTCCCTTTTCACGACGGACGTTAGCACCCGCCGTGTGTCTCCCACGCTGATACTCACCGGTATTCGGAGTTTGCCTCGGGTTGGTAAGTCGGGATGACCCCCTAGCCGAAACAGTGCTCTACCCCCGGCGGTAATACGTGAGGCGCTACCTAAATAGCTTTCGAGGAGAACCAGCTATCTCCGAGCTTGATTAGCCTTTCACTCCGATCCACAAGTCATCCAAATCTTTTTCAACAGATCCTGGTTCGGGCCTCCAGTTGATGTTACTCAACCTTCACCCTGCTCATGGATAGATCGCTCGGTTTCGGGTCTATATCCAGCGACTGTGTCGCCCAGTTAAGACTCGGTTTCCCTACGGCTCCCCTAAACGGTTAACCTCGCCACTGAATATAAGTCGCTGACCCATTATACAAAAGGTACGCAGTCACAGAACAAGTCTGCTCCTACTGCTTGTACGCACACGGTTTCAGGATCTATTTCACTCCCCTCTCCGGGGTTCTTTTCGCCTTTCCCTCACGGTACTGGTTCACTATCGGTCAGCCAGGAGTATTTAGCCTTGGAGGATGGTCCCCCCGTCTTCAGTCAAGGTTTCTCGTGCCCCGACCTACTCGATTTCACATGATCAGATTTTCGACTACGGGGCTATCACCCGCTACGGCCGCGCTTCCCAGCGCGTTCGTCTAATCAGTCACATGCTTAAGGGCTGGTCCCCGTTCGCTCGCCGCTACTAGGGGAATCTCGGTTGATTTCTTTTCCTCAGGGTACTTAGATGTTTCAGTTCCCCTGGTTCGCCTCTTACGCCTATATATTCAGCGTAAGATACTCATCTTATGATGAGTGGGTTTCCCCATTCAGAAATGCCCGGGTCAAAGGTTGTTTGCCACCTCGCCGAGCCTTATCGCAGGCTACCACGTCTTTCATCGCCTCTGGCTGCCTAGGCATCCACCGTGTGCGCTTAATTGCTTGACCCTATAACCCGAAGGAGTCTGGATTTCGCAATAATAACGATTGCCGGATACGCTTGAGACGTATCACAAAACAATTACGTATAAACACTTCTACGAAGCGTTTATGTCAGCATGATATACATTGTTAAAGAGCGACTGCTATAAGCAGTGATAAACGGGTCGTGTTTTCAACGTTAAACGAAAAAGAAAGGTCTAAAAGAAAGGTCTTTTCTTCTTTTTTAAGGTGAAAGAGCGTTTATCACTGCTCATCAACAGCATTCTGATCAGGTAATTCATTGTGAGCGCTTACCGCGAGGAGTGATGCATCGTTTAAGGAGGTGATCCAGCCGCAGGTTCCCCTACGGCTACCTTGTTACGACTTCACCCCAGTCATGAACCACACCGTGGTGATCGCCCTCTTGCGTTAGGCTAACCACTTCTGGTGCAGTCCACTCCCATGGTGTGACGGGCGGTGTGTACAAGGCCCGGGAACGTATTCACCGTGACATTCTGATTCACGATTACTAGCGATTCCGACTTCACGGAGTCGAGTTGCAGACTCCGATCCGGACTGAGACCGGCTTTTCGGGATTAGCGCACTCTCGCGAGTTGGCAACCCTTTGTACCGGCCATTGTAGCACGTGTGTAGCCCTACTCGTAAGGGCCATGATGACTTGACGTCGTCCCCACCTTCCTCCGGTTTGTCACCGGCAGTCTCCTTAGAGTTCCCACCATTACGTGCTGGCAAATAAGGACAAGGGTTGCGCTCGTTACGGGACTTAACCCAACATTTCACAACACGAGCTGACGACAGCCATGCAGCACCTGTCTCTGCGTTCCCGAAGGCACCAAGTGATCTCTCACAAGTTCGCAGGATGTCAAGAGTAGGTAAGGTTCTTCGCGTTGCATCGAATTAAACCACATGCTCCACCGCTTGTGCGGGCCCCCGTCAATTCATTTGAGTTTTAACCTTGCGGCCGTACTCCCCAGGCGGTCGACTTATCGCGTTAACTTCGCCACAAAGTGCGCTAGGCACCCAACGGCTGGTCGACATCGTTTACGGCGTGGACTACCAGGGTATCTAATCCTGTTTGCTACCCACGCTTTCGCACCTCAGTGTCAGTGTCAGTCCAGAAGGCCGCCTTCGCCACTGGTATTCCTCCCGATCTCTACGCATTTCACCGCTACACCGGGAATTCTACCTTCCTCTCCTGCACTCTAGCTTGACAGTTCCGGATGCCGTTCCCAGGTTGAGCCCGGGGCTTTCACAACCGGCTTATCAAGCCACCTACGCGCGCTTTACGCCCAGTAATTCCGATTAACGCTTGCACCCTCCGTATTACCGCGGCTGCTGGCACGGAGTTAGCCGGTGCTTCTTCTGCGAGTGATGTCTTTCCTAGGGGGTATTAACCCCTAGGCGTTCTTCCTCGCTGAAAGTGCTTTACAACCCGAGGGCCTTCTTCACACACGCGGCATGGCTGGATCAGGCTTTCGCCCATTGTCCAATATTCCCCACTGCTGCCTCCCGTAGGAGTTCGGGCCGTGTCTCAGTCCCGATGTGGCTGATCATCCTCTCAGACCAGCTACGGATCGTTGCCTTGGTGAGCCATTACCTCACCAACTAGCTAATCCGACATAGGCTCATCCAATAGCGGGAGCCGGAGCCCCCTTTCTCCCGTAGGACGTATGCGGTATTAGCCTGGGTTTCCCCAGGTTATCCCCCACTATCGGGCAGATTCCTATGCATTACTCACCCGTCCGCCGCTCGTCAGCATCTAGCAAGCTAGATCTGTTACCGCTCGACTTGCATGTGTTAGGCCTGCCGCCAGCGTTCAATCTGAGCCATGATCAAACTCTTCAGTTTAAAATCATTGTGATGCTTACTCGTTGCTTAAGGACTAGCCGAAAGCAACAAAAGCGCATCAAACTTGGCTCAAGGTTCAAACGAATTCATTCAAACTTACGTTTTCATGACCGCTTGCCTTGATATTTGGTGATTTATCACCCTCATCGGCAAGCGCCCACATGAATTACCTGATCAAATTGTTAAAGAGCGTTTCGCTAATAACTGGCTTGCCGTTGAATTGGCTTGCCTCAGCGAGGAAGGCGTATTCTACGCATTTCCTGGTGGTTGTCAACCGCTATTTTCAATGACTGGATTCAGCGAACGAGGCGAGCCATACAACCGCTCTAACCTACTGACAAACCGAAGGTTTTCACCTTCATTCACCGCTGGTAACGCTTGGCGTCCCCGGCAGCGGATGCGTACTTTACGGATTCGCCGCCGTCTTGGCAAGGGCTTTTAGAAAATAAGCTGAAATAAAAAAGCGGCAGACAATATTCAAGAACGACGCTTAAGAACGACGCTCAAAAACAATGCCTACCGCAAACCACCGATCAGAACGCCTGACCAGAGAGTGCTCAGTTACCGATGTAAATGTTTGCCTACTCAAAGCAGCCCACAAAACACCGGCTGATAAACGTTAAATTGGCCCAAGGAAACCGCTAAATTTCAAAGCCCAGGCCAAAGTCATTACTGGAGATAGCCATTAAACTGCCCGCACCTGATTGAATCATCTGCGCATGGGCTTTAGTGCGCGGCAACAGACGCTGGTAGTAGAAGCGTGCGGTACTCATCTTTGCCGCGTAAAACGCTTTGTCTTCACCCTCTAAAGAAGAGGAGGCTGTTTTAGCGGCAAGGGCAAACAGGTAGGCCAATGTGACATAGCCTGAGTACATCAGGTAATCAACGCTTGCTGCGCCTACTTCCTCACGATCCTGCATCGCCTTCATGCCCACGCCCATCGTCAGCTCGCCCCACTCGGCATTTAGCTTGGCTAACGGCTCGACAAACTCTTTAAGGGCCGGATTGTCCGCCTCGGTCTTGCAGAACTTATGAATCTCTTTGGTGAACACTTTAAGCGTCTCACCCTGACTCATCAGCACTTTACGACCCAGCAGATCCAATGCCTGAATACCCGTGGTACCTTCATAGAGGCGTGTAATGCGGGCATCGCGCACTAGCTGCTCCATGCCCCACTCTTTAATGAAGCCGTGACCACCAAATACCTGGACGCCCTCATTAGTGCACTCAAAACCAACTTCAGTGAGGAAGGCTTTAACAATAGGAGTTAATAGACCCAGCAACGTCTCGGCACGATCACGCTCTTCACCCGGCTGCCCATGCTCAACGGTATCGAGCATTTGCGCGGTGTAGAGCACCAGCATACGTCCGCCCTCAGAAAAGGCTTTCTGGGTAAGGAGCATGCGACGCACATCGGGATGCACGATAATCGGGTCTGCTGCTTTTTCTGGCGCCTTAGCACCAGACAACGCACGCATTTGCAGGCGATCGCGAGCGTAGCTTAGTGAGTTCTGGAAACTGGCCTCCATCAGACCTAGCCCCTGGATCCCCACCCCAAGACGAGCAGCGTTCATCATGGTGAACATGCACGCCAGGCCTTTATTAGGCGGCCCCACTAAGTAGCCGATGGCGCTATCAAAGTTCATGACACAGGTAGCGTTACCGTGAATACCCATTTTGTGCTCAAGGGAGCCGCAGCTGACACCGTTGCGCTCACCAGGATTATTCTGAGCATCGGGAAGGAACTTCGGTACCACAAACAGAGAAATGCCTTTTGAACCTTCGGGTGCGTCAGGAAGCTTAGCCAGCACAAGGTGGACAATGTTTTCAGCTAGGTTGTGATCACCAGCTGATATAAAAATTTTAGTGCCGGTAATTGTGTAGGCATCGTTATCAGCGGGGACAGCACGCGTTTTGATTAGCCCAAGGTCGGTACCGCAGTGCGGCTCGGTAAGGCACATAGTGCCTGTCCAGACACCTTCCACAAGCTTGGTTAGGTACGTTGCTTTTTGCTCATCCGTACCGTGGTGCCTAAGAGCATCAGCGGCACCGTGAGAAAGCCCTGGATACATACCCCATGCCAAATTAGTGGCACAAATCATTTCAGAGAGCATCATAGCCAACGAGTGGGGCAAGCCTTGGCCACCCTGCTCTGGATCAGCCGCTAAGCTAGGCCAGCCGCCTTCTACGTACTGCTGATAAGCCTCTTTAAAACCGTTGGGCGCTTTAACTTCGCCACCCTCTAACAAGCACCCCTCTTCATCACCACTTTGGTTAAGCGGTAATAGCACCTCACGGGCAAAGCGCGCACCCTCTTCCAAAATAGCATTCACTACATCCGGAGAGGCATCATCACCGTTTTTCAGTGCTGCATAATGGGCGGGGTAATCAAACATTTCGTCTGCAACGAAACGTATATCACGCAGGGGTGCCTGATAGCTGGGCATATCACTTCTCCTAAACAAGGGGGTTGAAAGCAACTTGAAACCTTAATAACAACAAGCCTCAAAAACCGCTTTCAAACACATGTTTGAAAGTTAGCGCGCGCGCCCCACATAGTCAAGCGGTCGTTTGAATTTAACCCCTAAACCCCCTACAACTTTGGTAGCACCATATTTAACCGGTTGATAATAAAAAAGAAAAGCCTGCCAACAGAGCGCTGGCAGGCTTTAAAACGGCTTAAGAACCGATAAAAACTATTGCATGCGTATACCACCGTCTAACCGAATAACCTCCCCATTCAGCATCGGGTTGGTGATGATCTGCTCGGCAAGCTGAGCAAATTCGTCAGGTTTACCTAACCGTTTGGGGAAAGGCACCGCCGCTGCCAACGATTTTGCTGCTTCTTCAGGGATTTCACTCATCATCGGTGTTTCAAAAACACCCGGCGCAATTGCCATCACCCGTATAGCGTGGCGCGAAAGCTCTCTTGCCGCAGGTAGGCTCATCCCTACTACGCCCGCTTTAGAAGCACTATACGCACACTGACCCACCTGGCCATCAAACGCGGCTACGGAAGCTGTATTAATAATAACACCGCGCTCACCGCTCTCATTGGGCGTGTTTTGAGCCATAGCGGCCGCAGCCAATCGCATTACGTTAAACGTACCCACCAAATTAATATTGATGGTTTTCGCATAGTCTTCTAGATTTGCAGGGTTTCCTTCTCGGTCAACCAGCTTGGCCACGCTTACGACGCCAGCGCAGTGAATAACACCCGAAAGCCCGCTTTCGCCGCCTAGCGCCACTGCTTCGTCTACCGCCTTCTGCATCTGGTCAGCAGACGTAATGTCAGCCAAACAAGCCTTGGCCCCTTTGCCTAGTCGCTCAGCATGGGCATTAACACTATCACTTAAATCACACAGCACGACGCTTGCCCCAGCGGCCACCAGACGCTCCGCAGTGGCTGACCCAAGGCCGGACGCCGCCCCGGTAATTAAAAACGTACGATCCTTTACCTGCATTACGCATTTCCTTCTAATTATTTATCGGCCTGCGTTTGCTCAGCAGCCTGAGCACGAAGTTTAAAGCGCTGAATTTTGCCGCTGGGTGTTTTAGGTAGCTCATCGACAAACTCGATCACCCGGGGAAAGGCGTGGGTCGATAACCGATCACGCACTTGCTGTCGAATCTCCTCGGCTAGGGAGTCACTCGCCTCATACCCCTCACGCAGCACGATAAAAGACTTAATCACCTCACCGCGGATTTCATCAGGCTGCCCAACCGCCGCTGACTCAGCCACTGCAGGGTGGGTCATCACGCTGTTTTCCACATCCGTGGGGCCAACCCGATATCCAGCGGTGGTAATGATGTCGTCATCGCGCCCCGCGAACTGAAACGAGCCGTCTTCATTACGGATAACGACATCCCCCGTCAGGTAGTAACCGTTCACAAAGGGATCTTTTTCTTGCCAGGTGTAACCCTGAAAGAAGTGCGCCGGTGAGTTTGCGATATCGACCGCTAGCACCCCCGGCTCACCCGCGGGGAGCTCGTTATATTCAGCGTCTAAAATGGCCAGCCGGTAGCCCGGCATTGGCACGCCCATCGCCCCTACATGCTTGGGATGATCAAGGGAGTGGTGGTTATTACAGGTCATACCGGTTTCGGTTTGACCATAATGATCCATCACCGGGCAACCTAAGGACTTTTCAACCCAGGTGACGACTTCGGTATTAAGAGGCTCACCGGCAGAGCTAGCCGCGCGAAGCTCCAGCGTCTCATGAGCATTATCAAACAGTCCTGATGCTTTCATTAGGCGGTAAGCGGTAGGTGCAGCCGCAAAGTTGGTAATATGGTGGCGCTTCATAAACGCCAAGGCTCCCTCCGCACTGAAGCCCGCCTCGCAGAAATGCGTAGTAACACCTAGCAGTAACGGTCCGGCAATGGCGTAGTAAAGCCCGTATGCCCAGCCGGGGTCTGCCATATTCCAAAAACGGTCGTCTTCGCGAAGGTCAACGGCAAGCTCCATATACAGAGCAAAGGCCGTCATACCCGAAAGCGGCACCGCCACGCCCTTTGGCTTGCCCACCGTGCCCGAGGTAAACATCTGCAGAAAAGGTTTTTCAGGAGCAAGTCGAGGCGGCTTATCGCTCATTGACGTATGCGTCAACGCAGTCTGCCAATCATGGTCATTAGCGTGCTCATTGGTGGCCCCGCCCACGGCTAGCACAGGTGGACGCTGGCTTAGCCCATCAAACTTATAGCGGTTAACGTGATCAGTAATCACCAGCTTGGTATCGGCACGGCCCAAGCGGTAATCCACCGCATCAGGGCCAAATGCGGTAAACAGCGGCTGATAGACCGCACCGATTCTCCATGTAGCTAGCACTGCCACAAGCAGAGCCCCAGAGCGCGGTAGCATACACGCGATACGATCGCCCTCACCCAACCCCTGAGAGAGAAACCACCCAGCAAGCTTACTACTCTGCTCATCTAGCTCTGCATAGCTTAGCGTGTGCGTGCGCCCGTGAGTGTCCTCGTGAACAAGGGCTAAGACGTCTCCTCGCCCGGCGCGCACGTGCCGCCCACAGCAGGCTTCAAAGGCATTAAAATGACCATCTTGCTGGTCATCTAGCCTGGCAATCATGTCATCGACCGAAAAGCTTTCCAGGAATGTCGAGTATGTTGGTAATGAGGCTGATGGTGCTGTCATGGTGGCTCTCTTATGTTGTTAGTCGTGAGCAGTTGTTCGCAAACAGACAGGCCAGGGTTCCAGTTTTACGCGTTATTATTGTCCGTTTACGTTAACGGAAACCTTGCAATTAAACTAACGCTAAAAGCATTTGCGCAGGAGCGCAAGCAATCAGCGTCGTAAACAGGTTAGACGTTGGTCGACTGGAAGTGTATTAATCGCCGTTTATGCGTTTTACCGCTTAACGCGCCGTAATCATCGCGACCAATTCATCCGCTAAATCATCGGGTGTACGCGGGCCGGCAGGGTCGTACCAGCGCACCGTCCAGTTCAGCGCTCCTAAAATAAACCGAGAAACAAAGAAGCGGTCGCCATGGATAAGCCCCACTGCTAGCGCTTCGTCAATCACTTCAACCCATAGCTCCTCATAGGCATCACGCAGATGGCTCAAATGTGCCCGTGAATCAGCGTCTAAGCGCCGCCACTCAAATAACGCCACAACGTGTGCATTACGGTCAGCAAAAAGCGTTTCCAAATGGGCCCTTGCCATGGCATGTAAGCGCGCCTCGGGGTCATCCTCGCACTGCTTAAGGGCCGCTTTAGCGATGATTAACGCATTTTGCGTTCCCTCTTCTATCACCGCGGCGAGGATTTCTTGCTTATCCTTAAAATGATGAAACAGGCTGCCAGACTTGATACCCATTTCTTGTGCCAGCATACGCACCGTAGTGCGATCAAAGCCCTCTTGGACGAATAGCTGAGCCGCTAAACGTGTCAATTCCTTGCGGCGGGGAGATGCATTCATTACATTCATGTCACTCACACTAGCGCTTGCTTGGTTAGTGGGGAGAAGACCACAGCCCCGCTAATGGGTCAACGCACCGCTTAGCACTTAGTTAATTATTCAAATGCAAGACAACCATAATAATGCTGTTAGGAGATGAACAAATGAGCAATGCCACCGAGGTTGTATTTTTATCTGCTACCCGCACACCCATGGGCGGCATGATGGGTAGCCTATCAAGTATGACGGCCCCAGAGCTTGCGGCAGTGGCGATACGAGCCGCCATAGAACGAGCAGGCATCGAAGCATCCGCTATCGAAGAGGGCATCATGGGGTGTGTACTGCCCGCCGGTGTAAAACAAGGGCCAGCCCGCCAAGCCATGCGACAGGCCGGCATTCCCGACGCTAATGGCGCAACCACTATCAATAAACTATGTGGTTCTGGCATGAAAGCCACCATGCTAGCCCACGATTTGATCAAAGCGGGCACCGGAGAAGTGCTTCTAGCAGGCGGCATGGAGTCCATGTCCAACGCCCCCCACGTACTTACTAAAGCGCGTGGCGGTTACCGTTTAGGGCATGGCGAACTAAAAGATCACATGTTCCTGGATGGCCTAGAAGATGCCGAAACCGGCAAATTGATGGGCGTTTTCGCCCAGGATGTGGCAACTGAGCGCGGCTACACCCGCGAACGGTTAGATGATTTCGCGATTGCCTCTCTTGAACGTGCAATGGACGCCACCAACAGTGGCCACTTAAATGCCGAAATGGCACCGGTCACAGTAACCACCCGCCAAGGTGAAACGCTGGTCGAGCATGACGAACAGCCCTTCCAAGCCAAGCTGGATAAAATCCGCCAGCTGCGCCCAGCGTTTGCCAAAGACGGCACCATTACTGCCGCCAACGCCAGCTCAATTTCCGACGGCGCATCAGCCCTTATTTTGGCCAGCCACGAAGCCGCTAAGCGCCATGGCGTGAAGCCGCTGGCTAAAATGCTCGGCCATACCACCCACTCCCGCCACCCAAGCGAATTTACCATTGCGCCAGTAGGGGCGATTGAAAAGCTGATGAAAAAGCTTGGCTGGGGCGTTAACGACGTTGATCTCTTTGAGATTAACGAAGCATTCGCGGTCGTTACGCTGATGGCCATGGATGACCTTGGTTTGCCTCACGATAAAGTAAATGTGTTTGGAGGCGCTTGCGCCCAGGGGCATCCGATTGGCTCAACAGGTTCACGCGTGATTGCAACGCTTATCCACGCCCTACACACGAAGGGCGGCAAACGCGGCATTGCCAGCCTTTGCATTGGCGGTGGCGAAGCCACAGCGGTTGCTGTTGAGCTGATCGACTAAGCCCGTATGCGTGGTGCGCTACTCAGCGCGCCACGCTATCATTAAGTTAATGCCAGATATCGACGTTTCGTTCACTACTTGTTCACTACGGGTAAGCGGTATTAGGAGGCTATATGTTCCCTCATGTCATGATTGCCATGGACTTTTCACCCGCTTGGCCGCTTTTAGAACAACGCTTAATTCGCCTGCGCTCCAAAGGTGTTAAGCGCGTTAGTCTTGTTCATATTATTAGCCCCAAAAGTGCAACGCCCTCTACGGAGCAAAATATTGAACAACTTTACGCACAGCTACTTGTTCACGCCCAGCCGCTCAACGATTTAGGCCTGGACATCACGTATCATGTAGACGCTGGTAAGCCCAGCGAGCTGCTGGCGGACTACGCCGAACACCATGACGTGGACTTAATTCTCATTGGCTGCCAAGGACAAGGACGCTGGCAAGAAATGTTACTTGGCAGCACTGCACTTAACCTCGCCCACCTCACTCGCGTACCGCTATGGCTAGAGCCAGTCACTAACGTAAAGCATGGCAGCAGCTATACGACGGTCGTGCTCGCCACGGATATGTCTGCCGCAGCGAGTAAAGCCGAACGCCTTTTTCATAGTTTGGCACTCCACTTTCAGCATCGCGTTGCCATTATCGCTGAAAGTCTACTCGAAACCGATGGGTACGGATTTGAAGAGGCGCAGCTACACCTAACCGCTCTGGCAGCTCGCATCCCCAAACTTGATACCGTCATTGTTGCTGGCGAGTTTAAACAGGCCATCATTAACGAGGCCAACGCTTGGCATGCTGATCTCATTATCGTGGGTCAACAGGGTCATAGCCGGTTACGTGAACGTCTGCTAGGCAGCACCGCTAAGGCACTGCTAGAAGGCGCTGCTTGCCCCGTGATTCTGGTACCTTCCCAGCCTACTTAAGCATAACACTGCTACCCCCCAGCAATTGCGAGCCGCCTAGTCCTTTAGTGTTCCTAGCCACATAAGGCGCAGTCGACACGGCGGCTTGTTAATCGAGTCTTTTTGGTCGACTATCAATATATGGTAAATCATATATCATAGAGACTAATGAATACATTGGCCTAACTAGGAGCTTCTATGACTTTGCTAAATGATTTACCTAACGTAGCCCCCAACATCTTCACTGTGCCTAACCATGAAACGCTGATGCTTCCGCCTAGCGACCAGCCAGCACCAAAGATTTTGCTGCTTTACGGCTCTCTGCGTGAACGCTCTTTCAGCCGATTAGCCGTTGCAGAAGCCGCTAGACTACTCAATGCAATGGGAGCTGACACAACGATTTTTGACCCACGCGGTTTACCCTTGCCCGATGCGGAAGATGCAAGCCACCCTAAAGTGGATGAGCTGCGTACACTGGCGCAGTGGGCCGATGGCATGGTGTGGTGCTCACCTGAACGCCACGGCGCGATGACCGGCATTATGAAAGCACAAATTGACTGGATTCCTCTGGCACTAGGCGGCGTTCGCCCTACTCAGGGTAAAACCCTTGCCGTGATGCAAGTGTGCGGCGGCTCCCAGTCATTCAACACGGTAAATCAGCTGCGTATTTTAGGCCGCTGGATGCGCATGGTGACGATTCCCAACCAGTCGTCAGTGCCCAAAGCTTTTATGGAGTTCGACGACAACGGCCGAATGAAACCTTCGCCGTTTTATGACCGCATTGTGGATGTCATGGAAGAACTGGTGAAATTCACCCTGCTGGTTCGTGAGCGCAGTGATCTGCTAACCGACCGCTACTCTGAACGTAAAGAGAGCGCCGAAGACGTCTCCAAGCGCGTCAACCAACGCGCCATTTAATCAGGGAGTGATTTTATGACAACCCAGAACAACGCCTCCCCCTCTAGCGCCGATATGGGGCTATTTGAACGCTACCTTTCCATATGGGTAGCGATTGCCATTGTCGCTGGAATTGCACTTGGGCAGTTCGCCCCTGCCGTACCAGAGGTGCTATCACGGTTTGAGTATGCCCAGGTCTCTATACCCATTGCGGTATTAATCTGGGCGATGATTTTCCCCATGATGGCGCAGATTGACTTCAGTGCTATCGCAGGGGTACGCCGCCAGCCAAAAGGCCTGACCATTACCACCACGGTCAACTGGCTGATCAAGCCGTTTACGATGTTTGCGCTTGCATGGCTATTTTTCATGGTGATATTCAAGCCCTTCATTCCTGAAGAGCTGGCCAGCCAATATCTAGCGGGCGCCATACTTCTGGGGGCAGCGCCTTGTACAGCGATGGTATTTGTATGGAGCTACCTAACCCGAGGTGACGCGGCCTACACCCTTGTTCAAGTGGCGTTGAATGACTTGATTATGCTGTTTGCCTTTGCACCGCTGGTGGTTTTTTTACTCGGCATTTCGAACATCCAGGTACCTTGGGACACGGTTATTTTATCCGTGGTGCTGTACATCGTGATTCCGCTTGCGGCGGGCTATTTCACCCGTAAAACACTGATCGCGAAGTATGGCACTGAATGGTACGACAACGTGTTTATGAAACGTGTCGGCCCCATTACGCCGATTGGGTTGATTATCACGCTGGTGCTACTCTTCGCCTTCCAGGGCGAAGTGATTCTGAACAATCCGCTGCATATCGTATTGATCGCCATTCCGCTGATTATTCAAACGTTTTTAATCTTCTTTATCGCCTATGGCTGGGCCAAAGCGTGGCGCGTGCCGCATAACATCGCGGCCCCCGGCGCCATGATCGGTGCCAGCAACTTTTTTGAATTGGCGGTCGCAGCAGCCATTGCGCTGTTTGGCCTACAGTCAGGTGCCGCGCTCGCTACAGTCGTTGGTGTCCTCGTCGAAGTACCGCTGATGCTCGCGCTGGTGCGCATTGCTAACAAAACCCGCCAGCATTTTCCCGAAAACACATAACAAGGAGCGTTACCTATGGCGCATTATCTTATTTTTCTTGGCTCAACACGCACTTCTACGCCGCCTGCCCCTGCTCGCTTAGGCGAACGGGTAGCAAAAGCCTGTGAGCGTTTGCTCTCTTCACTGCCTGATACCACGGCAGAAATTATTGATCCGCTGACACTATCGCTACCCGCAGCATTCAAGCCGCATTTTGCCTATGCAAAAAAAGAGGTTCCCGATGACCTCGAAGCCCTTGCCGGCAAAATTGAACAAGCCGATGGCTACGTGATGATCAGCCCAGAATATAATCACTCCATGAGCCCGGCGCTGAGCCATTTACTAAATCATTTTGGCGCGTCCCTGTTTGCGTTTAAGCCCAGCGCCATCGTCACTTACTCCATGGGGCAATGGGGAGGCGCACGCGCTGCAGTGGGTATGCGCACCTTTCTATCGGAATTGGGTTGTTTACCCGTATCTGCAATGATCCATATCCCTAAAGCGCAAGAAGCGCTGAATGACGATGGGCAATTTGCTCAGGAACAGGAACGCTGGGAAAGTTATTTTGGCCGTACATTGGGGCAATTAACCTGGTGGGCAGACGCAGCCAAAGCGCACAAAGCCGAACAAGACCCCAAAACGCTATCACCAGCGTTTAAACAATCGCCTGCTCAGCGCAATGCCCCGCGGGACTAGTACGCTTAACAACGGCCTATTGGCAACTATAAATCCCAGTAGGCCTTAATAAACGCGCTCAGACTAGGTTTTGTACGAAAAGTTGGCTCGCAAGCAACGGTCGATGCACGCCACGAATACCATCGCCTTAAAGCTACTTGCCAGCTTTTCATAGCGTGTGGCGATCCGGCGACATTCTTTAAGCCAGCTAAAGCAGCGTTCTATCACATTCCGTTGCCGATATTTCGGTTTATCGAACCGTCTAGGTAGCCCAGGCCGGGTTCTTCGGTGCATATTGCGCTGAGCAATCACGGGTTTCATGCCGTGCCTGTCGCAATAATGACGCAGCTCATCGCTGTCGTATCCTTTGTCAGCCACCACATAGCGACTACGTTTGCGAGGACGCCCGACGCCACCTGGTAGATGAATGCTCTCTAATGTCGCAACGAAGTGACGAGAATCTGCCTCTTGACCAGGAGACAGTGTGAACGCCAGTGGCCAGCCATGACGATCACAAACCAAATGAATTTTGGTTGTTAAACCGCCGCGGCTACGGCCGAGCGCGTGGTCTAGCGGTTCTGTTGAACCCCCTTTTTACCGCCTCCAGCGGCAGCGCGTGTGGCTCGCACGGAAGTGGCATCGATCATCCACGTGTCTAGATCCATAAGCCCATCTTCACGTAACTTAAGCTGCAAGCGAGAAAGTACCGCTTCAAAGGTGCCGTCATCACGCCACTTGCGGAACCGGTCATAAACCGTCGACCAAGGACCATATCGCTCGGGTAAATCACGCCATTTAGCACCAGAGCACAGTACCCAGAAGACACCATTGAGCATTTTCCGGTCATCCCGCCTGGGTCTGCCCATGGTTTGAGGAGGAGCCACGATATCTTCGATCTGTGCCCAGCCGTCATCAGAAATCTCGTAACGTCCGACCATTGTTTTCCCCTATGCTGCTTTTGCATAGGTAAAGTTAGCAGATAAGGCTTTTCGTACAAAACCTAAAACAACGTGCGGGGTGAGCCATGAAGGATGTCATTGATATCGATAGCAACGCCGCCGACTTCATCAAACAACAAGGCGGCGTCGTCACCGTCCGCCTTTCCCCTCGCCACGGCTGCTGCGGTGGCCTCGCAAACCTGGCGGTGGCTGAAACGCGGCGGCCAGATGATGTCCATGACTATCAGCACCATACTCAAGATGGTATTTCGATCTATATTGCCCCCGAACTGGCTGCTCAGGGACTGCGCATTGGTGTCGAAGGCTGGTGGAAGTTGCGCCACCTGTATGTGGATGGTGTCGCTATTCAATAAGCTTGCAGCATTACGCTATCAGCCAAACTAATTTGGACAACATATGCACATCCACATATTATTATAAGAATATTCTTTTCAGACCTATGCGAGGTACCACATGCCGGAACCTAGCTCTCCATTACCTTCCTTTGCCGGCCGCCTGCTTTACCTCGCCAAGGAGAACCCCCATCAAGTGCGCTGGCTTGCAGCTGTCGTAGGAATTTTCCTGCTGATCTACTTCCTGCCCGCCGGAACAGCTCGCTTCGATAATGCCGTGCTGGAGGGAGTCCGGCTGACACACTGGTATGCGCAAGAGCACGTCATTCTCTGCCTACTGCCGGCTTTTCTGATCGCTGGTGCAATGGCAGCCTACCTAAGCGAAGGCGCCGTGATGCGCTACCTGGGACCAAACGCCTCCAAACCGGTCGCCTTTGGTATGGCCTCGGTTTCTGGCACGCTACTGGCCGTTTGCTCTTGCACCGTACTGCCGCTTTTTGGGGGTATTTATCGCCGAGGCGCAGGCCTGGGGCCTGCCATTGCTTTTCTCTATTCAGGGCCCGCTATCAACATTATGGCGATTGTCGTGACCGCCAAAGTGCTGGGCTTTGAGCTGGGGTTAGCCAGGGCCATCGGCGCGATTATATTCGCCGTGGTCATTGGCGTCATCATGCACCTTATGTACCGTCGTGAAGAGCAGGCTCGTGTAACCAAAAACAGCCGCGGCTTCAGCGGTGAACTTTCCCGCCCCCTAGGCCAAATCGGCGTATTTTTTGGACTCATGGTGGGCATTTTGGTATTCGCCAACTGGGCTGCAGCCGACAGCGCTGCCTGGATGACCATTTATGCCTACAAGTGGCATATCACTGCCTTACTCTCCGGACTTTTCGCTCTGCTACTGATTCGCCGCTGGAACTGGCCGCTACACCAAGTAGCGGTGTTGGCAAGTGCCGTCGCCGCCGCTGCTTTACTAGTGCCAAGCGTGCCTGAGCTGGCGTTCGTGACCGGTATTATTGGCCTTATGCTGATTGCCACCCTGCGTGACGAAGACCGCGAGTGGGCAGAGCAGAGCTGGGAATTCACCAAACTGATTGTGCCACTGCTGCTGGTTGGGGTATTTGTGGCTGGGCTGTTACTAGGCCGCCCAGGAGAAGAAGGCCTGATTCCCTCAGAATGGGTAGTCCTGGCGGTAGGTGATAACGGCTTACGCTCGACCTTTCTCGCCTCGCTGTTGGGCGGCTTTATGTATTTCTCGACCCTTACAGAAGTACCTATCGTCCAGGGGCTGATCGGGAACGGTATGGGCAAAGGGCCTGCGCTGGCACTGCTGTTGGCAGGACCAGCACTGTCGCTACCCAACATGCTAGTCATTCGAACTATTATAGGCACGCAGAAAACCCTTGTTTACTGTGCACTTGTCGTCGTGATGGCAACATTTTCAGGTTATCTATACGGCCAGTTATGGCCTTGAGAAAAACTAAATCTGTCTTTTTTGTTGTAAACCTAAAGGAGTGATTTTATGAAACTCAAGATATACGGCAGCGGCTGCAAGAAGTGCCAGCAACTTACCGACAACGCAAAGCAAGCCGCCAATGCTCTCGGCCTAACGGTGGAAATCGAGAAAATTACTGATGTGAACGCCATTATTGATGAAGGCATCATGCGCACACCTGCGCTGGGAATCGATGACGAGGTAGTGATCGAAGGTAAAGTAGCCAGCGTCGAGGAGATTCAGAAGCTACTCTCAGCATAAGGCGTCGATGACACAGCCCTATTGGCTAGTCACGCGAATACATAGCAACACCAGCGTCGCGCCCAGCATTAACAGGGCTGTAAGCCACAGCGCACTGGCACCACTTTGCTCTATCAGCAGGCCAAACAGCAGGGGTGCGAGTGCTTGAGACGCACGCGCCGGGGCAATAATCAGCCCTTGCCGACGCCCAAATCCTTTGGGGCCAAATAACGCCAGCGGTAATGTACCAGACGCAATGGTCATCATGCCGTTACCTGCGCCGTGCAGTAACGCAAAACCGGCAGCGGGCATACCAACGGCCGTTAACAATGCTGCGCCTAACGGGTGCAGCGTGGTGGCCACGCGTGCGGCTACCAGCGGGTGCAAATGGCGAAGCAGCGCAAACTCACCCACCCTTGCCGCCACCTGGGCAGGACCCACTAAGGCAGCGGCGGCCACTGCCACCGAAAGCGATACGCCGGTTTCCTGCAAAAGTCTAGGCAGATGAGCCGCCATCGCCGTTGAGACAAACCAGCCCGCGGCAAACACATAGGCTAATAACATCATCGCCAAGCGAGGACGCTCCGGCGACGGTGCCGATTTGTCGTCATCTTGCTGGGCCGCACTATCAGTTGCTTTGGGCAGGCGAGTATTCAGTGGCAGGCCTATTAAGATATGCAGCATGGCCCAGACGCCGCAGGCTGTACGCCAACCGAGTTCATTTTCCAGCCAGGCTGTGAGCGGCCAACCTACCGTGCTGGCAAATCCAGCGACCAACGTGACACCGGTAATCGATGCCCTGGCTTGACGCCCTAATAATCGGCCTAAGGTGGCAAAAGCAGCATCGTATAGCCCCATCGCCATCCCAATCCCCATCACCAGCCAAGCAAGGATTAGCGAGGGCAACCCCTGAGACACGGCCATTATGCCAAGGCCCAGTGCCATTACCCCGTTTGAGGCCATCAACACGCCTCGCCCGCCTTGCCTGTCGATCCATCGACCAACGCTAGGCCCGAGCATCGCTGTTAGCAGCAAAGCCGCTGAGAACGCGCCAAATACCCAGCCGGTTGAGATACCTAACTCTTGTGCTATCGGCACTGCAAGAATGGCGGGCAAATAATAGCTTGAGGCCCAGGAAAGGGTTTGTGCACTGCCTAAGGTGAGCGTTAAACCAAACCTGGGCGAACGAATCATGCGACTTGTCTAGGCAGTGCCAGTGCCATCACTGCACTGGCCGCCACTAAGGCCGCTGATACCCAAAGACAAGCGCTCAATCCGTAAGCCATATACAACCAGCCTGACAGCAAGGTTCCTACCAAACGCCCCATGGCATTGGCCATATAGTAAAAACCGACATCCATTGAGACGCCATCAGCACGGGCGTAGTGAACGATGAGATAGCTATGCCAGCTAGAGTTAATCGCAAATAGCACACCAAACGCTAAAAGCCCAACCACCAGCCAGCCCACCTGCGCCAGCGGCAGCATCGCCAGGGCAATCGCCAACACTGCCAAAGCAGCTGCCCAGCCTGCGGTTAGCGCACGGGCATCCCCTTTAATCAACCGAGTCAGCTTAGGTGCCTGGGTTTGTACGCCGCCATAGCCAATAATCCACGCTGCCAGCAATCCGCCTACCGTCCAGTGGGTCCAGCCATGCTGGTCATATAAAAACACCGGCAACGCTACTACGAACCAGACATCCCTTGAAGCAAACAAGCAAAAGCGCGCCGCCGAAAGCACATTAATGGCACGGGATTTCGAAAAAATCTCCGAAAACTTGGGCTTTACCTTCTGGCGCCCTAAATCTGCCTTTAAGCGCCACAGAGAGATTAATAATACCGCGCCAAGCATCACCGCCATGGCAATGACCGCACCACGGAAACCAATCAGCGTTAACAGCACCCCACCAACGAAAAAGCCGAGGCCTTTCAGTGCGTTTTTAGAGCCGGTCAGCATCGCTACCCAGCGGTAAAGCGCGCTATTGGCGTTGGCGCTCTCTTTAGGTACCAGCACTTTGACGGCACTTTTAGCACTCATTTTGTTTAAGTCTTTGGCGATGCCGGACAGCGCCTGCGCCGCCATCACCCACACCACCGTGAGCATCCCAGCAGGCACCATGAGCATTCCGAGCGCCACGATCTGCAGCCCTAGTCCCACGTTCATCGTGCGATTCAAGCCCAACCGCGCGCCGAGCCAGCCGCCAATAAGGTTAGTCACCACGCCGAAGGCTTCGTAAAATAAAAATAGCATGGCGATTTGCAGCGGCGAGTAACCTAGCTGGTGAAAATACATCACTACCAACATGCGCAGCGCGCCATCGGTAATGGTAAATGCCCAGTAGTTGCCGGTGATCAGCATGTATTGGCGCACCTCGAAAGGTAGCGCCTTAATACGGGCCTGCATATTCAGCAAGGGTGAATCAGCCACGGCTCACCTGCTCAGTGCCGACCATCAGCGCCAGCTCAGCCGTGCGGTTGGCGTAACCCCACTCGTTGTCATACCAAGCGTAAAGCTTAAGCTGAGTACCATTGACCACCATGGTGGAGAGCGCATCGATAATGGAGCTGCGTGGATCGGTGCGATAATCAATCGATACCAGTGGGCGATCTTCGTAACCTAAAACCCCCTTCAGGGCGCCTTCTGCCGCATCTTTCAGCGCTTGGTTCACTTCCTCAACAGTCACGTCCTTTTCTAGCTCAAACACCATATCGGTGAGCGATGCGTTAGCCAGCGGTACGCGAATCGCATGACCATTCAGCTTGCCTTCCAGTTCAGGGAAAATTGCAGTGATCGCTTTCGCGGAGCCCGTTGTTGTTGGTATTAAGCTCATGCCACAGGCGCGGGCACGGCGTAGATCTTTATGCGGGGCGTCTAGAATGGTTTGGGTATTGGTAATGTCGTGTACCGTGGTCATTGAGCCATGGCGAATACCAAAGGTTTCTTGAATCACTTTCACCACGGGCGCCAAGCAATTGGTGGTGCAACTGGCAGCGGTCACAATCTTATGCTGTGCAGGGTCGTAAAGATGGTCATTAACGCCTACTACCACGTTCAGCACACTCGCTTCTTTTATAGGTGCGCTGACCACCACCCGGGCAACGCCTTGATCCAGGTAGGCCTGAAGTTTTTCAGTGGTTTTTATCTTGCCCGAGCACTCAATGACCACATCGCAGCCAGACCAATCGCTGTCGGTAATCCTTGTATTAGCGCTAAAGGCGACAGAGTTACCATCCAAGACAATTCCATCGCTGGAAGCGGTAATCCCTTTGCCTGGCGACCAGTGACCGTGTACTGAGTCAAACTCTAATAAGTGGGCAAACGTTGCCGCATCACCGCCTGGATCATTAATGCGAATCAGCTCAACGGCCCCTGCTTCAACCTCAGCCCACAGGCTGCGCAGCGCCAAGCGTCCAATACGACCAAACCCGTTAATACCGATACGTAATACCATGAATAAACTCTCCTAAACAGGTGCGTTCTAGATTACTTTTTATATGCGATAAATCATATGTGTGCAGTTAAAAAAATACCAACAGGCTTGCCATTGGGTAGGCTAGCCTGTTGGTAATGTATCGCTAGCCGTAACGGCCCGTAATGTAGTCTTCGGTTTGCTTTTTGTCGGGTTCGGTAAAGACTTTATTGGTTTCACCAAACTCGACTAAATCACCCATATACATAAACGCGGTGTAGTCAGAAACACGCGCCGCTTGCTGCATATTGTGAGTAACAATCAATATAGTGTATTTCTCTTTGAGCTCGCTCATAAGCTCTTCAATTTTGAGCGTCGAAATAGGATCCAGTGCAGAAGCAGGCTCATCAAGCAGCAGCACTTCTGGCTCAATGGCAATGGCACGCGCAATTACGAGGCGCTGCTGCTGACCACCTGAAAGGCCAAAAGCGTTATCGTTGAGTCGATCCTTCACCTCATCCCATAACGCTGCGCCTTTAAGCGATTGTTCAACGATGTCATCGAGTACAGAACGATTATTAATGCCCTGCAGCCGCAGCCCGTAAGCGACATTTTCATAGATCGATTTAGGGAAAGGGTTGGGCTTTTGAAATACCATGCCTACCTTGCGACGCAGTTCAGCAACGTCAACGCTACGATCATAAATATCATTGCCGTCTAAAAGAATTTTGCCTTCTATCCGGCAAATATCGACAAGATCGTTCATCCGGTTGAAACAACGCAGCAAGGTAGATTTTCCACAGCCGGAAGGCCCAATAAAGGCGGTTACTTTCTTGTGTAAAATATCCATGTTGACGCCTTTTAGCGCCTGATCTTTGCCATAAAATAAATTGAGATCGCGTACTTTAAACGTAATATCTCGGTTGGTCATGGCGTGATCTTTGGTAGTGGCAATTGCTTCAAGCGTCATCTTAAATCCTCTTTACATCCTTTGGGGTCTAACGCCCAGACGAATAGGGTATTTGGGTGATTATTTAATCTGAAGCCGCACGGAATTTTTCGCGCAGACGGTTCCGGATACTAATAGCGGCCAAGTTCAGCACGATAATAAGTATCACCAGTACCAACGCCGTTGCGTATACCAATGGGCGGGCTGCTTCCACATTGGGGCTTTGGAAACCAACATCATAAATATGGAAACCCAAATGCATAATCTGACGGTCTAAATGTAGGAATGGGAAGCTACCATCAACCGGCAATGTAGGTGCCAACTTCACCACCCCCACCAGCATCAACGGAGCTACTTCGCCAGCTGCGCGGGCAATCGCCAAAATCATGCCCGTCATCATGGCAGGTGTTGCAATAGGGACCACTACCCGCCACAGCGTTTCTGACTTAGTTGCCCCAAGCGCTAACGATCCTTGACGAATATTGACAGGAATTCGCGAAAGCCCCTCTTCAGTCGAGACGATCACGACAGGCAAGGTTAACAGTGCCAAGGTGAGGGACACCCAGATAAGCGCTGGCGAACCAAAGGTTGGACTTGGTAAACGGTCTGAGTAAAACAGCTGATCAATAGACCCGCCAAGTGTGTAGATGAAGAAACCAAGACCAAATACACCGTAAACAATGGACGGAACGCCCGCTAGGTTATATACAGAAATCCGAATTAACCGCAGCAACGGTCCCTGATGAGCGTACTCACGCAAATATATAGCCGCTAGAACACCAAAGGGGCTAACGATCAGCGACATCAATAACACCATCGTCACGGTGCCGAAAATGGCCGGGAAGATCCCTCCAGCGGTGTTAGCTTCACGAGGTTCACCGCTTATAAATTTCCAAAATTCTTGAGCATATTCGACCACTTTTTGCGGGAAAGACAGGCTATTAGGCTGCACTGCATGCACAATATCGCCCAAGCGGATTTGCACTTCCTGCCCGCCTACGACGCTCGCGACCAGCGTATCTCTGTTTAACGCATTGCGCAGCGCGCTTATCTCAACCTGTAAATCCTGAAATGCAGATTGAAGTTCTGCTTGGCGAGCAGAAATATTTTCCAATTCAATCGCTAATGCATCGGCAGCGATATCGGGGTTACGCTGAAGAGCACGCTGTCTAATACGCAGTTGCTCCATTTCCGCACTTATAATACCGACGTCATTTCGCTCAATCTGGCGCAATTCCCGGTAGAGGTTATTGCTCCGGGCAATACGCTCTTGCAGCGCATCCCACAGCCCTTCGCCTTCGGCAATCACTTCGCCATTTTCTAAAACTCTTAGCGGGAAGCCAATGAAATCGCCCCATTCACGGCGCTCAATGCGCATAGCGTCAACCGGTGCTTGCCACTCACTCATTTGCAGCTCGGCGTACCAGGCGAAATCTTGCCCCGTCACATCCCGGTTACCCTGCTTAATCAAATGACGTACTACAATGTCGTCATTTTCCAGCTCAGGAGGAACCGCAATACCTGCATCACGGGCGACCGGAACCGGAATCGATTCAGAGCGAACATGCTCGCCCAGTATCATTTGGCCAATACCAAGCTCCGGGTCGCCTACTTGAAATTCGACTATTTCTGTTGGGTAAAAGTGGCTGAGACCTCGCACTGCAATCAAGCCAATTAACCCCAGCACCATAATCACTGATATAGCGACTGCGCCACCGTTCAACCAAATCCAGGGGGCACCGCTTTTCCACCATGATTTCATCACTGTCTCCTGGAATTAAAGGTTGCCGTAACGCTTACGAAGGCGCTGACGCACCAGTTCAGCTAACGTATTCAAGATAAAAGTCATCGCTAGTAGCGTTAGTGCGGCTAAGAACAGCACCCGGAAGTGGCTTGACCCTACTGCAGATTCCGTCAACTCAACCGCGATGTTGGCAGATAACGTGCGCATGCCTTCAAATATGTTGAAGTTCATTACCGGGCTGTTACCGGTTGCCATTAACACGATCATGGTTTCACCTACCGCGCGCCCAAAGCCCATCATCACAGCGGAGAACATACCGATACTGGCCGTTGGCAACACCACGCCCACCACCGTTTGCCAGCGCGTCGCACCTAGCGCCAACGACCCTTGGGTCAGGTGTTTCGGCACATTGAAGACGGCGTCCTCAGCGATAGAGAAAATCGTTGGTATTACCGCAAAGCCCATCGCGATACCTACTACCAGTGCGTTGCGTTGGTCATAGTTAAAGCCGTTGTCCGTTAACCACTGGCGAAGGCTACCGTCGAAGAAGGCGATTTCCACATAGGGGCTAATAGATACACAGAACCAACCCACTAAAATAATAACGGGCGCTAGCAATACGGCTTCCCAACCATCAGGGATGCGGTTTCTAACATTAGATGGCAGTCGGCTCCATGCGAATGCAAACGCGAGCATGGCAATCGGCATCAGTATAAGAATGCCAAAAACAGCGGGGAGTCTATTTTCGATAAAGGGTGCCAACCAAAGACCTGCCAAAAAGCCCAAAATTACCGTTGGTAATGCTTCCATTACCTCGATGGTTGGTTTTACCTTGCCGCGCAATTTAGGCGACATGAAGTAAGCCGTATAAATAGCCCCCATTAGGCCCAACGGTGTGGCAAACAGCATGGCGTAAAAGGCAGCCTTCAAAGTACCGACGGTTAACGGCATAAGGCTCATCTTTGGCTCAAACTCATCACCACCCGCGGTGGACTGCCATACATAGCGCGGCTCACTACTGCCTTCGTACCACACCTTGCGCCAGAGTGAGGTGAAGGAGATACCTGGGTGACGGTTGCTTACGCTTGCCATCTCTAGCAGATTATTCTCATCGACCAAGAGCGCCGTTGAGTTCACAGGGGATATGGCAATGCGGGTCAGCGGCCCATCCATCTTCGTGCTTTTATACACATCTGCCGACGCGGTGGCGTGATGAATACCTAAGTTACCTGCCTCATCGCCTACCAGAAATCCGCGGCGAGCATATTCAGCCTCGATATAAGTAATAGGTGCGTCGTAGCGAGCGAAGTCGCGTATATGCATTAAATCGTGCTGATTTTGACTATTGCGAACGGGAAAGTATTGGCGCACTTGACCATCGCTGGTACCTGCAATAATGGACACCGTGCCATTCAGATACGCCATTTCCGATACGTAGCCGTCATCTGTGACCTTAACCGCTCCGCGATACTCGGGATTATTGAGATTGCCAATATCGTAGTGGTGTATATAGCCGCTGTTATCTGACACGTAGAGGTGTCGGTAACGGTTGTCGATGAGGATTTGACGCGCCTCACCTTCAATTCCAGGTAGCTCTGCTGATGTCTGCTCAATGGTCACAGCGCCCGTCATTACATTTTCGCGCACATCAAAAGAGGTAACTTGTAATGTTCCGTCCTCTAAAGCTGCTGCGGCATAAATGCCGCGGCTACTCATTTGTAACCCGAGCACGCGAATGCTGCGCTCCTCCTCATCAATGGTGATGGGGTCTTCACCTAGCGGAAATTCAAGCACCGGCTCTATTAAACGCTGATTCTCAGGGTATGAAATATTGTAATCCACCACACCCAAGGTTATCTGGCCGTTATCGTAGCCGTAAGCAAAGCTGCGAGTAGTGGCGAACCCTTTCGCAAAGGTGGTTTGCTCAGCGTTTTCAGGACGGGCCATATCAAAGCTTGTGCGGACTGCGCCATCTTCAAGCTCAAAAAATGTGATTCGGCCCGTATTTGAGAAGCTAGCGCCAAGCTCGTCGTAGCGGTCTACCACTAAGTGCTCTAAGGATTCACCCTCTTCAATACCAGGCGCTTGATAGGTTTGCTGCGTCTCTACTTTTGCAGAGGCAAATAGCGGAAAAACTTCCGAAAAAAGGTAAACAAAAATCATCCCTAAAGCGATAACCACCCCGATACCGGCGGCACCTATGCCGTATCGAGAAAAGCTATCTTTGAACATGCGTCTTCGCCTACGTTTTTCGCGCTCTTCAGGGGTGGGCAAAAGCGAGCCACGTCGTTTCAGCGTCGATAATTGGGAAATGTCATTCATAATGGATTGGCAATTCCGGGCAAGTGGAAAGGTACGCTGAGAGTATCCAGCTAACGTGACAAATTGATGACAAGCACTTCATACGGCGCAGATCCCATAAAAAAACCGGGGGTGCAAAGCACCCCCGGCTATTAGATGGTAATCACTTGTTAATCTAGGCCAAGTTCTGCACGAACACGGCTAGCAATTGTTTCTGGAAGCGGGATATAGCCATCGCGCGCTGTCACTTCCTGTCCTTGCTGTGAAAGCACCATGCGCAGGAACTCAGCTTGCTGCGGCGCTAAATCTTCGTTGGGGTGCTTATTTACATAAACGAACAGCTGACGCGCTAATGGGTACTGTTCTTGATCAACTTCAAAGGCTTCTTCACCTTCGTCGCGAGCAACCGGTATAGCACGCACCTGAGAAGTGATGTAGCCGATACCAGAATAACCAATACCATTGATTGACTCACTCACACCTTGAACAACGGAAGCTGATCCAGGCTGCTCATTGATGGAGTCTTTGAAGTCACCGCCGCACAGTGCGTTTTCAGCAAAGAAACCGTAGGTACCAGAGACAGCGTTACGGCTGTAAAGGGTAAAGTCGCGATTCTCCCAGCTACCATCTAGACCCAGCTGACCCCAGCGAGTGATATCATCTGAGTAGCCACAGCGGCGGGTACTAGAGAAAATGGCATCAATTTGCGGGAGTGTGATGCTTTCAATCGGGTTGTCTTGGTTGACATACATTGCCAAGGCATCGATAGCAACCGGCACCATGGTGGGCGGGTAACCATGACGCTCTTCAAACGCCTGAATTTCATTAGTACGCATTGCACGGCTCATTGGGCCAAACTGCGCAGTTCCTTCGGTCAGTGCAGTCGGCGCTGTACCAGAGCCCGCACCTTGAATCTGGATATTAACGTTGGGATAGAAGTTAGCAAATTCTTCTGCCCACAGGGTCATCAGGTTGTTAAGCGTGTCTGAACCGATACTGCTCATGTTGCCTGTGATACCGCTCACTGCTTCATATTCTGGCAGGTTAGGATCAACTGCTAAAGCATGAGTTGAGATCAGTGACGTACCAATAACAGCAGCGGCTAGAGCTTTAAGTTTCATACGAGTCTCCTGGGGGTCAGTAACAGCTTGTGTACTCGATCTTTGTTTGCCGACCGATGGTTGTCACTATAAAAGCGGCTTATGACACTTCGGTGACATACCCCCAGGTTGTTCATGAAACTTTTATGACTATAAACAGGGCATGAGTCGTCAGATCAGCAGACCCAGGGCGGCTAAGGTACATAGCGCAAGCGAGGCGCCCTGAAGCATACGCTTATCTAAACGATGAGCAATGGCATCCGCTAGAGTATTACCCACTAACACCGCCGGTAGGAAAGTGAGCGCCAACTTAAAATGCCAGACGCTCACCAAACCGGCGAGGGCTAACGTGGTAAGAGTTAAGAACGACGTTAAAATAAAGAAAGCGGCGAGATTTCCGCGCATGCGGTCCGGCGAAAAACCGTGCATCAGCAGTACAATAGGTGGGCCGCCTATGGCGGCAACAGTGCCAAATATGCCGGAGAGCACGCCTGCGATAAACAGTGAAATACGATTAACCGGTAGTTTAAAGCGAAAAAGTGTGACCAGTACGGCAAAGAGTACAATCGCGGCAATCAGCTTTTCCAGCACGACCATTGGCGCAGCTAACAGCAACCAGATCCCTAATGCATTGCCCGGTAAACGGCCAATTAAGGCCACACCTATCGCGTCTAAGCTCACCTCGTGCCAGTAGTGGCGCACCATCATTAAAGAAACGGTCAACCCAAACAGCACCAGTATTACCGGCACTAACCGGGGCTCTAACATCAAAAGTAACGGCGCGCCAACAACCGCTAGGCCAAAACCGGTAGCGCGCTGTACAAATGCGCCAAGCAGCAGCACGGCTGAACAGGCTAGCCATACGCCTAATGGCATTTCGATCCACGGCAGTAAGCTACTCATTTGCACCATGCATCACTGACCACTTTCCATTGCGGGTGTTTTGGTTAATTGTCTAACGCCAATATTACCTAGCAACGCAGCCCCTAGCATGGTGAGTACCATTGGCCACAAGTGCTCTACTTGAAATAGCCCTACCAGCACCCCAGCAAGCGCCCCGCAGCTAAACTGAATACCCCCCAATAGCGCCGTCGCCGTTGCGCTGATATGGCCAAAGTGGTCTAGCAGCGAGGCAATTGCGTTGGGGGTAATTAAGCCGATCATCCCAGTGAACAGCATCACCAGCGGCACAACCACATAAATCGAGGCCACATTCAACGCCGTTGCCGCAACAAGCCCCGCCGCTGCAATAAACTGAATAACGAGACCCAAGCGTAAATTTTGTTGGGGAGTACGTTTGCGCAAAAGATGAATATTTACGCGATTAGATAGCGCGATCATGACGACATTCACACCAAACACTAACGGGTACACCCCCGGCGATAAGCCGAAATACTCTAAATAGAGAAACGGAGACGCGGTGATAAACGCAAATAGCCCGGCAAAGGATGCCGCTACGGCACAGATGTAGCCCATGGCTTCACGATGGCGCAACACGCTCGCATAGTTGCGCACTACTTGGTGGGGCGAAGCTGCGGGTAGGCTGGTGTCGCGGGTCTCGGGTAGCCGGGTGCCTAACAGCCAGAGCAAAAAACCTGCGTACACTGCCAAAAACACGAAGATCAGCCACCAACCAGCAATATAGAGCAGCACGCTGCCCACCGCCGGGGCTATCAACGGCGCCAGCATCATAATCATCGCCATGGTAGACATCACCTTAGCGGCTTCACGCCCGCTAAAGCAGTCCCGCACGATGGCGGCAGAGTTCACCACACAGGCCCCACCCCCCAATGCTTGAATAAACCGCCAAAGCAGCAGCGAACTTAAGCTATCCACCGTGGTGATCATCAAACTGGCGAGCATAAAGACCACTAGTCCGCTAAGCAGTACCGGCTTTCGCCCGTAGCGATCCGACACTGGCCCAAAACAGAGCTGTCCAATCGCAAAACCGAATAAAAACATGCTAATTGAAAGTTCAGTATGGTGAATACTGGCATTAATATTTTCGGCCAGAATGCCCATCGCGGGCAGATACGCATCAATAGCAAAGGGTGCAAGCGCGGTATTGGCTGCAACCAATAGCGCTACCCTGCGTGGATTCAGCTCCATGGTGGTCCTTGGTATAAAACTGCTGCTAGAGAATAAAGATAGGCCGCTAATTATAATCGATTTGAATTGGTTTGTCGGTCTCTGTTCGCCGTGCTCGCCCCTTGCTAAAGTACCTTAACGACAACGCAAGGAGCTACGCATGGCCACTAGCCTACTGACCCAGTTAAAAGAGATGACCACCGTGGTCGCTGATACCGGCGATCTTGAGGCTATTCGCCGTTTTCAGCCGCAGGATGCCACCACTAACCCATCGCTCATTCTCCAAGCAGCGCAACAAGAGGAGCGCCGTGCACGCTTAGCCGAAATAGCCAAAGAGAGTACTGACCTTGATGACGCCGCTGAACGCGTGGCGGTCGATATCGGCAGCGAAATTAGCAAGCTGGTGCCCGGCTATGTCTCCACGGAGGTGAGTGCACGCCTCTCGTTTGACCGGGAAGCCACCATTGCTAAAGCCCACTCGCTGATTGAACGCTATGCCAAGCACGGCGTCGGCGCAGAGCGCATTTTAATTAAGATGGCCTCAACCTGGGAGGGCATTCAGGCAGCGCGTCAGCTTGAGCGCGACGGTATTCGCACTAATCTAACGTTGCTGTTCGGCTTTGCCCAAGCCCAGGCGTGTGCTGATGCCGGCGCCACGCTGATTTCGCCATTCGTAGGTCGCATTCTGGATTGGCACAAAGCGAAAGACCCCAACGCTGATTTCAGCGGGGCCAATGACCCCGGCGTACAGTCGGTTAAGCGTATTTACGAATATTACAAGGGCCACGGCTACCCCACCATTGTGATGGGAGCAAGCTTTCGTAATATAGGTGAAATAGAGGCACTGGCTGGCTGTGACCGGCTGACAATCTCCCCTGCTCTGCTTAATGAACTCGACAAAGCCCAAGGTGAACTGCCCCGTCAATTGACACCTTTGGGCGCCAGCAGCTCATCTAATGAAGCGTTGACGCAGGCAGATTTTCGCTGGGCAATGAATGAAGATGAGATGGCCAGTGACAAACTTGCCGAAGGTATCCGCAAATTTATGGCCGACCAGCGCAAGCTTGAAGAGCTGTTAAGCACCCTGCGCAGCAGCTAATAAACGCGCGCCCAAACGCACCTGTTTACCCCTCGCCTTTATACGAACATCCCCCCTATGAATAGTGATCCATAGGGGGAATGTGTTCGCTTAAGGGAAAAGCGCTTATCAAAATGGCGGTGAGTGGCGTGCCAGAAAACAAACCAACCAACCGTGATTAAGAGACGTTAAAACGCAGCCGTGTCTTGTGCTTCAAGCATTTCCACCAACGGTTGAAATTGCTCACGGTTATGCTCATTCATATGCATAAGAATTCGATGCGCCTCCAAGATTCTATCGCGAAGGCCCTTTTCATCAGCTGGCACTTCGGGTAATTCCTCTAGCACATTGTTTAACGGCGCCTCCGGCTGCAAGGGCGCTTCCATTAATGAAAAAAAACGTGCAAACCCCATCACATCCAGCATTTGGCGAACATCAGGATTGTCGGCAATAATGGTTGGCGGCTGTTCTAAACGCCCTTTCACCGCCATCGCCACTTTGGCAAGAAAGCCCAACGCCGTTGAGTCCACATTAGTGGCTTCACGCAAGTCAATCATTACCGCCTGCAACCCTGGGGTTTCGGCAAGACGCTGTGCTTGAGTATCAAGCGTTGCGCATAGCGTTAGACGCACATCGCCACACAGTTTTAAAACAAAAACACCGGAGTCGAACGCCGCCTTAATACGGCCTTCTTCAATCAGCATGACCAAATCCGCTCACCATCATGATTGTTAGATCATCGGGCAAAGCATCGCGGTCTTGGTTCGCCTCATTGTCTGCATCTCCTTCTAACAGGAGCACATTCATTTGGGCTAGCCGGTCGCGCAACTGCTCAAGCGTGACACTTTCGCTTACTAATTGCTCAAGCTCCTTGAGCCGCGTGTCGAGCGTTTTACCCGGCAAGCATTCCAATATCCCATCTGAACATAGCCATAGCTGAAACTCAGAGGGTAGTGCACAGCTGAGTGAAGGATACTCCACATCAGGGAAAAGACCTACTGGCATCCCCTCCCCGGCTAAGCGCACAAGAGAACCGTTCGTTACCAATAATGGCATAGGCAGCTGCGCCCCGAGCGAATAGTGCAGAGTCTTGTCCTCATGGTCAATAACCCCCACGAATAAGGTCGCGTGCTTGCCGATGTCAGTATCCTGCAATTCCCGGTTCAAGGCCGCCAGCCAGTTAGGGGCCAGCTGCTCAGGCTGCTGCCCATCCCACTCGCTAAGCCACCGATTACACAGGTATTTTAACAACACCGTAACAAACGCAGAGGACGCGCCGTGCCCCGACACATCAGCAAAATAGAAGGTGCTATAGCGTTCGTTGTAGCGCTGGTAATCAAGAAAATCGCCTGACAAATAGAGCGAAGGAGCAAACCAGTAATCGTAATAGACCCCGTTAATTACTTTAGGATGAGTAGGCAAAAGGCGCCGCTGAATATGCCCGCCGCTCTGCTGATCCATGCGGAGTAAGGCCAAATGCGTCTCAAGGCTATCATTGAGCTCTGCTAAACGCTCCCGATCACGGTCGCGCTCTAACGCAAGCTCGTGCAGCTCTATTGCTTTCCGAATCATGCGCCGCAGGAGTTCTGCATGACGCAGTGGATGGACAATATAATCCACTAACCCTACATCAATCGCTTTAATTAGATCGGCATCTTGTCGGGTATCGCTGACCACTAGCGTAGGCAACCGGAGGATTAGTTTCGACCACTGCTGACGCGGCACCGCACGTGCATGCGCCACAATCAGTGAGGTTCCTGCAGGCAAGTACTCGATATTGTCTGCTGCAAACACCGACATACCGTCACAGGTAACCGCTTGTGCCAGCGCGTCGCGTTCTGGCCCTGGCTCATCAATTACCGCGATCAACTGTTTGGAATGATCCATGTTAAGCCTCAATCGGCGAAATCGTCGTCACCAAACTCAAAATCGTCCATGGCGAAAGGGTCATCACCTAATTCGCCATCGTTAATCAAGAATTGACGGCGCTGCAAATAAGCATCGCGAATAAATCGGTAGCGATCTCCACGAATAAGCTCTTCTTGGTCTAATAGACCTGCGCGGATATCCACAATATTAAGCGCCAATAAGCTAACCTCTACAACATCATCCTCTATATACAACAACGGATTAGTCGCTATATCAGCGGGTAGACCTGCAGTGTCCCTTAACGTACTGGGGCCTAACAGCGGCAGCATTAAGTAACGCGAATCTTCCCACCCCCACACCGCCAGCGTTTGGCCGAAGTCTTCTTGATCAGCGGTAATTTGCATGTGAGTTGCGTAATCCAACAAACCACCTACACCAAACGTTGAATTAATCAAAAACCGTGAGGTAGCTAAACCAGCATTAGCGGGCTTGCCCTGTAAGAGACTGTTAATCGCGGTACGCACTTCCCCCAGGTTGGAGAAAAAATTACCTACCCCTGTTTGCACCGGTTCAGGCGTGACATTGCGATAACCTGTCGCCACCGGCTTGAGCGCATAGCGATCCAGCACGTCGTTAAAGGCAAATACACGACGATTAAAGCCTTCCCATGGGTCTTCTGGATGGGCTTCCTCTGCCATAGTTGCGCTGGTACTGGCGCAACCCCCCATGCCTAGCGTGGCTAGCAGCAATATAGGCAGCAATCCCTGTCGCACGCGGCTACCAGGCGCTTGCTTGGCTAACAACCTCAGCATGATAATTCCTCTCTCAACGTTTTAACGCCCCTTTTGTCACCGCTCTTTCTCGAGCCTTTTTACTAACACCTCTACGACGAAGCGTGAGCCTATAGGCGATTACTGGCGGCGAATAACCACGCTACCGGCGCTGTAGCCTGCACCAAACGAACAAATAACGCCAATATCACCGGATGCAAAGTTGTCGCGATGAAGGTGAAAGGCAATGATCGAACCTGCCGAACTGGTATTTGCGTAACGATCCAGAATGATTGGCGCTTGCTCTTCGCTGGGATCCCGACCCAGCACTTTTCGCGCAATGAGGTCGTTCATATGGCGATTAGCCTGATGTAACCACATTCGCGTTAAGTCGCTGCCAGCAAGTTCTAACGAAGCCAGATGATCAGTGATTAACTGCGCCACCATCGGGCAGACCTCTCTGAATACCCGTCGGCCCTCTTGTACAAACAGCTTATCTAGAGCCAATGGGTCACTATCGGTAATGCGGTTCAAAAAGCCAGCGTTGTTACGGATGGCGTTCGAGAACTTGGTTACTAGCCGAGTACCGAGAATTTCATAGCGCAGCTCAGCTACTGCACTTGCACTATGTTCCAGCACCATTGCAGTACACGCATCGCCAAAAATAAAGTGGCTATCACGGTCTGTGAAATTTAGATGCGCTGAGCAAATTTCAGGATTAACCACCAGGGCTCGTTTGACGCTGCCAGAGGCAATTGCATTGGCTGCCATTTCAAGCGCAAACGTAGCTGAGCTGCAGGCGACATTCATATCAAAGCCATAGCCACTCGTGCCTAATGCTTGCTGAACCTCTACCGCCACCGCCGGGTAGGCACGCTCTAGATTAGAGCACGCAACAATGACCAGTTCGATATCACTTGGCGTCACTTGGGCTGCCGCCAATGCTTGGCGCGCTGCATTAGTCGCCATCTCGCACTGAATTGATGACTCGTCATTATTACGTTGAGGCAGTTTAGGCCGCATACGCTCAGGGTCAAGAATACCGGAGGCGTCTAACACATAGCGGCTTTTAATGCCGGATGCTTTTTCAATAAACTCGCTACTGGAGTGGGCTAGCGGCGGCTGCTCCCCACGCGCAATGGCATCAGCATTATGAGTATTCTGGTTATCTACCCAGGCATTAAATGCGGCGACCAGCGCCTCATTATCAATGGCGTGTTCCGGCGTATAAAGCCCTGTACCGGTTATCACCACATTTGTCATGCAACTCTCCTTAAAGCAGCCTGCGATCTCTGGCTGTCGGCGACCGTAAGCGCAAGCTTACTAGTATATTACTGTGTGCGTAAAAAGCGCGCTGTACCAGCCGGGTTCTAAACGCTAGTTATCTCTTCCCAGCGTTTTTCAAGACGCTTTACTGATACCGGTAGTTTAGTGCCCAACTGCTGAGCAAATAACGAGACCCTAAGCTCTTGAATCCACCAGCCAAACGCCACTAGCGCTGGGTCTTCTACGTCGCCCCGGCGCTCGCTTTTGCGACGCGCGTCAAAACGCGCTTCTAGTGCTTGGACATCGTGCATCATCATTTGGTCGCGTCCGCGTTCACGGGCTGCTTTTTCGAGTCGAATTAGCGCAGCTTCCGTATAACGCGGGTACTCTACAAGCCACTCGCCCGAATCACGAATGAAGCCAGGATAAACCAACCGTTGCATCTGAGTGCTAACATCACTGTAGACCAGCGCTAACGCGAAGTTTAGCTTGCCTTTGAGCACTTTACTCACCGCCAGATGGCCCTTTAGAGCAGCCTCCACTGTTTTAAGAAGCGCGCCTGCATGGTCGAGAAGCACTGCGTCAGTCGCGTTTAAACGCTCTTCAAGGGCACTGGCTGAACGGGGCAAGGGGTGCTGCGCCACCACCTGAGTAAAAACCGCCAGCAGTAGATCATCGATTAAGGCTTGCTTGCTACCCACTTTGGCAAATAGCAGTGCGCATTTCTCCACATCCGGCAAGCGCTTAATAGCCTTTACCTGCTCCGGCCGGTTCGCGATTGCCAGCCGGGCAACACCTTCTTGGTGGGCCGCTGCCGCTTTCGCAGGGTGGTCGAAAAGCGCTACCCTGAAGTCCTCATCGGCTGCCACTAATGCTGGATAGGCTTCAACACGAATACCTGCCTGGGTAGTCACTCGTGATTCGGGCAGTGGCTCGTCAGGCAAGCCGTCCAGCGCTGGCGCTTGGCTGGCTTGTTCTGAGAGCGCTTGAGCACCCGCGCTAGCCGCAGCTTCAAAGCGTTTTTCAAGCGCTCGCAGGTCGCGCCCCTGGCCCAACAACTCGCCTGAGTGATCTACCACACGTACATTCATTATTAGGTGTGGCTCAAGTAAGTCTAACCGCCAATCATCGGCATGCACCCGGGTACCGGAGCGCCGTCGAATAAACTCAGCCAGTGCTTCGGTTAGCGGGCGCTGGTCAGGCACCAGCATCTCCAGCGCGGCATCTACCCAATCGGGTATCGGTACGACTTGCCGTCGAATGCTTTTAGGTAGCGACTTAAGCAGTGCAATACACTTTTCACGCAGTAACCCAGGCACCAGCCACTCTAAGGCGTGCACGGGTAACTGGGGCAGCATGGCAGCGGGTACAGTAATGGTGACTCCATCGTCATCAGCTTCAGGGTCGAAGTGGTAACTCACCGGGTAAGCCACCCCTGCCAGGATGAGATGATCCGGGTAGTGAGACTGCGTAATATCTTCCGCTTGCCGCGCCTTAAGCGCCTCAATATCGAATTTCAGCAGCCCAGGGTCTTGGCGCTCGGCTTGCTTGCGCCAGTGTTCAAACCCTTTGCCGTTAACAACATCCTCTGGCAAGCGCTCATCATAAAACGCAAATAGCGTCTCTTCGTCCACTAGGATATCGCGACGACGGGCACGATCCTCCAGCGCCTCGACCTCCTCAATCAGTGCGCGGTTGTGGATGAAAAATTCGCCCTTGGTTTGAAACTCACCCTCTACCAGCGCCCGGCGTATAAACAACTCACGCGACTCCTGGGGGGCAATGGGGCCGTAATGCACTCGGCGGCGGGCCACAATGGGCAGCCCAAATAGGGCCACCTGCTCAAAGGCAACCACCTGTGCCCGCTTCATTTCCCAATGGGGCTCGCTGTAGCTTCGCTTCACAAGGTGCTCGGCCTGGGGTTCAATCCAAAGCGGATCAATTTTAGCGACCGTGCGTGCAAATAGCTTGGTGGTTTCCACTAGCTCAAACGCCATCAACCACTTGGGCGTTTTCTTGGCAAGCCCGGAACCTGGGTGAATCATCAACTTGCGATTACGCGCCCCAAGGTATTCGCGGTTTTCTAACAAGGTAGCAACGTTAGATAACAGACCCGAAAGCAGTGTCTGGTGCAGCTTGCCAGACGTTTTACGGCGCATTTGCCGCGCCTGCTCTTCGCTTTCGTTCTCGTCATTGGGCAGCGGGGCAGGCACCTCGATATCCATATCACGCAGCAGTTGGCGCAGTTGCCGGAAGGTGTCATGCCATTCGCGCACACGCAGGTAATTGATGTAGTGATCACGGCACCAACGGCGTAACTGGTTGCCGGAAAGCGCCTCTCGGGCACTCTCAATGCCGTGCCATAAGTTTAACAGCGCGACAAAATCAGAATCAGGGTCGTGCCAGCGCTGATGGGCTTGATCAGCGGCTTGGCGCTTATCCGCCGGGCGGTCGCGGGGGTCTTGGATAGCCAGCGCAGAGACAACAATCAGTACATCGCGCAGGCTGCCTCGCTCAGCACCCGCCAACACCATTCTCGCTAGCCGGGGGTCAATGGGCAGTTTGGCGAGTTTGCGCCCCAACGGGCTAAGGCGCTGCTGCTCGTCTACCGCGCCCAACTCAAACAACAGGCGAAAGCCATCCTTGATAAAACGACTATCTGGTGGGTCAACAAACGGAAAATCTTCAATATGGCCAAGCTTCAGCGCCAGCATTGATAGAATCACAGAGGCTAAGTTAGTGCGCTGAATTTCAGGGTCGGTAAACGCAGGCCGTGAGAGAAAATCCTCTTCATCGTAAAGCCGTATACAGGCCCCTTCAGCCACCCGCCCACAGCGCCCTTTACGTTGGTTGGCGCTGGCTTGGCTGATGGGTTCTACAGGCAACCGCTGAATTTTTGACCGATAGCTATAGCGGCTGATACGGACTAAGCCAGGGTCGATCACATAGCGGATACCAGGCACCGTTAGCGAGGTTTCGGCCACGTTGGTCGCCAACACAATACGCCGCCCGCGATGAGGCGCGAACACTCGGTTCTGCTCTTCATTTGAGAGCCGCGCGTAGAGCGGCAATATTTCGGTGCCTTTTAAGTCGGCACGCCGCAAAGTATCGGCGGTCTCACGGATCTCCCGCTCGCCGGGTAGAAATACCAGCACATCGCGGGGGCCATGCAGCCAGCCTTTTTCACGCTCAATAACATCAATTTCTTGTACCGCGTGAAGTATGCCTTCTTGCAGCGTACGGTCCTCTTCATCCTCCTCATCCCGCACCAGCGGACGGTAAAACACGTCGACAGGGAACGTTCGCCCGGAAACCTCCACCACAGGCGCCGGCGTAGCAGCACGACCTTCAGAGCTTGCAACCACGCTGCCAAAGTGAGCCGCAAAACGCGTTACATCAATGGTTGCAGAGGTGATGATGACTTTAAGATCAGGGCGCTGAGGCAGTAACCGTTTAAGATAACCGAGCAGAAAATCGATGTTTAAGCTGCGCTCATGAGCCTCATCAATAATCAGCGTGTCGTAGCGCAGCAACAGTGGATCGTGCTGGGTTTCGGCTAACAAAATACCGTCGGTCATCAGCTTAACCAGCGTATTGGGCGTGCTTTGGTCAGTAAAGCGCACCTGATAGCCCACCTGCTCACCCAGCGGTACGTTAAGTTCCTCTGCCAAACGAGTAGCAACACTGCGAGCAGCCAACCGACGTGGCTGCGTATGGCCAATTAACCCACGGCGACCACGCCCTAGTTCTAAACATATTTTAGGTAACTGGGTGGTTTTACCCGACCCCGTCTCCCCCGCCACTACCACCACTTGGTGGTCGCGAATGGCGTTGAGGATATCTTCCCGCCGCTCTACAACGGGCAGCTCGGCGGGGTAATTCAATACCACTGGCTGGGCTTCGCGCTGTTGAAATAGGAGTCTCGCCTTATCTAAATCCCGCTGTACATCATATAAACCACGGTCAATGGGCTTATTTTCCCGTAGCCGGCGCTTTAAACCAGCGACACGACGCTCGAGACGCTGGGCATCACGCAACATCAAATGGCTCAACGCCTCGTTTAGCGCGGTGAGTTGCTGGGCATCTGTGCGGGGGGAGTGCGTGTCGGTGGTCACGTTTGGCTTGGCTTCCATCACATTAAAAAAATCGGCCCACTCTTTGAGTAGGCCGACTATTGTAACGCCTTCAGCAACGTGACGCCTAACAGCGGCTGCGCACGCGCTCATTACAAGCTTAACAGCGGTTAGCTTGCATTGGTTTCCTCATCCCGCAACTGACGACGCAGTACTTTACCCACGTTGGTTTTGGGTAACTCATCACGGAACTCAACGTACTTTGGTACTTTGTAGCCGGTCAGCTCTTTCTTACACCAGCTACGCAGGGTTTCCGCATCGAGTTGACTATTTTTCGAAACGACGAATAACTTGATTGCTTCGCCGGCGTTCTCATCGGGCACCCCTACCGCGGCGGTTTCTAGCACATCGGGATGAGCAGCAACGACGTCTTCGATTTCATTAGGGTAGACATTGAAACCTGAGACGAGAATCATATCTTTTTTGCGGTCGACAATGCGGATGTAACCATCCTCTTGAAGGACGGCGATGTCACCCGTGTGGAACCAGCCATCTTCATCAATTGAATTGCGCGTCTCTTCCTCGCGTTGCCAATAGCCTTTCATTACCTGAGGGCCTTGAACGCAAAGCTCGCCTGGCTCACCTAGTGCGACCTCATTGCCATCGGCATCCACCGCTTTCACCGATGTGCCAGCCACAGGCTTACCGATACTCCCCAACTGAATAGCATTCGTTGGGTTAAAGCTCACGATGGGTGATGTTTCTGTTAATCCATAGCCTTCTGCAATTGGGCAACCGGTGGTTTCTTCCCACCGCTGGGCAGCCGCCTTTGTCAGCGCCATACCGCCTGAAATAGTCAGCTTGAGCTTGGAAAAGTCTAACTGCTTAAAGTCATCCCGATTACACAGCGCATTGAACAACGTGTTCAAACCGATAAACCCGGTAAAGGGCAACCCTTTCAACTCTTTAACAAAACTAGGCAGGTCGCGGGGGTTAGTAATCAGCAGCGAATGATTACCGGTTTCCATTAGGAACAAGCAGTTAACAGTAAAGGTGTAGATGT
Source organism: Halomonas sp. GFAJ-1 (assembly GCA_002966495.1). Taxonomy (NCBI): domain Bacteria; kingdom Pseudomonadati; phylum Pseudomonadota; class Gammaproteobacteria; order Oceanospirillales; family Halomonadaceae; genus Halomonas; species Halomonas sp. GFAJ-1. The sequence goes on from CP016490.1 coordinate 3,301,660, forward strand.
GATAGACCGGCAGCGGTGCCACGACAAGCTCTTCACCGTCCGTAAGATGCTCACCAATGGCCGTGCGTGCCTGGAGCATATTCGCGATAAGATTGCAGTGAGTCAGCATCGCGCCTTTGGGCATGCCCGTCGTACCACCGGTGTACTGAAGTGCGGCCAAATCATTCTGAGTGCGGCTTACGTCAATGTGGCTGAGAGAGGCGCCTTTTTTCAGAGCATCGCGGAAGCCAATAGCGCTGGGTATCGAGTAGGCAGGCACCATTTTCTTAACGTGCTTAACCACGGCGTTGATTAGCCAGCGCTTGGGCACATCATGGAGATCTGCAAGCTGAGTTACCAACACGTGCTTGATATCGGTCTTATCGAGCACCTTCTCCAGTTTATCAGCCATATTGGCCAAAATAACAATGGCCTTGGCGTTGGAGTCTTTAAATTGGTGCGCCATTTCCCGCTCAGTGTAAAGCGGGTTGGTATTAACAACGACTAAACCTGCTCTCAGTGCACCAAATACAGCCACAGGGAACTGGAGAACGTTAGGCAGTTGAATGGCAATCCGGTCGCCAGGCTCAAGGTCCGTTTCATGCTGCAACCATGCAGCAAAGTCCGCCGAAAGGCGATCAAGGTCGGCAAAAGTGAGCGTTTTTCCCATGCAGGTAAACGCCGGCTTGTCTTTAAAGCGCTTTACCGCCGTATGAAAAACGTCAGTGACTGAATCATATTGATCCAACCCTTCAAGCGCTGGGCCACGTAAAATGGGGGCGTTGGCGTATTCGCTCATGGGGCAATCTCCGCTATCCGTGTCGATGGTATAACCGACCTTGTTATTGTCGCGAGGTCAAAGGGCCAACGATATACGACGAGCACCCCGCTGTAAAACGATCGATTGAAACTTACGTTTCAACTTTAGCTTATAGCCCTGTGCGTTAATCAGCAGCGCGGCCACTGATTTATCTGCTATTACTACTGTAGCGATTGTTACAGTTATGGACAGTAACGAGCTTGAATTTCTCCTTCTCGCCAAACCAAAAGCTCGCCTGGCAACATCCGCTCCCACGCTTCATTTTGGGTCAGCGGCTCAGTCGCCATCACTGATACAACATCATTTGGGGTGGTGTGCTCAATAAAGTTTACGGTGATTTCCGCATCAGAAAGCTCCGCTTCTCCAAAGGGCGCACGGCGAGTGATGTGAGCAAGTTTTGTTGAGCAGTAACAGTAAAGATAGGCGCCGTCAGAAAGCAGCAAATTAAATACACCTAACCCGCGAAGCTGCTCGCAGAGCATATGTAAACGCTCCCAAACACGCTCAGCGGCTGCCGGTGGCGTAGGAAAAGCGCGTCGCAACTCCCCCATTAGCCAGCAAAAAGCATGTTCGCTGTCGGTCGTACCGACAGGGGTATAAACGCCCAAAGGTAGCTGCTGCCAATCGTTTAACTGCCCATTATGGGCGTAGCACCAGGGGCGCCCCCACATTTCCCGGGTAAAGGGGTGGGTGTTAGCAAGGCGTACGCCACCCACGTTAGCCTGGCGAATATGGCTGATCACCACATTAGATTTGATGGGGTAATCACAAATTAATCGGGCAATGGGTGAATCCACAGAAGGGTGTGGGTCTCGAAATTCGCGATACCCTCCCTCCTCGTAGAACGCTATACCCCAACCGTCACGGTGGGGGCCGGTGCCCCCACCACGGTGTAAAAAACCTGAAAAGCTAAAGCAGATATCCGTGGGAACGTTGGCGCTCATGCCCAGCAACTCACACATTAAGAGGCTCCTTGAGGGCCGGGCCGGCCATTAGTTAATCACCGGTTCGCGGCGGCGGTTAGGCATAGGGTCCTCTTCCACCTCACGCGACTGTGGGGCTTCATCAATATTGTGTGGGCGACGCCACCACCAAAGCGCTATGCCCACACAAGCGCCCAGCGCCATACCTAAAATCAACCATAAAAGCCCACCACGCAGCCCTGCGGCGCTACCTTCTAAAACGCCCACCGCCGAGACCATTGCCGCTGGGGCCAAGCCCGTGTAGAACTCGCCCTCTTCAACCAACGGCAAACGAAAGCTGGCAGGCATCCACATTGCACCCGCCACTATCCATGTCAACACTAACCGCGGCAGGCGCGGCAACCACGCTAATGCAAAGTACACGGCTACAAGTACCAGCAGTGAAAGGCCGTAATAACTTAGCCACATCAGTGACATTGAGTTCGCAAACAGCATAATACCCCTCATGTGGGTGGACTCACCCGACGTTGATTTCCCGTTATGGTACCTATCAATTTATGAAAGCACAGCCCGGCGTTAACCAAGGCTCACCCATTGCGCGCTATTATCGCGCCAATGATCCACAATGGCACTGGTTAGAAGCGCGCGAAGCGCCAGAAGTGGCCGAGTTTTTATATGCCGCCAATCAGCAGCATGGCGAATGGTTTGCGCCGCTAGCGCCGCTGGCAGATACACTTTATGAAAGCCATTTAGCCCGCCGCGAACTTGCCATCACCAGCCTTGAGACAGCGCTAGACCACTTTACGTTCTGGAGTGAAACCGGCGCAGAGGATGACTACCCGTGCTGGTGGCGCCACCCAAACGGCCAACCACAAAAGCGCGAACTGTTTTTAGATGTCAGGGAACGCGCGGCCGGCCATCCTTTTTATGACATGGGCGACATGGCACTTTCGCCCGATGAGCAGTGGCTCGCATGGACTGAAGACACTCAGGGAGGTGAGCGCTTTACGCTATGGCTAAAAGCGCTGCCTAACGGCGAGCCGAAACAGCTATTGAGCGACATTGGCCCTAGCCTCTGCTGGGCAGAAGACCAAACAGTGCTCGGCGCCACGCTGCTTTTTACCCGTTTTGACGACACCCAGCGCCCGGATAGTCTTTGGCGGCTATGGGTTCCCTTCACCGCGCTAGATCAATTGCCAGAACCCACACTGGTTATCCGCGAAGAAGATCCTGAGTTTTGGCTAGGAGTTGGCAAAACTCGTTCTAGAGAGTGGCTGCTGATTGATAGTGGCTCCAAGGACACCACGGAAATTGCCATTCTCCCCGCCGCTAACCCTGCAGCTACACTAGCATATCTACATACCCGCCAACCCGGCATTGAAGTCAGTGTTGATCACCGCCCCGGCGTCTTCTACCGGTTGCAAAATCAAACCGGCCCCCACTTTCAACTCGACTACCTGGCGGAAGAGCAGCTCGGTAAAGACACCGCTTCGTGGCAGGCGTTAATTCACCATCGAGATGACGCTACGTTAGAAGGGGTCGATGCATTTGCATGGGGCCTTATAGTGGCTGAGCGTAGTCATCGCGACGCACAGGTAGTGCTGCGACGCCTGGTACTAGATGAACATCAAGAAGCGCGCGTGGATGACTATATTGCGCTACCTGAAACACCTTGTTCACAGCTGCTGGAGGACTCGCCGCACTTTGATACACAGGAGGTAAGGTTAAGGGAAGAGTCGTTCACCCAGCCGCCCAGCTGGTTTTCGCTAGATCTAAAAAGCGGCACGCGCACGCTGCTCAAACGTGTTGCGGTGTTTGGCAACCTCTCACCGGAACAGCTGGTTTGCCGTCGCTTATGGGCCACTAGCAATGATGGCGAGGAGGTTCCTGTATCGGTGGTTATGCGTGCAGATTTAGCTGACCAAGCGCTGCCAACACTGCTTTATGGCTATGGCGCTTACGGTGAGGCGTTAGACCCTTGGTTCTCCATCGCCCGGCTAGAGCTTCTGGAACGCGGCGTGGCTTTTGCCGTTGCTCATGTGCGTGGTGGTGGAGAACGCGGCGAACCCTGGTACCTACAGGGCAAAATGGCGCATAAAGAGAATAGCTTTAATGATTTTCTAGCTGCGCGGGAGCTGCTGGTATCGAAAGGAGTGAGTGCCCCCCAGCGCATAGCCGCCTGTGGTGCTAGCGCGGGTGGGCTGCTAGTGGGCACTTGCCTCAATCGTTCCCCCCATGCGTTCTGCGCGGCAGTGCTCGACGTACCGTTCCTAGATGTACTGCGCACCATGCAAAACCCGGCGCTACCGCTCACCACCGCTGAATACAGCGAATGGGGCAATCCCGAGGAGCCAGAAGTAGAGCAGCGCATTTCTAGCTATTCGCCTATCGACAATATCACTCAGCAACGCTATCCGGCGCTATGGATCGAAGGCAGCTGGTTTGACACGCGGGTGAGCTACTGGGAGCCGGCCAAATTCTACGCCCGTGTTTCTCAGGCTCAACAAGGTGAAGCTCCCATTTTATTACATACCGACATGAGTAGCGGCCACGGGGGTGCCTCCGGTCGATTCAAAGCCTGGCGAGACACTGCCCGCCAAGATGCTTTTATTCTTTGGGCGCTAGGACTTGCTCCGAACGTGACCGATTAAATAAGCAATAAGCCCCGCCCTGCCAGCGAATAGCAGGCTCAGGGGCTTTTTTACAGCATGCACATCAACACTCGATTTTATGGAAATGCTTTCCATAAAGTGATTTTTGCGCCATACTGCCACTTAGCGACATATACCAACGTCTAATTGCTAGACCGGTTATCCACTAAGTGAACATCAGGAGAGCAGTATGAAAAACCAGGAACAGTTTCTTACTATATGGGATGCGCCTTTAAAAGCCTCTACCCGCCCACAACCGAAGGCTAGCAGCGCACAAAAGTCCGCTACTCCTGTTAAAGAAGCCTTTTTGACAATTTGGGATAGCGCTACGCGTAAACCGGCTGTTTAAAACCGTTCGCGAGGCGCATTGGTTAGAACACGGGTGGTCAAGATGAATGTAAGGATCACATGGGAAGAACAGCGATTATGTGCTCCTCTAAACGCCGCTCAGGCACTTCATCTTGAGAAACGGCAAAACCGCGCACGCTAATGCCTTTTCTGTGCACCCGCTCAGCATCGTTGCTGAGTAACGGGTGCCAGCCAGCCAGCTTGCGTCCTTCGGCAACTCGTCGATAGCCACAGGTCTGCGGTAGCCAGGTAAACTCTTTAACCAGCGCAGGGGTTAACTGAGTACAGTCAGGCACGCTGTCAAAACGGTTCGCATAGTCGCTACACTGGCAGCTCTGGATATCCAACAAGCGGCAAGCAACGTTTAAAATAGCCAGCTCTTGCGTTTCGTCATCATGTAGCTTTAACAGACAACACTGCCCACAGCCATCACACAGCGCTTCCCACTCTTGGGGCGTGAGTTCATCAAGGGCGTATTTTTCCCAAAAGCGTTCGCGCATTGTGGGCTGCATTGGTAGTACCTTTCTAAGTAATCGTTTATATCACTTACCTGACGTGCCAGGGTGGCCCAGCGTGTCTGTGCACTCTGCCCATAGCGTATCAAAATCGTCTTTCAACCAGCGGTAATTTTCATTAAGCCAGGGGACTAATTCAGCCAAGCGATTGGGCCCTGATAAGCGTTTACCAACGCCTGCTATCGCTCGGCAGGTAAAGTCGAAATCCGCATAGCCCCTCAGCCAATCATGCTCCACTAATAGCGGCATCATTGTCGCGAGACGGTTAGGAGCAGGTCTGGCCGAAAGTAGCTGATAACAGCGCTCCACCAGAACCTCGTAATCGTCATCACCGAGCTGCCGCCGAGCTAAAAAGTGATCCCAGACAATATCCAGGGCGATGCCCACATAACGCCGCTGAAGATGCGGCGCCTGCTGCTTGGCGTTTAATACGCTAGGGTGAGCATCTACCCAGGCATCGACCCGACGATGATGACGAATCCCACTCGCTACTGCTTCAGGCCAAGCGCGCAGATCGCCCCCCTTCACACCATCAGCAATTAAATTGCCATACAGAAATGCGTCATTGCCGCGATGGGCAAGCCAAGCGTGGGCGAGAAAATTCATTGCTGGCGATTAACGTGGGCGCGATGAACATCCAATAAGTAAGCTTCTTTGGCCGGGGGTGTTTGCAGATAAAACCCCTTCTCATTAATCGATGCCATGATGTCTACTGCGCTGGCACGCGCTAGCGCCTTATCAGCGGTTAAGATCATCGTAAACACCGCAATGGGCTTGCCAAAGGTTTCCATCAGTAGCTCAGGAACCGGTTCTAGTCCTTTTCGCTTATCAACATAAAGATACATCTCTTCTTTACGCGAGCTTTTAAACACTTCACAGAGAATCTTTTCGCTCACTGGGAGGCCTCCTTCAAGGCGTGGAGTAAGCCTTCAGTTAAACAGTCATCGCGCCAACCACGTAAGGGTGCTGGCGACTCACCGGCGAGCTGCTGCATAACCATCGCTTCAATATCACGACGACGCAGCAGCAGCTCAGGTGCAATGCCTAGCGCTACCGCTTTATCGGTGACTACCTTTTTAACGGCTTTAAAACGCCGCTTAAACTCAGGCTGCATGGGGTCTGGCCACGGCGCTGGAAGGTCACCTTCATCACAATGGTGGGCCTGTTTTAATAAAGCGAGCAGTGCATCACCCTCTTTTTTAACCAACATGGGTTTCACACCCTCAACATCCGCCAGCTCATAGCGATTTTTAGGCATCGCTTCCGCTATTGCGAACAAGAGCTTATCGCTGATTAGCCAGTTACGCGGCAAATCCCGACGGCGGGTTTCACCTTCACGCCATATTGTCATCACACGGTAGGCTTCTAGCTGACGCGGTGAGAGGCGCCAAAGCTGGCGGTGGCGGGTGAACCACTGCCCATCGCTTTCTACGCTCCTACCCGCTTGCTCAATCAGCGTCGCGCACTCTTCTTTCAGCCAGGAGAGCCGCCCCAGCTCCTCAAGCTTTTCTGCCTGTAGCGACCACACTTTAAGCAGATAGATCACGTCAAGCGCCGCGTACTCACACTGAGAGGGCGTCAATGGGCGCACTAACCAGTTGGAGCGCGTTTCCTCTTTGGGCAGCGTCTCCCCCATCCACAGCTCTACCAGCTTCTGATACCCCATGCCGGGGGTTTCACCCAAAAACGCCTGCGCCACCTGGGTATCCGCCAGCGGCGATGGGAGCACGCCTGCCCAGTGCTGAAAAACCTCCAGATCTTCACTGCACGCATGCAGCAGTTTCACTGCATCGTTTTGCAATAACTGGCGAAATGCCGCGGTGCAGGGAGTCGTCAGCGGATCCACCAAGTAGGCCTGCTCTCCAGCGGTAAACTGAAGCAGTGCAGGTACCGGAAAAAAGGTATTTTCTCGGAAAAATTCGGTATCTAAGGCGATGACTGGTGCAGCCGCCACTTGTGCGCAGGCCGCATCAAGCGCTTCGGCGTTATCAATCCATTGATATAAAGGGGCAGTTAAAGAGGACAAGAGACACTTCCAGGTTGGTACAACCGCCGTAGCGCTTGCATTTTATTGTGGTCAATCGCTGGCGAAGGGTTGCCGACCATTGAATGCGCGGCTCAGAGTACCGCCATCCACGTACTCAAGCTCACCACCCATAGGTACACCGTAAGCCAATCGGGAGAATTTAACGCCGTAGTGTGCTAGCTGTGACGCGATATAGTGTGCAGTAGCTTCACCCTCAACCGTGGGATTCGTTGCTAGCACGACTTCGCTTATAGCACCTTCCGCTACTCGCGCTTCCAACAAGTCTAAGCCAATGGCATCAGGCCCAATTCCATCAAGAGGAGACAGGTGGCCATGTAGCACAAAATAGCGCCCCTGAAACCCTCCGGCTTCTTCGATGGCAAGCTGGTCAGCGGGTGACTCAACCACACACAACAACGCATCATCACGCCGAGCACTTTGGCACAGAGCACAGATATCCGCTTCTGTCAGGGTACGGCAGCGCTGACAATACCCCACCTCTTCGATGGCCTGCTGAATGATGGAAGCCAGCCGCTGTCCACCTGGACGCTCTCGCTCTAGCAGGTGCATAGCCATACGTTGGGCCGTTTTCGGCCCAACACCTGGCAGCACACGAAACGCGTCCATGAGCTGCTCCACCAGCGGAGAAAATCGCATAGCTTAAAACGGCATCTTAAAACCGGGCGGCAAGTTCAGGCCGGCGGTTGCTTCTTCCATTTTAGCCTTTGAACTAATTTCGACTTTACGCACAGCGTCGTTTACTGCAGCGGCCAGCAAATCTTCCAAAAGCTCTTTGTCTTCTTCCAGTACGCTAGGATCAATGGTCACGTTGCTAACGTCGTGGCGGCCATTCATGGTGACCTTCACCATACCGGCACCCGCCTCCCCCTGAACTTCAGCTTTAGCAACTTCCTCTTGAACCTGCTGCATTTTTTCCTGCATCTCTTGGGCTTGCTTCATTATGTTGCCCATTCCACCTTTAAACATGTGGCTATCTCCTGAAAGGTCTAAAAAATATGCATAGCAAGTCAAACAGCCGGACTAGGAACGCACGTCAGACGCTGGCTTAACGGTTGACTCTACAAGCGTTGCCCCAAATGCTTGCTGAAGCTTCTGTATATTGGGGTCGCGGTGCAGTAGATCAACAGCCAAAGCATGGCGCTCTTTGTGTAACCGCTCTTCTTGCTGACGCGGCGTTTCCACGTCAGCCGCCAGTTCAGCTACCGTAAATTCAATACGACGGGGTACGCCCTGCGCTTTAAGCGCTTTCTCGATGCGAGTCTGATGTACCTCCGCCTTCATCGCGGCCTGCCCTGGATCTAGCCGAAGCACGAGGGTGTGACCATCATCGCTTTCGACTTGGCAGTGCGCCGCTAAATTACGCGTAAGGCCTCCCAAGCCTAGCGCATTAAATCGAGCCAGCCACTGATGGTGGTCAAGCACGCTATCAGCCTGAGGGACAGGTGACTCTGGTGCTGGCGAAGCCTGCGCCACCGGCATCGGCATCGGCTCTGGCTCTGGCTCTGGCTCTGGCTCTGGCTCTGGCTCTGGCTCTGGCTCTGGCTCTGGAGAGAGCATAGCGGCGCTTTCTACTTCATCAAGCGACCAGGGCGGGGCTTGCTCACTTTTATCAACGGGAGGTTCAGGCGTTGGCGCCTCCTGCACAACGGCCTGAGCAGGCGGACTAGCCTGCACTACTGCCGGTGCAGGTTCAGGCTTTTTTGACGATGCTGGTTCACCCATTGACGCTGGTTGCAATGCTGACCCATTAGTGCCTTCCGCTGGTTCTGGGCGTAACGGCAACGGCGTACGGGGAGGCTTAGGCACCCCTTGGGGGCGAAACGCCAGCATACGCAGCAGTGTCATTTCTAAGGCACTGCGTAGGTCAGGGGCATGCACCATATCGCCCCGTCCTTGAATACCAATTTGGTAATAGAGCTGAATATCTTCAGCGGTAAAGCGGCCTGCCAACTGCTGAATAAGCGCGCGGTCACCGTGGCTGTTATCTACCGCATCGGGCACCATTTGCGCCACCGCCAAGCGGTGCAAAATGGCGCTTAGTTCATCAAGCACTGCCGCGAAATCAGGCCCTTGCTCTGAAAGCTGCGCGACTTCTGCCAGTAACCGCTGCACATCTACATCCGCCAGCGCCTCTACCAATGCTAGGACATGCCGGTGGTCCAACGTACCCAGCATGGCGGCTACATCAGCATGACGCACCGCGCCTTGGCCAAAGGCAATGGCTTGATCCGTCAGGCTCATAGCATCACGCATTGAGCCCTCGGCCGCTTTACCTAACAGCCACAACGCACTCTCATCAAACGCCACGCCCTCTTCACCCAGCACATAGGTTAGATGCTCAACCACGCGCTCGGGGGGCATATGCTTTAAGGTAAACTGCAAACAGCGCGACAGCACAGTGGCAGGTAACTTTTGCGGGTCGGTAGTCGCCAACAAAAACTTGACGTGGGGCGGTGGCTCTTCAAGCGTTTTCAGCAGTGCGTTAAAGCTGCTGGTAGAGAGCATGTGTACTTCGTCAATTAAGTACACTTTGTAGCGCCCTTGAGTGGGCGCGTACTGAACGTTATCCAGCAGTTCGCGAGTGTCTTCGACTTTCGTGCGTGACGCTGCATCGACTTCGATTAGGTCAACAAAGCGGCCTTCGTCAATCGCTTTGCAGCTGTCGCACTGGCCACAAGGGGTTGACGTGATGCCTTCATCACCTCGCCCATTGGCAGTGCAATTAAGGCACTTAGCCAAGATACGCGCCAATGTGGTTTTACCCACACCGCGAGTACCTGTAAATAGGTAGGCATGATGTAAGCGGCCTTGATCAAGGGCATTGACCAAGGCACGTTGAACATGGGCCTGACCCACAAGCTCGTGGAATGTACGCGGCCGCCATTTGCGGGCCAGAACCTGATAGCTCATTGAGCAAAACTTCCTTTGGCGGGCTGACTGTCTATGCGTGACGAAACACCATTCTAGCGGCTGGGCTTACGCCCGCCAACCGCACAGCCCTTAGGCACGGCGTTACATTATGCGTTATCGCCACTCTCGGCAGCACCCGCACGCTGAGCAGCCTCTTTCACTAACTTCTCAAGCTCGCCATTTTGATGCATCTCTATGACGATATCGCAGCCGCCCACTAACTCACCTTCCACCCACAGCTGCGGAAACGTCGGCCAGTTAGCAATTTTTGGCAGCTCAGCGCGAATATCTGGGTTATCCAAGATATTTACAAACGCAAAACGCTCGCCACAGCTCATCAGTGCCTGAACAGTTTGTGCGGAAAAACCGCACTGGGGTAGCTGCGGAGAACCTTTCATGTAGATAAGAATCGGGTTTTCGCTAATTTGGCGCTGAATATTTTCGGCTGTCGTGCTCATCGTATGCTCCTAAAACAATAATGTGATCCAAGCCAGTTTACGCAATTCGCTCACCGGCTTTAACCCTACGGCCAAGTGTTGCTCCCCTTGCTGTGCTAGCCAATACTTGAGCAAACTACTCAGCCATATCTTGTAGAGGCCATTCTACGCATGCTGCTCGCGTTGCGCATCCCCTGCCGCATCGCTAGGATAGGGTTTTTGCGCGGAGAGAAGCCACCATGGCGACACGCCATTTCCTTACCTTGCTGGATTTATCACCCGATGAGTTGGCGTATTTAATTCAGCGTGCCATCAAAATCAAAACCGATTTGAAAGCCAACGGCCCTGTCTATACGCCGCTGCCTAACCGCACGCTGGCGATGATTTTCGAAAAATCGTCCACCCGTACCCGCGTCTCATTTGAAACGGGCATGGCGCAGTTTGGTGGTCACGCGCTGTTTCTCTCTCCCCGCGACACCCAGTTGGGCCGTGGCGAACCAATCGAAGACACCGCTCGCGTGCTTTCAGAGATGGTCGATGCAGTCATGATCCGTACGTTTTCTCACGCAGGCTTGGAAACCTACGCCAGCGCCAGCAGCGTGCCGGTGATCAACGCCTTGAGCGACGACTATCACCCCTGCCAGCTGTTAGCAGACGTTATGACCTGGACCGAGCTGCGTGGAAGCGTGCAAGACCGCACAGCGGTATGGATAGGCGACGGCAACAACATGTGCCATTCGTGGATTAACGCGGCACGCCAATTTGGCTTTCAACTGCGCATTTGCTGCCCCAAAGGGTATGAACCCCGCGCCGATATTATGGCCGCTGCCGGTGACTGCATCACACTACTCCATGACCCACAAGCCGCCGCCAAGGATGCCGATCTAATCACCACCGATGTGTGGGCTTCCATGGGGCAAGAGGAAGAACAGGCCAAACGCGAAGCAGATTTTGCTGGTTTCCAGGTCACCGAGGCAATGCTCGACACCGCCAAATCAGATGCCCTGTTTTTACACTGCCTACCTGCTCACCGGGGTGAAGAGATTAGCCATACGCTGCTTGACGATCCACGCGCCGTGGTTTGGCAAGAAGCGGGTAATCGACTGCATGCCCAAAAAGCACTGATAGAGTTCTTGCTACTTGGCAAAGTTAACGATTAGCAAAAAACTACCGTAAACCTGCAGTGACGGTTTGACCAAGCAAAGTGCCTCAAACCATTGATACATAGGCACTGCAGGTATAAAAACTGACAGATATAAAAATATGACAGACATAAAAAAACGCCTCGCTAGTGTCAGCGAGGCGTTTTTTATGAATCTTGGTGGAGCCTAGCGGGATCGAACCGCTGACCTCAACACTGCCAGTGTTGCGCTCTCCCAGCTGAGCTAAGGCCCCACATACTGCCGTTGCAGCAGCGGAGCAGATACTAGGCTAGAAGCTGCCCACCGTCAAGACAAAGCTTAGACAATCATGTTCTAATTCTCCTTTGCCAGGAGCTGTGGCACTCTATGCTTCAACATACAGGGCGAGCGCCCGTGTCCAAGAAGATTTCCATGCAGGAGACTGCCTTTTGATCAACGTTTTAATCGCCGATGATCACCACCTGGTGAGAACCAGTATTGCGCACCTGCTGAACGAAGAAGCCGACATTAAGGTCGTCGGCGAAGTTGTCGATGGCGAAAACGCCGTTACTCAGTGTCGCGCAATGAAACCTGATATTGTACTTATGGACATACGCATGCCTGGCATTGGCGGGCTGGAAGCCACGCGGCGTATCCATCGCACCTTAGTAGATATCAAAGTTATTATTCTGACCGCCCACATGGAAGATAGCGTGCTGCGGCGAATGCTAGAGGCAGGCGCTTCGGGCTTTTTGAGCAAAGGTGCTGATGCGGCAGAAATGACCGATGCCATTCGCCAGGTTTTTCATGGGCGCCGCTATGTGAGCCAAGAGATTGCCCAACGCCTAGCACTCTCTCACTTTACGGACGAAGATAATCCGTTTAGCCAGCTATCGCACCGCGAGTTGCAAATCGCCCTGATGATCGTTAATTGCCAGCGCGTTCAGGATATCTCCGATAGGCTACATTTAAGTCCGAAAACCGTTAATACCTACCGATATCGGCTATTTGATAAGCTACAGGTTGCCACTGACGTTGAGCTAACCCATCTCGCCCTGCGCCACGGGCTAGTTGAGGGCTTTGACCCAAGCCTGGGATAGCCCTACCATCGCAGACTCTGCCGTCTTGAAGCGCCGACACCCAGTTATGACTTTTGATGCCAAGCAGTTTCTGAGTTCTGTAAGTACCTCTCCGGGTGTTTACAGAATGCTAGATGAGGAGCAAAACACCCTCTATGTCGGCAAAGCCAAGCGTTTAAAAGCGCGTCTTGCCAGCTATTTCCGTGGTCAGCTGAACACCAAAACTCAGGCAATGGTCGGACGAATTGCCGATATTCAAATTACCGTTACCCGCAGCGAAACCGAAGCACTACTGCTGGAACAAACGCTGATCAAAGAGCTGCGGCCGCCCTATAACATCCTATTGAGGGATGATAAGTCCTACCCCTTTGTATTTGTGACCGACCGCCACTCTTATCCTGCGCTTGAGTATAAGCGAGCACGTCAGCGGCGTGACGACGGCCGCTACTTAGGACCCTACCCTAGCAGCGGCGCGGTGCGAGAAAGCCTAGCCCTCATGCAGAAAATTTTTCGCATACGCAACTGTGAGGATAGCGTTTTTGCCCACCGGTCGCGCCCCTGCCTCCAGTTCCAAATCCAGCGCTGCAGCGCCCCCTGTGTAGGCTACATCTCTCAGGAAGAGTACCGCCGCGACGTCGAGCACGCGGTTATGTGCCTGGAAGGCAAAAGCGAGCACGTCACACAAGCGCTCACTGCCGAAATGGAAACTGCCAGCCACGCACTAAATTTTGAAGAAGCTGCCCGCTTACGTGATCAAATACAGCAGCTTAGGCAACTGCAGCAGCGTCAGTTTGTCGATAATGAAAGCGGCGATGCCGATATCTTTGCACTGGCCCAGCGGCCGGGCGCACTGGGAGTATCCGTGCTTAGCGTGCGGGATGGGCGCCTGCTTGGCGCACGACACCACATGCCTAAAAATGACCTGGACCTGCCACCGGAAATGCTACTCACCGAGGTCGTTAGCCAATACTATTTTGGCCAACCCCATAATGTGCCCAGCGAAGTGATCACCAGCCACCCGCTTGAAGACAGCAGCCTGATCGCAAGCGCATTATCCCAGCAAGCAGGTAAGCGCATACGCGTTGCCAGCCAGGTACGCGGCCATCGCGCCCAGTGGCAACATTTGGCCATGACTAATGCGGAGCAGCAGCTTGCTTCTCAGTTGGCTAACAGAACTCAGCTCACCCAACGCTTTGAAGCGCTGCAAAAAGCGCTAGCGCTCGATAACATTCCCGAGCGCCTTGAGTGCTTCGATATTAGCCACAGCCACGGCGAAGCGACAGTCGCCTCCTGCGTGGTATTTGACCATCAAGGGCCGCGTAAAAGCGATTATCGTCATTTCCGCATCGAAGGGGTGGCAGCAGGGGATGACTACGCCGCCATGCAGCAGGCGCTAACCCGGCGCCTTAAACGTGTAAAAAGCGGCGAAGCCATCGCCCCAGATATTTTGATTGTTGATGGCGGCAAAGGGCAGCTAAATATGGCACGCAGTGTACTAACTGACCTGGAAGTAACGGATATTATTTTACTCGGCGTTGCCAAAGGCACTACGCGTAAAGCGGGACTTGAAACTCTGTTTTTAGAAACCACCGACAACCCTTTACCGCTGGACCCCGCCTCGCCCGCCCTGCATTTGATCCAGCACATTCGGGACGAGTCGCACCGCTTTGCCATCGCCGGACACCGCGCTCAGCGGGATAAAGCGCGACGCACATCGACGCTACAAGACATTCCTGGCATTGGCCCTAAACGCAGGCGTGAGCTACTGCGGTTTTTTGGTGGTCTACAGGGCGTACAGAAGGCTAGCCGCGATGAACTATCCCGAGTGCCCGGCATTAACGCTGCTCTTGCAGAAACAATTTACAATGCGCTTAATGGATAAACCGACGCTTAACATGGATGCTGTTAGCCAAGGGGGATAGAATACTTCCTCAGCAAGCACTCCATCTTTCATGACTCTCCGGCAAGGATCGCGCCCTGCGATGAATATACCCAACATACTGACACTGGCAAGAATCGTCTTCATCCCGCTAATGGTAGTGCTTTTTTATCTACCGTTCAGCTGGAGCATGCCGCTTGCAGCAGGACTGTTTGCCTTGGCAGCAGTAACCGACTGGCTAGATGGCTACCTAGCTCGTCGCTGGAACCAGTCAACGCCGTTTGGCGCTTTCCTGGACCCCGTGGCCGACAAACTCATGGTGGCAGTGGCGCTTGCGCTGCTTATCGAACGCTTCGACACCCTGATATTAACCCTACCTGCGCTGGTCATCATTGGCCGCGAGATCGTCATTTCAGCACTACGTGAATGGATGGCGGAAATGGGCAAACGCGGCATGGTGGCAGTCTCTTGGATCGGAAAACTCAAAACCACGCTGCAAATGGTGGCCATCCTTATTTTATTAGCCTTTCCGCCAGGGCACGAGATCGCCTTATTCGGCGTCGTGGTGCTTTATGCAGCGGCTATTTTGACCCTTTGGTCGATGATTCAGTACCTAAAGTCTGCATGGCCACACCTCAGCCGCTCAATGTAAAAAAGAGAGTATCTGTTTGTGCTTGCTGATAAATTCATTGATTGACAAGCTCGCCCTGGTGCGTATAATTCGCCCTCGAGTCGAGCGGGAATAGCTCAGTGGTAGAGCATCGCCTTGCCAAGGCGAGGGTCGGGAGTTCGAATCTCCTTTCCCGCTCCAACTTGGATAGCGTGGTAAAGCAAGAGAGGGTCGTGAGCTGGAACGCCAGTCCGATCGATCTCCTTTCCCGCTCCAACGACTTGTTAGGCTGGATGGCAGAGTGGTTATGCAGCGGACTGCAACTCCGTGTACGCCGGTTCGATTCCGACTCCAGCCTCCATTTTCAGTGTAGCGGCAGACCTTGTCTTCGATACACTGCCCGGATGGCGAAATTGGTAGACGCAAGAGACTTAAAATCTCTCGGAGGTAACTCCGTGCCGGTTCAAGTCCGGCTCCGGGCACCATTTATTAGTTAAACGAACTAAGCTGCGAGATCAATTGATCTACGCGGCTTTTTTGTTTGCGCAATACTTATCCATCCCGAGACTAGCGTGCGATTTTTTATTCGCACACATCGCCAAGCGATTATGGTCACGCTATGATGCCTGCCTTATTACCGCACAGCGCTTGATCGTGAGAAAAAGGAGCGGGCCCATGAGCACGCCAACATCCGACGTACTAATCATCGGCGGCGGCGTCGCCGGTTTAACCCTGGCGCTTGAGGTTGCAGACCACCTCTCAGTGACGCTAGTGCGTCCAGCGGTTGATGACCAAGGTGCCAGCCGGTGGGCACAGGGGGGCATTGCTGCCGTACTGTCCCCCGACGACGATCTTGAAGCCCATGTGCGTGATACGTTAGTTGCTGGCGACGGGCTATGCAATGAAGAGGCGGTAAGGCACACGGTTACCCACGGCCCAGACGCTATTCAATGGCTAATTGATAACGGCGTACCGTTTACTCCCGATCCCGACCCCGCCGCTCGCTACCCTTACCATCTTACTAGAGAGGGTGGCCACAATGCCCGGCGCATTATCCATGCAGATGACGCCACGGGACGCGCTGTTGTCGATACGCTGCTGAACAAAGTCAGCGCCCACCCGAACATCACCCAGCGCAGTGACCTAACGGTTTTAAACCTGCTCAGCGATGAAACTGGCCAGTGCATTGGCGCCACGGGGACAGACACACAGCAGCGCTACAAAACACTCCTAGCCCGGCACACAGTGTTAGCTACTGGCGGCTCCAGCGGGCTTTACCGCCACACAACCACGCCCTCTCCCAGCAGCGGTGAAGGCATGATAATGGCAGCCGAGCTCGGTGCCGTGCTGATGAACCTTGAGTTCCAGCAGTTTCACCCTACCTGTTTATTCGACCCAGAAGGCCCCGCTTTTTTAATCAGCGAAGCTGTGCGCGGTGAAGGTGGCCATTTATTAAATGAAGCGGGTCATCGGTTCATGCCCGACATTGACCCACGCGCAGAACTTGCCCCTCGCGATGTAGTGGCTCGGGCGATCGACGCAGAAATCCAGCAAAGCGGCCAAGGGCATGTATGGCTCGATATTCGTCATCTTGGTGAGACGGCTATTGCCCATCACTTCCCAACGATTTTAGCCCATTGCGCCACCCGCGGACTGGACATTACCCGCCAACCGATCCCCGTTGTGCCAGCTGCGCACTATAGCTGTGGCGGCGTCGCAACCGATCACAAAGGCGCCACCCACGTAGCGAACCTGTATGCCATTGGCGAAACCGCCTGTACCGGCCTACACGGCGCAAACCGCATGGCAAGCAATTCACTCTTAGAGTGCTTAGTATACGCGCGAAGCTGTGCGCAGCATTTACTTGCCCAGCCCAACACCCCCCTGCCGAGTGATAAAGGGAACGCTGCAAAAACCAGCCACAAGGCTGGCATTATTGATGTTGAAAAACTTCTTATACTGCGCAGCGCCATGCGCGAAGTGATGAGCCACTACGTATCGATTGTGCGTAGCAATCAAAGCCTTGCTACAGCGCGAGAAAAGCTCGTCGAAATTGAGCTAGAACTAGAAGAGTTTCTTGCCAGTACGCTAAGCAATGAGGACGAGAGGCGTGCGCACCCTGAGAGCATACGCTTCAAGCAGTCCTTGAAGCTTGCCCAGCTAACCGTATTAGCGGCTCTGCAGCGTCAGGAGTCTCGAGGGCTACACTACTCAACCGACTGGCCTGGACAGCAGAGTAATTCCACTGCATCTAGGCTCACCTTGCAGCAGTTAACGACCTGCCCGGTGACATAATCGGCGCAGCTCCCGGTGGCTATGGGCTGGCAAGCTATCAGGCCATAGCCACACCCTCTGCGGCCCTAAGTGAAGTCCAAGCAGCCACGGGCCAATATAATCGCAGCGCACCGGCCGCTCTTCACCCAGTTCTCCATTTCCCAGCAGCCAACGCCCAGAAAGCTGAGCACCACTCTTTACCAACTGCAAATCACCGCTGGGCTGCGCCTGATACTGGCGCCAAACCAAATACGCTACGCATAGCACCAATACAGCCACCCATCCTATGGGCACTACCCAGCTCAATACCATACAAAGCCCTAACGCCAACGTTGCATGGCATGCGCTTTGACACTTAGAGCGTGCGATAGGCAGAGTTATCGGTGGTTTCAGCATGTTCAACAATCATTTGTACCAATCGACGCAGTGCAGGATCCTCAGGCCATTCACGGTGCATCAACCACACAAACAGGTCTTGATCCTCTTCTTCGATTAACCGCTCATACGCTAATTGATCATCCTCACTGAGCGTATCAAAGCGTTTTTCAAGGAAAGGAATAAGTAGCAGATCCAGCTCCCACATACCGCGGCGAGAGTGCCAGTAAAGTCGCTTGCGAAGTATTGCTGCTGGTGAAGTATCGTCGCTCAACGTCAGCCTCTCGGGATAGATGAAATGAAATGCCAGTATACCTAAGCCACAGGGTCGCGCCAGCGGCAACCTTCGCCTATGCTGTAATTCAGTTACACACTAATTAACCTAGTACCTTGTTTTATCTGAATTGTTTTATATCGGCATGCGCAGTATGCTGGATTCGATGTTATCGAGGTCGCAAGCATCAACGCGCCATATAAGTTCGCAGGGAGCCAACCGATGACCAAATCTGAATTAATCGAACAAATCGCAATGCGGCAACCGGAGCTATCCGCTAAAGAAGTAGAAACGGCGGTGCGTATTATCTTGGATGATATGACGGACGCTTTAGCTAGCGGCGGACGTGTGGAGATCCGCGGCTTTGGCAGCTTTTCGCTGCACTACCGGGAACCACGCGTAGGGCGTAACCCTAAAACCGGCGACCCTGTCGATTTAGAGGGTAAATATGTCCCTCACTTTAAGCCGGGTAAGGAGCTACGCGAGCAGGTAGATGCAAGCCGTGCACTGGGCTACTAGCCGAGCGGCGCGTGCTCTTACATGCATATCAGACCTTCTGCGGGATGACGTCGCTTCCAGACTCAGACACAATAGCATCACCTTGAACGTCACAGACTAGGAAACTCTCATGCGTTGGATAAAAGGGCTGATTCTGGCCGTCATTTTGCTGGTTGTGCTGCTGGTTGGCATTCTGTTTGCCGTCAACAACCAGCAAACCGTCGCCTTAAATCTCATTTGGTTAGAACTGCCGCCAGTCTCTCTTTCTGTATGGCTGCTGGCAACGTTAGCCTGTGGTGTCATCCTAGGCATGCTCGCTATGCTAGGTGTTTATGTACGGCTGAAGGCACGGCTGGCACGCAGCGAAAGGCACAGCAAGCAGCAGCGCAAAGAGCTGGACCGTTTACGTACCCAGGAGCTAAAGGAAGTGGCGTAAATGTTTGATCTCGCGCTGCTGGGTGTACTATTGGCAGCCATCGCCATTGGTTTTGGCCTGGGATACCGACACGCCTCCCTCCGCAAGCAGCGCACGCCAGACTCGCGCGCTCCCGACATATCGCGCGAGTACTTCGTCGGGCTGAACTATCTTCTGAATGAGCAGCCTGACGAAGCAATCAATACCTTTATCCATGCACTGGAAGTTAACAGTGATACCGTGGGCACTCACATTGCCTTAGGCAAGCTGTTTCGGGCACGCGGCGAAGCCGACAAAGCCGTCAGTATTCACCAAAATTTACTTGCTCGCCCAGCACTCTCTGCGTCTACCAACCAGCATATTCAGTTCGAACTAGCCCGTGATTTTATGGCGCTAGGCGTCCATGACCGCGCGCAGCGTTTGCTAAGCGACCTTTTAGAAAACGCTGTTAATTCTCCTTACCATCAAGAAGCCAAACGCTTACTGATCGATATACTAGAACGTGAGAAAGGGTGGCAGTCTGCACTGGATATTGCTCAGCCTCTCCTAAAGCAACAGCCCGGCATGCGCCGACCGGCAGCTCATTGGTTATGCGAACTGGCTTTAGAAGAAATTCAACAGTCCAGCCGTGCGCTGGCTCGAAAACACTTAAAAAAAGCGCTGCAACTAGACGAGCGCTGCGTTCGCGCCACCCTTCTTTTAGCTGAGTTAGAAATGGAAAACGGGCACTACCGTCGCGCCATTGACGGCCTTGAACGCATACCTCGCCAAGATATTGCTCATATCCCCACGATGCTGCCGGCTCTCCAGCGCGCCTATGAGCGCAATAACGACTTACATGGCTTTGAGACCCAGCTCTACCAACTGCTTGGCCAGGCACCTTATACCAGTGTGATTATCACGCTGGGCGAGCTAATTCATCACCGCGAAGGTGTTGATAGCGCGATAGAGCGCACCGGAGAATGGCTTCGTGAAGCCCCTAGCCTAGGCGGGCTTGATTACTTGGTCGATCTCTATTTGGAAAGCCAACGCCTTAGCGGTAAAACCCCACCCGATACGCGGTTACTGCTTTTAAAGCATCATACCGAGGCACTTATGGAAGGCAGGCCTCGTCACCGCTGCCGACGCTGTGGATTTACCAGCGACAGCCTAATATGGCAGTGCCCCAGCTGCCGCCGATGGGGCACTATCAAGCCTATTACTGGCATCGAAGGCGAATAGCGCAAGACTCAAACAAGCATCAAGAAGCCGCCAACTCCGCTTCAATGGCCGCCAGCGCCGCCATAGGGTCCTCGGCTTGGGTAACTGGCCGCCCCACTACCAAATGGGTGCTACCTACCCGCATCGCCTCAGAAGGCGTCATAATCCGCTGTTGATCGTTCGCAGCAGCAAAGCTCGGTCGAATACCAGGGGTTACTTTCAAAAACTCAGCACCACACTGCGCTTTAATCTGAGCAGCCTCCTGTGCAGAACAAACCACTCCGTTTAAGCCGCTTTGCTGGGTGAGCGCTGCTAATCGCATAACCTGATCCTGCGGCGTGGCCGCCACCCCTGCCTCATGTAAATCCTCAGCCTGCATACTGGTCAATACAGTCACTGCAATTAGATGCGTTGATAGGTTGTGGTCTATTAAGCGTTTAGCAGCAGCCTCCATCATGCGGCGGCCCCCTGAGGCATGCACATTAACCATCCAAACACCCTGCTCAGCCGCCGCTTGCACCGCGCCTGCGACCGTATTGGGAATATCGTGAAATTTCAGGTCAAGAAACACTTCAAACCCACGTCCATGCAGCGCTTCCAGCACAGCTGGGCCGCTGCGCGTAAATAACTCTTTACCCACTTTTACACGGCAGCGCGAAGGATCTAACTGATCGGCCATGCATAAAGCAGCATCTAGGGAGGGGTAATCAAGGGCGATAATCAAGGGAGAATCAGTAGCCACGGGCGTACTCCATGTTCATTTTGGCGCATTGTAACAGCCCAACCAGCCTTGCTGTGTAAGCGATTTGCTCATAACCCGTAGCAAAATGCTTACAAAAACAGTCGTACATGGCTTACAGCATTTTCATGATGAAGCGCTTAAGTTTACCAAGGCGGCGTCTTAATAAAACTTCACCGCTTAAAACACATGGCCGCAATGCTATTTCCAGGCAAGCAGCATGCCTTAGTGAAAAGCGCATAGGCGGCCCAACCAACAACTCAAAGGATGCTAATCCATGCAAACAACGTTAAAAGGATTGCTAACGGCACTGCTGCTTAGCCTCAGTTTAGGCCTATCAGGTGCCGCCCTAGCCCAAGCAGTGGCACCCATCAATGTAAATACCGCAGATGAAGAGCTACTGGCTGAGCTTCCGGGCGTAGGCCCAAGCCGTGCGGCTGCCATTATTGAAGAGCGGGAAACCAACGGCGCATTTGAAAACGCGGATGACCTAACCCGCGTTAACGGCATTGGCCCCGCCACTGTTGATCGTATGCGCGACCAAGTAGCCTTTGACGAGTAGTCACTTTTAACACGTAGTAACGGTTGACGAATAAAGCAACACTTTCAACCGCTTGACGGCCATCGTCGAGCGGTTGAAAGTAATAACATAGATAGCGTAAAAGCGTCTGATCAACACCGTGATGAGTCAGGGGCTTTTAAAACGTATCACCCGGGATACGCACCTTACCTTCCATTAATACCCGCGCGCTTCGGCTCATAACGGCTTGATCAATCTGCCATCGCCCTTCAACAAAGCTTGCCTTTGCTCCAACTCGCAGGGAACCCGATGGATGCCCGAATGTGACAGCCTCCCGCTCAGTGCCGCCTGCCGCCAGATTCACCAACGTCCCCTGAATAGCCGCCGCCGCACCAATCGCCACCGCTGCAGTGCCCATCATCGCGTGATGTAATTTACCCATTGAAAGCGCCCGCACCACTAAATCAATATTTTTCGCATCAACGGCTTTGCCGCTGGAAGACGTGTAACTGGCGGCGGGAGCCACAAACGCCACTTTCGGTGTGTGCTGCCGGTTTGATGCTTCCTCAACGCTCTTAATTAACCCCATACGTACGGCACCGTGAGCGCGAATAGTCTCGAACATAGCCAGCGCGTTGGCATCGCTATTAATTGCTTCTTGCAGTTCACAGCCGGTATAGCCAATATCCTGGGCGTTGATAAACACTGTCGGAATACCCGCATTAATCAGCGTTGCCTTTAGAACGCCTACCCCAGGTACTTCTAAGTCGTCGACTAAATTACCCGTTGGGAAAATCGCTCCTTCACCATCAGCGGGATCCATAAAAGCCACGGGGATCTCAGCGGCGGGAAAGGTGACGCCATCTAACTCAAAATCACCGGTTTCCTGTACTTGGCCATTAACAATCGGCACTTGAGACACAATCGTTTTACCGATGTTGACCTGCCAAATACGCACTTCAGCCATCCCATTTTCTGGCACCCTGGCCGGGTCTACCAAACCGTTAGCTATCGCGTATGGCCCAACGGCTGCGGATAAGTTACCGCAGTTGCCGCTCCAATCTACAAAGGGTTTATCAATCGATACTTGACCAAACAGATAATCGACATCGTGATCCGACGACTCACTTTTGGAAAGAATCACGGTCTTACTCGTGCTGGACGTCGCCCCGCCCATGCCATCAACCTGTTTTTCGTAGGGGTCTGGACTGCCGATCACACGCATTAACAGCTTATCTCGGGCTTCACCGGGAACCTGGGCTGCTTCAGGCAAATCGCTCAGCGTGAAAAAAACCCCTTTGCTGGTACCACCACGCATATAGGTGGCAGGAATACTGATTTGTGCAGCATGAGACATAAATAACACTCCCTAACCTTTTTCAATGATTATTCTTAATGACTGCGCTCAATAACCATACTCAATAACAATATGCCGAAAAAAGAGCCCGGCGCTTAGCGTCGGGCTCTTTGGGTGCTCGCCTTGGCGCTAAAGGTTAACGCCTGCTTGGCTACGCCGTGGTGGATTCAAGAAAATCCTGGGCGAAACGCTGCAATACCCCACCGGCAGAGTAGATCGTGACCTCTTCGGCAGTATCAATGCGGCAGATCACCGGCACACGCTCAGTCGTACCACTCTGACGATGAATCACCAATGTTAGCTTGGCACGTGGCTGCGGCTGGCCTTCTACGTCGAAGACTTCCGTACCGTCCAGCGCTAGGGTTTTCCGTGTGGTGCCCTCTTCAAACTGCAGCGGCATCACCCCCATACCAATTAGGTTGGTACGGTGAATACGCTCAAACCCTTCAGCCACAATGGCTTCAACACCCGCCAGCGCAACGCCTTTCGCCGCCCAGTCACGGGAGGAGCCTTGACCATAATCAGCGCCGGCAATGATGATTAGCGGCTGCTTACGCGCCATGTAGGTTTCAATTGCTTCCCACATACGCGTTACAGTGCCTTCCGGCTCAACACGCGCCAACGACCCCTGCACAACATTGCCCTGCTCGTCATGCACCATTTCATTAAACAGCTTGGGGTTCGCCAAGGTCGCCCTCTGGGCGGTTAAATGGTCGCCGCGATGGGTCGCGTAGGAGTTAAAGTCCTCCTCTGGCAGGCCCATTTTGTGCAGATACTCGCCTGCCGCACTGTCCATCATAATTGCGTTAGAAGGCGACAAATGATCCGTGGTGATGTTGTCAGGCAAAATCGCCAGTGGGCGCATGCCTTTCAAGTCACGCTCGGCAGCCATATTGCCTTCCCAGTAGGGTGGGCGACGAATATAGGTGCTCTGAGGCCGCCAGTCGTATAACGGGCTTACCTGGTTACGGGCGCTCTTATCGAGATCAAACATCGGAATATAGGTTTGACGGAACTGCTCCGGTTTCACCGAGGCTTTAACGATGGCATCGATTTCACTATCGTCGGGCCAGATATCTTTCAGCGTGACAGGATTGCCATCTTGGTCGGTACCCAGCACGTCTTTCTCGATATCAAAACGGATAGTCCCCGCAATCGCATAGGCCACCACAAGTGGCGGTGAAGCCAAAAATGCCTGTTTGGCATAGGGGTGAATGCGCCCGTCAAAGTTACGGTTACCGGAAAGTACCGCCGTAGCATAAAGATCCCGGTCGATAATCTCTTCCTGAATCGTCGGATCTAAAGCGCCAGACATACCGTTACAGGTCGTACAAGCGTAACCCACCACACCAAAGCCAAGGTTTTCCAGCTCATCCATCAGTTTGGCTTCTTCAAGATACATCTTGACGGTTTTCGAACCCGGCGCTAGCGACGACTTCACCCACGGCTTGCGGGTTAACCCTAAGCGGTTGGCATTGCGGGCGATTAAGCCTGCTGCCACCATGTTCCGTGGGTTAGAGGTATTCGTGCAGCTGGTAATAGCAGCAATAATGACCGCGCCATCGGGCATTTTACCCGCCTGCTCGTCGGCCCGTGCTTTATCCAGGTCGATCGCAATACCGCGCTGGGCAAGTTCCGAGGTGGGCAAGTGCGCGTGAGGGTTTGAAGGCCCTGCCAAGGTACGGGTAACGCTTGAAAGGTCAAAGCGCAGTATCCGACCGTACTCGGCCGTTTTGAGGCTATCTGCCCACAGCCCGGTGTGCCTGGCATAGGCCTCGACAAGCGCTACCTGCTCATCTTCACGCCCTGTAAGCTTGAGGTACTCAATGGTTTGATTGTCGATGTAAAACATCGCCGCCGTAGCACCGTACTCTGGCGTCATGTTGGAGATGGTCGCGCGGTCACCTACGGTCAGCGCATCGGCGCCCTCGCCATAAAACTCCAGGTACGCCCCCACAACGCGCTCTTTGCGCAGGAATTCGGTAATCGCAAGCACCATATCGGTGCTGGTAATACCCGGCTGCAGTTTGCCAGAGAGCTCCACACCGACGATATCCGGTAGGCGCATCATTGAGGCACGCCCCAGCATGACGCTTTCCGCTTCAAGGCCACCAACGCCAACGGAAATCACACCTAACGCATCGACCATAGGCGTGTGGCTATCGGTGCCTACGCAGGTATCTGGGTAAGCAATACGCATGCCCTTTTCATCGGGGCGGCACTGCACTACCGGCGACATTTTCTCCAGATTGATCTGGTGCATAATGCCGTTGCCCGGAGGAATCACATCGACGTTCTCAAAAGCCACTTTGGTCCAGTTAATGAAATGGAAGCGGTCGTCGTTACGGCGATCTTCTACTTGGCGATTTTTGTCGAAGGCATCTTTTTCAAAACCAGCGTGCTCAACAGCCAGTGAGTGGTCAACGATCAGCTGCGTGGGCACTACTGGGTTAACTTTAGCGGGGTCGCCGCCTTTTTCAGCGATAGCATCGCGCAGGCCAGCAAGATCAACCAATGCAGTTTGGCCAAGAATGTCGTGACACACTACCCGCGCCGGATACCAAGGGAAATCCAGATCCTGTTTACGCTCTATAAGCTGCTTCAGCGCATCGGTGAGCAGCGCTGGGTCACAGCGGCGCACCAGCTGCTCGGCCAACACCCTGGAAGTATAGGGCAGCGCTGCGTAGGCACCAGGCTTGATGTCTTCAACGGCTTGGCGCGCATCGAAGAAATCTACCGGAGCACCTTCTGCCGTCACGCTCGGCAGAGGCTTGCGATAATTCGTGTTCATAGCGTCTCTCACTTAGTCACGGCCCGCTAACGTTAGTCACGCGCGTCGATAGGTACCCACTCGCTCTTCTCAGGGCCAGTGTAGTCGGCGCTGGGGCGAATAATGCGGTTGTTAGCACGCTGCTCGAACACGTGCGCCGCCCAACCTGTTAGACGAGACATCACGAAAATCGGCGTAAACAGTTTGGTTGGAATATCCATGAAGTGGTAAGCACTGGCGTGGAAGAAGTCCGCGTTACAGAAAAGCTTCTTCTCACGCCACATGACTTCTTCACAGCGCACAGAAACGGGGTACAACACGCTGTCACCTACGTCGTCCGCGAGCTTCTTCGACCACTCTTTGATGATTTCATTACGTGGGTCAGACTCGCGATAAATCGCATGGCCAAAGCCCATGATTTTCTCTTTGCGCTCAAGCATTCCGAGCATTTCACGCTCAGCTTCTTCCGGCGACGCCCAGTTCTCGATCATCGCCATGGCCGCTTCATTGGCACCGCCGTGTAGCGGGCCGCGCAGCGAACCAATCGCGCCAGTCACGCAGGAGTGCATGTCCGAAAGCGTGGATGCGCAGACCCGTGCGGTAAAGGTTGATGCGTTAAATTCGTGCTCTGCATAAAGGATCAGCGAGACATTCATAACCCGCGCATGCAGCTCAGAAGCAGGTTCACCGCGCAGCATATGCAGGAAGTGACCGCCTACCGAGGCATCGTCGGTTTCAGTCTCAATGCGCACGCCATCGTGACTAAAGCGATACCAGTAACAAATAATAGAAGGCAGCACCGCCAGCAAACGATCAGAGACATCCTGCTGCTGGTCAAAGCTCTCTTCTGTTTCCAGATTACCCAGCATGGAAGCGCCGGTGCGCATTACATCCATTGGGTGGGCATCTTTAGGAATTTGCTCTAGCACGGTTTTTAGCGCTTCTGGCAAGCCACGCAGGCTTTTCAGCTTAGTAATATAGTCATCCAACTCCGCCTGATTAGGCAGCTTGCCTTTCAAGAGCAGGTAAGCCACTTCTTCAAATTTCGCCTTCTCCGCCAGCTCTTTGATGTCAAAACCACGGTAGGTTAATCCAGAACCTGTTTTACCCACCGTACACAGCGCGGTACTACCGGCACTTTGACCACGCAGCCCTGCACTGTTTTGAGGTTTATCAGCCATGTCGTGTCTCCTGTTAACTCTTTTATATGTTTTAAATTTGAATAGGTGCGTTAACGACTATTACGCATCTTTTTGCTCGGCGAATAACGCGTCGAGCTTCTGTTCGAAATCGTGGTAATTCAAAAAGTCGTACAGCTCATCGCGGGTCTGCATAATGTCGACCACCTCTTTTTGGTGACCGTTATCCAGAATGCTCTGGTAAACCTGCAGAGCGGCAGCATTCATCGCGCGGAAGGCGGAAAGCGGATAGAGCACCATGCGGCAGCCAACGTCGCCTAACTCCTGCTGAGAGAATAGCGGCGTCGCGCCAAATTCAGTGATGTTGGCCAGGATTGGCGCATTCACGCGCGAACAGAACGCACGATAATCATCCAGGGTGTGCACGGCTTCGGCGAAGATGGCGTCTGCCCCTGCTTCCACGCAGGCATTAGCACGCTCGATAGCAGCGTCTAAGCCCTCTTTCTGAAACGCATCGGTACGGGCAATCAGATAAAAATCGGGGTCTAACTTGGCATCAGCGGCGGCCTTGATGCGGTCAACCATTTCCTGTTGGGACACAATAGCTTTATTGGGGCGGTGGCCGCAGCGCTTTTGAGCTACTTGATCTTCCAGGTGAACGGCAGCCACGCCTGCGCGCTGCATCTCTTTAACGGTACGCGAAATATTAAAAGCGCCGCCCCAACCGGTGTCGATATCCACCAGCAGCGGAAGGTCCGTAGCACCGCAAATACGATGTGCATCTTCCACCACGTCGTTCATGCTGGTCATACCCAAATCAGGTAAGCCAAAAGAAGCGTTAGCCACACCACCGCCCGACAGATAAATCGCTTGATGCCCCACCCGCTCGGCCATCATCGCGGTATACGCGTTAATCGTGCCTAAAATCGGTAATGGACGGTTTGCTTCAAGCGCAGCACGAAAGCGAGCACCGGGTGACAGAGTAGAACCAGAGAGAGTGTGAGACATGGGCGTTGTTTCCTTTAGCATTCGACCCCAGAGGCTTAGCTAGCCTGCGCGTCGTTGGTTTTTATCAAGACAGTGATCAAGACTGCTGGTCAAGAATGGCGGCGTAGCGGTCAGCAACATTTGCGCGTGAAGCGCTGACATGGCGACGCATGAGCAGCTCGGCAAGCTCGGCATCCCCTGCTTCAATGGCATCCACAATACGGTGGTGCTCCACAAAGGCGCGCTGAGGACGCGTGCCGCTTGCACTAAATTGAGTACGGTAAAGACGAACCAAATAGTAGAGATCATCACAGAGCAGGTTCATCAGCATCTTATTGTGGCTGCCCTGAACGATGCAGTAATGGAAATCAAGGTCGCCTTCACGCTGGTAGTAAGCCTCGCCTCGCTTGAGATCGGCCTGGCCTTCATGGAGGGCTAATACTTCGCGCAGCCCCTTTATCTCTTCGGCAGACATATGCTCAGCGGCCAAGCGTGCCGCCATGCTTTCTAACGCTTCACGCACGTCAAACAGCTCTAAAAGCTCTTTCATGGAAAGCTTAACAACCCGCGCACCTACATGGGGCACGCGTTCGATTAGGCGGTGCGCTTCTAAGCGGCGCATGGCTTCACGCAACGGCCCACGTGAAATGCCGTACGTTTTAGACAGCCCCGGCTCGGTGATTTTGCTTCCCGGCGCCAGCTCACCACGCACAATAGCGTCTTGTAGCTGATGGAAAACCCTCTCAGCCAAGGTGCGCACTTCCGGCGACACCTGTTCAGCGGGTTTATCAGCAAGCTGATGTGAAGGAGAAACGAATAGGGTCATGTGTAATTGTCGACAATTAGTGAATAGGGGAACTTTAGCTCGTCATTTTTGTGCCGTCAACCAGGCAAAATGCCCGACGTTATTCGTCTTTCGTTGCAAACAACAAGTAAAATAAACTTAAGCTGTCAACAATCATACAGTAATCCTAATGCCTTTAAATGAAAGCGTGAGAAAGGCGTCGACGCATTTAACTGGTGTGCATGATTAACGACCCCTAAAATATGTCGCCCTTGTACCGGCCTGGCATTTGCATCATGACAACGGCGTTAACCATCAAAGCCCTGCCTTATTCACCTGACCCACTGGCGCTGTTTGCTCGTTTGCGAAAGCGCCCCGGCGCAGTGCTGCTCGATAGCGGCCGTCCGGTAGCCACCGGGCGTTATGACATACTGAGCAGCGACCCGCTGGCAACGCTTGAAATTACGCCAAGCGGCCATTCGATGTTCAACTCTACCCAGCTCCAGCTGCCCGCTACGTTTAACGACATGAATAGCAATACGGCAGGCTGCACCACCGCCCTGCAAGAGTGGATGCTAGCGCAGCTGCCCGGCACCCATGAAGAGAGCGAGCTGCCCTTCCTAGGCGGACTGATAGGCTACTGGAGCTACGATTTAGGCCGTAATAATCTAGCCACCCCTAGCCAGCATGCCAGTGCCACTGCGCTACCGTTGGCACGTCTTGGCCTATACGACTGGTGCATAACCATTGATCATGAGCGCCAACAAACATGGTTGGTAGCCCCCCCATTACGGCAACAGCAGGTCACCGAATGGCTCACACACCCCCTTGTAGAGGATGACGAACACTTTTATTTAACCAGCCCTTTTCGAGCAGAGCTCAGCCAAGCTGATTACACCGAACGCTTTCATGCCGTTCAGCGCTATATACGCGCAGGGGATTGCTATCAAATCAACTTGGCCCAGCGCTTTTCAGCCAGCTACCAAGGGGATGAGTGGCAGGCTTACCAGCGGCTGAGGAAGGCGACGCCTACACCCTTCTCGGGATTTATGGCGTGGAAAAACCAAGCGGTGCTGTCTCTCTCGCCAGAGCGCTTTATTCAGTGTAGAGACGGCCTGGTAGAAACTCGCCCGATTAAAGGCACGCGCCCCAGAGGCAGTACGCAAGAGGAAGACCGTGCGCTGGCTGAAGAGCTCCTCAGCAGCAGCAAAGACCGCGCCGAAAACGTCATGATTGTGGATTTATTGCGCAATGACTTAGGCCGCGTGTGCACCCCTGGCACTATCCGCGTACCGCAACTCTGCCAGCTAGAGAGCTACCCTAACGTGCACCACCTGGTCAGCGTGGTGCAGGGCCAGCTTGCCGAAAATCACTCGCCTTTATCACTACTTACGGCGGCGTCTCCAGGCGGCTCGATTACCGGCGCTCCTAAAATACGTGCCATGCAGATTATCGACGAGCTTGAACCCTGCCAGCGCAGTGTCTATTGCGGCAGCTTAGGTTATTTAGACACCCGGGGCAGCATGGATACCTCTATTGCGATACGCACAATGGTGGCAGACGCCGGTACGCTACACGTATGGGCCGGCGGCGGCCTCGTGGCCGACTCGAAAGCCAAGGAGGAGTACGCAGAAACGCTGGATAAAATTCGTCACCTGATAGGCGCTTTGGAATAAAAAACCAGCCACTTAAATCAAAAAGAAATATAAAAGCCTAACCAAACGGTATTGGGGAGAAAGGCCCACCCTTTGTTAGTCTAGCGCTAACAGCAGAGGTTTAATGGCACGTTTTTACAGACCATTTATTAAAGGGAGGCTGCATGTCCTCGGTACTTGACGACATTAACCGCGATTTTGCCAATAACCCTCAGGGCCTAATTGAGTGGGCTTTTAGCCAAGGCAGTCGCCCCATTTGCACCACCAATTTTCGTCCGTTCGAAGCGGTCATTTTGCACATGGTGACCCAGGTGCGCCCCGACACCCCAATTGTGTGGATGGACAGCGGCTACAACACCGATGCCACCTATCAATTTGCCGATGCATTAATCCAGCGCCTTAGCCTGAATATGGTGAGCTTTTTACCGACACGTACCCGCGCGCACCGGGAAGCGTTAGAAGGGCCAATGCCCGGCATTGACGACCCGCGCCATGCAGGCTTCACCCAAGAAGTGAAGATTGAGCCGTTTGAGCGCGCACTGAGAGAAATGCAGCCTGATGTGTGGTTCACCGCGCTACGGGCCGAAGACACCCCTGAGCGCGCTAAAATGCAGGTCGCTAGTCGCAACAGCGATGGCCTATTAAAAGTCGCTCCACTGCTTCAGTGGACTGCGAAAGATATGTATGAATACTTACAAGCCCATGATCTACCAAACAATTTCGACTATTTCGACCCCACTAAGGTGGAAGAGAAACGGGAATGTGGGCTGCATCTACAGCATTAACGTTAAAGTACGTCTGCAAGAGTAGAGAGCGAAAAAAATGCGTGCGCCCAGGCTTTTAGCCTGGGCGCACTTGCTTCACTAGGCCTAATGCTCTGGAAGCTCGACACCTTCAAACAGCGCCTGCTCATAGCGGGGGCCAGCCAGTAGCGCCTCATCGACTCGCTCGCGGGTTAAGTGCGGTGCAAACCGCGCCAAAAAGTCATACATATAGCCGCGCATAAAGGTGCCACGACGTATGCCAATTTTAGTGGTTGAACTAGCAAATAGATGGCTGGCATCCAGGGCTACTAGGTCACTATCCAACGCCGAGTCAACCGCCATATGGGCGACAATACCCACTCCCATACCCAGGCGCACATAGGTTTTTATAACATCCGCATCTGCTGCGGTAAGCACCACGTTAGGCGTTAAGCCCTTCGCTTTAAAGGCGTCATCCAGCTGCGAACGGCCGGTAAAACCAAAGACATAAGTGACCAGCGGATGCTCGGCCAAGGCTTCCAAAGTAAGCGGCCCTTTGAGCAAGGCAAGAGGGTGCTCTTTTGGCACCAGCACACAGCGATTCCAACGGTAGCAAGGTAGCAGCACCAAATCGGTAAAAAGCTCCAGCGACTCTGTCGCTATGGCAAAATCCGCTAAGCCTTCGCTCACCATCTGGGCAATTTGTTTAGGCGTACCCTGCTGCATGTGTAGCGCAACTTCCGGGTACTTTTGGGTAAATTCGCTAATAATGGGCGGCAGTGCGTAACGCGCTTGGGTATGCGTTGTAGCAATGGCTAAACTGCCACGGCGCTCGTCGCTATGCTCTTGTGCTACCTGCTTAATATTTTCACTTAGCTTAAGCACTTGCCCAGCAAGCTCAATAATCGACTGCCCAGCAGGCGTGACGCGGGTTAAGTGTTTACCGCTGCGGGCAAAAATCTCAACGCCCAACTCATCCTCTAACAAACGTATTTGTTTGGAAATACCCGGCTGAGAGGTAAACAGACTCTGGGCAGTGGCCGAAACGTTCAGATTGTGTCGGTTGACTTCCCAGATATAGCGAAGTTGCTGTAGCTTCATATCCTCACCTGATTATCTATGCAGGAAGCACGCTAAAGCGCATCCTCGCGCCGCTATGGGTTTGTGCTTTTCTCGAAGCGCTTGTACCCACTCGCCTCAAGAGCACTAATATGAATAAAAAAACATTCTATAATTCACTTATAGTATAAAAAATAGCGTCCATGAGCATCTTTTAATTTTCCCTACCCCACACCGAGCCATCGTAGTAAATTTGCCAGTATCCTCCGCGCCCGCTAACATCTGCCCACTTGGCGCGGTGAGAGTGCGCTAACAAACCGCGTAAAGACCGTTGCTCCACTTGAGGCAACGTAACAGCAAGAGCAACGCAAACGGGAGAATCAAATGGCTACTAATATTGATGTCACCAACGCCAATTTCGAGCAAGAAGTTCTTAACGCCGAACAGCCTGTCCTGCTGAAATTCTGGGCCCCCTGGTGCGGCCCCTGTAAAGTAATGGCGCCTGTCGTTGATGAGGTGGCTGCTGAGCGTGGCGACAATATTAAAGTGGTAAGCGTGAACGTAGACGACGCGCCAGAAATTGCTGCCGAGCAAGGCGTGCGCGGCGTACCAACGGTAATGCTGTTTAAGTCAGGCACCAAAGTGGCTTCCCTCGTGGGCGCACAGTCCAAGTCACAGCTGACTCAATTCATCGACCAAAACGCCTAATCTCGCTAAACGCGGCGTTTCATCAGCAGAAACGACGTTTTATGCGTAGATCACGTTTAGCTACCGTCGACCTTGTTGACGGTAGTTAGACTTCACGCTTGGAAGGTGGCTTGCGCGCATCTTCCAGCCGTATATCCTTTATTCGACGCTTTCCCGGCCCTAAAAGATGCGCAATCCAGCGTGTTTGTGGGTGGCTGTCGAGTGCAATTTTAAGCGTCATGGTTAACACCACCGATAACAGCATACCGGCAGCGCCAAAGATCCACCCCCACACCACCAGTGAAAGAAACGCCACAAACGTCGAAAGCCCTAGCGCTTGGCCCATTACCCGTGGCTCAATCAGGTTACCTAGAATAAAGTTGATCGCTAAATAAGCTGAGGCTAGCAATAGCGCCTGAAATACGCCGCCATCCTGTGCGACCAGCAATAGAAGCACCGGAGGGATAGCCGCTAATGCCGAGCCGATGTTAGGAATAAAGTTAAGCGCAAAGGCCAGCACGCCCCATAGCAGCGGAAAGTCTACACCTACTAATAAACAGGAGAGCCACACTAGCACTGCTGTGGCCAGACTAATCATCGTTTTAACCGCCAGATAACGCTTCAGCGTTAAGCTAAACTCGCTAAAACGTTTCAAGCTAGGCGCCGGATTTTCCAGTGCCCGAGACACTTTATCTCGAAAGTTTAGCGTCTCAAAGAGCATAAAAATGACCAGCAGCGCAACAATACTGGCTTGCATAAATAGACTGCCAAGCTCGCCCAGGACTTTAGGTACCCAAGAATCCCCCTCTTCCATGTTGAATAGCTGACCAAGTTGATCAGGGTTAATCGCCATGCCGTGGGCAGCCAACGTATTAAGCAGATCCCAATAGTGCTCATTAAGACGCTCCTCAATCTCCGGCAACGCCTCCACAAAGGTGCCGAAGCTATTGACCACCAGCAGGCCGATAAGTGAAATAAACCCCAACAGCACCAACAGAATAATGCACGCCGCAGCGCGTACATTAACCCCCCAGCGGTTTAGCCACTGCACAGGCGACGTACACACTACGGCAATGAATACCGCGAGCAAGAGAGGCACCAGCAGGTCTGCACCCACCTTCATACCTGCAATAATGACCACCAACGCCGCAATAGCTAAGGTAGCGTTTAAAGGGATACTGCGATAATCCTCATCCGACAACTTCGACATAACTCTATCCTTAGCGTGTTATCCCTACATAATGGCTGCTAGCGGCACATTGCACAAACTGCCCCACACCCAAACCATGCAAACAATAAGCAACTGTTTTTTGGCAACTCTTAGTCAGTGAACTTTATCCCGTCACTCACTTCCAACCAGCGTCACATTCGCAATTATTTTTCATACCGCTAGGCAAATGCCTCGCTTGCAAGGAAGTTAGCTATGAATAGTCTATCGAATCACCTACAACGGTTACGCTATGGCGTTCTCGGCAGCGCATTACTCGCACTGCTCGCAGCCCCGGCGGTTCAAGCAGCATCATCAACACCGCCTAGCCTGTTTGTTCAGGCCCAATCGTGGGTTGAGGTAGCACCCGACAAAGCAACGCTTAATGCGCGTCTGTGGGAGAACACCCCTGCCGTCTCTTCGCTTGAAGAGACCGACAGTGACGCGCTAAGCGAGGCCCGCGAACGGCTTGAAAACCGCGCCAGTCAGTTAATTGAGGCCATGGAGGCGATTGGCATTGAACAGCGCGCCATCAACGCAGGCTCGCTTAATGTTTATCCAGATCGCGTTGCTGGCCCACGCAATGAAAATGGTGAACACGACACGCTTACGCGCACGCGTTTAGAGCGCCCGTTTAGCGTTGAGCTGACCGAGTTAGACCAGTTGGGCGAGGTGTTTGACGCGCTGATTAGCGCAGGCGTGAACGCTCTGGATGGCGTTCAATTTGACCTGCAAGACCGCGATGCTGCCACTGATGAAGCGCTGTCCAAGGCGCTGGAAAAGGCCCGCCACAAAGCAGAATTGATGGCGAGCACCCTAGAGACTGAACTGGGTCACGTGCAGCGTATTGAAGAAACCCAGTCGCCTATTTTCCAACCCCGCATGATGGCCATGCGTGCCGAAAGCGACGCAATGGGCAGCGGTTCAGCCAGCGACTACCGCCCCGGCACCATTCGTATTGATGCCGAGGTTAACGTCCAGTGGTTGCTTAAAGCGCAAGACACTCAAGACCACCCAGATAGGGCTGAAGCGGCGCAGGAATAGTCACCGAGCCATCCGCCTGCTGGTGGTTTTCAAGCACCGCCAGCAGGCAACGCCCTACCGCTAAACCTGAACCGTTCAAAGTATGCAGTAGCTGAGGTTTCTTGGCATCCGGATGACGGAAGCGGGCCTGCATACGCCGTGCTTGAAAGTCTTCGCAGTTAGATACAGACGAAATTTCCCGGTAGGTCTCCTGGCTAGGCAGCCACACTTCCAGATCATAGGTTTTCGCCGCGCCGAAGCCCATATCGCCCGTACACAGCGTCACTACACGGTACGGCAACGCCAGCGCCTGCAGAATGGCTTCAGCATGGCCACGCATCTCTTCCAGAGCCTCATAGCTCTTCTCTGGCTCCACGATCTGTACCATTTCGACTTTATCGAACTGGTGCTGTCGGATCATACCGCGGGTATCACGGCCATGGGAGCCTGCTTCAGAACGAAAACAAGGCGTGTGAGCGGTAAGCTTCATCGGCAGTGCTGCCTGCTCAACGATTTCATCACGCACAAAGTTTGTTAGCGGCACTTCAGAGGTGGGAATCAAGTGGTATTCCCGCTCATCATTGAGCTTAAACAGATCTTCGCCAAATTTTGGCAGTTGGCCGGTGCCCATCAGCGAATCGCGATTCACCATATAGGGCACATAGCACTCTTCGTAGCCGTGCTGCAGGGTTTGGGTATCCAGCATGAACTGCGCCAGCGCACGATGCAGGCGCGCAATCGGCCCCCGCATTACCGCAAAACGCGCGCCGGTTAACTTGGCCGCCAGCTCGAAGTCTAGATAACCGGACTTTTTGCCCAAATCGACGTGATCCAGCACTTCAAAATCGAACTCACGGGGTGTACCCCAGCGGTGCAGTTCAACGTTATCGTCTTCGCTTTTGCCTTCTGGAACACTTTCATGGGGCACGTTAGGAATACCGCTAATAACGTCATCCCACTCTTCCTGCACCTCAGCCAGCTCGCGCTTGGCAGCGTCCAAGCGCTCGCCCAAGTCACTCACTTCATCCAGCAGCGGCTGAATATCTTCACCGTTAGCCTTTGCCTTACCAATCGTTTTGGAACGCATATTGCGCTCGTTTTGCAGCTGCTCGGTCTGGGTTTGCAACTCACGGCGTCGGGACTCCAGCGCCTGCAATGCCGCTTTATCGAGTACGAAGCCCCGCCGGGCCAGTTGTTGCGCAGTTGCATCAAGATCACCGCGCAGCAGTTTCGGATCGAGCATGAGTTATCCCTTGGCCAGAAATCAGTGAAACACGGCGCACACCGCCCGTGACAAAGAGGCCTATTGTAGGCAAAAGCGCGGCGGGGAGCCATGGCTGCCTTGATGGGAAGTGATGGCTTACATGATGTAAACATGTTGCTCTGACGTAAGACCGTGGAGCAAAGCTGAGGTAGTTAGATAATTAATCATCCTGCAGCATGCTAATGACACCCTATACGCCTGTCTTTTTTGCTCATTCGCTTCAGGAAACAGGTAAGTCGCGCCTCACCCTGGGCAAAAAGATAGATACAGTCCGCCGATGCATAGGCTGCCTTTTATACAGCAGGCGCTTTTTTATAGCCTGCCGCTAAACTGCTAGCATGTTGTCCATACTTCTTAATTATGCGACCTCTTATGCCGACTGCTTTTGACCAAACACTCGCCGCCATCGATGCCCTGCATGGTGAAGATCCTCGCTCTACGACACTGGGCGATGGCACTTCATTGCCCCAAGAGCTTGCCTATGCCCAGCGCATGAGCCGCTGGCTAGAGAGAGTACACAACGCCCCCCATGACGTATTGCGCCTTGCAGTACGCGCACAGCACCTACAGCGCTGGCTAGTTCCGCGTGAGGAGTACTCTGAAGGGCGCATAGGGTATTTAACCTGGCGGCGCGACCAGGGTGAGCGCGCAGGCGATACCACGGCTAAGTTAATGCGTGACGCAGGCTATAGCGACGCAGACGCCGAACGCGCAACGGCGATTATTCGCAAGAAAGGCCTCGGCCGCGACCCAGATGTCCAGGCGCTGGAAGATTGCGCTTGCTTGGTATTTTTAGAAAACCACTTTGCCGATTTCTCACGCAAAATTGACCATGACCACATGGTACGCATTGTGCAAAAAACCTGGGGCAAGATGTCGCCCGAGGCCCACAAAATCGCCCTCACGCTGCCAATGTCTGACGCCTCCGCCGCACTGGTGAAAGAAGCGTTAGAAAGCGCATAAACCTTGTCACCAAGATGCAGAGTAGCGGTGGCTGCGGTAAAGTAGCGCTATTTCCTATCCGCTTCCAGCAGTGACGGCCCGACCAACTATGATTGCATCCTTGGATACGCGCACGGCTCCTTTTAAGCGCTTGAGCAGCCATTACGTGCGTTTTCTTGAAGCCCTGCGTGCACGCGGCTTTGAAGGCGAGATTACCCCCGACTATGCCAACCGCACCGTGCTGGCAACGGATAACTCGATTTACCAGCGCCTGCCCCAAGCTGCGGTGTTCCCCAAGCATGCCGAAGATCTTGAGCGCCTAGCCAAGTTGGTTGCTGAGCTGCCCCACCGCGACATCGTGTTAACACCTCGGGGCGGCGGCACCGGCACCAACGGTCAATCACTAACGGACGGCATTGTGGTGGACGTTTCCCGCCATATGAACCAGATTTTAGAGATTGACGTGAACGCCCGGCGAGTACGCGTTCAAGCGGGCGTGGTGAAAGACCAGCTCAACGCCGCACTCAAGCCCCACGGGCTATTTTTTGCCCCGGAACTTTCAACCTCTAACCGTGCAACCATTGGCGGAATGATCTCCACCGATGCCAGCGGCCAGGGGAGCTGCGAGTACGGCAAAACCCGCGATCACGTATTGGAGCTGGATACAGTTTTGCTGGGTGGTCAGCACTTGCACAGCCGCCCGTTAACCTCGGATGAAGAGCGGGCTGAGTGCCAGCAGGACGGTATTCT
This sequence comes from Halomonas sp. GFAJ-1, assembly GCA_002966495.1. NCBI lineage: Bacteria > Pseudomonadati > Pseudomonadota > Gammaproteobacteria > Oceanospirillales > Halomonadaceae > Halomonas > Halomonas sp. GFAJ-1. Next base: position 3,339,641 of record CP016490.1, read on the forward strand.
CGGCCGCGTGCATACCACTGCTGCCACAATTATCGACCAACAGCGCGAGCTGATTAAGGCGAAATTCCCGCCGCTCAACCGCTGTTTAACGGGCTACGACTTGGCTCACCTGCGAGCAGCGGAAGGTCAGTTAAATTTAAACAGCCTACTGTGTGGCTCGGAAGGCTCGCTAGGCTTTTTGAATGAAGCAGTACTCAACGTGCTGCCAATTCCCAAGCACTCTATGCTGGTGAATGTGCGTTACCCAAGCTTTATGGATGCACTGCGCGATGCCAAAGCTTTAATGAGCGCCAGCGCACGCCCCACCTCAATCGAAACCATCGACGACACCGTTCTACAACTGGCTATGCAGGACTTTGTATGGGATAGCGTAGCTGAGTTCTTCCCCGCCACCGGCAGCACGCCGATTCGCGGCATTAACCTGATTGAGTTTAATGACGACGATGAAAGCGCCCTTGCAGCGCGTGTGCGGGCGTTCACTGAACATTTGAGTCAAGACCCTACCGTAGAGCGCTTAGGCTACACACTGGCCGAAGGACGAGCGCAGATCCAAAAAGTCTACGCCATGCGTAAACGCTCGGTGGGGCTACTGGGGAACGTGCAGGGCGAAAAACGCCCGATTGCATTTGTAGAAGATACCGCCGTGCCGCCAGAGCACCTGGCGGACTTTATCACTGAGTTTCGCGCTGCCTTGGACGCCCGAAAGCTCTCCTACGGGATGTTTGGCCATGTGGATGCGGGCGTACTGCACGTACGCCCAGCGCTGGATATGAAAGACCCCGCACAGGAAAAGCTGATTCGTGAAATTTCTGATGAAGTAGCCGCCCTTACCCAGAAGTACGGCGGACTTTTGTGGGGGGAGCACGGTAAAGGGGTTCGCTCTGAATACGGCCCCAAATTCTTTGGTGAACTGTACCCTAGCCTTCAGCGAGTAAAAGCCGCCTTTGATCCGCATAACCAGCTGAACCCCGGCAAGATTGCATCTCCCGCTGAACACCAGGAACTGATCGCTAAAGACAGCGACCCTGATTTGTTAACGGTTGATGGCGTACCGATGCGCGGTCAGCTTGATCGCACGATTGACGAGCGGGCGTGGCAGGCTTACGACGCGGCGGTCTACTGCAACGGCAACGGTGCCTGTTACAACTACGATGTTGACGACCCCATGTGCCCTTCCTGGAAGGCCACCCGCGACCGTGTGCATTCGCCTAAAGGCCGCGCCAGCCTGATTCGGGAGTGGCTGCGCTTGCAGTCCCAGGCGGGTATCGATGTGGTGGAAGAGTCGCGCAAGAAAAAGGCCGAGCGCAGCTGGGGCTTTGTTAAAAGCTTCCCTAAACGTGTCATGAACACCGTTAGCAAACAGCAACACCACGACTACTCCCACCAAGTGTATGACGCCATGGCGGGTTGTTTGGCGTGTAAATCCTGTGCGGGCCAGTGCCCGATTAAGGTCAACGTACCGCAGTTCCGCTCGCAGTTTTTAGAGGTCTACCATGGCCGCTATTTACGCCCACTGCGGGATTACCTGATCGGCGGCACCGAGGTTATGCTGCCCACATTGGCCAAAATCGCGCCGCTGTATAACGCATTGCTTGGCCAGCGCTGGGTGGAAAAGCTGATGAGCAAGGGCCTGGGGGTTAGCGACTCCCCGTTGCTCTCCCGTGCCAGTGTGAAGAAACAGCTAAAGGCTTGGGGCGTGTCGGAAGCCACACCAACGTCGCTTGCGCTACTCACAGAGCAGCAGCGGGCCAACAGCGTGATTATCGTTCAAGACGCGTTCACGACGCACTTTGAAGCCACACTCGTGATGGACGTGGTAGAGCTACTGTCGCGGCTGAATCTACGGGTGTTTGTGATGCCGTTTTCTGCCAATGGCAAACCGCTGCAGGTGCAGGGCTTTTTGGGCGCCTTCGAGCGCACGGCAGAAAAACAGGCCAAACGGTTGCGGTCATTGGCAGAGTTCGAGGTGCCCATGGTAGGGATCGACCCCGCCATGACACTGGCCTACCGTCAGGAGTACGTCAAAGCCTTAGGTACCGAGCAGGTACCCGAGGTGCTGATGCTGCAAGAGTGGCTGGCCACCCGCATTAATACGTTAGCGCCGAGTCAGCTGACGTTAGCTGATCCTGGCTATAAGTTGCTTTCTCACTGCACTGAAAAAACCAATGCCCCAGGCAGCCCCAAGGCCTGGCAGCAGGTGTTTGCAGCATTTGGCTTAAAACTTGAACTGGCCAATACCGGCTGCTGCGGTATGTCCGGCACGTACGGACATGAAACCCGCAATGTGGCAACGTCAAAAACCATTTACGCCCAATCCTGGCAGCCCCAGGTGGAGGCCGAGGAAAATACGGGCAAGCTGCTAGCAACAGGCTACTCTTGCCGCAGCCAAGTGAAACGCTACTCTGCGCAAACCCTACCGCATCCGCTTCAGGCGCTGCTTAGGTGCCTGCACAGCCGTTAAGCTTGCTATAAGCGAACGAAAGGGGCTTACATCGGATGTAAGCCCCTTTTTTATTACACTGCATTTTCTATTTCACGGATTAAGCAACTATCCAGCTGTTACTCCGTGAAAGGCAGCGAGGAGTGGTGCAGCACAATGCGCAGCTCGCCTTCATCGTCTAGCTGATAGCCCCAGCTCTTATCTACTGTGGTGGTGTTGCCATCGCTATCCAGGATAGAAACATTGCCCACAGTCATCGCTGTATCACCGCTAATAAAGATAGCTGCGTTATCAATGGTCACTTCCTGCCAGCCATTCAGTGCGAAGCCGCTATCGTTGGGGAATTCATCGCTATGCCCAACAAAGTAAGCCAGCGCGCCCTCGGGCGTGGTACGGAAAGTTTGCGGCGCGGCTGCTAACGTTGGTTTAAATAGCACCGGCCCCATCTCATAGCCATAAGCGCTATCAATAACCAATTGGGCCAGTTCACTGGCGGCCTCAATGCCGTCGTTTTCATAGGTGTTTGAGATATTTACCAGCGCTTCACCCCACGCTTTTTGCGCTTCGATCACCTGTTCTTCCGTAATGTCTCCGCCTAAATGCGTTACCTCATAGGCGCCTGCTAAGGAGGCAGTACCGATACCCATACCCAGCACGGCGCTAGTAAAAAGTACTTTAATCATTACTATTGATCTCCTAAGTACATATAAAAAGGCAGTGAACGTTTTGCTTCACTGCTCTACTTAGCACGCCGGTCTACCTTCGTGCTAAGAAACCTACTTGAACGCAGGCTCTTGCCATCAATCAGACTGACACCTCTTAAAAGTTAACCAAGAAGCGAAGTTAAGAGGCGCTCTAAAAAAATAGTCTTTTTAACGCGAGTCCAGGGTTCTCTTCACGCATAAAGGCTTCGCCGACCAAAAAGCCGTTTACATCGTGGTCACGCATTAGCTCTACGTCATCGCTGGTATGGATACCAGACTCGGTAATTACCGTGACGCCTTCAGGAATGCTTGGCAACAGGTCAAGAGTGGTATTCAGGCTCGTATCAAAGGTGTGTAGGTTGCGGTTGTTGATGCCCACCAGCTTCAGGTTCAGCGCCAAAGCGCGCTCTAGCTCAGTGGCGTCGTGGACTTCTACCAATACATCCATCCCTAAAGCGTTAGCCTGCTGATGCAGATCGCGCAGTTGAAAGTCGTCCAGGGCAGCGACAATCAGCAAGATGCAGTCTGCGCCAATGGCCCGGGCTTCGGTTACTTGGTAACCATAGGTAATAAAGTCTTTACGAATCACTGGCAGCTCGCACGCGTCACGGGCGGCGATCAAGTAATCTTCATGGCCTTGAAAAAAATCCGCATCGGTCAGCACCGAGAGACACGCAGCTCCTCCTTGGGCATAGCTTTGCGCAATATCCGCAGGGTGAAAATCTTCGCGCATTACCCCTTTAGAGGGCGAAGCTTTTTTTACCTCGGCGATCACCGCCGCATCACCCGCAGCAATACGGGCATTCAACGCATCAATAAAGCCACGGGGAGCGCTCTGCTTTTCAGCCAGCGCCAGCAAATCCGCTTCACTGACCGCTTGGCGGCGCTCAGCCACCTCTTGGTCTTTACGGGCCAAAATACGCGTTAAAATTGTCGGTGTTGCCTGGTCGCTCATTGAAGTATTTATCCTTTAAAAACGCTGGTGAAGTGCGAAAGCTCTTTTAACTTTTCAAGCGGCAGCTTGGAGGCTTGGGCATCCTGGGCTACCATCACGCCCTCTTTTAAGCTATCGGCAACGCCCGCACAGTAAAGCGCCGCACCCGCATTCAGGGCAACCATATCCGCAGCCGCACCTTCGCCACTTAACGCAGCTTTTACCAGCCTCAGGCTGTCTTCGGCGCTAGCCGCTTTCAGCGTTGCTAAGCTTTGGCGTTCAATACCCAGCGCTTCCGGGGTAATGGTGTACTGGGTAATGTCGCCCTCTTTGAGTTCCGCCACCAGCGTAGGTGCCGCCAGGGAAATTTCATCTAGGCCATCTTCTGAATGCACTACCATTACGTGGCGGCTGCCAAGCTTTTTGAGCACTTCAGCCATGAGTGGCACAAGCTCAGGAGCATAGACCCCCAGCACTTGGTTTGGTGCACTGGCAGGGTTAGTCAGCGGGCCAAGAATGTTAAATAGCGTGCGCACACCCATTTCACGGCGCGGGCCAATAGCGTAACGCATTGCGGGGTGGTGGTTGGGAGCAAACATAAAGCCAACCCCCACCTGCTCAATACAGCGAGTTACCTCTTCCGGTTTAAGGTCAAGATAAATACCGGCTATATCGAATAAATCTGCACTACCTGAGGAGGAAGAGACGCTGCGGTTACCGTGCTTAGCCACATGAGCGCCACCCGCAGCAGCCACAAAGCTAGCTGCCGTCGAGACGTTAAACAGATTAGCGCCATCACCACCGGTACCCACAATATCTACCACGTTGTCGGTACTAAGCGTCACCCGCTTCATTAGCTCGCGCATTACCTGAGCGGCTGCGCTAATTTCCACGGCGCTTTCGCCTTTCATGGCCAGTCCCACTAGCAGGCCACCAATTTGCGCATCAGAGGCTTCGCCGGTCATGATCTGGCGCATCAGCGCGTGCATCGCATCGAAAGAGAGGTCTTCGCGGCGCATCACCGCGTTAATTGCATCTCGCATTTGCATGAACAGAAAAGCCTCTAAAGCGTATGAATTTGGCGATCAGCCGCGTTGTAAAAAATTGGCCAATAACGCATGACCTTGGCGCGTGAGTATTGACTCAGGATGAAACTGTACCCCTTCAATATCCAAGTTACGATGGCGAAAACCCATTATCAACCCAGGCGTTACGTCATCGCTTGCCGTCAAGGCGGTGACCTCTAAACAGTCGGGTAAGCTTACTTCATCCACAACGAGCGAATGGTAGCGAGTTACCTCAAGCGGGTTTTCAAGCCCATTAAATACGCCTTGCCCCCAATGCACTACGGCAGACGTTTTGCCATGCATAACCTCTGGCGCACGCACTACCTTACCACCGTATACCTGACCAATCGCCTGGTGCCCAAGGCAGACACCCAAAATAGGCAGTTTACCGGCAAAATGGGTAATAGCTGCCAATGAAATACCCGCTTCGTTAGGCGTACAAGGTCCCGGTGAAATCACCAAATGAGTAGGCGCGATGGCCTCGATTTGTTCAAGGGTAAGCGCATCGTTGCGGTAGGTCATTACCTCCGCACCAAGCTCACTCAGGTACTGAACGATATTGAAGGTAAAGCTATCATAATTATCGATCATCAAAACTTTAGGCTTGCTAAACAACTGATTAACGTCAACATTAGCCATCTATCTACTCGCAGTTACCCAGGCTAGTACCCAGGCTCATCCTTTAACACCGATCAGGGATTGTACCGCCCTACCTATGCATCCGCCACGCGCTATCGCTAGGCCAGAAGCCTAGTCCTGTACTTATAAAAACAAAACAGATGGCAACCTTAAGCAGGCAAGAGGCTAACCGACTATTAGTAGTAACGGCCATAGATAGAGCGGTAAAAGCACCGCACAACAACGTGCCGTACGATGCTTTGATTTGCTTCGATAAGCTTAGGCGGGAGATTTTGCTTGCTTAGGGCTATGGGCTGCGTGCAGACGGGCAATTAACTGGTCTTCTAGCGCAAAGCGCTCGGTAAGGCCTTTTGCCAGTCGATCAATCCAGGCAGGTAAGCGCGCCAAGTTTTGCTGGCAACGCACCGGCGACGCAAAGTCTTCGTCAAACTCCAGCACCATAGCAGTAGACATTTCTAGCCGCTCCAGCAGCTTCGAGGCAATTAGCAAAGCGCTTTCGTCGTTGAACGCTTTGGCCTCTTCCGCTAGCTGAGGGTAAATTTCAAAATGCCCGGCGCTGATATAATCCATTAACAGCTCACTGAAGACATCAACACGCGCTTTGCTAACCGCTTCCAATTCAGCATCGCAGGCGTCTTTCAGTTCGATAAAGCTAACCAAAAGCGCGCGACGTTGATCCAGCCAACGGTCAATCAAACTGTGCACGCCCCCCCAGCGCTCCAGGGCATTTTTGCAATCTTCGAGCATGGGGTTTTCTCCTTGCAGATAACCACCTTTGATAAGGCTAGACTCGCCTTTCCATCTAACCCTGTCAATCCCAGCAGGTACGGTTTCCATGATACTAAAGGCCAATCTATCTATAGGCTGGCCGCGTATGAATGCTTAACTAGCGCTTGATGGCCACCCACAAAATACGCAGCGGTGCGATAGCTAAGATTAAAAAGCCCACCAAAGTCCACGCGGGTAGCGAAAGGCCTAACAGCATAAAGTCAATTTCGGCGCACTCTCCAGAACCAGTGAGCACCATAGCGACTACTTCCTGCATAGGCAGGATATCCATCATGTAGTCCAGGCCAGGACCGCATGAGGGGACTTGGTCAGCGGGCAGGCTCTGCAACCAAACGTGACGACCGGCAATAAACGCGCCGACACCTACCGCGATTCCCCCAAGCGCGCCATAAACGCTCTTACCTATACGACCACGGGGGTTATGTATCGCGGCGACGGCCAACACTAGCCCAGCGGCTATCACCGCTACACGCTGAAAAATACACAATGGGCAGGGGGCAAGCCCGGCAATATGCTCAAGGGCCAGGGCGACCGCCATCATGACAACGCAGAATGCAACACCGACTAGCGCAGCGGGGCGAATAGAAGCGGCGCTCATTGGCTATCCTCTGATGAGATAGCCGAAAGCGCACGAGACTCACGCGCTTTGGCAAAATAGCTGCTTAGAAACTCGCTAAAACTTTCTTGATCAGCGGCTTCGATATCCCGCTGCTGCTGGTGGGAGGTTTCAATGAGCTGTGCCAACAGCGCCTCACGGGAGCGCAGCATCGGCGTTGCTTTAAGCTTATCCGCCTGCTCTTTCGCTAGGCTTAATAACGCATCACTCAGCGAACCATTACCCTCTTGTAGACGAGCCAGCATCTGCGCTGACGGCGTCAATGATGGATCCTTCAGTCGTGGCGCTAACGCTTCTAGCGCGGCGGCATGAGGGGTGCCCTCTTCCACTGCATCCAGCAGGCGTGCGACTTCGCCTAGTTCTGCAAATATCTGTTCGCCCCACGCTCGCACGGTGGTGGTTTCACAGTTATGTATTAGCGTTAGCGCCGGGTCGCGGCCGCGCTCTACCACCAAACGGCGGTTGTCATCCAGGCGGTCGCACTCCTCATCGGAGATCCAGGGGCTATCGCTCAGCAGGCACCACATCAAAAAAGTGTCGACAAAACGCATCTGCGTTTCGGTAACGCCTAGCGGGTCGAAAGGGTTTAAATCCAGGCAGCGCACTTCTATGTACTCAACCCCACGCGCTTCAAGCGCTTGACTGGGCGTTTCATTGTGCTTGGCTACCCGTTTGGGACGAATATCGCTGTAATATTCGTTCTCAATTTGCAGAATATTGGCGTTTAGCTGATGCCACTCTTCGCCGGTTTTTACGCCTAGCTTTTCATAGTCAGGCCACGGAGAAGAGATCGCATGACGCAGCGTGTTAACGTAGTTAGACAGCGAGTTAAAGCAAATTTTTAGCTGCGATTGTACTTTATTCTGGTAGCCCAAATCCGACATCCGCAGGGTCGTCGCATACGGCGCAAAGTAGGTATCGTCGCTGAGTGACTGTAGCTTTTCAGGCACTTTACCTTCAGGTAAAAAGCTCTTATCAATGGCCGGTGAGGCACCAAACAGATAGAGCAGCAGCCAGCTATGACGCCGAAAATGCCGAATCATGCCGAAATAACGGGTGGAGCGATAATCGTTAAAGGGAATGTTCGTGGCTTTTTCCATCTCACGCAGAGCGTGCCACATATCTTCTGGCAGCGAGACGTTGTAATGCACACCTGCAATTGCCTGCATTATGCGCCCGTAGCGCACATCCAACCCTTTTCGATAGACATGCTTCATGGTGCCAACATTAGAGCTGCCATAGTCAGCTATCGGCACGCTTTCATTGCCCGACAGCCGCGAAGGCATACTGCCGGGCCATATCCACTCATTGTCTAGGTGATGATAAGTAAAGGTATGCAGGTCTGATAAGAACGCCAATGCTTCACGTGGCTCTGAGTAAACCGGCGTTATGTACTCAAGCAGTGCTTCTGAGTAGTCGGTAGTGATATGCGGATGCGTTAATTTAGAGCCTAACGCCTGGGGATGCGGCGTTTGGGCAATATGACCATTGGCATCAACCCGCAGCCCTTCTTTTTCCAGCCCGCGACGCAGGCGACCTAACCGCCCTAGCCGAGCGCTAGGCAGCAAGCGCTCAACCTGAGCAGTTAGCGAAGATGGCACAGTGAGAGGTTCAGGCAAGGTGAACACTCCTTGTCAGTAAGGCCCGCCATAAGCAGGCCTTGGTGAAATCAGCTGGCATTGCCATGGTCGTTTTTCATGCTTTCTAGCGAGAACAGAAAGCAGGATATGGCGGCAATCCTGTTTTTTTCAAGACACGCGACTATTTGCCCTGCTTTGCTTTAAGCAGCGCTGCGCCTAATGCTCCCATGGCCGCGGGGGCCTCATTTGGCTTGGGCTGGCTGCCCTGTTGCTGGTTACCCTGTCGACTACTGCGCGGTGGTTTGCGTGGTTCGTGGTTAACCGTGCCGCTGGCCGTAGCTTGGGCTTGCTGTTCTGGTTCATCGTCCAAGCGCATGGAAAGCCCTACCCGCTTGCGGGAAATATCCACGCTCATTACTTTGACGCTGACAATATCGCCCGCCTTAACCACGCTGCGCGGATCGTCGATAAAGCGGTCAGAAAGCGCTGAAATGTGTACGAGTCCGTCTTGGTGAACGCCCACATCCACAAAGGCGCCAAAGTGAGTCACGTTGGTCACAGTGCCTTCCAACACCATTCCCAGTTTTAAGTCTTTCAGAGTTTCAACGCCTTCGCGGAACTCAGCGGCTTTAAACTCAGGGCGCGGGTCGCGCCCCGGCTTATCCAGCTCTTTTAGAATATCGCTCACCGTGGGCACGCCAAAACGCTCGTCGGCAAAATCAGCGGGCTTAAGCGCTTTTAAGGTAGCGCTGTCACCAATCAAGCCCTTTACATCCCGACGATTCTGCTTGGCAATGCGCTCCACCAGGGTATAAGCCTCGGGGTGAACAGCGCTGGCATCCAATGGGTTTTCAGCATTGCTGATGCGCAAGAAGCCGGCACACTGCTCAAAGGTTTTTGGCCCCAGGCGGCTAACCTCTAACAGCTCTTTACGGCTTTTGAACGCGCCTTGGTCATTGCGCTGGGCCACGATATTCTCGGCAATCGCCGCGCTCAGGCCTGCCACGCGAGAAAGCAGTGCGCTAGACGCAGTGTTGAGATCCACACCAACCGCGTTAACACAGTCTTCTATGACAACTTCCAGGCTACGTGACAGCTGCACCTGGGAAACATCATGTTGATATTGGCCTACACCAATGGATTTAGGCTCAATTTTAACCAGCTCTGCGAGTGGATCTTGCAAACGGCGGGCAATAGAGACAGCGCCCCGAACGGTCACATCAAGATCCGGCAACTCACGGGAGGCATATTCAGACGCAGAGTAAACCGAAGCACCCGCTTCAGACACCATCACTTTGCTCAAACGATATGCCGGCGCTAATGCTTTCAGTAGCTCACCCGCCAGCTTATCGGTTTCGCGGCTTGCGGTGCCGTTACCCACGGCAATCAACTGAACATCGTGCTGCTTAACAAGCTTCGCCAAGACACCCAGCGACTCATCCCAGCGGTTTTGCGGCGCATGGGGATAAATAGTGGCTTGATCAACGAACTGCCCCGTCGCATCAACCACCGCTACCTTACAACCAGTTCTTAACCCTGGATCAATGGCAAGCGTCACTTTTTGACCTGCTGGCGCTGCCAACAGCAAGTCTTTTAAGTTAGCTGCAAATACTTCAATCGCTGTTAGCTCAGCCTGTTCCCGCAGACGCCCTAACAGCTCGGTCTCAAGCGCCGTATAGAGCTTCACTCGCCAGGTCCAGCGCACTACTTCAGCTAACCATTTATCCGCTGGGCGGCTTTGATCACTAATACCAAACTGTTTGGCAATGGCGACCTGGGCAGGGTGTATCGGGGCTTCCTCTTCGCCGGGAAGACGTATCGACAGGCTGAGCACTCCTTCATTACGCGCTCGGAACATCGCCAAGGCGCGATGAGATGGCGCTTTGGCGATTTTTTCATCGTGCTCGAAATAGTCGGCGAACTTGGCACCTTCCTGCTGCTTGCCATCTAACACGCGGGCACTTAGCTCGCCCTCTTGCCAGAGGCGCTCGCGCAGTTGACCAATCAACTCGGGGTCTTCTGCAAAGCGCTCCATCAAAATCTGTTTAGCACCATCTAACGCGGCTTTAGCATCCTCAATGGCGGGGATATCGCCCTCTGCGGGACGCAGATAGTGGGTTGCTTCGCTTTCTGGATTAAGGGATGGGTTAGCAAGTAGCGCATCCGCCAACGGCTCAAGGCCTGCTTCGCGAGCAATTTGCGCTTTGGTGCGGCGCTTTTTCTTAAACGGTAGGTATAGATCTTCAAGGCGCTGTTTGGTCTCAGCAGCGTCAATGCTGGCTTTTAGCGTGGCATCAAGCTTGCCCTGCTCATCAATGGCAGAGAGTACCGCCGTGCGGCGCTCTTCAAGCTCGCGCAGATAGCGCAGACGCTCATCGAGTTGGCGAAGCTGGATATCGTCTAATGCGCCGGTGACTTCTTTACGGTAGCGGGCAATGAAAGGCACGGTAGCGCCGCCATCTAAAAGTGCGACCGTGGCGGATACTTGCTCGAGACGTACGCTTAGCTCAGTCGCTAGGCGGGAAATAATACGCTGATTGACATCCATAAATTGCAACTAACTCATGCAGCATTTTTAAGTGCCAACAAGGTATCACAAACCCACAGCGGCGGCATGGGTTGGCCACGAGTGACGCTACTTTAAAGCAAGCAACAAGCCTTTAAGTAGGCACAAAACGCAGGGCTACGCCGTTGTTACACCAGCGTAGGCCTGTAGGCTCTGGCCCGTCGTTAAACACGTGCCCCTGATGACCTTCGCAGCGGGCGCAGTGATATTCGGTTCTGGGCCATATCATCTTGAAATCTAATTTAGAGAGAAGATGACCTTCTATATGGGTGTAAAAGCTTGGCCAACCCGTGCCTGAATCATATTTCATGGCACTGGTAAAAAGCAGCAAATCACACCCAGCGCAGCGGTACTCCCCATCCCTCACTTCGCTATCTAATGGACTAGAGAAAGAGGGCTCAGTGCCCTCTTTACGAAGCACATAAAAGGCATCGTCGGAAAGACGCTCTCGCCACGCCTCTTCACTCAGTGTCAGTTTTTCAATACCGGGGGCTGCCTCAAGATTCAAACGTGGAAAACCATACGATACACCTGGAAGTGCACCCGCTAATCCGGTTAGGCCAGCCAAACCTAAAAATTGACGCCGTTTCATAAGCGCAGCTCCCATCGAAGACATGAAATGAATAGACCACAAAAAAGGGGCAGTGCCTCAGCACTGCCCCTTCTACGACCGCTTAGTTATCCAAACGTTCGACAAGCCAAATATTTATGCAAACCTTAGGTCAGCTGCGGGCCAGCTTTCAGAATCGCATCGTTAACGCCCTCAAATTTCTTGAAGTTATCGACGAATTTGGTTGCCAAATCGCGCAGGTGGCGATCATACGCATCACGGTCGGCCCAAGTTTCACGAGGGTCGAGCAGACTAGAGTCTACGCCCGGCACGGCAACCGGTACCTGCAGGTTCAAACCATCAATGTGTTTGGTTTCCACATCGCGCAGGATACCCGACTGAATCGCGCTGATAATCGCGCGGGTAGTCGGAATCGAGAAGCGTGAGCCGCCCTCTCCGTAAGCACCGCCAGTCCAGCCGGTATTAACCAAATAGACCTGAGCATCTTTCTTTTCAACGCGCTTGATCAAAAGATCAGCGTATTCACGCGCAGGACGTGGGAAGAAAGGCGCACCAAAGCAGGTCGAGAATGTGGCAGCTAAGCCCTCAGAAGAGCCCATTTCAGTAGAACCGACCTTCGCGGTATAGCCCGAAAGGAAGTGGTACGCGGCCGCTTCTTTGGAAAGAATCGATACCGGTGGCAGCACGCCCGACATATCGCACGTTAGGAAGACAATTGCGTTCGGCTCGCCGGCCAGGTTTTCCGGTACGCGTTTTTCAACGTGCTCCAGCGGGTAGGCGGCACGGGAGTTCTGGGTCAGGCTGTCGTCAGCGTAAGCCGGCTCACGGCGGTCGTTGAGTACAACGTTTTCCAGTACGGTGCCGAACTTAATAGCATTCCAAATAACCGGCTCGTTCTTCTCGGAAAGGTCGATACACTTAGCGTAGCAACCGCCTTCCATATTAAAGACGATACCGTCGCCCCAAGCGTGCTCGTCGTCACCAATCAAGTAGCGAGCCTGGTCGGCAGAAAGCGTCGTTTTGCCCGTACCAGAAAGGCCGAAGAACAGGCAGGTTTCGCCATCTTCCCCAACGTTGGCAGAGCAGTGCATCGGCAGCACGTCAGCAGCAGGCAGCAGGAAGTTCTGCACCGAGAACATGGCTTTTTTCATTTCGCCGGCGTAACGCATACCGGCAATTAGCACTTTGCGCTCGGCAAAATTGATAATTACGCAGCCGTCTGAGTTAGTACCATCACGGCTAGGGTCACACTCAAAACCGGCTGCGTTAAGAATTGTCCACTCATCTTTGGCCGCTTGGTTGTAGGCCTGAGGACGCACAAACATGGTGCGACCAAACAGGTTTTGCCAAGCGGTCTCAGTGGAAACACGCACTGGCAGATAGTGAGTCGAGTCACTACCTACGTGTAGTTCAGCAACGAAATGCTCACGGCTACCCAGGTAGTCTTCTACGCGTGCCCACAGCGTTGAGAATTTTTCAGCGTCGAACGGACGGTTAACGCTACCCCAGTCAATGCTGTCGCGGGTAGAAGGTTCATCGACGATAAAGCGGTCTTTCGGTGAACGCCCTGTGCGTAGGCCGGTGTTAACCACCAGGGCACCGTTAGCCGACAGGCGGCCTTCACCACGGGCCACGGCGCGCTCGATCAGTTCGGCGCTGCTGAGATTGACGTGGGCTTGGGGAGCGGCTTGAGTCGTGGTCATGTCGATTCCTGGGCCTTAAGGCCGTTTCTCTCGTTTACCGGGCGTCACCGACGCCTTAAATGGTCAGCCCAGCCACGATAAAGGGGGCTGGACGCGCTTAAGTCCGGCGCATTATGACAAAAAGAAAGCCCCCGGGAAACGGGGGTTTTGAGCAAATGTCTTGTAGTTAAACTACTACATTTGTGTACTATTTTGTGCTGCACCGCAATATTTATTCAAACAACCGTTTAGCAGGCTTGCTATATCCATTGCTGTGCCTAGCATGGCAGTTAAACATCTTTTGCACACCTATCTACCAGGGCGACTACATAACTAGTGAATCACCGGAGGGGACGCACCTGGGTCATCTAACAAAATTTCAATATCCGCTGCCGTGTAGTGATATTTCGTATGGCAAAAGTGGCATTGGGTATCAATGACGCCCTGCTCGCGCAAAATATCAAGCAACTCTTCTTGTCCTAAGGTGTAAAGCGCGTGGCTCATCCGCTCTCGAGAGCAGGTGCACCCAAAGCGTAGCGCTTTAGGCTCGAAGACCCGTGCGGTCTCTTCATGATATAGCCGATAAAGCACTTCACGCTGCTCAAGGCCAAGCAGCTCATCGGACTTAATCGTGTCAGCCAACACAACACTGCGCTCCCAAGCATCCACGTCCTGATTCTGCGAAGCATCGGGCAAGCGCTGCAGTAACAGCCCCCCAGCCCGCTTGCCGTCCGCCGCAAGCCATAACCGCGTCGGCAGCTGCTCCGACTGACCAAAGTAAGCCTCAAGACAGCCGCCCAGAGTACTGTGGTCTAACGCGACAATGCCCTGGTAGCGATGCCCTTCTCGTGGGTCGAGGGTAATCACAATTTGGCCTTCACCCACCAGCTCACGGAAGCTTGCGTACTCACTCGGCAGCGCTGCATCTTCTCCAATACGAGCAATGGCGCGCAGTTCACCACCAGGGTTAGACTCTGCCATTAACAGTGCCAACGCCCCTTGTCCGCGGACTTCAATGCTTAGCGTGCCATCTAGTTTAATGGTATCGGTTAACAGCGCCACGGCAGCCAACAGCTCGCCAAGTAGCTCATTAACAGCGGCAGGGTAAGCGTGGCGGTCAAGCACCTCTTGATAGGCTTCGGCAAGCGTAACAATTTCGCCGCGCACGTTGGTTTGGTCAAACAGGAAACGCTGGATTTGATCAGACATAAAAAACCGTATGAAAGGGAAAAAGAATAAAAGTGCCTGAGGAAATCAGCGTATTGGCTGAACCTCTCAGTCACTCCCGTGACGCTGAAAGCGTTGAATATCACGACGCTGCTTTTTATCAGGGCGCTTAAGAGGGTGCTGCATAGCTTCGTTGGTTAGGCGTCGCGCTTCGGCTTCTTTAGCCCGGCGCTGAGAACTCTCTTCGGTTTCTGCATAGAGCTTGCGCGCCTCGGGGGCACCACGACGCTGGTCGGACAGCGAAGTCACTTCCACCTCATAGATATCCCACCCTTGCGGCACGCGTATTAAAGCACCTAGTTCTACGGCTTTACTGGTTTTCACCCGTGCGCCGTCATAATGCACCTTACCGCCTTCAATCGCTTTTTTAGCCAAGGCGCGGGTTTTAAAAAAACGGGCGGCCCACAGCCACTTATCCAAGCGAACGCTATCACTCATTAACGCTCTCCAAAGGTTTATGAACCCTACCCCGGCAAATTATTTGGCAGTAGCTGGGCAAACCGGTCTAGGGCGATAAATTCCTGTAGTTCTTTTTCAGGCCGCCGGCTATCGGGCTGCTTGATACCTAACAGGTGCTTAATACCAAACTCGCGGGCACTTTCCAGTACGCTCGCATTGTCATCGATAAACAGTGTACGCGACGGGTTAAAAGGCTCCCGCTCTTGAAGGGCAAACCAAAAGGCCTGCTCTTCTTTGGCAGCCCCAACATCTTCTGAGGAGATGATGGCATCTAAGTAGTTTTCCAACCCTGTGAGCGGTAACTTTAAGGCTAAGCTAGCACGGTCAGCGTTGGTGGCAAGCACCACGCGTGGATGGGCGTTCTTTAGCCATTTTAGAAAGTCTAACGCGTCACTGCGCAGGCCAATCAAATGCTGCACTTCCTGCTTTAACGCTACAATATCTACCCCTAGTTCACGACTCCAATACGCTAGGCTGTACCAATTGAGCGTGCCCTGCTCACCAATAATGCGTGCCCGCAGCTCTTCTTGGCTGGCGATATCAAGCTGGTGAAGCTCCACATAGCGCCGGGGCAAATGCTCCAGCCAAAAATGGCTGTCGAAATGCAGATCCAGCAGGGTGCCGTCCATATCGAGTAGGACGGTATCGATCCCGCGCCAATCAATCATTGCCGCTCCAGTCTTAAAGAGTAAGCGTGCTATTGTAGCGTAACCCGTTTTTTGCAGCCACGGAGGCACGATGTCTAATAGCGATCAATCGTCAGGCGAGACCCTAACCGGCTACCCGCGCAAGCCACAGATTTTGGCCCGCCAGAGCGTGGCAAGAAGCCGTTTATTTCATATTGAATCTCTAGACTTACGCTTCTCAAATGGTGAAGAGCGCCAGTTTGAACGCTTGACCGGCGCTGACCGTGGCGCTGTTATGATTATTGCCATGCCCGACCCAGAGCACGTGCTGCTTATTCGTGAATACGCCGCCGGGTTTGAAGATTATGTACTAACGCTACCTAAAGGATTGGTAGACCCTGGCGAAGATATCGTCACCGCGGCCAACCGCGAACTTATGGAGGAGTGCGGATTCGGTGCCCACTGCATTGAACCGTTGGTAGAGCTTTCCTTAGCGCCTAATTATATGCGTCACCGCATGCAGGTACTGCTCGCCACTGACTTATACCCTAAACGACTACCGGGGGATGAACCCGAGCCACTAATTGTCGAAACCCACGCCCTTGAAGAGTTACCCGCGCTGCTGCTCCGGGAGGATTTCCACGAGGCCCGTGCCATCGCTGCACTGTACATCGCTAGAGACAAACTGCGCGAAGAGAAGCGTGACAGCGCGATGGATTTACTCTGAGGCGGAAAGGGATTAAAACAAGGGCGCCATCGGCCACCCTGAGCTTTTCACAAACGCTTTTTTTACAAACGTTTTTTTACAAATGGTGCTTGAGCGCTATCCAACGCCGCTGCCGATGGCTATCCAGGCCCGCCTCCAGAAGCATCATAGTACGCAGGGCATCGTCGATATTTACCGGCAGCGGAGCGCTATCACGTAAGGCGGCCGCAACCCCTTGATAGTAAGCAAGGTAGTTCCCCGGCAGCGTGGGGTGCTCGCGATGCTGAATAGACACGGACTCGCTTTCATCTTCGTTGAGCACCAATGCACCAGGAGCATCCACTCCCCAGTGCGGGGTAGGTATTTCGCCACCCTTTAAGCGCTCTTCTTGGGGGTCAAGACCATATTTGGTGTAGCTACCTTTGGTGCCGTGGATGCGAAAACGCGGCGTCGGCTCGGCTACTAGCGTACCGGCACTTAAGCTAACCCGAAAGCCGTCGTACTCCAGCAAAGCGAGGAAATCGTCATCCGCTTTGGCACCGTCACGTCGCATGGCTAACTCCAGTAAAATGGCGCTAGGCATCCCAAATAGCTCGCAAGCCTGATCTAACAGGTGCGGGCCTAGGTCGTACCAAATACCGCCACCTGGCGTGGCTTTTTCACGCCAGCGGTCGCGTACTTCAGGGCGAAAGCGATCAAAGCGCGACTCAAACCCTATCATACGCCCCAGCGTGCCTTCCTTTAGCAGCGCCTGAATGGTCAGAAAGTCGCTATCCCAGCGGCGGTTGTGAAAGACCGATATCAGCCTCTCTTTATCCACCGCTAGGGCTTTTAACTGTTTTGCCTCTGAGAGTGTCACGGTGAATGGCTTATCGACCACGACATGCTTACCCGCTAAGAGTGCCGCTTTAGCTAAGGGGAAGTGGGTATCGTTTGGGGTGGGAATCACAACTAGATCAAGGTCTGGTCGCTTACATAGCGCCAGCGCTTGGCTTTCTATTTCCACATTGGGCAGATTCGCCTTCACCTTGTCCGCATCGCTTGAGGAAACCGCCACTAGATCCAGCCCTTCAGTCGCTTGAATCAGCGGGGCATGGAAGGTTTTGCTTGCGAAGCCATAGCCAACAAGGCCAACGTTGATGATCGCCTTCATTACAATCCTTAGTTGATTTGACGGTTCACGGTTGGCAAAAAGAACAGCCCGTACGAGACGGGCTGTTATGACGCAATTAATCTAGCTTGGAGAGGTCGCGCACCGCGCCTTTATCGGCGGAAGTGGCGAGCAGCGCATAGGCTTTTAGCGCGGGAGTCACCTTCCGAGGGCGCTCTTCAACCGGTTTCCAGGCGTCTTTGCCCTTAGCGTCCATGGCTTCCCGGCGCTTGGTCAGCTCTGCATCACTGAGCTGTACGTTGATGGTGCGGTTAGGAATATCGATCAGGATGGTGTCACCTTGCTCGACCAAACCAATCGCACCACCTGCCGCGGCTTCAGGAGAGACATGTCCAATCGAGAGACCGGATGTACCACCGGAGAAGCGGCCATCGGTCAGCAGCGCGCAGGCCTTACCCAAACCTTTCGACTTAAGGTAGGAGGTCGGGTAAAGCATCTCCTGCATACCGGGGCCACCTTTGGGGCCTTCGTAGCGAATGACGACCACATCGCCCTCTTTCACTTTGCCATCTAATACGTTGGCAACGGCTTGGTCTTGTGACTCCACCACGTGGGCTTTGCCCTCGAACACCAGAAGAGAGTCATCAACGCCTGCCGTTTTCACGACGCAACCATCGAGCGCAATATTGCCATATAGCACGGCCAAGCCGCCTTCGCGGGAAAAGGCATGTTCCAAATCACGAATACAGCCCGTGGCGCGGTCACCGTCCAAACTTGGCCAACGAGCGCTTTGCGAAAACGCCGTTTGGGTGGGCACGCCTCCGGGGCCTGCTTTGAAGAACTCCACGACCTCTGCGCTTGGTGAGCGCATGATATCCCACTCATCCAATGCTGCTTTCAGACTGTCGCCATAAACGGTGGGAACCGATGTATCCAATACTCCCGCACGGTCGAGCTCGCCCAGAATCGCCATGATGCCCCCGGCGCGGTGAACATCTTCAATATGATACTTCTGGGTATTGGGCGCCACTTTACACAGCTGCGGCACTTCGCGAGAAAGACGGTCGATATCCGCCATGGAGAAGTCCACCTCGGCTTCTTGGGCGGCGGCCAGAAGATGCAGAATAGTGTTCGTGGAGCCACCCATGGCGATATCCAGCGTCATGGCATTTTTAAAGGCGGCTTTGTTACCTATGGCACGGGGCAACAGGTGGACTTCTTCACCTTCGTAGAAACGTTTAGCGAGTTCGACAATCCGGTGTCCGGCATTTTCAAACAGTCGACGGCGGTCTGAGTGAGTAGCCAGCACCGTGCCATTGCCGGGCAGCGCTAACCCAAGCGCTTCCATTAAGCAGTTCATGGAATTAGCTGTAAACATACCGGAGCAACTGCCACACGTGGGGCATGCGCTGCGCTCTACTTCGGCAAGGGTTTCATCATCCACGCTGTCATCGGCCGCCATTACCATCGCATCAACCAGGTCAAGGCCGTGATCTAACAGCTTTGTTTTACCCGCTTCCATGGGGCCACCGGAAACAAAAATGACCGGAATGTTCAGGCGCATCGCGGCCATCAGCATTCCGGGGGTGATTTTGTCGCAGTTGGAAATACACACCAAGGCATCAGCACAGTGTGCGTTGCACATGTACTCAACGCTGTCGGCAATAATATCTCGGCTTGGCAGCGAATAGAGCATGCCATCGTGGCCCATGGCAATGCCGTCATCCACCGCAATGGTGTTGAACTCTTTGGCAACACCACCCGCTTTTTCTATCTCACGGGCAGCTAACTGCCCCATGTCTTTTAAGTGAACATGGCCCGGTACAAACTGAGTAAACGAGTTAGCCACTGCAATAATGGGCTTATGGAAATCGTCATCCTTCATACCCGTAGCACGCCAAAGGGCACGGGCACCGGCCATATTACGGCCAGCAGTGGTAGTACGGGAGCGATACTCGGGCATGGTGTCCTCTACATCTTTATCGTGGCCTGCCACATTCGTGGCAGCAGGCAAATGAATCCAGCGGCTTTGAATTGTGGCATGAGCGAACCGTAGAGACTAGATGGTGAGGGCAACCAACACTCACTTTTACACACCTTCGGCCTAATACACTGCATAAAACATGCCACCCGAAGGTGGCATGAACGTAGTCGATCTTCTAAACAAAAAGTACCAGCGCTAAGTTACTCCTTCAGGCTCCTCCTATGAACGTTGAGCGGCACATTCATTAATTAAAACTCGTCCCAGTTCTGCGTGCTTTGAGAGCGGGCGGGCGCAGACGAGGATCTGGCGGCAGGCAAGTTGAGCGATGCTTTACGCAGCGCTTGGTTAACTTGGTTAAGCTTTTCACGTGCGGCTTGAATGCTTTCTTCCTGGGCACCTTCTAACCGGAACGCGTCAACAACGTTTGCCAACTCGAAGGCTTCTATCGCCAAGTTATCTGCGGAGGCGGCAATGCTCTGTACCTTCGTCGCATTTTGCTGAGTGACGTTGTCCATTTCGGCAATTGCTGTATTAATCTGCCCAATACCGCTGCTCTGTTCACTGGAAGCGGTGCTAATCGACTCCATCAACTCACTTACGCGACTCACCTGCTGCATAACGTTTTCGATCGCTTTTTCCGCCTGCTCAACGGCGGTACGGCCACCGCTTACCTCTTGAGTGGTGCTATCAATCATCTTACGAATTTCTTGTGAAGCGTCCGCACTCCGGCTAGCAAGCATACGTACTTCGCTAGCAACGACCGCAAACCCTCGGCCATGCTCACCCGCACGGGCTGCTTCAACAGACGCATTAAGTGCCAAAATATTAGTTTGAAAGGCAATACCGTCGATCACCCCGATCATTTCGGTCATTTTTTCGGCACGCTGTGCGATGCGCTGCATCCGTTCAACCAGCTGCTCCATTTGCGCTTGGGTATCGCGGGTACTGACAGCATTCTGCGCAGCAAGCTCGGTAGCCTGACGGGCATTTTCGGTATTCTGCTGCACCGTTGAGGTCATCTCCTCCATGCTTGAGGCGGTTTGCTGAAGCGATGACGCCTGCTGCTCCGTGCGCGAGGCAAGCTCTTCGTTTTCAGTGGCAATTTGCTGAACTGCTGGCGTCACCACTGAAACACGGTTTTCTACATCGCCGACAATGCTCGCTAAGCTAAAGCGCATGGTATCCAAGGAATAGAGCAGCTCGCCTAACTCATCATTCGTTTGACGACGCTCCCGCGCGGCAAGGTTGCCCGCCGCAATTTGAAACGTCATGTGCCGCGCGCCTGCTAAACTGCGAAATACCGATTTGAGAATGACAAAACTAAGCCCCACCATCACCAATAGCCCTACCGCCATCAACACCAGCTGAGCAATCAGCATTTGCTGACGCCCCTGCTTCGCCTCAGCCACTAGCGCTTCGGCATTAACGCGCTCTTGGCTAACGAGCTGGCTAATCGCCTCGCGAAGTATTTCGGTGGTTGGCTGAACGCTGTCGTTAAAAGCTTCAAACGCTGCAAACCCATTGGCTTCCATGACAGCAGCAAGCGCTCTATCAATACCGCTGCGCCAAGTGACCACCGCAGCATCAAACGCTTGTACACTCTCTTCCCCCGAATCATTGTCAGCAAGGTACTCACCCCACAACCTTTCAATGACTTGGGTATGCCCACCCGTTGTGTCGGCAACAGCCTCTAAATCAACCCGCCTTGGATTGCGAATAGCAGGTTCAATCACTTCAACCGCCTGCCCTACATGCCGCTCGATACGCTGAAGATTCGTTACGGCCTCGAGGCCAGAACGGTTCAGTGTTTCCAAGCGATCCCCTGACTGCACCAAACCAAAAATCCCTAACCCACCAGCCAATGCCAGCAGTAGCAGCGAGGCAATAACCATGCCGGTGAGCTTAGCTTTTAAACTGGTTAGCTGAAAACGCGTAAAAAAACCGCCAATCCCACGGCGTTTTAGCTGCCCTTCTGAAAGCGTATAGCGGCGAGACTTACCCTTCTCACGAATCTCGGCGTACACTCTTTCGGCCAAAGCAATACGCTTCGGCGAAGCTTTGCGCCGTAATGAGGTATAACCAACAATGCGATCTCCATCCCTTAGTGGTGCGACAGTGGCATTAACCCAGTAGTGATCGCCGTTTTGACGACGATTTTTGACTGTCCCCTGCCAAGTACCACCAGCCTGTATAGTTTTCCAAAAATCAGCATAGGCCGCTTCTGGCATATCTGGGTGGCGAATCAGGTTGTGAGGCGCCCCCATCAACTCATCTCGCGTATAGCCACTAACTTCCACAAACGCAGCGTTTGCGTAAGTCACATTGCCTTTTAAGTCAGAACGAGAAATTAAAACCGTTTCATCGTCCAGCGCGTATTCACGTTGCGTGATGGGTTGATTATTACGCATTCAGGTTCCCCAGGGTTATAATTTAGAAACTGCTGAAAGCTTTTTCGCGAATCAGGAGCTCTTTTATATTGGCAGGTATTATCCTGTGTCTTCTCTTAATTTAACTAGTAAACAAATGTAAAAAAGCGCCATTCTTTATAGAATGGCGCTTGATTTAAACGGTCGAATTATAAACTAAGTCTTAGCTAGCTAAACACTACGTTAGCGACATCACGGTAACGGTTGGCAAAGTGTACCGTCATGCCCTCTTTTAAATAGTCGGGTAACTCTTCATAGTCCCGGCGATTAGCGTCAGGCAAAATCACCTCGAAAATATCGCTACGCCGTGCGGCAATGATTTTTTCACGGATTCCTCCTACGGGTAGCACCTGCCCAGTTAGTGTCAGCTCTCCGGTCATGGCTAGCGGCCGCTTAATTGCCTGATGCTTGGCCAGCGAAAGTAGTGCCGTCGTCATCGTTACCCCGGCAGAGGGGCCATCTTTGGGTGTGGCGCCTTCAGGTACGTGAAGGTGCACAAATGCGGAGTCAAAAAAGTCCGCATCCGCGCCATACTCAGCCAAATGGCCCAAGGTGTAGCTATAGGCGATATTAGCGGACTCTTTCATTACATCGCCCAGCTTACCGGTGAGTTTAAACCCGCGGTCTAGGGCGTGCACTTTACCGGCTTCAATCGGCAATGTGGCGCCTCCCATGGAGGTCCAGGCAAGCCCGGTGACCACCCCTTCACCTTTAAGCACTTTTTCTTTACGGAAAAGGGGCGCACCTAAAAATTCTTCCAGGTTTTTAACCGAAATTTTTACCGTCTCTAGCTTCTCTTCTAACAGCTTAACTGCCGCCTTACGCACAATACGGTGTAGCTGTTTTTCTAACTGACGAACACCCGCTTCCCGGGCGTAGCCGTCAATCACCTGTTTAAGCGCAGCGTCGGTTAAGTTAATGCGCTTTTTCGGCAAATTGTCGCGCTTAAGCAGCTTAGGCCAAAGGTGGTGTTTAGCAATCTGCAGCTTCTCTTCAGCGATATAGCCTGACAAGCGTATCTGCTCCATACGGTCCAACAACGGGGCTGGGATAGAGTCCAAGGTATTGGCCGTACACACGAACAGAACCTTGGAAAGATCCATTCGCACGTCCAGATAGTGATCAAGAAAGTCGACGTTTTGCTCAGGGTCTAGCACTTCAAGCAACGCAGAGGCAGGGTCACCCTGAAACGATTGGCCGAGCTTGTCAATCTCATCCAGCATAATCACTGGGTTTTCAACTTCAACTTCTTTAAAGGCTTGCACCAGCTTGCCGGGCATGGCACCTACATAGGTGCGTCGGTGGCCCTTAATTTCAGCTTCATCGCGCATACCACCCACTGAAAAACGATAAAACTCACGGCCAAGCGCTTCAGCAATCGAGCGTCCTATTGAGGTTTTACCCACTCCTGGCGGGCCAACCAACAGCACAATAGAGCCACCTACATCGCCTTTAAAAGTACCTTCCGCGAGGAATTCAATAATTCGCTCTTTAACGTCTTTCAAACCATCGTGATCGCGGTCTAGCACCTCACGGGCTGTAGCAAGGTCTAGCTTATCCTGGCTGGTGACACCCCAAGGCAGTGACGTTAGCCAGTCTAAATAGTTACGCGTTGTGCCGTACTCTGGAGAGCCGGTTTCCAGCACGCTGAGCTTATTTAGTTCGTCGTCAATGCGGCTCTGGACGCGTTCAGGCACGACCAGCGACTCCAGGCGCTGCTTGAAGGTATCAACATCGTTTTCGCGGTCGTCTTTTGAGATGCCTAGCTCGCGCTGAATGACCTTCAGCTGCTCACGCAGGAAGAACTCTCGCTGGCGCTCCTGCATCTGGGCATTCACCTGCTCACTGATCTCGCCCTGCAACAGCGCCACATCAATCTCTTTACGCAGCAGCGGCAACACTTTCTGCATCCGCTCTTCCACCGACAGGGTGGCCAGCACATCCTGAAGCTCTGGGCCTTTAGCGGAGGTAATGGCAGCGGCAAAATCGGTCAATGGCCCTGGTTGATGAGGGCTAAAGCGGTTGAGATAGTGTTTTAACTCTTCGCCATAGAGCGGGTTAATCGGCAGCAGCTCTTTAATGCCGTTGATAATCGCCATGGCATAAGCACGGGTCTCTTCATTCTCCGCGTCAACCGGCTCTTTTGGGTAAGTCACTTCAACTAAATAGGGCGGCTCTTTGGAAAGCCAGCGGGTAATTTTAAAACGCTGCAGCCCCTGAGCGATAAACTGGATCTGCTGATCCTCGCTCTTGAGCTTATGTACTTTGACGGCAGTCCCAATCGCGGGAAAACGGTCATGGTCAAGCGAATCCACGCCCTGCTCACCGACAAACGCAACCCCAATGGTGTGGTGCGGTGTGTTGCCCACTCGACGCATGGTCTCTTCCCAGCGCTCACGGTTAATAACCAACGGCTGGACTTGAGCAGGAAAGAAAGGACGATTATGAATCGGTAGGAGATAAATACGCTCTGGCAGCATTTCGCTGGCAGGCACCAGCGAATTTACCCGTTCGCCGTCGGAACGGTGCTCTTTATTTTCAGAGAGCGTTTCACTTTCAGAGGGCTCTTGGTGGGACTCTTGTGGCTCGCCATCGGTTAGCCAATCAAGATCTTCGTGATCGCGGTCGTAATCTTGGTCGCTCATGCGCCCTCCAATCCACAGTAACAAGCAACAGTCACTAGCAACTGTCACTGCTTGATATGCCTTGTGGAATGCGGGCACAAAGCCAAAACTTCAACCCTTTACGATGGCTTAAAGCAATACAGTTACGGCCATAAAGCGGGTATCGGCCGACCGTTTACCCGCCACCCCCCTCGTACCACGTCAAACTGCAGCTCTCGGGTTCCCAGCGGCAGGCCTAGCCATAGCGCAGCTACGGTAGGGGCATCATGCCAAATAAAATCGCCGTCGATACGCTCAAGCCAACGTGCTCGCTCCTCAGGCTTTTCTAGGGCCGCAATACTTAGTTCATTAAGATTGCGAGCATCAAAAAACAGCGCGCCATCCGCCTCAACGCTCAGCCCCAATAACGGGCTGTCAATGATGACGACCGGCACATCCAAGCGAGGCGAATCGCTTAATACTTGCAGCAAGTCTGGCTCCAAACGGGCCAGTAATCCTTCTGCCATCGGCAAGCTGGTATCTCCCCAGGCAGCCTCTTGGCGTAAACGCCGAATAGTTTGCCGCACGGCATCCGCGTTAAGGCGAGAAAGCTCTGCTTCCACTCTGCCGCTAAACAGAGGTGTTTCAGGGGCTTCACTGGGCACGCGCACTTCACCCACAATAAGCTCGCCTTTAAGGCGCAGCTCACTCTCATCAAGCACCATATAGCTGTGCACATCCAGAGGCGCTACCTGAACATCATAAGCGGGATAACGCATCGCTAAGTTTTCGATATGCAGATGGTCGCGCTGGGCAAAATGGTAGGCATCTTCAATGTAGGTATAGCGACTTTCCAATACGCTAGGGCCAAGGGTTAGCTGGGCCAGCCCATCCGTTAAGGTTAATTGATCCAGCAGCACGCGGGTATGCCAATCACCAAATACGCCTTCAAGACGTATGCGCGCACCGCGCACGTCTAGCTCGCGGCCATTTTGTTGAATAACAAACGGGGCCAGTGCTAACCGCAGCTCGCTATAACCGCTGAGCGTATGATAACGGCCCTGCCAGCGAGGCACTGAAGGCGCTGATACTTCACCCACCGCTTTTTGCAGAACGCTATCTAAGCGCGGCAGTATTGTGCCCTCCACATCGGTACTTAAAATTCCATGGCGCGCACGGTAGCTTATCTCTAGTCGCCAAGGACGACCAAGCAGCGGCGAAAGCAATAAACTTCCCTGCGATGTTAACCATCCTTGGTGGCTTTCCGTACGGCTCACCCGCCACTCCCCCCGTGCCTCGAGGTCTTCAAGCGCTTGGCGAAGGCTGCGCTCAAACAGCACGCTCGAAAGCAGTTGCGCCACCATCCATGCAACAGCGATGACGGCGAGAACGGGAGCGATCAGACGTTCCTTGCGCATGCCCTCTCCTTTAACAGCCCAAAATGGCGAGCAGAGCCAACGTTACCTATCTGTTCAGGCCAGCACAGTTAAAACAATCAGCCCAAAAAGTACATGTAAACCCAGTACAACCCAAGCTCTTGCAGCCAAACCTAGTGCAGCCAAAACCAGAGGTGCATGGTACTCCAGGCGTAAATCCCTGCCATTACGTCATCAATCATAATGCCGAAACCGCCCGCTACCCGTCGGTCTGCCCAGCGGATAGGCCAAGGCTTAAAGACATCAAAAATGCGAAAGACGATAAAGCCCCAAAGTGCGGCTTCCCAGGAAAAAGGCACCGCCGCCATGGTAATCCAGTAACCAACAAACTCATCCCACACAATACCCGAGTGGTCATGTACCCCTAAGTCTTGCGACGTTTTCTCACAGAGCCAAACGCCTACAACAAAGGCGGCCATCACCAAGCTTAAATACCATACCAGGGGTAGATCGGCCATTATCCAA
The DNA here is from genome assembly GCA_002966495.1 of Halomonas sp. GFAJ-1. Classification (NCBI taxonomy): domain Bacteria; kingdom Pseudomonadati; phylum Pseudomonadota; class Gammaproteobacteria; order Oceanospirillales; family Halomonadaceae; genus Halomonas; species Halomonas sp. GFAJ-1. The sequence goes on from CP016490.1 coordinate 3,366,272, forward strand.
TAAAAAGGAATTGCCGCTAGAGTACCGAAGGTACCGGGCGCCCACGGAGCGGTGCCACTCCCCAGACCGAAAGCAAAAAAGTGGGTTGGCCTGCGCCAAACACTGGCGGGCGCACGGTTCATACCTCACCCCCACTAAAGTGCTGCCAGCCTGCATAGTCGGTGGCATCAATTCCTCTCACCCCCGGCGTTTCACAGCAGCGCCCTATCACGGTAAGCGGCAGGCCTATACTGGCAAGGCATGCCTGGGCACGCGTTACGTCATCAGGGGCAAGCGTTACCAGAAGTTCATAGTCGTCGCCGCCTGAAAGAGCCGCTTGACGAGCAGCATCAAGCCCACGCTGCTCTACCAACCCTTCCGCTAACGGAATCGCCTCTAAATCAAGTACCGCACCCACCTTTGAGGCAGTACGCAGGTGGGCGAGATCTGCCAGCAGCCCATCGGAGATATCCATGGCTGCCGTGGCAATGCCACGAAGCGCAGCGCCTGCTGCAAGCCGGGGCTCAGGCAACAAATAACGCTGCAGTAAGGGGTGCGATAAGTCTCGCTCCCCCTGTTGCCAATACGCCAAACCGCCCGCACCACCGCCTAATGCGCCGGTTACCGCAATCACATCACCCGGCTTAGCACCGGCGCGGGTCATCGCTTCACCTGCGGGCACTTCACCCATCACGGTAACGCCGATGGTTAGCGCCCCAGAGGTAACATCGCCCCCCACCAGCGTTGTAGCATGCTGATGACAAAGGTTATGAAACCCTTTTGCATAGTCCGCTAGCCACTGTTCAGCGGCGGCATGCTCTGCAAATACCCGCTGATCGAGGGTTAGCGCCATTAGGCACCAGCGCGAGGTTGCCCCCATCGCGGCCAAATCGCTTAACGCAACGGCAAGAGCGCGGTGCCCTAGCGCATAGGCGGGGGCATCGCTGGGAAAGTGGACATCGATAACGGACGTATCGACGCTGACCGCCAGTTGCTGCCCTGCCTTGGGCACCAATAGCGTGGCATCGTCGCCATTTCCAAGAGCAACGCCGTCAGTCGCTTGCGCCTCCTGCGGCGACATAAAATAGCGTCGAATCAATTCAAATTCGGCAAGCACAAAGGCCCCTTAAACGCTTGATCAGGCCGCTCGCTTACAAACGGCGAGCGCTGACTTCGGCACTACGTAAGCGGTTTGCCAGCTTATCAAGAATGCCATTCACGTACTTATGGCCGTCGGTGGCGCCAAATGACTTAGCCAGCTCAACGCCTTCGTTGATCACTACACGGTACGGCACTTCCATCCGGTGGGAAAGCTCGTAAGCACCCAAACGCAGAATCGCTAGCTCCACCGAGTCCAGATCCTCTAAACGGCGATCCAGCAACGGGGATATTTCACGATCGAGTTCTGCCTTAAAACGCACCGTATTGTGCAACAGCTCATGGAAAAGCGCTTTGTCGGCAATTTCCATTACCTTGACCCAGTTTTCGTGATCTTCCAGATCGTCATCAGCCACTTGGCTACGGAACTCAGCTTCAATAGTGGTGATGGATTTACCGGTCATTTGCCACTGGTAAAGCCCTTGAACCGCCAACTCACGTGCGGCGTGGCGCCCTTGCTGCGCAGCAGAGGGCTTACGCTCACTACGCTCGCTCATTGGTTGTCTCCTAACGGCAGCGCACGCAGCAGCGAGACCATTTCCATCGCGGCCATGGCTGCTTCAGTACCTTTATTACCGGCTTTGGTACCCGCACGCTCGATGGCCTGCTCAATAGACTCAACCGTCAATACACCGTTTGCCACCGGTGTATCAAACTCAAGCTGGAGATGGTTCATCGCTGTGTTGCAGCCACCCGCTACGTATTCAAAGTGAGGCGTTCCACCACGAATCACCGCGCCCAAGGCAATCACCGCATCAGGCTGCATGACTTTAAGCACGCGCTTTACCGCCAGCGGCAGTTCCCAGGCGCCGGGCACGTGAACAATGTGGATGTTTTCAGCATCAACACCGTGGCGGGTCAGGCTATCGACCGCACCCTCCACCAAGCTATCCACCACATGGTGGTTAAACCGCCCAACGACGATGACATAGCGGCCATCAACATCTACAAAAGTGCCTTCAACTTGCGAAAGGGATTGCATCAATTTATTCCTGCTGAGAAATTGGCTCATACGCCGTGTCATTAGGCCCCAGGCGCTCGACGACTTCGAGATCAAACCCGGAGAGGGCCGAGAACTTCCACGGGGAGCTAAGTAGCCGCATTTTACCCACGCCCAAATGGCGCAGAATTTGCGAGCCGGTACCAATCGTTAAGTAGTTGCCGGAACCGTCTGAATCGCTGGTGCGCGGTTGACGCACGCGGTCGAGGAAAATATCCAGCTGATTTTTGAAATCCTGATGCGGGCGTCCATCATCGATCAGAACAAACACTCCAGCGGGTGCCTGGGCAATTTCGCTAATCGCACGCTGAGCGTCCCAGCGGCACTGCTCGCCCTTCAGTAAGCCGAGCACATCCCGCAGCGTATCGGCCAAATGCACGCGAACCGTGGTAGCTTGCTCTGGGGTGGGCTGCCCTTTCACCAGTGCTAAGTGGTGTGCGCCTTGTATACGGTCGCGGAATACATGCAGCGCCAGCTTGCCGTGGGCAGTATTAACGCTTGAGGTTTCGATCAGGTCAATGGTTTGCTCATTGACGATACGGTAGTGAATTAAATCAGCAATCGTGCCGATTTTAATACCGTGCTTCTTGGCAAACACTTCTAACTCGGGGCGACGCGCCATACTGCCATCATCATTCATGATTTCGCAGATAACCCCACTGGGGTCACAGCCTGCCAACGCCGCAAGATCACAGGCCGCTTCAGTATGACCAGCGCGGCGTAAAACCCCACCCGGCTCGGCCATCAGCGGAAAAATATGTCCTGGCTGTACGATATCGGTCGGCTTGGCGTGGGGGGCTGCAGCCGCTTGCACGGTGCGAGCACGATCTGCCGCAGAGATGCCCGTTGTAACGCCTTCTGTTGCCTCGATAGAGAGCGTAAATTTAGTCCCGAAACCGGAACCATTGTCCCGCACCATGAGCGGCAGATTAAGCTGCTCGCAACGCTCGCGGGTCATGGGCATGCAGATAAGGCCACACGCATAACGCGCCATGAAGTTGATATGCTCGGCCTGGACTTTTTCGGCCGCCATGATGATATCACCTTCGTTTTCGCGATCCTCATCATCCATGAGAATCACCATTTTGCCCTGGCGAATGTCTTCCACCAGCTCAGCGATAGGGGATAGCCCCTCAGAAGAGAAGTGCGCCATGGAATCTCCAAAATAAAGTGGTCGCATTGCATGCGATTTCGCGCGTCAGGGTACCTTGCTATGCATTCTTGCGCTAGTCAGCATCAGGTTCGGCAATAATGTGCCAGTCACGCCCAACCGCGCGCATCTCTTTAATCGTCAGCCGCTTTTGGTCTGCCATGCGGGTTAACCCCGGCAGGGCAAACAGCGGCCTGGCTTCACCACCAAGCAGCGTGGGGGCGACAAATAACTGCAGTTCGTTAACTAAATTGGCATCTAACAGCGCGCCAGCCAGCGTTGCGCCTGTTTCCACCAGCAGCTCATTAACCTGCTCATTATCGGCTAGCCAGTGCAGCATGTCAGCCAGGGCAATACGCCCCCCTTGGTCGGCAGGAAACACCACTATTTCCGCGCCCGCCGCTTCTAGTTTGTGGCGTTTCTCTTCACTGTGCTGCTCGGTGGTAATCAATAGCGTGCGTCCTGGCTCGCGTAAGCAAGCGGCGGCCAGCGGCAAGCGGAGCCGGGAGTCTAAAATAACGCGCAGCGGTTGGCGTTTAACCACCTCATCGGCATTCGCCAGCGCCAGCTGGTCGGCCCGCAAGGTTAGCCGTGAATCGTCCATAATCAACGACTCAACGCCACTTAAAATAGCGCTGGAACGCGCCCGTAACCGCTGTACCTGACTACGCGCTTCGGGGCCGGTAATCCATTGGGACTCACCTGACCCCATCGCCGTACGCCCATCAAGGCTCATCGCCATTTTAAGCCGCACAAAGGGGCGCTTATGTTGCATACGGGAAATAAAACCAGGGTTTAGCGCCCGTGCATCCGCTTCCAAAAGGCCTACATCAACTGTTACCCCATCGGCTTGTAGCCGCTTAATACCTTGCCCACTTACCTGTGGATTGGGATCGACCATCGCGACAACCACACGGGAGACCTTGGCCTCTGCCAACGCCACCGCGCATGGCCCAGTGCGGCCGGTATGGGAGCAGGGTTCCAGCGTAACGTATGCGGTTGCCCCGCGGGCTAAGCCAGCCGCTGCGTTTAGTGCGTGTATTTCAGCGTGAGGGCCGCCGGCACTGATGTGAAAGCCTTCACCCACTACTCGCCCCTCATCGCTTTCATCATAGCGGACGATAACGCAGCCCACGCGGGGGTTTGGGTCGGTGGTATAAAGCCCTTGCTTGGCGAGCTGAAGCGCCCGCGCCATGTACTTATGATCTTGTAGGGAGAACGCAGCGTGGCGTGGCTCAGCGCCCATTACTGTTTTCCGCCATTATTGGGTGTGGCCACCGATCGCTCTTGATCAGGCTCCTGGGAAAGCCGGTCTATTTCAGCGCGAAATTCGTCTAAATCCTGGAATTTACGGTACACCGAGGCAAAACGAATATAGGCAACTTGGTCTAAATTGCTTAACGCCTGCATAACAGCCTCGCCAATCTCTCGGGCGTTAACTTCTCGGTCCCCCTTGGCGCGCAGCGATTGACGAATACGCTCAACCGCGGCCTCAATCGCTTCGGCACTTACGGGACGTTTTTCCAGCGCGCGCAGCATTCCTGCCCGTAATTTGGCTTCGTTAAAGCTCTCCCGAGATCCGTCCGACTTAACCACCCGGGGCATGATGAGCTCGGCGGTTTCATACGTCGTAAAGCGCTCATGGCAGCTGGCACACTGGCGACGCCGACGCACCTGGTCACCCTCTGCTACCAGCCGAGAATCGGACACTCGAGTATCATTAGCACCACAAAAAGGGCAATGCATGGCAGTCAACCTATTATCAGTACGTGCAGCTAACAGCACAAAAAAGCATATTTATTCAACGCGGCGTTAACCTAGCATTGTAACGATTTGGCACACAAGCTGCAGCGTTTGTCGCACGTTGTTTAGGAGAGCGCCCGCATGACCCCTTTCGAGCAGACGGTACATCACTATTTAACGCACCTTTACGGCCCGCGAGCAGGCGAGGTTCAGCGGCGCTTAGAGCAGCATCTTGCGCATTTTCGACCTAGGCTACCAGCGGCGCTGCAGACAGCAACAGCCGCCCCCGACGCACCAACATGGAGCGAGAAAGACCAGTGGGTGATCAGTTACGGCGACACAATTGTCGCTGAAGACGCCCCTCCCCTTGCGGTGCTAAGTGAATTTCTCCAGCGCTATCTGGGCGATCGGATTAGCGGGGTGCACGTGCTGCCCTTTTTCCCCTGGAGCAGCGATGACGGCTTCTCAGTGATCCATTACCGGGAAGTAGAGCCAACGCTGGGCGACTGGACACATATTCGCGAGCTGGCCAGCCACTATGACCTGATGGCAGATTTGGTGCTTAACCATGTTTCACGAGAATCGCTCTGGTTTGTGGACTACTTAGCTGGCAGCCTACCCGGGCGGGACTACTTTATTGAAGTAGACCCGGAAACCGACGTTACCCAAGTGACACGTCCACGCAGCAGCCCGCTTTTAGTGCCCGTTTCTACGCGGCGGGGAACCCGCCACCTGTGGGCAACCTTCTCGGAAGATCAAATCGACTTAAATTTTGAGAATCCCGATGTATTACTCGAGTTTGTCGGTATCCTGCTTTTTTATCTTCAGCAAGGCGTGCGCATTATTCGCTTAGATGCAGTGGCGTTTTTATGGAAGCGTCTGGGCACGTCCTGCATTCACCTACCGGAAACCCATACGGTAGTGCGCCTGTTGCGAGCCATTGTGGACGAAATAGCCCCCGGCACCCTGCTGATTACCGAAACCAACGTGCCTCATGCAGAAAATATCAGCTATTTTGGCTTAGAGCGTTTGCCCGAGGGGGCACCCGACGAAGCCCATATGGTGTATCAGTTCGCCCTGCCGCCACTGCTGTTGCACACATTAACCCGAGGTGAAGCATCCACTCTCCAACACTGGCTCGCCAACCTGCCAGTGCTGCCCAAGCAGTGCACCTACTTAAACTTTACTGCCAGCCATGACGGTATTGGCGTACGCCCGCTGGAAGGTCTGCTGCCTGACCATGAGCGGGATGCCCTATTAGAACTAATGCACCGCTTTGGCGGCTTCGTCAGCATGCGCAGCAACCCCGACGGCAGCGATACCCCCTATGAAATTAACATTACTTGGTTTGAAGCCATGCGTGGCACGCGGCGGGGGCCAGACCCATGGCAAATTGCCCGTTTCATATGCAGCCAAGCCATTATGCTGAGCCTACAGGGCATTCCCGCGCTCTACCTGCATACGCTGACCGGCACACTGAATGACGTAGAAGGCGTGGAACGCAGCGGGCGTCTTCGCTCAATTAATCGGCGGCGCTGGAAGCGTGATGAGCTGGCACTGCTGCTTGAAAACCCCTCTACACCCACCCATAAAGTTTTCAATACGCTTAACCACTTGCTGGAACTGCGCCGCAGCGAGCCCTGCTTCCATCCGCATGCTGCTCAGCGTGTACTGCCAAGCCCGCCTGACTTATTAGTGGTTGAGCGTGGCCCGCTTAGCGACGGCCGTCGTTTGCTAGCACTCTTCAATGTTACCGACACACAGCTTCCACTAGAGCGCGCGGGTGAAGCGGTTAACCAAGCGCTCAGCCTACATGATTGGCAAGACTTGAATCCCAATAGCCAAGGAGAGGAAAAAGCCGCTTTATCCCCTTATGCGGTACGCTGGCTGGTGGCTATTAACTGACCAAGGCCAATTGATAAAACAAAACCAGCACTTGGATAGAAATCTTCAAGCTTGCATTGCGGCATAACGTCTCAGTGCAGAAAAACATAATCGCCAAATAATCACGCAGTGACACACTGTGGCACGGATCATTACTAAGGATTGTAGTTAATTATGCTGCAGCAAAGCATTGCGATTGGCCCTATGGGGTTTAGCCTTCATCAACTCGTCATTGGGTTAGCCTTTTTGCTCGCGCTTCTGGCGGGGGCACTCATCGGCCAGCGACACCGCGTCGCAGTGAGCGATACGCTATTTACCGTGCTGTTTGTCGCGATTATTGCCGCACGGGGCGTTTTTGTTATTCGCTATTGGGGAGAGTACGACAGTCTTCTAGCCCGCCTGGACATTCGCGACGGTGGCTTTGATATTTTGGGAGGGCTCGTTGCTGCGCTAGGCTACGCGGGCTGGGCGCTGTGGCGCTCCCCCCGTCAACGCATCCCGCTTAGCGGCGCGTTAATGGTGGGCGGTCTCACCTGGGGCCTAATTGCCGGAGGGTCGACCCTGATTGAGCAGCAGTCCCGTCCTTTACCTGACATTGCTTTAACCACTCAGGAAGGCATCACGACCAGTCTTCCCCACTTTGCACAGCAAGAACAGCAGCCAATGGTGGTGAATCTCTGGGCAAGTTGGTGCCCTCCCTGTATCCGTGAAATGCCCGTGTTTGAGCAAGCCCAACAAGCTGAACAGGACATTACCTTTGTGTTCGTAAACCAAGGGGAAAGCGCCCAGCAAATAGCGTCATTTATGAACCAATATGCGTTTTCGTTGGAAAATGTTTGGCAAGATCCAGCCAATGCTCTGGGTCAAGCTACTGGCGCCAATGCCATGCCCACCACGCTTTACTACAATGCCGAAGGCCAACTGGTGAACACCCACTTCGGTGAGCTTTCCCGCGCCACCCTAGAACAAGGGTTAGAGCGTTTAAGATAGCGTTTTTCAGCGCCACGATGCTGAACATTAATTAAGGATACGGTTATGCAACGTTTTACTCTTTCCCATTTAAGGCTTCCCTCCCTAGGCCGCTTTGTGATGTTAGCGGGTCTTGGCGCTGCCCCGCTAAGCTATGCCGAAGACCTTCCCGCGCCGGTTCAGGCGTTGAGCAATCAGGGGTTAACGATTCACGGTCAGTTCGAGGCACCCGGCGGAATACGAGGCTATGGCGCCAGCGTACAGGGCCAGGACATGGCGATCTACTTAACACCCGATGGTGAGCACGCGATTGTGGGTACGTTAATGGATAGCGACGGTAACGACCTCACCGAAGCACAGCTTGATGAGCACGTCCGTGTTCCTTTGGAAGCTGAAACGTGGCAACTGCTGGAAGAGAGCCACTGGATACAGGATGGCGACACCGCAGCACCACGCATTATTTACACGTTTACAGATGCCAACTGCCCATACTGCCATCAGCTTTGGGAGCAAGCACGCCCGTGGGTAGAGGCAGGTAAAGTCCAACTGCGCCATATTATGGTCGGCATTTTAGCCACCAACAGCCCTGCATTAGCGGCCACAATGCTAGGCGCAGACGACCCCAGCGCCGCGCTTAATGCGCACAGTAAAGGTACGCGCGTCAGCGCCAGCGCTCAGCCGCGAGATATTGAAGAACAGGTCTATGCCAATAATCAGCTGTTTGAAGAGCTAGGCTTGTACGCCACGCCTACCAGCGCTTTTCAGCGCGAAACAGAGAGCGGCAGCATTCGTATTGACCGCATTCAAGGAATGCCTAGCGAAGAACGCCTGATTGAGATGATGGGCAGCGAAGCACCCTAACAGATGAACAAGTAGGGGCAACCACTTGGCTGCCCCTACTTACGATGCATGTTACTAGGATTATCACTGTGCTTGACGGTTTACTCCTCAGAAAGCTGCTCAAAGCGAGGCATACCTACATTCCAAGGGATAATGTTGCCTTTCTCACCCATATTCGCGTGATCGCCCAGTACATGGCCGTCGTGCTCGCGGGTTTGCCCATAGAGCGAGCGATTATGGAAGGTGGGGCCAAAGCGCTCTAATGTTTCGGCCACATCGCCCGTATAGCGCGGGTCTTGGGGCCGCTCTTGGCTGCTCATGTAGTACGCGATGTCCCATGCGTCTTGCTCATTAAGCGAGCGAGGCTGCCCAAGCGGCATATTGTTGTAGATAAAGCCTGCGGCCGTATCGACCCGCACCAAGCCTGCGCCCCAGTTGTTCGAGCCATCGCCCCACGGCGCGGGGAATACGTACTCACCGTTCTCATAATGCCCCGAACCATCGTCGCGGTGGCAAATGGCACACTGCTCCTGATAGGCCGCTTCGCCCCGGGCGTAATTGGGCTCCTGTTCCGGCTCATCCGGCGCAGGGAAACCGCGCCCATAAATTGGCTGGCTGGGGTACATGGGCGCCCCTTTCGCTAACCACTGGTGGTAAGCACTTAGGGCCAGCATCTCATCACTACCGTATTCAGGCGGTGTGCCATTCATCGAGTAAGCAAAGCAGCCTGCAATACGCTCTTCAAGGTTGTTGACGTGCTGATTTTTACCTCGAAAATCCGGCAAGGTGATGGCTGCGGCCCACACGGGGGCACTAAATGGCTGGCGACCCTCACCTAAGTGGCAGCTAGAGCAGTTCATGTCGTTATAAACATACTCATCACGCAGCTGCTGGGTATCGGTAAATAGCTCGTAGCCGTAGCGAATGACTTTTTTCAGCTCGGGGTGAATATCTGCCGCGTCAAGGTCTTCCATGGTAGGCGGCACATGCACAAGCTCCCCTTCTTGAGGGGCTGGAAAGCCAAGCTCAACCAAACCTTGGTAAGGCGCTTCATCTGCCTGGGTGGCACCACTATCAGCAAAGGCGTTAATGACTAACCCTGTCGCTAACGAACTACCGACTAGCGCTAACACGAGACGCTTTTTATGAAACATCATTGCGCTGCCTCCCCTGCTGAATTAACCGGTTGCTCACTGACCGTTTGCGTGGCGTACCATGCGGATACGGCCTGGATATCCTCCTCGCTCATGCGCTTGGCAATGGCGCCCATTAAGTTTTGCGGGTCGTTGCTGCGCTCATCATTTTTCCAAGCAAGCAGCTGACTACTGAGGTAACCCGCATGCTGGCTGGTAATAGCTGGAAAATCACTTCCTGCGCCATTTCCCCCTGGGCCATGGCAACTTTTACACGACACGATATACGCATCCCAATCGCCGCGCTCGGCCAATTGCTGGCCACGGGCTAGCACCGCTTCGCTAGCGCTCTCGCCACCCTGGGCAGGCGTAATGGGCATTTGGCTGTAGTAAGCCGCCACATCGGCAATCTGCTCGTCACTGAGCATACTGGCAAACGGCATCATCGAGGCGTTTTGTCGGCGCCCCTCTTTAAAATCGTGCAGCTGCTTGACGATATAGCCCGCATCTAATCCTGCCAAACGTGGCCAGGACTCACCGCCGGGAATATTCATGCCACCACCATTTGCCTGGTGGCATGCGGTACAGGTTGCCGCTGCGGCCTGGCCACGCTGCGCATCGCCCTCTTGTACCTCGGCAAACGCAGCCCCTGCTGCTAGGCAAGCGCTGATCAGCACACTCACCTTGCCCCACTGTTTTTTATTCATGTCTCCCCCGATCGCTTGGTCGTTATCACTCTTTTATTAAGGGTCTCGCCTTCCATCTTTCTGCGTGTTTAGCGTTACCGTAGGCACCGTTAAGTGCGCGCTAAAACCGCCTGCTTCAGCATTTTCAAACGCCACACTGCCGCCAAAGCGCTCAGCAATGGCTTCCACAATGGCAAGCCCTAAGCCACTTCCCTGCTGCTTGCTGGCTCGCCAAAAACGCTGGGTGAGCTGCTTCAGCGTTGCCTCATCTACCCCGGGGCCTTGGTCATGCACACTGAAGGTCGCTTGGCCATCCACGCACTGCACACCCAAGGAGACCGCAGCGCCACGTGGGCCGTGATGCAGCGAGTTATCCAGCAAGTTTCGCAGCGCTGTGATCGCAAGTTCTCTGGGCATAGCAAGGCATACATTGGGAAGCGTCTCTGGCGACAGGCACTGCCCCGGCGCCGCCACGCTGTCGGCTATCGCATACTCAACAATTTCTGCCACCTGACTCGGCTCGCCATCGTCAAAGCGCATTCGTCCTTCCACCCGGGCCAATGTGAGTAACTGATCTAGGGTATGTGCTAGCCGCACAACTCCTGCTTCGGCATGGTGCAGCGACGCTTCAGCCGCGGCCCCTTGGGCACGCTGGGCGACTTGCAGGTGAGTTTTAATCGCCGTTAGCGGGGTACGCAGTTCATGGGCGGCGTCGTTCGTGAAGCGCTGCTCACGAACGAGCGTGTGCTGCACGCGGATCAGCAACCCATTGAGGGTCTCAATAAGCGGTTTGATCTCTTTAGGCACGCCATAAGTAGACACTGGCGCTAACGCTTCAGGATGGCGGCTAGCCAATGCCGCTCGCAGACGCGCTAAAGGCAACAATCCACGCCATACCCCCACCCACAGGGCGATAAAGCTGCCGATCAGCGCGACAATAAAAGGCACCACGGCCACGCGAACGACATCGCTAAGCAACTTATCGCGCTCATCCATACGGTCGGCGGTGGTGATCACCAAATCACCACGCTCATAGGTAAACACGCGCCAGGTGGTATCGCCCTCTTGGCGGTAGGTGTGCCCCCTAGCACCCGGGGAGAGTACCGCTTCAAGGTTGGCATGGGTGCGAGCAATGATGTTGCCTTGTGGCGAATGAACCTGACAGGCCAAGCCTTCAATCGGGGGAATTGAGAGCGCCGCTGTTGCGCTCTGGGCCCATACCTCTTCGGGTAGCTGAAGCACTAGCCCAGCGACCATGCGCGCCGACTGGGCTAAGCGCTGATCAAGGGTTTCTACAAACTTTTTTTCTAGGTCATTTAGTAACCACGCCGCTGCCACACCCCATAACACCACCAGGGTTAAGCCTAGCGTTAGCAGTAGGCGGGCACGCAAGCTCATTGCTGACCTTTGTAGGGTGTGCCAGGCAAATGCACTGCTTCGGGCTTACCAAGCCGGTACCCTAGGCCACGTACCGTCTCGATCACCCCGCTGCCGAGCTTGCGGCGAAGATGGTGGATATGCACATTTAGCGCATTACTCTCTACTTCGTCATTTAAGCCGTACAGGCTATCCTTCAACTGATCCGCCGACAGCACGCTGCGCGGCGCGTGTAAAAACGCTTCCAATAGCACCAGCTCGCGCCGTGACAACGCCACTAAGTGCCCAGCAACGTTTACCTCTCGTGACGCTGGGTCTAAGGTCAGCGCCCCATGCACCGTAAGCCCCTGGCTACGGCCCGACACGCGACGCAGCAGCGCATGTAAGCGCGCTACCAGCTCATCAAGATCAAACGGCTTTATCAGATAGTCGTCAGCACCGCATTGAAGCCCATCCACTCGGTCACGAACCGCGTCTCGGGCGGTTAGCATCAGTACCGGCGTGGCGATTCCTTGCTCACGCCATGACTGAAGTAGTTGTAAGCCATCCCCATCAGGCAACCCGCGGTCGAGTATCACCACATCGCTCGCCACTGACTGCATGGCTTGCCGCGCAGCCTTAATTGAGGAGACGTGATCGACGACAAAATCGTACATCATCAAGCCTGAGCGAATCCCCGAGGCCACCAGCGGGTCATCTTCAATGAGTAAGACGTGCATAGCGGTTTCCTTCTATAGTCTGTCCAGCATGGCAAACGCGCATTAACCTAGCGTTAAGCATCCAAGCAATGTCCATCGTCCAATTAGCTCCCTCTCTCCATCTCGCCTCTCTCCATCTCGCCTCTATCAATCTCTCCCTATCAACAAAAACACCCCTGCTGATCTCAGCAAGGGTGATAGTCGTCATCAAGCAAGCGGGGTAAGCTGGGGTAAGTTAAAGCAGTGCGCTAAACTCGTTTAGCCAAGAACCATCCCACCACCATCGCCACTAACATGGCTAACAGCGGTAACGATAAGCCACCAACAGAGGCAATAGCCGGACCAGGGCAGTAGCCAGAAAGCCCCCAACCAATACCAAATAGCGCCGCGCCGCCTAACAGCTTAGCGTCTAAATCCTGCTTACTAGGTAGCTGGAAGCCGCTACCAAACAGCGGAGTTCCTCGGGCATAAACAAGCCGATAGCCGATGAAAGTCGTGACTACCGCACCGCCTAACACAAACATTAGGGTAGGGTCCCAGGCGCCCGCGATGTCCAAAAAGCCCAATACCCGTGCTGGGTCGGTCATTCCCGAAACCGCCAGCCCAAGACCAAACAGCAGGCCTGCCAGATAGCCAGCCGCTGTTTTAAGCGTGTTTGAATGACTAAGACGGCTCATGCACTGCCTCCTAACACGTGGCGTACCACGTACACGGTCACAATAGCGGCGACTAGAAACATTGCCGTCGCCGCCATCGAGCGCGGCGCCAAGCGCGCTAAACCGCATACGCCGTGCCCGCTGGTACAGCCGCTGCCAATGCCGGTTCCTAGCCCTACTAACAGCCCAGCCAGCAGCATTAACAGTATACCGCCCGCTGGCTCGCCAATGACCGCACCGGGGGCATCCGCCACATTGCCCAACCCACCGCCTAATGCCATCACGACTAACGGGCCACTTACCACCCCCGCCAGAAATGCTAGCCGCCAGGCGCTATCCCCCTTGGGGCGCTGAGTAATTAACGTGCCAACAATGCCGCTAATGCCAGCAATGCGCCCAAGTGACCCCATTAGCCACACAGCAGAGAGCCCGATCAATACGCCCCCCACCAATCCTTGCAGACTCGCTATCCAGTCCACGGTGTGCTCCTGAAAAGTGCTTGTAACGTTGTTTACTCAACTAGCGTACGAGGCTAGTGATCGTTTTAACGCTTGGTTTTACACGTTGAAATACCCAGCAGCGGGTAAAGCGGGCAAAAGTTAAAAAGGCCGGTTGCCAAAGGCACAATCCCTACCCACCCCCAGGCACCTATTGTTCCGGTCAACGCCAACCCAATCAGCACCGCCCCCACCACAATGCGCGCTACTTTATCGATACCACCTACGTTAGTTTTCATACGGTGCTCCTTAATTTAGATAAAAATCGGCTAAAAACGATTAATCGGTACTTTTAGATACACTTGTCCATTATCTTCAGCGGGAGGCATCTCCCCGGCCCGCATATTGACCTGCACCGACGGTATAATTAGCTTTGGCATGCCCAGCGTGGCGTCGCGCTCGGAGCGCATTTTCACAAACTCATCTTCGCTAATACCTTCGTGCACGTGGACGTTAGCGGTGCGCTGCTCCGCCACGCTGGTTTCATGTTGGTAAGTCTCACGCCCTGGGGCTTTATAGTCGTGACACAAAAACAGCCGCGTTTGCTCTGGTAGGGCCAGCACTTTTTGTATTGAACGGTATAACGTGCGGGCATCTCCACCAGGAAAGTCACACCGCGCGGTGCCGTAATCCGGCATAAAAAGCGTATCGCCCACAAAGGCAGCATCGCCGACGACATACGTTAGACAAGCAGGCGTATGCCCAGGGGTGTGCACTACACGCCCTTGCAGTTTACCAATCGTAAAAGTGTCATCTTCATTGAACAGCGCATCAAACTGGCTGCCATCCCGAGCAAATTCGGTTCCCGCATTAAACGCCTTACCAAAAATTTCCTGTACGTCGACGATATGGGCGCCAATACCGGTTTTGCCGCCTAGCTGCTGATGTAAATAAGGCGCCGCGGAAAGATGGTCTGCATGTACGTGGGTTTCCAGAATCCATTCCACGGTTAAGTCGTTATCACGAATAAAGCTAATAATTGCATTAGCGGAGCGCACATCCGTTTGCCCAGCGGCATAATCAAAATCCAGTACTGAATCGACAATAGCGCAGGCATGGCTATCGGGGTCTTGCACCACGTAGCTAAACGTATTGGTGGGCTCATCGAAAAAAGGGGTGACGATTGGGCGTTGCATACAGTGCCTCCACTAGGTGGCTTTTAGCGTTACTATGCACCCACTATAAACCATATATGGTTATATGTTTATACCCTTATGGAATTTAAAGCCATTTATTAAAGAGATTATTAAACCGATACAGCATTCAACCAAGCCAGTATTGGCAGCATTTAAGGCACGAGACAAAGACAAGCATAAAAAAACCCTGCCAGGAGCAGGGTTCAAAAAAGCGATTGGGCTACACCTTTCCTTGGTTATCTAGCTCCACCGCGTCATGCATGCGGGCCAGCAAATCGGGCACAGCGGCTTGAACTCGGTTCCAGCTGGGGATAAACGGACGCTCGCGTGGGTTATCCAAAAACAGGTTACCTGCTTCTAAAAGGTTGCTGGCAAACAGCTCTACTGCCTGCTCTTCGCAATGGCGGTCCAAGCTGAGCCCGTTCATGGTGGCATCGTGGTCGTAAGCTTCAATAAGGTCTAAGGCATAGCGGTAATAGGTCGCTTTTAGCGTACGGAAATCCTCGCTGCTAAAGCTCACGCCTTGGGTAGCGAGCTTGCGATACAGCGCCTTGGCAATATCCAGGCTCATACGATTCAGGCCACCATTAGGGTCGTCTTCACTCACTGGCTGGTGCTTGTGATCATAGGCATCGGCAATATCGACCTGGCACAGCTGCCTTGGCGCGTAGTTGCGCTGTAACTCGGAAAGCACACCAATTTCCAGCCCCCAATCTGCCGGTATACGTATGCCTTCCAGTACCTCACTGCGCATCGCAAACTCACCGGAAAGCGGATAACGAAAGCTATCCAAATAATCCAAGTAGGGAAGTGGCCCACACACCGTTTTAAGGGCGCGTATGAGCGGCGTTACCATCAGCCGTGACACACGTCCGTTCAACTTCCCCTCCGCAATGCGGGGGTAATAGCCTTTACAAAAACTATAGTTGAACCGGGGATGAGCCACGGGGTACATAAGGCGGGCCAATAACCCACGCTCGTAGGTGAGAATATCGCAGTCATGTAAACCGACCACCGATGAACGCCCAGACGAGAGAATATAGCCTGCGCAGTACCATACATTGCGCCCTTTACCCGGCTCCAGCGCACCTAGCCCATGGCTTTCCAACTCGGCATCCAGCGCCTTTAACCGAGGGCCGTCGTTCCATAAAATACGAGTATGCTGGGGTAAGCGAGAAAAAAACTCTCGGGCATATAAAAATTGGTCGCGATCAGCGCGATCCAGACCAATCACCACTTCATTGAGATAGGGCACTTTAACTAATTCATCGACAATGGCAGAAAGCGCTGGTCCCTCCAGCTCTGAAAACAGCGAGGGTAAGATCAACCCCATGGGGCGCCGCTTGGCAAATTGGCAAAGCTCTTGCTCAAGTGCGTCAACTGAACGGCGCGTTAAGTTGTGAAAATCGGTAATCACGCCATTTTGATGGAAATCACTCATGCAGTATGTCTCCTTGGCTCACTAGCCATACGCGTTGACATAGATATGCTCACATAACGGCAGCATGACAGGTTGGCGCCGCCGCTAAACGGCGGTCGTCTCGCCCCCACCAATGGGCTACCCCCTCAGCCCAACCTAATGGCCCGGTTGCCTCGGTACGGTATAAAGCAGCACTGCGTGGCGTTATCTCCAGCCCATGACACCCCTTGATGACAACTGCTTGGTCCACTGCTTCCAGCATGGTGATATCGTTAGGGCCATCGCCTAACCCCAATGAAATAGGCGGGCTTCCCCTAAGGGCGCTAAAGCGCTTAATTAGCCACTCTACGGCACTGCCTTTATCCGAGGCGCGCCCCATAACGTGCCAAAAACGCCCTCCTTGGGTCAGCTCAAGGCCATCCCCTGCTAGCGCAAGGCGAAACGCCTCAAGCGCTTTTTCATCATCGTGCCAAATGAGCGGCTCGCTCCCCTCTCGCTGCCGAGCAGCCTTTGCACGTGCCTCATCTAATCCGGTGAGCTCCATAATTTGCGGGGTGTTCAGCTCTCCCATGCGGGTAAACCGAAGTCCAAGTCGTTCGCGCCATATTTTTAGCCGAGCACGAATAAACCCCACATCAACCCCTGTGTGTTTAACAACAACCCCATCCCGGGCACTGCCTGGACGGTCTAAACGGGCATGGCACCAACCGGGCGGCAAACCAATCACGGCGCCGTTTTCGGCAACAAAAGGTGTCGCGGTGAGGCCAAGTGATTCGCGAAGCGGGATCAGCTCAGCCCGGGTTTTACTGGTCACAGGAATAACCGGCACGCCAAGTTTTTTTAAGCGCGCGAGCCAGGGGGCTGCGGGGGCAAAATCGTAGGTATGGTGATCAAGCAACGAACCATCAAGATCCGTCACCACCAAGCGCGGCTGCAAAGCAGGATCAATCGCGTTTGCTGCCACTTGTTGGGGCAATGCCTTCGATATTGGAAGAGCGTTGGCATGTTCAGACATAGCATCACCTATTGACCATCTTAAAAGCGTTTGTACACTTTTGTATTAAGACCTTACTCAACACGTCGTCTTCATACACAGATAAGCAAACAAGCAGGTTATATGCCAAAGAAAAATAGACTAACGATAACAAAGAGATATGAACATAAATGACGCGTGATTATTTTTAGCACCAAAAAAGAGCAAAGGATACGCACCCAAAAAGTGCAAAAAAATCAGTGAAGCAGAGCGCTGACCAGGGGCGCCCTGGACTGAACGAGTCATCCATTACGAGCACAGGGCTAAAATATTTGCACAAACCCTTGGAAAATCCCCTCAAATAGCTATACTGACATTGTACTCACTGGCAGTCTTGTACACCCCCTCACCTGATGCCAGTGAGCTGCAGTGAGCCAAGCCCTTTAATGCCCGCCTCCCCCGGCGGGCTTTTTTTTGCGATGTTGGTTTTCTCAATCGCGACTTCTGCAAACATCACTGTTGTACACGGCTTGCAACGACTCAATCTCAGTTACTCAACGTGAATAACCACCTCAACGCGCCGATTGCGCGCTCGCCCCTCCTCAGTGCTGTTATCTTCTAGTGGTCGAGTAGCCGCCAGCCCTACGGCGCGCAAACGCTGCGGTTCTACGCCTGCCGCTTCAAGTGCTTCAACAATGGCAATAGCGCGTGCGCTGGAGAGTGCCCAGTTGGATGAAAACTCGGGGGTGTTAATCGACTGACTATCTGAGTGCCCTTCTACCCACACCTCGCCCTCGTAGCGCTGAATTGTTTCCATCAAACTACTGACAAGCGAAGAGCCACCCTCTGAAAGGTCAGCCGCCGCTGATGGGAACAGCAACTGATCCTGCACGCGCAGGCTAATGCCTTCGGCAACCCGTGATACCTCAACCCCCTCAAGGTTGGGTAGGTAAGGTGATGCTTCAACACGCTCTAGCAGCGTTTCATCCAGCGCCAAAGTGCTATCGACAGCTTCATCCTCCACCTCTTGCACATTGACAGGTGGACGGTCAGTCAGCAGCACCATGTAGTCAGCCAGCGGCGACACCAACTGACGTTCACTGGTCGGCAGCAGCGGTCGTGGCAGCACTACATCGAAAGTGAGCGCTTCAGGGGTAGATGGTTCCTCCTCCACCCGTGCCAATAACGGCGGGACGCTTACGATTGGACGGCGCTGGGGTAACCCAGCCACACCTAACGCGGCACTTATAGCCATCTGGCTTAGCTCACCGGGGATAGTGGGAGGCAAAAAATACCCCTCACGCTGCTTACGCACGCTGGCAAGCTCTATAGGCAAAGGGATGTCGAGCGTGGACAAGACATTATAACGGGTCTCTGGCTCTGCTTCTTGGGGCTTCCACGTTGGGCTTGTGACCCCGGCGGCGGCAATAATAATCACAAAAAGCGCCACTAAGAGCGTCATAATATCGATATAGCTAATCATCCACCCGCTATTGCTCTCATCATCTGAATAAGCAGTCAGCAGCGAATCATGACGCGGCCCAGCGCGGTGATCTTCAAGCATGGGAGCAATTACTCATTCAAGTTTTTAACCTCATGGCCGATATAAGCTAAGCGTGGCAAACTAGTCTATCAAAAGCCGTTTTGTAGCGAGAAGGAACTATCAGGTGCGTATTCGTTTTATTTCATCCTCTAACGTTCGTTTTTTACGCCCTGTTAGCCTCGGGCTCGCAAGCCTAATGCTAAGTGGTTGCTTTTATGCCAATACCTCACAGGCACCGGTTGCAACGACGTACCCTTACACAGAACAGCAGCGGATGCAGGCTGCCCAGCACTGGGAAGTACTGGCCAAGCATGAGGCTGCCGGTATCTTACGCAGTGAACGCGTACGCTTTAGGGATTTGCATATTCCGGCAGAAGAGCATGCCTACCTCAGCGCCTACAGCGGTGGCGAATTTGAACGCGGCTTCCGCACCCTGCTAACCAGTGAACTGGTTTCTAGGGGAGGCAGCGTCACTACCCAGCCTCGCTCAGGCGGCGCAACGGTTCAGATCGATGTAGAAGTCGTTGAACACCGGGATCGCGGTTACATACGTCCGCCCTTTGGCACTTACACAGCCCTTGCCAGCGGCATTGCGGTCGCCACTATTCCACTCCGCAACTGGAGTGAACCTGCTCTGGCATTAATTCCTGCCGCCATGCTGGCCGACACAACAACCGGTAGCTGGACGCATACGGGTAATGAGGAAATCATCGTCACCACGCAAATAATTGAGGACGATCGAATTCTTTACTCATCTTCCAACATTTATTACATAAATGGGGGAGATCGTCGCCACTATGCCCCGCATCGCGTGCCCCAAGCACCTACTACGCCCACTGTTTCCATCACTGACACCTGGTAACGCTATGTCTTCTAGTAACGCTATGTCTTCTAGTAACACTATGTCTTCTAGCAACACCGTGTTTTCTAGTAACGCTACATTTTTATCTTTTACTGTTTACTGTCGCTCTTTAGTGCGTAAAACCTGCTTTTTACCCCTGGTGTTAATGGCGCTGACGCTGGCAGGATGCGGCACCTTTGGCAATACAAACACCCAACCGGCGGAGCCTGAGCCCGACCTTTCCGAGCTAGCCCACGCGGCGGCCAGTCAAATGGTAGCAAACAACCCAGATATAACACGTTATAGCCCGATGATAGCGGCTACGTTTGTCAGCATCGACAATCTTAGCCAATCCTCAACGTTTGGCCGTATTAGCTCTGAGCTTATGGCCTCTGCCTTAGCACGGGAAGGCATGCAGGTACGCGAAGTAAAAATGCGCGACAGCATGTTCATCGAAGAGAGCGTAGGCGAGCTAATTTTATCCCGCCAAGTACAGCGGTTAAGCGCCCAGCACGATGCACGCTCTATCTTGATGGGCACCTATGCCCAAGGGCAAGACTACCTTTACGTCAGTGCTCGGGTAGTTAGGACGGGTGATGCCATGGTGCTGGGTAGCGCCGACTTCAGAGTACGCCTCAATAACAACACACGAAGCTTGTTAGAAGGCCAAGGCGGCTGGTAATCAGCGAGCAGTTATGTAACGGATACTGATGTAAACTTGGGTGTCATAAACTAAAAAAAGCGCTAGCCCATTAGGCTAGCGCTTTTCTTTAAAGGCCACCAGGCACAACCACCTGATAGACGACCTACGTTATTTATAAACCGGGTAGCGACCACAGACGGCAGCGACTTTATCCAGCACCTGGGCTTCTACGCCGCTAGTGTCTTCACCTTTCGCCAATACATCCAGAATGTCGCAGATCCAGCCAGCCAGTTGGGTACATTCGTCTTCACCGAAACCACGGGTAGTGACAGCGGGCGTGCCGATACGCAGGCCAGAGGTTACGAACGGGCTTTGCGGGTCGTTAGGAACGGCATTCTTATTCACCGTGATGTGGGCACGGCCTAAGGCGGCGTCCGCATCTTTACCGGTCACACCCTGCTTGATGAGCGAGAGCAGGAAAAGGTGGTCTTCGGTGCCACCGGATACGATGTCGTAACCCCGGTCGATGAACACCTTAGCCATTGCCTGGGCATTTTTAACGACCTGCTGCTGGTAGGTTTTGAAACCTGGCTCCATGGCTTCTTTGAAGCAGATCGCTTTAGCCGCAATCACGTGCATCAAGGGGCCACCCTGGCCACCGGGGAATACCGCTGACTGGAGCTTTTTCTCGATGTCAGCGTTGTTTTCCGCCGACAGAATCACACCGCTGCGGGGGCCGCGCAGGGTTTTGTGGGTTGTCGAGGTGACCACGTGCGCATGGGGCAGCGGGCTTGGGTAAACACCCGCCGCGACCAAGCCAGAGACGTGGGCCATATCGACCAGTAAGTAAGCGCCTACTTCGTCGGCAATTTCGCGGAATTTGGCCCAATCGACAATTTGTGAATAAGCTGAGAAACCGGCGATGATCATTTTCGGCTTGTGCTCACGGGCAAGCGCAGCCACTTGGTCATAGTCGATCAGACCTTGCTCATTCAGGCCATACTGAATCGCGTTGTAGTGCTTACCAGAGAAGTTAGGCTTGGCACCGTGGGTCAGGTGACCACCCGCATCAAGGCTCATGCCCAAAATGGTGTCACCCGGCGTTACCAGCGCTTGGAACACCGCGCTGTTTGCCTGGGAACCAGAGTGGGGCTGGACGTTAACGTAGGTCGCACCAAACAACTCTTTGGCGTAGTCGATGGCGAGGTTTTCGGCGATATCGACGAATTCACAGCCGCCATAGTAGCGCTTGCCGGGGTAGCCTTCGGCGTATTTGTTGGTCAGCTGGCTACCCTGGGCTTCCAGTACGCGGGGGCTAGCGTAGTTTTCAGAAGCAATCAGTTCGATATGGGCTTCTTGGCGTGCAACTTCTTTTTGCATCGCATCAAAAAGCGCGTCATCGAATCCGGCAATTGTCATGTCGCGGCTGAACATCGGCGAGAACCTCGTAACGAAACGATCATCATGGGAGAAGCGAGGGCGTTATCATAACGCAGCCTGACGCGACTTTCATCGCATCCGCGTCAGGTGTTGCATGAGTATGTTTCATGTTGCTGGCACCCTTCAAAGGCTGACCAAGTGGACAGCCACGCTATTCGGGTAAGCGTCCATCCTCGCTATGCCTCACCCAACAGCCCAAGGCTGGCGGCTGGGGCTTGGCGCCTTAAACTATAAGAAAGCGCATGGCCGATAATACCAATCAGCAGCGCGCCCCCTAGCGGCAATATAAACCAAAGCCCCAAGTGCAGGCGTGGCGTTAACTCCAGCCAGTAAAGGTACAGCGCGGCGGTGGCTAGCTCCGCTAGTGCTGCTCCCATCAAACCACTGGCAAACCCAAGTAGCGCATACTCTGCGCCTTGCACGCGGGAAATCATCTTGGTGCCTGCCCCAAATACGCGCAGTAAGCCGCTTTCATGGGCACGTACCGGTCTACTTGCCGTCAGAGCTGCGTAGAGCACGCTAATGCCTGCTAGCAGCACCAAGGCTAATACCAGTTCTACTGCCCGAGTAACCTGCGTTAGTACTTCGCGCACCTGGCCTAAAATGGCATCTACATTGAGTAGCGAAACGCCCGGAAAATCGCTTACCAACTGGCGAACTAACCCTTGCTCTGCATCGGGCAGGTGAAACGCGGTGATATAACTATGCCCAAACGACTCCAGCACACCCGGCGGGAAAATAATGAAGAAGTTGGGCGTAAAGCTATCCCAATTGAGGCTACGTAAGCTTTCGATACGGGTCGCAATGGTATCGCCCCCCACCGAGAACGTTAGCTCATCGCCAATACCCAACCCTAACCGCTGAGCGAGCCCGTCCTCCATGGAGATAGGTGTAATGTCACCGCTCTCAGTGGGGGTTGCGTCTACCTCACCCATAAAGCCTTGGGGCTCAGCCTCCGGTGTAAACCACTGCCCGGCGACGACTTGGTTACCTTGGGGCACTTCAGCTTGCCAAGTGAGGTTTAGCTCGCGGCGCAGAGAGTTATCTCCCCTGGCATCTGGCGGTACAGCGTCTCGTGGCAATTGCCCATTAATGCCGGTAATACGCCCGCGCACCATCGGGTAAAGTGTGCTCTGGGTGTCTACTCGTGGCGCAACGGCTTGTTCAAAGGCGTCGCGCTCGCCGGGCTGTATGTTGATAGCAAAGTAGTTGGGGGTGTCATCAGGCAACTGGTCTTGCCAGGTAGTCAGCAGATCGCCGCGCACCAACACAATCATCGCCATGGCGAAGAACGTCACCGAAAAGGCCAACAGCTGCCCTAATCCCGCCTGCTTGCGTCGCGCTAACTGCCGCCCTCCCAAACGAAACGCCTGTGACCATACACGCTTCCCTGACAGCCGCTGCACGACTTTTAGCAAGCCATTGAGTAGCAGTGAACTCAATAACCACAGCACGCCCAACAGCGCAGCGCCGCCAATCAGCAGCGCAATCGCCAACGGCAAACTGCCCGAGTAGAGCCATAGCAGGCCGCCAAACACCAGGCTGGCCGCCCCAACCACCACCCATGCAGACGGTGGTAAAGGGTCCAGCTCGCGACGCAGTACTTTCAGTGCGCTCACTTGCTTAATGCGCAGTAGCGTTGGCCCAGCAAAACCCACTAACACGGCTAAGGCAGTAAAAATCCCCAGCCAAAGCGGCATGATGCCGGGGGGCGGCAGCGTCATGGGTAAAAAGCTGGTGAGCAACCAGAGAAGCACCGCCTGCCCCACCAGCCCAAGCAGCGCGCCTACCACCGATGCTGCCAGCGCTAAACCCAGCAGCTGTAGGGAAAAAATCGTCACCAGTTGGTACTGGCTGGCACCAAAACAGCGCAATAGTGCAGCCGTATCCAGGTGGCGCTCCACATAGCGGCGGGTGGACATAGCGACGGCCACCCCCGCCAGCAGCACAGCGGCTAACCCGGCAAGCCCCAGGTAGCTTTCGGCACGCTCTAGGGCATTACCTAACTGAGGACGGTCTACCCGCACGTCACGCACATCCACACCGTCTCTTCTTAGCTCAGCCAGTAGCGGCTGCACTTGGTCTAACGCTGCAGGCGGCCCTGCTGCCAACAAACTAAACTCAATACGCGAGCCTGGCTGTACCAAGCCGGTGGCCTCGAGGTCGGCAGTATTGAGCATTAAGCGAGGGTTGAAGTTGCCAAAGCCACCCGATTGGTCGGCTTCGCGCTCAATAATACCGCTGATGGTAAGTTCGGTTTGCCCCACCTGCACACGGTCGCCCAGCTCAAGTTCAATCAGCTGGATAAGCCTTGGGTCTGCCCATGCCTCCCCCGCCGCTGGGCCAGAGGCGATTTGTTCCGTGCCACTGCCAAGATCAACATGGGATTCGCCATAATGCGGGTAAACATCATCGACCGCTTTCAGGCTAGCGGGCTGAAAACGCTCGCCTCGACTAATCATTGAGACCAGTTCGACTTGATCGCTCAACTCAAGTCCTGCCTGTTCTAAGGTACTGCGCAGCGCATCAGAAAACGGCTCGCGCTGTTCCAACACCAAATCGCCGCCCAGCATCTGGCCCGCCTGACGCTCCAAACCACGCTCCAGTCTGTCGAGAAAAAAAGCAATCATGGTGGAAGCCGCAACCGCGAGCATAAGTGCAATAAACAGCGCCCGCACGTCGGATGCTCGCAGGTCACGCTTTAAACTGCGGGCGGCCAGGCGCCAGTTAATATCACTCATTACTACCCCCATTGATAGATACCGGCTCAAAGGGTTCTAGCTTGCCATTTGCAAGGCGCAGGCAACGGTCGCAGCGGCGGGCAAGGGCGTGGTCATGGGTCACCAGCATCAGCGTGGTGCCCGCCTCGCGGTTAAGCGTGAATAGGAGGTCAATAATTTGTGCGCCGGTGTCAGGATCTAGGTTGCCGGTGGGCTCATCGGCAAATACCAGCTCTGGGTCGGTCACGAAGGCGCGAGCAATCGCCACCCGCTGCTGCTCGCCGCCGGAGAGCTGTTTGGGTAGGTGGCCTGTGCGCTCCCCCAGCCCCACCCGCTCAAGCCAGTGAGAAGCAGTACCATCGCCACCTGCTCGCGGAGATAGCTCTAGGGGCAATAGCACGTTTTCAAGCGCGCTCAAGGTGGGCAGCAGTTGGAAATTTTGAAACACAAACCCTACCCGCCCCGCACGTAGCGCTGCCCTGCCATCTTCATCCAAACGGCTCAAAGGCTGCCCAAACAGGGTTAATTCACCATCACTGGGGGTGTCTAA
Organism: Halomonas sp. GFAJ-1; assembly: GCA_002966495.1. Classification (NCBI taxonomy): domain Bacteria; kingdom Pseudomonadati; phylum Pseudomonadota; class Gammaproteobacteria; order Oceanospirillales; family Halomonadaceae; genus Halomonas; species Halomonas sp. GFAJ-1. The sequence continues at coordinate 3,391,308 of CP016490.1, forward strand.
GCCTGCTAAAAGCCCTAAAAGAGTCGACTTACCGGCACCACTTTTACCTAGAATGGCCACGCTCTCCCCTGCGGCAACGCTTAAAGAGAGGTCGTGTAAGATATGTAATGAGCGCTCACCGCTGGTTACCTGTTTTGAGAGCTTTTCAGCCAGCAGCACAGGCGTCCCCATCCCGACATTAGGAACCTTATGGGCAGACGTAGTGTCGGTGGATGATTGGTTTGCAGGCGCGTCATCGGCTGGCAACGTAGACATTGGGTCAGAGGAGTAAGGCATGAAGCGTGGCATCCCTGTAGCGTGGCATAAACTGGATTGGCAGAAACTATTTCGTCAAAAGCTATTTCGTCAGAACCTATTTCGTCAAAAACTAAGTTTTCAAAAAACGGGTTTTCAAAAACCAGGCTTTCAAAAACCAAGCTTTCAAAAACCAAGTCATCTAAAACTGTGTTATCTAAAGCCCTATCATCAAAAACTGAATCGTATGGTAACCGGAGGGGTGCTGGCACTGGTAGTCACCTTCGGTACTTCATCGATCAACGCAGACCAAGGCCCTACTCTGTTAGTCATGGGTGACAGCTTAAGTGCCGCTTACGGCATTGAGCAGGAAGAGGGCTGGGTAACATTGCTGGAAGAGCGCCTTGCAGGCCAAGCAACGGTGGTCAATGCCAGCATTAGTGGCGAAACCACTTCCGGCGGGGCGCAGCGTTTTACCGACATTATCGGACAGCGGCAGCCTGATATCGTTCTGCTAGAGCTAGGGGGTAACGATGGACTACGCGGTTTAGACCCTAATCAAATGCGTGCCAACCTTGCCCGCATGATTGAACAAAGCCAGGAAGTAGACGCTGACGTATTACTGCTGGGCATTGATATCCCACCTAACTATGGCCAAGCCTACCGGGACGCTTTCACCGGTGTATTCCACTCCCTAGCGGATGAATACGATATTTCACTGGTGCCTTTCTTACTGGAAGGCATTGCCCTGAATAGGCAACTGATGCAAAGTGATGGTATCCACCCCACCGCTGAGGCACAGCCGATTATTCTAGATAACGTATGGCCAGCGCTTGAGCCCTTGCTTTCCGAACACACCCAAAAAGGGGCAGTACAAGCCAACGCTGAGTAGAGTCCATAAGGGAGATTTCATACTTTCAATTAATACTTTCTACTTGGCAGATATAGCGCTCAGGTGTCGTAGCTTGTAGTCTTAATGAATATTTGACGAACGCTAATGGCGCCTATGCCTGACTCTGCTCGCCCCACGCTTTGCTCCCTTTCCCGTCGGCAGTTTTTAGCCACTGCCGGCGCGCTTATGTTGGGCGCCGGGGTGGGGATATTTCCGACGCCTGCGACTGCTTTTAACCCACAGCGCTTGCGTCAAACTATGCAGCAGCAGTATGGGCAGCGCGGCCTTGTCGTATTAGAGGCATGGTTTGACTTGCTAGAGCGTCTACGTGGGCAGGAACTACAGACGCAGCTGCGTGAGGTCAATGACTTTTTCAACCGACAAGTACGCTGGGTTGACGATATCCATAATTGGGGCCAGGAAGACTTTTGGGCCACACCGCTGGAAACCATGGGGCAGGGTCAAGGCGACTGCGAAGACTACTCTATCGCCAAATATATTACCCTTAAGCAGCTTGGCGTCCCAGGTGAACGCCTGAGGATGATTTATGTGCGTGCGCGTATTGGCCGTAGCCAAATTACCCAAGCCCACATGGTGCTTGGCTACTACACAACGCCAAACGCCGAGCCGTTGGTACTCGACAACCTTGTACCCTCCATTAGCCCCGCCTCACAGCGCACCGACCTTGACCCCGTATTTAGCTTTAACAGCGAAGGATTATGGGCAGGCGGCTCATCAGAGTCACGTGCCGACCCCTTAGCCCGGTTATCGCGCTGGCGCAGCGTGGTGGAACGCATGCAATCACAAGGCTTCATTTAAAAGGATAAGGCACCATGTCACTGATTAAACAGCTTTGGCTGGCCATTATTGCGCTTCTTCTACTCTCGTTTGTCGGCAGTCTTGCGATCAGCATTGCCTCAAGCCGTGACTATATTGAGCAAGAAGTCCGCATTAAAAACGAAGACAACGCCACTGCGCTTGCGCTTTCGATGAGCCAGCTTGACAAAGACATCGTGATTCTTGAGCTACTCATTGCTGCACAATTTGATACCGGCTACTACCGCTCAATTGTATTAAAAGACACCGATGGCGAGGTGCTGGTTGAACGCACCGCTGGCGAGTATCGCGGCGATGTACCTGCCTGGTTCCGTAACCTCATTCAATTTGACGTCCCTACAGGACGAGCCACCGTGCAGGATGGCTGGCGGCAGTTCGGCACCTTAGAACTTGAAAGCCAGCATAGCTTTGCTTATGCCTCTTTATGGCGCAGCATGTTGGAATTAGCAGGCTGGTTCTTACTGGCCGGGGCGATTAGTTTAGCCATTGCCACCGTACTGGTACGCGGTATCAAGCACCCGTTAACCCGTGTAGTTGCCCAGGCAAAAGATATCAGTGCCCGCCGCTTTACCACCATTAAAGAGCCCCGCACCTTAGAGCTGAAAGAAGTCGCTCAAGCGATGAATGTGCTTTCGGCCAACGTTCATCAAATGCTCAGCCAAGAGAGCCATAAGCTGGATGAGTTGCGTCGCGATCTTCAGCATGACAGAGTCACTGGCGCACTCAATCGTGATGTGTTCATGGGTAGGCTGGCATCACTGTTGAGTAGTGATGAGGCTCGCGCAACGGGCCTAATGGTCATGGTAAGGGTTCAAGCCTTGGAGCAGCTAAATGAACAGCTAGGCCACCAGACAACGGATAGCTTACTGCGAGAGCTGGTCATACAACTTTCCAAGCTTGACGATGCCTCAGAAGAGGCCCTGGTAGGCCGCCTTAACGGCAGCGACTTCATGCTGTTGCTGCCACTGGAAGAAGATACCCGTGCATTAGCGCCACGTGTTCGCCAAGCGCTTGATCAGGCACTTGAATCAGTGGGCCTGCTCTCCTCTCATACAACACTGCATCTGCCAGCGGCGATTGCTGCCTATGCACCCCACGATGATCGCGGCGCGCTTCTCGCCACGTTAGACGATGCCCTGGCAGAGGCTGAAAGCAGCAGTGCACACCGAGGTGTGGTTGTTCGTGAAGGTAAGCAAGGCTCACTGTTTAATACGCATGCCGAGTGGCGAACAGCTCTTAATACCGCTATTCACCAAGGGCCACAACTGGCCTACTTCCCTGTCACTGATGCACAAAACAACGTGCTCCACTATGAGTGCCCCGCCCGCTTAGAGCTTGCAAATGCATGGCAAACAGCCGGTGTGTTTATTCCCTGGATATCACGCTTCGACCTAGAGCCAGCACTTGATATTGCCGTCGTTAAAAAAGCCTTGGAACAGCTCACGATTGATCCTACGCAAAAATTAGGGATTAACCTTTCGCTTGCCTCCATTACCAACGGGCAGTTTGTCATTGAGCTAAGAGCCCTGTTAGAGAAGCAACCGCAGCTCGCCAAACAGCTCTGCTTTGAAGTGCCCGCAGTATTGAACGCGCACGCTATCGGCAGCTTACGGGGTTTATGTACGGCGCTAAGGCCGCTGGGCTGTCAGTTCGGTATCGAGCACGTAGGCGCTGAATTTACAAAGCTTGCCGATCTTCACGACGTGGGGCTTGCCTACCTTAAAGTGGACAGCAGCTTGATTCGCGGCATTCATACCTCTAGCGAGCAGCAAACCATTGTGCGTGGCATGGCAACGCTATGCCATTCGCTGGGTATTCAGGTAATTGCAGAAGGGGTAACAGAGCAAGCAGAGATGGAAAGCCTATTTCGTGCTGGCCTGGATGGCGCAACCGGCCCCGGCATCAGCCTCTAACTACTTATATAAGCGATGCGATGGCATACACCACAGCAGCGCGTCTTACGACGCGCTTATTTAAATCAGCTCGTCCCCATCACCTAATAAATTGACATCGTTTTTAGAACGCAGCGACTTTCGCTCCAGAATCTTACTCTGAGCGGCAGCAGGCAAATCGGTAAAGCTCAGCACGCCTTTCTCTAGCAACACTTCCAGCATATCTTCCACTACCCGCACAAACGCGAGATCTGACGCGATCATTTGCGCCGACTGCCCGGTTTGCTGAGCCAAAAAGGCAAACACCTCCGGCGAATCCGCCGCGATGGTGTCATCACACTCAGGCGATGGCTCTTTGCTGAGCATCACAATCTCCCCTTCGGCATTGCGTTTGATATAAAGCATGGTGGCTTCCTCTGTCAGTAAACACGCTGACATTTTGATAATAGTAATAAACGGTATGATGCAACAAGGCCGCCCGTGGGCGGCCTTGAAGTCAGTGCAAATTTATTGGTCGATTTTCAGTTGATTGTTATCCAGCATATGCTGAATTACATCCTGTGAAGAACTCGCGTCGCCGAAGTCAGCGAAACTCTTACCTTCCAAGCGAATCACTTGATCTGCATTATTCTTATCGCTGCCCAAATTACCCTCGGAGTTGAGATAGAGCACAGTGTCGTCGCCTTCCTGCTCAGCGACGATGTAATCAGCTAGCGAGTCTTCAGTCTCATAATCCAACAACTGACGAATATCCAGAACATTGTTGCCATTACCAAAATCTCTAACCACATCAATGGCAGCGTCTTCTGGCGTTCCTTGGTCTCCTGCTTCCCAAAGGAAGATGTCGTCACCATCACCACCGACTAGGATGTCGTTGCCGGCACCGCCAATTAGGGTATCGTTGCCCGCACCGCCAATGAGAATATCGTCACCGGCACCACCATCCAGGGTATTACTTCCCCCATCAGTGCGCACCGTGTCGATCAACGACTCCCAGTTCTCTCGAACATAGTCAAGAATCTGCTCATCTTCGGGCGTAACACCATTATTCACCTCCCACTTGAGGTATTCTCGCAACCCTTGGTAGCCCAGGCCATCATGACCACCTGCAGCGAAGAAGACACCGGTGTCACCATTGGTCCACTCGAGATGGTCGGTATTGATGGTATCGCCAAAGATAATATCGTTGCCATCACCACCGCTCAGGATGTCATCGCCTAGAGCCTCAAGCTCATCGAACTCTGAGCTGCCCTCTAGCGCAGAGGCCAGATCTTCTGCGGTATTCACGATATCAACATCACCCGCCTGGTCCGTCACGGTGCCGCCCAACCAGTTGTAGTTTCCTGCGTTTTGACCCGTTGGAGTCCTGACGTTTAGCCAGCCCCAATCTGTAAATCCTGCAACAAACACGGACTCTTGCCCGACAGACTCTCCTGTTGTAGTAAAGAACTGAAGGTAGTCCTGATTAACATCAGACCCAATAGCAATAGCTTCAACTTGGCTCAGCTCTGCCAATGGTTTGAAAGCATTGACAGAGTTTTGCAACACACTGTAACTAGTCGCATTGCCAGGCCCCGTGACATTACCGTTACCTGTACGATAATCCAAAGAAGGATCACCATCCGTTAGGAAGTAGGTGAGATTTTCAAACTCGCCAGATGCCTGCTGCCCATTCTGAGTATTAAACCAGGCCACGGACTGCTCAAAGGCGGCCTGATAGTTCGTACCACCACCAGCCGAAAGTGCATCAATTGCTGAAATCAATTGGTTGACATTGCTCGCATCAAGCCCCTGGACCGTCACCGCAGTTGAGGCATGGGTAGAGAACGGAACCAACTGCACATTGATTGTTCCTTCATGATCCTTCAATTGGTTAGCCAAGTTAACCAGTGACTGCTTGGTCAACTCCATCAGATCCAGGCCGGGGGTTCCCGAGCCATTGCTCATACTCCCCGACACATCAACGATCAGCGAGATATTGTAGTTGGCTGCAGGGTCAACAATTGTCACCTTGCCACCCCGGTCTCCAATCAGCACATCATCGCCGCCGCCACCTACGATCTCGTTATCATCATTATTGCCTACTTTCAACGATGCCGGTGGCTGAACTTCATAAGCCCGGTCCGCATCTGCTTCGTAGGTATTACCGAAGTCATCTACACCGTCGACCTTGGCGATAATATTACCGGAATTCAGGCCCGCGACTTTATCTGCCGGCACAACCACGGACCAGGAGCTGCCATCACTATCAACGGTGGTGGTATAGATCTCGCCTCCAATGGTGACTTCGATAGCGTCACCAGCCTTGGCATCACCTTCAACAGAACCGGAGATCGACTGCCCTTCTTGGGCCTCGTCATTACTCAGGAAATCATCGCCACCAAAGACCGGGTCAATCGTAATGGTAGCTTCTGGTGCTACGTTTTCGACGCGTTTTTCATCCTCGGCCTCGGCTTTATTGCCCGCAGGATCGGTGACAGTGGCGCTAACACTAACGTTAGTCGCACCTTCGCTCACAGCGACCCAAACAGTGACACCGTTATTAATGTCATTCTGATCCAGCCCCACTGTGGTCAGCGTGTTGCCACCCGAATCTTTAACAACCAACGTATCACCAACCTCAGTACCCTCTTGGAAAGTAATTAAGGCTTCCACGCTACCTGGCTCGCCAGCAGCAATTTCCTCGATGTTGTAGATATCATCTTCGCCAGCACCTAGGAGTGCCACGCTGACTGCTGGAGGTGTGGCGTCCAGCGCCGCTTTGTCGGTGGCGGTGGCTTCGTTGCCGGCCAGGTCTTCTACCGTGGCGGTCACGGTCAGCTCACCGTCGGTGAGGTCGCTCAGGTCGGCGGTGGTTTCATAGGTGCCGTCGGCGCCCACGGTGGCCGTGGCGGTCACGGTGGTGGTGCCGTCGGTGATCTCGAGGCTGACGATCTGGCCTTGTTCCACGCCCTCGGTGCTGCCGCTGATCGGCGCGTCGGCAACGTTGTCGCCGTTGACGTCGGCCAGGCTCACGATGATCTCGGCGGTGGTGTCGAGGATCGCGATGTCGTCAACGCTGCCTTGGTTACCGGCTTCGTCGGTCACCGTCATGGTCACGGTCAGCTCGCCGTCGGCCAGGCTGCTCAGGTCTTGGCCCGCCACCGTGACGTCGTTGCCGTCCACGGTGATGTCCGCGGCGTCAACGGTGATGCTGCCACCCTGGGCGTCGGTGATCACGATGCTGTTGATCGTGCCGTTGGTTTCAACGCGGCCACTGAAGGTGACGTTGTCTTTTTCACCGTCGTTGATCAGGCCATCGGCGGCGTCGAAGGCGATGTTGTTGTTCTCGCCAGTGCCATCGCCGGGGGCGACGGTGTCGAGGATCGCGGTGTCGTCAACGCTGCCTTGGTTACCGGCTTCGTCGGTCACCGTCATGGTCACGGTCAGCTCGCCGTCGGCCAGGCTGCTCAGGTCTTGGCCCGCCACCGTGACGTCGTTGCCGTCCACGGTGATGTCCGCGGCGTCAACGGTGATGCTGCCACCCTGGGCGTCGGTGATCACGATGCTGTTGATCGTGCCGTTGGTTTCAACGCGGCCACTGAAGGTGACGTTGTCTTTTTCACCGTCGTTGATCAGGCCATCGGCGGCGTCGAAGGCGATGTTGTTGTTCTCGCCAGTGCCATCGCCGGGGGCGACGGTGTCGAGGATCGCGGTGTCGTCAACGCTGCCTTGGTTACCGGCTTCGTCGGTCACCGTCATGGTCACGGTCAGCTCGCCGTCGGCCAGGCTGCTCAGGTCTTGGCCCGCCACCGTGACGTCGTTGCCGTCCACGGTGATGTCCGCGGCGTCAACGGTGATGCTGCCACCCTGGGCGTCGGTGATCACGATGCTGTTGATCGTGCCGTTGGTTTCAACGCGGCCACTGAAGGTGACGTTGTCTTTTTCACCGTCGTTGATCAGGCCATCGGCGGCGTCGAAGGCGATGTTGTTGTTCTCGCCAGTGCCATCGCCGGGGGCGACGGTGTCGATAGCGCCATTATCAAAAGCGGTTGCTTCGTTTCCAGCCGCATCCGTAATACTGGCATCTACGGTGTAGTCGCCTTCGGCTAGCGGCGTGGTTACTTCAACACTCCATGTGCCGTCAGACCCCACTACTGACTCTAGTTCTTGGGTATTGCCTGCAGCATCGGTGACGATGACTGTGACCGTGCCGCCAACTTCATTGGAAGTGCCAGTAATTATCGGCGTATTGTCGTTGCCGCTGGGGGCGTCGACAGTAAGCGTGGGAGGTGTAGTATCAACAACGACAGTGTCTGCATCATCAGTGGCGGCAGCGACGGCTCCGCCATCAAACTCAACGAACTCCGCACCTTCTAGGCCTCCATCAGTGCTAAAGGCCAACGGGTCGGTTTCTTCCGCGACTCGCGCAACGCGCACGAAGCTACTCCCGCCACCGCCGCCAGCACCTGCTGCAGTGGCATCAAGTAACTCGAGTAGGTCACCGTCATCATCTAATGCTGACAAAAGTGCCTCAAGGTCATCATCCATCGCACTGGCGTCTTCTGTCGCTACGATGAGATCACTGTCTAACTCAGGAGTGACGGCAACTTCCTGACCACCTTCGACGACACTGGCGCCGCTGCCGTCGGCAAAATCTAGCTGCACTTGGCCATTGGCAGAGGTAATTAAGACCTCGCCTTCTTGCAGCACATCACCAATACGCAACTCGCGAATATTACCTGCTTCATCACGCGCCCAAGCTTGGCCAGAAATTGCAATAATGGTTGCAGCTGCCATGTGTCACTCCTCGATCACAAATGTAGAGCCACTGTTCTAGTAAATTGGCACCAGACTGAATAGCGGCATATATGTCGATACTAGGAGGTAAAACAACAGAAAAGTATTGTACCGATGGACAAAAAAGCGCGCCTTATGAGGAGGCGCGCTTCAGGTATCAACAAACTATCTCATTAGAGTAACTAGCTTATAGTAAGGGCTATTAATTAGCTGTTTGTTCAGAAACAGGCGCCAGCTTTAATATCAGCTGTAACCGGTCACGCACCGTTAGCTTTTTGAAAATAGCGCTTAGATGCGCTTTCACCGTACGCTCAGTAATATCTAACTGACGCGCTACCTCTTTATTAGTTGCACCGCGAGCAACTGCCAGGGCTACGCCCCGCTCACGCTCAGTAAGCACGTTCAAACATTCACTGTACTGATCCTCTTCCCCGCCTAAGCGGTTTTGCAGTGCCTTAAATGTTCCACCCATCACTTTTGCAAGCAGTTCTTGGCCCACCCAAACCCCTTGATTGGTCACGACAAGAGCCACTTGGTTAAGCACATCAGGCGCCGCAAACGTATGCACATAACCTCTCGCACCAAGGTCAAGTGCTTGCAAGGCTTCTCGCTCACCAGGGGCATAGCTCATCACTACTGCGATGGCTCCCTTTGTCGTAACTGCATTGATAAGAACATGCCAATCCTCAACCGTCGTTAGCAGCCAAACTACATCGTTGGGCTGAAGATGATCACTCAGCGTTTGAGGTGTCAAGATAGATGCCTCGGGGAACGCTTTTATCCAACGGGCTTTTAGGCTGCCATCTGTTGTTATAAACCAATGCTTCATTAACGCTCCCCCATGGAATCTCGCCATGCTCTTAAAACAGGCTTAAGCAGGAACTGCATCACCGTTCGCTTACCTGTCACAATGTCTACTTGTGCCGTCATGCCTGGAATAACCTGAAGCCGCTCGGCGATGTTTTCATCTTCCGTGCTACGCACACGCACCAAGTAGAAGGTATTGCCATCATCATCAGTGATAGTGTCCGCACTAATGTGATCAAGCTCTGCCTGCAATCCACCAAAAATGGCGTAATCGTAGGCAGTAAGCTTAATAGTCGCAGGCTGTCCAGGGTGCAGGAACGCAATATCTTGGGGGGCGATGCGCGCCTCTACCAGCAACTGCTCATCACTGGGCACAATTTCGACAACCTCTTGGCCGGGTTGGGCAACACCACCGATAGTGTTGATGTGAAGCCGCTGAACGACACCATCCACGGGCGAACGAATTTCGGTAAGTCGCACACGATCCTGTAAACCCGTACCCGATTGCTGAAGCGCATTGAGATCACCTGAGACTTGTGCCAGGTCGTTGCGCCACTCGCTCCTTCTCTCTGCCCCTAGCTCTCGTAGCTGTGTTTGGGCTTCCTCTACAGCGGCCTCTAAGCGTGATACGGCTGCATCTGCTTGATTACGCTCGCCGGTCGCTCTGGAAACTTCACGCTGCAGGCGAAGCACCTCCACTTCTGAAACAGCACCTGAAGCAAGTAGCGGCCGAGTTAAGTTCAGCTCTTGGCCAGCCATATTGGCTTCGCGTTGTGCAGTATCTCTGCGTGCCTGTGCTTCTCTGAGCTCTTCACGGCGCTGACGAATGCGATCATTCAGCACTGTTTCCTGCTCTCTAAGCTCCTCTCGTCTGCTTTCGTAGACATCGCGCTCTTGCATAACAATACCAGGCACTTCTTGTCGTAACTCCTCGGAAGGCTCAAACGCTGTATTAGTTGCTAACGCGCGTAAGCGCTCCGCCCGGGCTTCCAGCGCAAACCGCTGTGCTCGGTTTTCACGAAAGTCTGACACAAACCGAGTGGGGTCAATTTGCATAAGCACTTCGCCTGCACTGACCACCTGCCCCTCTCTTACCCTGATCTGCTCGACCACGCCACCATCAAACGACTGAATACGCTGTAACTGGCTAGCAGGTATCACGCGTCCAGAGCCACGGGTAACTTCATCAATTGGTGCAAAATATGCCCATGTTACTAATACAATAATCGTCAGCAACACCGTGTAGAGAAACAGACGAGCGCGAATAGGCTCTTGCTGCATTCGTGCCCAGTCAGTATCACTCGCCCAGTCACGACTGAGGTGCGCAGAAGTAACACGCCGTGCGAACAGGCGATCCATAAAGGGGCGAAACGGTTTTTGACCTTTTTCCGAGAAACGCCCTATGGCTTCGAAGCCTTTTTGCTCTGAGGTTGAAGAGGGTTTCTTAGTCATTACGACGCCCTCCCAATCTGCCCTTTCCGCAATGCTTCAACTACCGTATCACGAGGGCCATCGGCCACGACCTTACCGGCATCCATAACAACGATACGATCCACAAGGGAGAGTAACGAAGTGCGATGTGTCACCACCAGTATCGTTTTACCTGCGGCTACTTTGGTGAGATTGGCCTTAAACGCCTCTTCGCTGGCGTTATCCATCGAGCTAGTAGGCTCATCCAATAATAGGATAGGAGGGTCTTGCACCATCGCCCTGGCAATGGCGACTGCCTGTTTCTGCCCACCAGAGAGAGCCTGTCCACGCTCGCCTACCTGAAGATCAATGCCATTAGGATGGCTATTCACCAATGACTCTAAGCCAGCGATTTCGATAGCTCTTAGTAGCGCCTCATCATCTATGCGGTCACTTCCGCCGCCTGCCACAATGTTGTCGCGCAATGAGCCAGCGAAAAGACTTACATCTTGAGGTACATAACCAATGTGACGACGCAGCTGGAGAGGGTCTAACTGCCGAATATCGACGTTATCAATGAGCACCGCGCCCGATGTGGGTTGGTAAAAACCTAATAAAAGCTTATTGAGAGAAGACTTACCGCAACCAATACGGCCCAGCAAAGCAACTTTTTCGCCCGATTTTATAGAAATAGAAACATCTCGCAGCGCTTCGCGCTCTTCATCAGGGTAGCGTAACGTGACCTTATCCAAACGGATGCTGCCCGAAACACTCGGCTTTTCCACATAGGCTTTGCCTTCGTGACGCTCAACCTGTTTACCCATCACGTTATTCAGCGACTCTAATGCTGTCGAAGACTGGTGATACTGCGCCAACAAAGCGGCGGCTTGACTAATAGGCGCCATCGCTCGAGACGAAAGCATATAAGCCGCAATTAACCCACCTTGAGTCAGGTTGCCCTCAATGATCTGGTATACACCCACAATAATGACGCACACCGCTACGCTATGCTGGGCCCATTGAGCAACATTGGAGACTGATGTGCTCACCAGACGTAGTTGAGCAGAGGTTCTTGAAAGAAAAGCAGACGCTTTTTCCCAGTGCCGCTGAATCCGACTTTCCGCCCTTAATGCTTTTACATTTTCTAGCTGCGAGACCGACTCGACTAAAAGCGCGTTACGCTGTGCACTCACTTCCCAGGTGGTTTGTGAAAGCTCGTGAAGCTTGCCTTGCGCGGCCAGCGCATAAAGCAGCACAAATACGATACCCACCAGTACAGGTAGCACTAACCAAGGATTAATTAACGCAATAATGGCGGCAAAAAGCAGTACGAAGGGCAAATCAACAATGCCTATGACCGTCGCAGATCCGATAAACGCACGTACTGACTCAAACGACTGAAGTGTTGCCGTAAAAGAGCCAGTAGACGCTGGACGCTCTTCCAAACGCATCCCTAGCACTTTGGCCATGATTGAAGAGGAGAGCTTTACATCAGCACGACTAGCCGCCAAATCAACAAAACTACTGCGCATTAAGCGCAGCGCCAAATCGAAACACAACACAATAAAAATGCCTAACGCGAGCACCCAGAGGGTCTCCGTCGCCTGATTAGGCACTACGCGATCATAGACATTGAGCACAAACAGCGGCATCGCCAGTGCAAATAGGTTAATCGCGATTGAGCCAAGCACAATATCGCGATATAGCCGCCTATTTTCACGAATAACGCCCCAAAACCAGTGTTCATCCCGCCGTTTTTTAACGCCAGACTCCGAGGTGCTGTCAACGCGAAATTTAGGTCGTACGTAGATTGCCTCGCCACTGTAACCAGAATACAGCTCCTCCAAAGGCACTTCTATGTCGGCCTCTGAAAGCTCAGGGAAAATCACCCGAGCTTTTTGGTGCTTGAGGTCTAACCCTAAAAGCACGCAAGCGCGGCCAGGCTCCAACAGCAAAATCGCCGGAAAAAGAGCAGGATTGAGCGCTGACAAATTGCTTTTTACAATTCTGGCGGTTAACCCTGCCCGTGAAGCGGCTCGACCAAATACTGATGGAATAAGCTTGCCTTGCTCTAACGGCAAACCAGCCTTTAAAGCCTCAGATGACACTTCATGCTGATGATAGGAAGCAACCGTTTTCAAGCATTCCAACAGTTCATCGCTTGGCTCCTGCCCATTACTACGGGCAGCTTCAGACACTCTCAGCTGACTTTGCGCCACAGAAACCTCATTTTCCTTCCGAAATATGAACATCCCGGATGACTAGATGCACATAGCTCACAATTTAACCACGTGTAATAAACGCATCCGCATAGCCAAATCCTTGCAATTCAGACTGCAGTGACTTGGCATCATCAAAGGATTCAAAAGGCCCTACTTGCACACGGAAGTTCCCTGCGGCAGCTAACACTCTAGCGCCATCGGTTAACTGATTACTTAACTGGTTACTAAGCGCCTCAGCGCGCTCAATAGCACTTAAAGACGCCACCTGAACATAAAGACCTTGGACTGGTTTTGGCGCTGACATGTGTGTAACAGCCGCTTCAACAGGAGCAGCCATCACCACATTTTCAGATTCTGAGTAAGCGCTTTGCGGCATATCGTTTTGCCGCGCAGAGATTCCACGTGTGAAATCATCTAGGGTAAAACCACGCGGCCCCTCTACACCGCAAGCCATGCGAATATTGTCAGCCATATCCTCATAGCCAAGCTCGCTAAGGCTTGGGATGTCATCTCGGGTGACTTGCAGGGTATGCATGAGCTGACCCATCGCAGCAAGCGTACGCGCCTGGGCCAATGTCAGATCAAACTGCGCATTGGAATACGCGCGACTGGCTTCAAAGAACTCGTTTTCACTGTCCAGTACGTCTAGCAAGGTACGCTGACCAATATCAAACTGCTGTTGATACGCGCCACGGACGCGATCAATCGACTGGCGATGCTCATTTAAATAGCTAAGTTGCTCGCTCAAACGCTGAGTGTCGTTATAAGCAATTTGCGTCGTCTGCCTCACATTAGTGCAAGCGGTTTCACGCTGATTTTCAGCTTGTTCAATGCGTGTGCTTGCCGCATTAAAAGCTGCTTGGTCGGAACCACCACGATAGAGGTTCATGCTAGCGACTAACTGAATGCTATGCTCGTCCCGGCGACCTGCAATCGCATCATCCTGGTTATTGGTGCCTGTGCGCCCTTGAATATCCAACCGGGGCATGTATGCGGACCGAGCACCCTCTAACTCCGCCCGTTGCACGGCAATGTTCTCAATGGCCGCGTGGAATTCAGGGTTACCCTGAAACGCCATTTCTACCGCTTGGCTAACATCCTCTGGTAACTCATTTGCCAATGAAGGAGCTGGCAGCATATTTTGCGCGGGTAGCGTGCCTACAATACGCTGAAAACGTGCCGTTACGTCATGGAGGTTGGACGCCTCGGTCATGAGATTCGATTCAGCAAGTGCTAGGCGGCCGCTGATTTGCTCTAAATCAACACCGCGCCCCGCTCCCGAAAGCGCCCTTTCCTCAATTTGGCTAAAAACACGCTGGTGCTCTCGGTAATTATCTTGTGCTAAACGGACCAGTTCGCGATGCCGAAGCACATCAACGTAGGCCCTAAAAGCCTCTAGCGTTATCTCTTCACTTGCACCAAGTAATTGAAAATATGCGATCAGCCTAGCACGGTCTAAACGCTCAACTTCACTGCGGGTAGCAAAACCATCGAACACCATTTGCGTAAGCGTTAATTCTGCGAAATCAGAGCTATAGCTGCCACGACCGTCATTTTGCTGATCTTGCCGACCCACTCCAGCACGTACATCAATTGACGGCAGGTAATTGCCCCTTGCACCCCTTGCGTCACTACCCGTGGCACTAAAGTTAGCCCAGGCTGCATTTACTTCAGGGTTAGTAACAATGGTTTGCTGGATGGTGCTTGGCAAGTCAGTGGCACCAGGTGCGTACAAACTCGCTGGAAGCGATTGTGCAAGCGCTGAAAGTGGTAAAAACGCCAGGGTAGTGACCGTTAACGGCCGAAAAGCGTGTTGTGAAAATAGTTTTTTCAATTTCAAAGTGACGTTGCTTTTCATGGTCATAATTTCCTTGTGAACGTTTGAGGCTGCTCACAAACAAGCAGCCTGCACTTTTCAGCACCTGTAGAACCACTTACTTGGCTTTTTCTCACAGCCAAAATAAAAGAACTAGTTTGCCAACCAAAAACATCTCATAAAGCAAACTTCGTTTTAGTGAGACTAGCTTAATTTAATTACGCTAGCATTTCTATTCTCCCATCAAAGCAAAAGTCACAAAAACTTACAATAAAACTATTAAAAAAACATTACCCCTTGGTGCTAGTTTGCCCATGCCCTGGCAGCTGCTGAATCGCCAATCCCGATAAAATTAATGCTAATCCCACAAGCGTAGAAGCCAGCAACGGTTCACCAGCCACGAGATAGAGAAGCAACAATGAAACAGGCGGGGATAGAAAAATCAGATTAGACACCTTAGCTGTACGAGAGACTTTTTGAACCGCCATTTGCCAAAGTATGAAAGCGATGCCCATTTCAAATAGCCCCACGTACACACCTGCACCAATGGCTGGCCAACCAGGCCACTCAAAGCCAGGGCCCAAAAGCAATAACACCGTTAACACAGGCAGCCCAACGCTAAAATTCTGCCATTGGCCAACCAGGGGTTGACGCTTGTCCTTGGTATTGAGCAGCCAATAGAGCGCCCAAAGCAGTGTCGATGACAGCGCCAATACCACGCCTAATGGGTCTTCAAACGCAACGTCGATCACCTGCCCCCGTGTCGCAATTACCCATACGCCGGAATAGGCCACTAAACCCGCCAAAACGTCTAACCGCGTCAGCCGTTGACCCAGTAAGGGAACGGCTAAAAATGCCATGGCAAGCGCCCAGGTATAGTTCAGCGCCATCGCTTCTTGCCCAGGCAATCGGTCGTAAGCCCCGAAAAGAGCCAGGTAATACGCAACTGGATTCATCAACCCTGCCCAGGCGGCGGTCTTCCAGCCACTGCGTAAGGCCGATGCAAGGTTGCCTTGCTTAATCACTACCACGCCCATCAGTACCCATGACACCAGTGCGGCCAGCCACATAAGCTCCAGAGGACTCATCCAGACAAGGGCCACTTTGAAAGCAGTCGCAACCGTTGACCATAACGCAACGGCACCTAACCCATAAAAAATGGCCTGGCGATCCTGATTCATCGATCTACATGCCCAAGATTAAGGCTCGGCTCGATATGGTCTCTTACCTGTTGCTTTAGGGATTTAATGTCAGGGAAACCGCCATCACGCTGACGTTCCCACAGCAACGAGCCGTCACACCATATTTCAAATGTGCCACCATGGGAGGGTGAAAGCGCTACTTCAGATAAGCGCTCGCCGAAGGTGGATAGCAACTCCTGTGCGTACCAAGCACTGCGAAGCAACCATTGGCACTGGGTACAATAACGAATATGAATTCGCGACATACTGAACTCCGTAAGCTGTTAAAGCGTGTATGTTATTAAGGTGTAATAGCCCGGCATTTTGTCACCATCCATCAGCAACCGCCAAGGACCCCCTAATGGCTGAACACAACGTATCTCAATCACGTTTATACGAGTGGCTGACAGGGGACGACGACAGCCGCATGTGTGATGACATCCCTGAAGAAGCCTGCAATGAACAGCCTCGTAACTTTTTCAAGCATCTCATCGCATCGCTAGGTAATAAGCTGGCCGACGAGCTATCCAGCGCTCGCTTGGTGTTACCGTGGTTAATGGGCATTATCGGTGCGCCAGTTTGGATGGTGGGCCTTTTAGTCCCTATTCGTGAAGCAGGCGCGCTGCTGCCGCAGTTATTTGTGGCGGGCTTTATTCGCTTACGACCACAACGTAAATGGGCGTGGGTAGTCGGCGCTGCTCTACAAGCCCTGGCCGCCTTTGCTTTAGCACTGCTTGCCTTAATGGGCAGCGGCTCTTTGGGGGGTATGTTGGTGCTGTGCGTGCTGGTATTGCTTGCACTGGCACGAGGACTATCATCCATTGCCACCAAGGATGTATTGGGCAAAACCATTGCCAAGCGGCGGCGTGGCACACTAATGGGCTGGAGTGGCAGCGTAGCAGGTGCTGCCACGCTGGTGGCTGGCGGGGTACTGATGTGGTTCGGAGACCGCCCCGGCAATGTGGCTCTGGCCATTTTGCTTAGCGTGGCAGGTTTGGGGTGGCTGCTTAACGCCTTTTGCGCAGCCCGTATAAAAGAAACCCCAGGCGCGGTCGAGGGTGGCGAAAATGCCTGGGACAGCATTAAGCTAGGCCTCTCGTTAATGAAATCAGACCCCACTTTTTTACACTTTAACCTCTCCCGCTCTTTGCTCCTATCAAGTGCTTTGGCTCTGCCCTACTTAGCCCTTCTCGGCCAACAACAGAGCGGCACTGAACTAGGGGGGCTGGGGCTGCTAGTAGTCGTCTCTGGCATCGCTGCAATAGTAGCAAGCCCTGTATGGGGCAAGCGGGCTGACCAGTCGAGCCGCCGTGTGATGCGCGACGCTGCCATCGGCACAGTACTGTGCTGTCTGCTAGGGGCTAGTCTTGGCTGGCTTCCCGGGGAGTGGACCCAAAGCGTGTGGCCTTATGCGGTTATTTACGCCTTGCTAGTCATTGTGCACCATGGCGTACGCTTAGGGCGTAAAACTTACCTCGTTGATATGGCGAGCCAGGATAACCGCGCGCTCTATGTTGCTCTTTCTAATACACTAACAGGCGTTTTAATGCTTATCGTCGGGGGTATCATTGGCGCCATTGCGCAGTGGCTAGGCAGCGCTATGTTACTGGTGATACTTGCCGTGACTGCTTTCTGCGCCATGCTCAGCGCCCAGCGTTTACCTGAAGTAGAATAGCGCTATCGGTACTCTTTTTAGCATTCGCTTACGTTAAGGTTTGTCAATCGCCTTAACCCACCCGAATAGTTAACCTCAATAGTAGCAATAGTGGTTTGCAAAGCATGGCAACGCTCGCCATGATAGGGAGTAGATAGCGGTGGCTAGTTGGTTTTTTTTGCTATTTTTGCTTTGTTAGCGAACATAAAATGCAGCATAGTCCCGCATCAAGAGATTTCCACAAGGCAAGCCCCGCGTTGACTTACAACGTCATGGCTACGAAAGAATGAGAGCGGCAACAGGAACCCATTGATGAAACGATCTCCTTTAATTAGCCCTGAGCTACTCGAACGCATTGTTGACGCTTCAGAAGATGGTATTGTCGTTGCGGAGCAGGAAGGCGACGAAAATATACTCATCTATGTAAACAAGGGGTTTGAACGCTTAACCGGCTATAGTGCTGATGAAATTCTTTACCGCGACTGCCGTTTCTTACAAAACGAAGACCGCGACCAAGATGCCTTAGCATCCATTAGGGACGCCCTGAAAGATGGTCACCCCTCGCGAGAAGTGCTGCGCAACTATCGTAAAGACGGCACCATGTTCTGGAATGAACTGTCGATCACACCAGTCTATGACGAAGCCGATAACTTGATGTACTACATTGGCGTACAAAAAGATGTTACTGAGCGTGTAGAAGCGCAGCTAGCGCTTGCCGCGCTGCAAAAGCAGCAGGAGCATGCCAAATAATATTATTTGAGCGAATTTAAAAAATTGCGCTTGATCTTTAACCCAAGCAGCGTTATATAGCGGCTAAGTACTTATGAAGCAGTACATAGTGCTAGGCGCTTCTTATCTAACTAACGTTTAAGCAACGTAAGATAGGAAGCCATTGTGATGCCGGCGCGCCGGCTTGGGTTGGAGGGCATACCGTGAGCCGTGACCCCTTAAATCGTGAAACCTACACCACCGAGACACTTGACGCTGACGAGTTTGATAACTTGGATGCTGTTAACGATGATCATTACGGTAAAAGCAAACCCAGCAAAGCAGATACCCTACGCGCTCGACGACAAGTTGAAGCTTGGCTGGAAGAGCGGCGACTGCAACGTGCTATAAAAGACGACTGGGAGGAAGAAGAGTAGCTGATCGCCAATATAGCCGGCCGTGCACATAGCGCTATCAAGCCCGGGCATCAATGATTACGCTTCTTTATTTCAAAACCCTCTAGGTATTTATTGTTCAGCCGTTACCTTCTTGATGCTCCGCTTTGTCCAGAATAGCCGCAGCTTTATCGCTATTCTGGCCTTTGTGCGCCCTGAGCACTATCATCTAAGCCTAACGCCAGCACTCAGTGGCGTCTCTTTTTTCCATCAACCTAACGGATCTCCATGGCGCAATACGTATTCACCATGAACCGGGTTGGCAAAGTTGTGCCACCCAAAAAGCAAATTCTCAAGGATATATCGCTATCGTTCTTCCCTGGCGCCAAAATTGGTGTGCTCGGCTTGAACGGTGCTGGTAAGTCCACACTGCTGCGGATCATGGCCGGTGTCGATAAAGAGTTTGAAGGTGAAGCTCGTCCGATGCCTGGCATTAATGTGGGCTACCTCCCCCAGGAGCCGCAGCTCGATGACGAAAAGAGTGTGCGCGACACTGTTGAAGAAGCATTAGGCGCTATTAAAGAAGCCCAAGAGAAGCTGGATGCCGTTTATTCTGCCTATGCCGAACCTGATGCTGACTTTGATGCCCTAGCCAGTGAACAAGCGCGCCTTGAGAACATTATCGAAGCCGCTGACGCACACAACCTTGAGCGAAAGCTTGAAGTTGCAGCCGAAGCCCTGCGCCTGCCGCCCTGGGATGCCAAAGTAGGCAACCTATCCGGTGGTGAGCGCCGTCGCGTGGCGCTTTGCCGCCTGCTGCTCTCCAGCCCAGATATGCTCTTGCTGGATGAGCCTACTAACCACTTGGACGCAGAATCAGTTGCCTGGCTGGAGCGTTTCCTCCACGACTACAACGGCACCGTAGTGGCTATCACCCACGACCGCTACTTCCTTGATAATGTAGCTGGCTGGATTTTAGAGCTGGATCGTGGTCAAGGCATCCCGTTTGAAGGCAACTACTCTCAGTGGCTTGAGCAGAAGGATCAGCGCCTCTCTCAAGAAGCGAAGCAAGAAGCCACCCGCCAAAAAGCGATTAAGCAAGAACTTGAGTGGGTACGCAGTAACGCTAAAGGACGCCAAGCTAAAAGCAAAGCTCGCCTTAACCGTTTTGAAGAAATGCAGTCAGGCGACTTTCAAAAGCGTAACGAAACCAATGAAATCTATATTCCACCTGGCCCACGCCTAGGGGATAAGGTCATTGACTTTCACAACGTGGCTAAGCGCTTTGATGACAAACTGCTCTACCAAGACCTGTCGTTTAGTATTCCTCAGGGCGCTATCGTGGGCATTGTGGGCGGTAACGGTGCAGGTAAATCGACACTGTTTAAGCTAATCACAGGCAAAGAGCAGCCTGATGCAGGCGAGGTGGTGATTGGCGAAACGGTCAATATCGCTTATGTCGAACAGCTTCGCGATGCACTGGATGATAAGCAAACCGTCTGGGAAGCCGTCTCCGATGGCCAAGATGTTCTCAATATTAACGGGTATGAAGTTTCATCACGCGCTTACGTTGGCCGTTTCAACTTTAAGGGTAACGACCAGCAAAAGCGGCTAGACGAACTCTCCGGGGGTGAGCGTGGCCGACTCCAGCTTGCACAGACGCTGAAACAGGGCGCAAACGTGCTGTTGCTGGATGAACCCTCTAATGACCTGGACATTGAGACTCTACGGGCACTTGAGGAAGCGTTATTGGCTTTCCCTGGCTGCGCCATGGTGATCTCGCATGATCGCTGGTTCTTAGACCGTATCGCGACGCATATTCTGGCATTTGAAGGAGACTCTGAAGTAGTGTTCTTTGATGGCAACTACACAGATTATGAAGCTGATCATAAAAAGCGGGTCGGCAACGATACACCTAAGCGAATGAAATATAAGCGCATTGATGCCTAAAGTTGATGCCTAAAGAGCTATTACCGGCCCACACCTAGCTTGTATAAGCAAAGCATCTAAGTAGCAAAAAGCCCCTGGCTATTATATATAGACAGGGGCTTTTTGTTGTTCTCACATTACGTCACTTCAACGACGCCGACCGGTAAAAATCGATACCAAAAACAGAATCAAAAAGATTGCAAATAAAACCTGAGCAATAGTTGAAGCTACCCCAGCGATACCTGAGAAACCTAATACACCCGCAATAATGGCGATAATCAAAAACAGCATTGCATTGCCTAGCATCGTCTTACTCCTTTTCCATGGTGACGTTTCTGCTATAGCCGATAATAATCCTGTCATCAGAGAATACGCTCGAAAGCATATCTATCTCAGCGCTTATAGGGCACTTTTCTCCGCCTATCGACTACTTACCCTCATAAGGTTTGGCTATAAAACGCTATCCGTCAAGGACAAATATCCGCCAACCCTACGCATAATAGGCAATTTTCATAACGCCACTGGCCAGCAGACCCACTCCCCACTTGATCGGCGTGGGAAACCGGGTGCCACTAGCCTCAATAGCAAGCCGAGCATGATGGCCGTTATCCGCCGCCATTTGACGAAAAAGGGGACGAGAATTAAGGTCTTCAACAGGCAACTGGGTGGACTGCTCACTGAGTTGCTGGCTCATTAATTCTTTTGTGACCGCCGTCATACCCAAACCAAAACGGTCGCCGATAGCGCCCGCTGTTAATCCCAGCCCAAGAGAGAAACCATACCAAACAGGTGTAAAGTAACTTGTGCGGCTCTTAAGCTGGGCAAGCCGCTGATGGCACCAGGCAAGATGGTCCAGCGTTTCCCCGCACAGTGACTCAATTTGCCGACGTGAAGCCGGCAGTTTAATAAGCGCCATTTGCCCTTGATAAAACCCCTGAACACCTACTGTCGCAATATGGGCCGCCCGTACCAGCCCGGCAACATGTTGACGCTCAAACTCATCCAGCGCCACTTCAGCAACGGCAGCGGCTGGGTTGATTCGGCTTGCCACAACGGCATTAGGCACCAGGGTACGTAAAGCACTATCCATGTGAACAATTAGACGATCTGAACGGCTCAGCTGACGCTCCATCATAACGCTTACTCCGTTAAGCAGTGTTGTGGGCGACGTTACCTGCCCTACTAACCTGCAGGCCACGTAAATTGGCGCCCACCCATTAGATGCATATGAATGTGATAAACCGTTTGGCCCCCCATTTCATTACAGTTCATGACTACACGATAGCCATCATCGGCAAATCCTTGCTGCTTAGCTAACTGAGCAGCGGTGTACTGTAATCGACCAATAATCGCCAAGTCACCTGACTCAATATCGTTTAGCGTTGCAATGTGCTTTTTAGGGATAATGAGATGATGGGTAGGCGCTTGAGGGCTTATGTCATTGAAGGCGAGGACATGTTCATCCTCAAATACGATATCGGCGGGAATTTCACGGTTAATAATTTTGCAAAACAGGCATTCCATAGCGGCCTCCTTCATTATTGTAATAAAGCGAATTTCAATACAACAACACGTTCAAACGTAAACCAATAGGCTAGCGAAAACGGCGTTGAGCGAGCAAATGACGCACCAAAGGCGCTAGTATCAACTCCATCGCCAGCGACATACGTGCCCCAGGCACTACCAAGGTATGTGGGCGGGTCATAAAGGCGTCTTTAATCATCGCTAATAACCAAGGGAAGTCTACCGTTGATGGGTCCCTAAACCGTATGACCACGAACGACTCTGCATCCGTTGGAATATCCTGCACCTCAAAGGGGTTTGAGGTATCTACCGTAGGCACCCGCTGAAAATTAATGTGTGTACGGGAGAACTGCGGCTGGATATAACGCACATAGTCATCCATACGCCCTAGAATAGTATCGATGACCGCTTCTTGAGAGTAACCACGGAGCTTCGTATCACGGTCAATTTTCTGGATCCATTCCAGGTTCATGGTTGGCGCGACACCCACTAACAAATCAACATGGCGCGCAATATCATACTCCTGGGTCACCAACCCGCCATGCAACCCTTCATAAAAAAGCAGATCCGTGCCACAAGGTAGAGACTGCCACTCGGTAAAGGTGCCCACCCGATACCCTGCTTCGATTTTTTGCTTATCTTCGGCATGAATATAGTGGCGGAAAGTGCCGGTTCCGTGTTCGCCGTACTCAACAAAAAGCCCTTCTAGCCGATCAAGAAGATTAGCCTCCACTGCAAAGTGAGATAGCTCATCTTTGCGCTCTGGCTCTTCACGGAACATACGCTGCAAATCATCACGGGTATAACGATGAAACGCATCGCCATCTACCATAGCAGCATGCACATCTTCACGTAGGAACATGCGCTCAAAGCTACGCCTAACCGTGGTGGTTCCCGCGCCTGATGAGCCAGTTATCCCAATGATGGGGTACTCCCGGGACATTAGGTTCCCCTCGCCTGGGCTAAGGCCTGTTTAACGCTCTCAGGAACATCCACAGGCCGCCCAGTCGAAAGGTCCAGCAGCAGCTGATTCACCCTCGCGGTCGCTACTACTTTATCCTTTTCAGCGTTGCGAATACGCTGGTAAACCGTGAGTGCTTTGCCGGTCGGCTCGGGTACCGCCGTATCAATAACCAGTGCATCAGGCCAGCGTGCTTCATATTGATACTGAACCGCCAAATCCACCACCACGCTGGGATACCCCTGCATGTCCCACTCCGGCAAGCCAAGTGCCGCGAAGGCGTGCACCCGCGCTTCGTGGAGCAGCGACACCAGGGCATCATGCCCCAAGTGTCGCCCGTAATTCATATCGGTTACTCGTACCGTTAAGGGGTGACGATGAATAACCGCTGCCGCAGGAAACTCCAGCGTAACTCGCTCCATACATGACTCCTTATCGGTGAAAACAGGCGGTAAAACGTACTCTTTTGATTCGTGTTCACTCTTCCCGAGCAATGGCACGAAACGCAATATCCCGGCGATACTCTGCGCCATCCCAGTGAATCTTGCTGACGCCTTGGTAGGCCAGTTGCTGCGCAGCAGATACGCTCTCTCCTAACGCGGTAACACACAGCACTCGGCCGCCAGCGGTGGCGATACTGCCTTGATCGGTTTGCACGGTTCCTGCATGAAAAACTTTACAGTGTGTTTTCTCTGCCGCTTCCAACCCCTGGATAACATCGCCTTTACGATAGCTACCCGGGTAACCGCCTGCCGCTATCACAACGCCTACAGCAGCCCGGCTATCCCATTCGCACTGCTGTCCGGCAAGCTCGCCTTTTGCTCCAGCCAAGCAAAGTGCAGCAAGGTCTGACTGCAAACGCAGCATAATTGGCTGTGTTTCAGGATCACCAAAGCGACAGTTGTACTCAATGACTTTAGGATTTCCTTCGGCGTCAATCATAAGCCCAGCATAAAGAAAGCCCGTATACGCATTGCCCTCTTTCGCCATGCCCCGCACGGTTGGCAGAATGACCTGCTCCATGATGCGTTCGTCTACTTCTGGAGTAACTACCGGGGCTGGTGAATATGCACCCATGCCTCCCGTATTTGGGCCAGTGTCGCCATCGTAGGCACGCTTGTGGTCTTGGCTAGTGGCCATTGGCACCACATTCTCACCATCCACCATGACGATAAAGCTCGCTTCTTCTCCCTCAAGAAACTCTTCAATAACCACGCGAGCACCCGCGTCCCCGAAAGCATTAGCGTCAAGCATATCGCGAACCGCTGATTCCGCCTCCGCTTCACTCATCGCCACAATGACGCCTTTACCAGCGGCTAACCCGTCCGCTTTAATCACAATCGGCGCGCCTACTTCCGCTAAGTAAGCGAGCGCTGGCTCTACGGTGGTGAATGTTTGATAGTCAGCGGTAGGAATTTTATGGCGGGCCAAAAAATCTTTCGTGAACGACTTGGAGCCTTCCAGCTGAGCGGCCTGTTGAGTAGGACCAAAAATCGTTAGCCCTGCTGCCTGAAAACGGTCAACAACACCGTCAACCAAGGGGGCTTCAGGCCCTACTACAGTTAAACCAATTTGCTCGCGCTGAGCAAACGCGACTAATTCAGCCAAATCGGTCGCGGCAATATCAACATTGGTGAGGCCAGGCTCCGTTGCCGTGCCCGCATTACCTGGGGCGACAAACACCTGTTCGACATCACTAGATTGAGCCAATTTCCATGCCAACGCATGTTCACGGCCACCGCCACCTATCATCAAAACTTTCATGGTCGTCCTTCTTAAACGAGAGAGCGTTTATGGGGCGCATTATGCCACAACGCAGCCCCAAGTGGTCTTATGTGTAAGTAGAGGCTCTGACAGCGACAACGTGGATAAGTAGCGGCTTATGAACAGTGGCGTTACGGCTTTTTATCCTCTTTAGGTTCCGGCTTCTCTTCGTCTTCCGGTGGCGTTGGCTGGTTGATCGCTTTTTGCCAAAAACGCATGTTCTCTTCCGCCAGTTCGCGCATAAACTCTATGGGCGAATGGCGCATGGCCTGCTTCCACTGGGTTTGCATACGTTTTTGCTGTTCCAGCATCAGCTGAGTGCCCTGCTCAAGATAGCGAGCCAAAGGTAGCGGAGAAGACATATCGTAAACACGAATCAACTGGGCCAACAGGTCATTAGAAAACACCTCTGCCTCGCTATCCGCTTGCTCCTGTTCGATAATAATCGACAGTAAAATCGTGCGCGTTAAGTCTTCACCGCTTTTAGCATCCTCGACGCGAAAAGGCTCTTCTTCAATAATCAAACACCGCAGATCTTCAAGCGTTACGTAACGACTCTGTTGAGTATCGTATAACCTGCGGTTGGCATATTTGCGAATTACGCGCACTGCGCATCTCCTTAAACGTGATAGAGGCTTTTGTCGCCGTTGCTGGTATTGTGCCTGCAACACACGCTCATGCAAGCCAGCTTAACCGATTAGCCGCGTTAAGCGAGCCTCTCTTATGACAATAGACGACCACCATGAACCTGATTCTGCTTGATCCCAACGACATAGGCGCTGACCACCATGTTCGCATTACCGATGCCCGCCGTCTCAAACATTTAATAGAGGTTAATCGCGCCACCGAAGGCGAAAGCTTCAACGTGGGCATTCAAGGCGGCAACATGGGCAAAGCCGAACTTATTGAGCTAAGCCATGAGCAAGCTATTTTCTCACTAGGCCAGTTAGAAGAATTACCGCCACCTCCCCTGCCCGTTCATTTGGTACTGGCCCTGCCTCGCCCTCGCATGCTGGCTCGCACCCTGGAGCACGTCACTGCCCTAGGGGTAAAACAGATCACTCTGCTGCACACCAAGCGGGTAGAGAAAAGTTACTGGCAGTCGCCAGAGCTTCGCCCGGATAAAATACATCAGCACCTGTTACTCGGCCTTGAACAAGCCAGAGATACTCAGCTGCCCACCATCACTCTACGTAAAGGCTTTAGGCCGTTTATTGAGGTGCAGTTGCCGGCATTGCTGAATGAACGGCGTGGCTTAGTCGCCCACCCCGGCATGCCAAACCCATGCCCTAGAGGCATTAGCGATGAAACGCTGCTGCTTGTTGGCCCAGAAGGGGGATTCATAGAGTGGGAAGTAGAGCAGTTGCTTGCCGCAGGCTGCCAAGGCATGCACCTAGGCCCTCGCATTCTGCGGGTCGAAACGGCAGTTACAGCGCTGTTATCACGGCTGTTTTAAGAGGCTATGAGACAGACGACCCTGCGCCTGTGATTACACACTCATTAGGTCTGCTCATCGTCGGGGTCGTAAGGCACGTGCTCTGCATTATCCCCACACTTAGGGTTTTGCAAAAACGTGCTACGTACATCAAGCAAGCCTAAGTGACTGATCGTGCGGCGGCCTAAGAGCAGTGGGTAGATCATCTCTTCGCGATCACGCAGGCTAAACTGCTCTTCGTAAAGTGTATCGCCCATACAGACATCCATCAGTACTACTGGACGTTCATCGCGTCCCCCGGCGCCTCGCACCGTAAGCTCGCGATATAGTGGACGCTCAATTTGATCGCTAAACGTTTCACCACTCTCTTGATCTTCGAGCTTTAGGCGAAAACGTACCCACTCTTCGCCCGCTTTTTCAAAAAGCTCGATATCACGTGCATCCATCGATGACGTAAGGGCGCCGCTATCCAACTTCGCCTTAACCGCAATACCCCAAGGCTCGATAGTGGCATTTTCAACCCAACCAAAGACATCAGGCTTCTCAGCGTTAGCGTTGGTACCTATCATTAAGGTACCGACCATTACCGTAGTTGCTAATGCGCCTGCCCATGTCGCGCCTAAAAACGTTTTACCCATTGCATCTCGTCCCTGTTGAGAAATTAATTAGCGAAGCAGATCCAGCAACGCCTGGGTTGCGAAACCATCCGGCGTCAGCCCCTGATCACGCTGGAAAGCGCGCACTCCTTCCCGCGTATTGGGTCCCATAATACCGTCTGCGGTACCCACCGAATAACCAGCACTGTTCAAACGCTGCTGGAGAGTTCTGACATCATCACGGGTTAAAGGTGCCTGATCTCTCGGCCAAGAGCCGCTGATACCCGCTCGACCAGCAATGGCGTCGGCAAGTGTCGCCACGGCTAACGCGTAGCTGGTCGCGTTGTTGTAACGCAAAATAGCGCGGAAATTAGCCCCTACTATAAAGGCAGGCCCTTCTGCCCCCGCAGGGACTATAACGGCAGCGCTCTCAAATGCTGGAAGCTCACCACTCACCGCACGTACACCCTGCGCTGCCCACTCCGCACTACTGCGCCGCTCGGTTTGCGAATAATCAAACGATGACGGTAGCACGACCTCTGCGCCCCACGGCTGCCCTGACTGCCAGCCAGCACGCGCCAAGTAATTGGCCGTTGAGGCCATCACATCAGGAATACTACCCCAAATATCACGGCGGCCGTCGTTGTCGCCATCCACTGCATAGGCTTCAAAACTACTGGGTATGAACTGAGTATGTCCCATAGCCCCTGCCCACGAACCGCGCATTTGCTCAGCGGCGATATCCCCCTGATCTATAATCCGCAGCGCGGCGAGAAGCTCTCCCCGGGCAAAATCCTGGCGGCGCCCGTCATACGCCAGCGTCGCGAGTGACTCTAGCGTTGAGAAGTCGCCAAAATTGCTACCGTAGTTACTTTCGATACCCCAAATCGAGACAATAATTTCAGCGGGAACACCATAGCGTCGCTGCATTTCGAGAGCCGTGTCACGATGCTGTTCAAGCTTTTCACGACC
The DNA here is from genome assembly GCA_002966495.1 of Halomonas sp. GFAJ-1. Taxonomy (NCBI): domain Bacteria; kingdom Pseudomonadati; phylum Pseudomonadota; class Gammaproteobacteria; order Oceanospirillales; family Halomonadaceae; genus Halomonas; species Halomonas sp. GFAJ-1. The sequence continues at coordinate 3,419,316 of CP016490.1, forward strand.
ATTATTGATACGTGTACTAGACACAGCCGTGTCCAAGTAGTCCCATATCGGGCGGACAAACTCAGGCTGATGGCGATCAAGTTCAATGACACGCTCGCGATAGCGCAGCCCGTCAAAAGCAGAAACAAGCGTTGCTTCACTAATGCCTTGAGCAGCAGCATAACGCCTAAACTCACTCAACCATTGATTAAAACTGGCATAGCGAAGCTCTTCTGCTGCCCGCGCATCTACTTCAGTCATTAACCGCTGGCTCGCCTGTGCGTCGACACTCACTACAGAGGCCGCACCTGTCGCGAGCAGTAATGATAAGCAAAACGCCGCACCAGAACCTAGTGACCCTTTATTTTTCAATAACATAGCAACACTCTCTCGGCAATCCTTAGCGTGAGCCTGATAATGACGTAGAAAGCCGACAGATACTAGCCCCGCGCTAGCCGCGTAAGCGTAACAACAGAAACCCATGGAGAATAGCAACCACCAACGTAAGCACAGCGCGAAGCAGAAGGTACCAGCGAGGAAAACCGACCCGCCCTTCGCGGCTCATGTCGTAACCACCTATTAGTATAAAACCCGCTAATAAAATCCAGAGACCAGAGACTGTGTTCATCATGAGTGCTGGCCAAGCAAGTAAACTCGGCACCATAGCGAGCACTAATCGGCGGCGACTGCCCTCCTGAGCGTTTTGAACAGCCGCCCCCCAATGCACCCCACCTAAGAAAGATAGGATCACCGCGCTGTAATAAACAAAACTGTAAGTGGCCACTACTTGCCACACAGTAGGGCCCCACCATACGAGCAACAGCGCAACCGCAAAAGGAATTAACCCAGCAACGCCCAATCCCCAGGCTAAACGGCGATCACTGCACAGCAGCTTCATTACTCCCCCCTTGTTTGTGCTCGGCATTTAAAGGCTCAGCTTCCGCAATCAACCAGCGCTGCCACTCGTCAGGCATCACCAGTGGCTCAGGGAACTGCGTCGGCGCTACGCGCCAAGGTTGATGACGCTCTAAGCCACACGGCAGTGACGCTAAAGCGGGTAGCCAATAGGCAACATACAGCCCTTTTGGATCATAGTGCCCAGCCTGCTTGAGTACATTAAAATAGCGATCCTGACGGGGGTCACGTCCAACGCCTGCAATATAGCGCCAGTTGCCCCAATTACTGGCAACGTCGTAATCAATCAAGCAGTGTTCGAACCACCACGCGCCTAGCCGCCAATCTACCTCTAAATCTTTTACCAAAAAGCTCGCTACATTCTGACGCGAGCGATTAGATATCCACCCAGTACGATAAAGCTCAAGCATAGCAGCATCAATAAAAGGCACACCGGTGGAAGCGTTGCGCCATGCATTAAAGGCTTCGGTTGGCTCGGGTAACTCTTCACGACCGAACAGTAAACGGCCTTCAAGCTGGGCTGCACGATGGAAATAGTCGCGCCACAGCAGTTCAAAAATAATCCAGTAGCTTGACTCCGTGCTGCCGTTCACCTCTTCCCATGCCTTAACCTCTTGATGGACTTGCCGCGCTGATAAGCAGCCGCGCGCTAGCCAGGGAGAAAGTCGCGTCGAAAAACTAGCACCTAATAAACCATTGCGAGTTTTCTTATACGACTCACCCCCTTTTTGCTGCCACAAATAGTTCTTCAGCCTATCGACTGCAGCAGCCTCACCGCCTATAAACGTAAAGCCTTGCCGATCATCCGGCTGCCATGCATCACTGTCTTGGCATACTGACTTAAGCGGCGGAAAGCCACGTGGCGCGTCTGGCCAGGATGGCAAGGTCACTGGCGCATGCATAGGGGGAGCAATGACACATTGTTTTTCAACACTTCTACGAAATGCTGAAAAATTTGCGGGCAGCAGCTCTGCTGCGAAGGGTAACGTATCGGCGCTAATTAAGTAGCCACTATCAACACAGGCTAACTGAATTGAGGCTGGAAGCTGCTGTGACACTTTAGCGATATGTGCCACTTCTTCGCTACCAGAGTGTGCTGCCGTTCGGACTTGCCGGGCATTTAATGACGTTGCTAGCTGAACAACCACCTCAGCAGGGTCGCCAATACGCACTAATAAGTCACTGCCACGTTGCAACAGCTCGCCACGGAGTTCCATTAAGCTTTGCCAGAGAAACCTCAGCCGGGCAGGGCCTAACCTGGGCGTTGGCTCTCCTGCCACACAAGGCTGCAACCAGTTCTGATCTAGCACGTAAAGGCAAAGCAATTGTTCAGGAGGAGAATCAAATTGTAATAACGGATTATCGGCTACGCGCAAGTTGTCTTGCAGCCAGACAATGTCAATCGTAGTGGTCATGCACTTGCCTCCTAGGCGTGCTTTACTGCTTGGATTCGCGACGACAGCGTTCGCTGCAGTAGCGCACTTCATCCCAACAGCGCGCCCATTTCTTTCGCCAACTAAAGGGGCGTAAGCAGTGGGCGCACTCTTTTTGCGGTAGATTTTGCTTGTGATGCATGAGTCTTTCTCTGTATCTCGCAGCGCGCTAACCTTAAATGTAACCTCAAAAGATAGACACGCCGAACACATTGGTACAATTATTGTACATGAAAAATATATTTATACGGCGCTATTTGTGATTTTCAGGCGTAAAAAAAGCCACCCCGTAGGATGGCTTGTGCTGATAGCGAGCGGAGAGAGCTTAATCTCAAACCCACATTAACGGTGATGTTTGTGCGGCCGCCATTAACAATAGCGTTTAGCGTCTGCTTAACTGGGATCAGTTTCCCGTGGATGACGTTTAGCGTTTTCGTGGGTTTCAAGGCCACTTTTTAGCTCATGGGTTAGCGGATCATAGTTAGGGCGCAGCTCATCTTTAACGGTGCCACTCCATAGCCGTGAACCAACAAAGTAGGCTGCTCGGCCAATCACGTGAGCGGCTACCGGCGCCGTCATTAGAATAAACACAATAATGGCAAACGAACGGGCCACTATACCCACTTCTGCAAAGTGCATGGCTGCTGCGAGCATGATCAAAATTACCCCTAGTGCAGCCGCCTTGGTAGTGGCATGCATGCGGGTTAATAGATCCGGCAAACGTAATAGGCCAATGGCCGCTAGCAGCATAAATAGTGAGCCCGCTATCAGCAGCGTACCTTTGATAAACTCAATCATCCCGCGGCCCCCCACGTTCCAAAAAGCGTGCAAAACCAATGGCCGCCAAAAAGCCCATTAGTGCAATAACAATGGCAGCATCAAGAAAGCTCGCCACGCCAGACTGAATAGCGTAGACCCCCACCAGACCAACCACCGTGGTAGAGAAAAGCTCCAAAGCTACTACACGGTCTGGCAGGCTAGGGCCTCGCACAACTCGTACAAAAGTCAAGACAAGCGCCATACCCATAATAATTTGGCTGATTAATATAACGGTATCCATCAACGAAATAACTCCAGTGCGCGATGCTCCATGTTTTTAAGGCTGCGCCGTAGCTCATCTTCATCATCTAAGAACATCGCATGAATATAGAGCACTTTACGATCATCAGACACGTCTAAACTTAGTGTGCCTGGTGTTAACGAGATAAGACTCGCCACCATGGTAATTTCCATTTCAGTCCGGGCCGAAAGGGGGAAGGCAATGACGCCAGGCTGCATATGCCAAGGAGGCGTGAGCACGTCAAACGCTACGCGTAGGTTGGCTTGCATTAGCTCTTTGATAAAAAAGCAAATAAAGCCAATTATTCTTGGCACTCGCGCTGGGTAGCCTTTTAGTGAGTCTACCTGCGGCTCAATGAGCACCAGCGCTATATAGCCAAACACCACACCGACCAGCATATTCAGCCCTGAAAAGTCGCCGCTTAACAGCACCCAGGCCAAGCCTAGCATAAGGTTCCAAATTGCACCGGTCATGGGGTTCCCTCCATGCTTTCACCTACCTGCTCTGCCTGTATCTCGGTGGGCGTTAGCAGCGCCGACTCAGCACTGGCAGAAGGCCCCAATACTGCTTCAATATAACCAGCGGGCGTCATGAGCTGATCACCAATAAGGTTCATTACCTGCATAATGGGCTCCGCAAAGACACCTATTAACAGCGACATCGCGGCTAATACCACTACCGGCAGGTACATAATCCAAAGGCTAGGTTTCAATAAGCGGCCATCATCCCCCACGGGGGTTTGCGATGCAGGCACGTGATTCTCTTCTGGCAAGGCCTTCCAAAACACCTCGTTCCAAATTTTCACCATGGAGTAAAGCGTCATAACACCCACTGCAAGGGCAATACCCGTCGCTACATAAGCCCCGGCCTCGATGCCAGCCCGCACCAGCACGAATTTGGCAAAGAAACCCGATAGCGGGGGAATACCCGCCAGCGAAAAGGCAGAGATAAAGAAGGCAACGGCTAACCATGGGCGCTCACGATAAAGCCCGCCCATTTTTTTAAGCTGATAAGTACCTTGTAAACGATGGGTGATACCACTGATCAAGAAAAGATTCGTCTTAACAATAATGTTGTGCATGATGGCAAAAACACCACCGGCAATCGCCAAGGGAGTGTAAAGCGCCAGCCCCAATATCATGTAGCCAATCTGGCTAACGATGTGAAAAGAGAGGATACGCCTGAACTCATATTGGGCGGCCGCCCCTAACACGCCAGTCACCATGGTCAACACGGCCCCCCACAGCATAATATCCTGCAGGTACCCCATGGTCTGATCAAACATCAGTGTAAAGACACGGAAAAGTGAATAAACGCCCACTTTTGTTAACAAACCGGCAAACAGCGCCGAAACCGCCACCGGTGGGGTGTGATAAGACGCCGGTAACCAGAAAAACAGTGGAAAAGCTGCCGCTTTAATACCGAAGGCCACCATAAACATGACGGCCAACACTTCAACCATGCCGCTGTGCTCGGCTTCGTCCAAGCGCAGCGCAATATCGGCCATATTGAGCGTACCGACAGTGCCGTATAAAAGGCCAATGGCGGTTAAGAAGATAACCGATGCCAGCAGGTTCAAGGTCACGTACTTAATTGCACCTTCCATCTGCGCCCGCTCACCGCCCAAGATCAGCAGCGCAAACGAGGCAACCAGCATGACCTCGAACCATACGTAGAGGTTAAAGATATCGCCCGTTAGAAAGCCACCGGCTACCCCTGCTAACAGCAAATGCATAAGGGGATAGTAGCCAAACTTTTCATGCCCTCGGCCGGTCGAGGCCAGCGAGTAAACCCCCATCGCCAACCCGATGATACCTGTCATCAGTATCATGACCGCACTGAGCATATCCGCGATTAACGTGATACCAAAGGGCGCTGGCCAATTGCCCATTTGCATAGTGACGTAGCCATCTGACAGTACTGCAACAAACAGCCATAAACTAGCTAGCAGGAGCGCTACGTTGCCCGCAACAGCAAAAAAGCGCTGCATAGGGCGTGAACGCCAAAAAAGCAGTGAAATTGCTCCAGAAAGCAGCGGCAACAGGACGGGAAGTGCAACTTCAGGCCTCACGTGTCGGTATCCTTCATTTTGTCCAAATCATCTGCCTTAACAATCTCGTAGGCTCGGCGAATCAATACCACCGCGAACGCCAGCACGCCAAAAGCGATCACAATAGCGGTCAAAACCACCGCTTGGGGGAGCGGGTCAGCCACCTCTCCCAAAGGCTGCAGCATGCCTTCAGGTATCAAGGGGGGTGCGCCTCTTGTCATTCCGGCCGTTGTAAAAATAAGTAGATTGGCGCCGTTGGAAAGCAGTAATAGGCCAATCACTAATTTAACAATTGAGCGGCGAAGCATCATAAAAATGGCGGCGGCGTACAGTAGCCCAATCGCCAATGCCATTATTGGTTCCATTGAAGGCCTCCTGTTAACTTAGGGTTCATCCTTATCCACCTCCATCAAGGCCATGACCATTCCCATTACCGAGCCAAGTACCGCAAGGTAAACCCCAACATCAAAAATAAGCGGGGTAGAGGCTTTAAAATCGATAACAGGGATCGTCCACCACTGAGCTGTTAGGAAGGGCTGCCCCATAAACCAAGCTGGCACCACAGAGATCATGCCAAGCAGTAGCCCCACGCCAATCAAATCCCGGGGGTCCACCATACGCAGCACTGCTTTAGTGGCACTGACGCCAAATGCAAACAGGTAGAGCGTGAACGCCCCTGCTGCCACTAGCCCGGCAATAAACCCACCGCCGGGTTCATCATGGCCACGCAGCAATAAAAAGACCGAAAACATTAACTGCAACGGCATTAAAAAGCGCGCGGCCGTATTAAGAATAATGGTGCCTGACTTAACCATCGTACGGCTCCTTAGCGCTATTTTTGTCGCCCTCGTTGGCTTTATCACCAGTGGTGTCATGACGCAGCTTCAGCATGGCGATTACGCCAATCGCGGCCAATGCAAGAACGAACATTTCTCCTAAGGTGTCGAGTGCACGGTAATCCACCAGAATGACGTTTACGATATTGCGGCCATGTGCCAGCGGCGCGCTATTCTCCACCATATAGGTGGAGATTGTTTCAAACTGATCGATACTCCACGCAGTCATGATGAGCAGAAAAATCAACACCCCCATCATGGCTGCGACAAAGCCGTCTCGTATACGCTCAAGACTGGTTGAGAGGTTCGAAAACCGCGGCAACCGGAACAATACTAATACCAGTAAGATAACGGTAAGGGTCTCGACCAGTAGCTGGGTAATCCCCAGGTCAGGAGCGCTAAAGAGAATAAAGAGCAGCGCGATAGAGAAGCCCATAATGCCGACGGACACCACAGCACCTAGACGAGAGCGGGAAATCGTCGCAAAGAGCGCACCCATCACCATCGTGCCCACAACGATTATTTCGTGAAAGCGAACATCCAACGTAAACGCTAGCTGGGGGGAGTGACGCAGCAAGATTGAGTTGCCGATCAATCCAATAAGCACCAGCAGCATCACCAGAATGTAATTTCGCATGTAGCCGTTTTGCAGCAGATGCGTTTGCCACTCGGAGAAGCGCACAACACCGTTCATGAATCCTTCGTAGCCAGCCTCAGGACCATGGCGCATGACCGGCGCCAATATAGACAGTTTTGCGCGAACGCGATCCCACCGCTTAAACAGTAAAAAGCCCAGCCCGAGGCTAACGATCGACATAATCAACGCAGCATTAATGCCGTGCCAAAGCGAGAGAGATACCGCTAGCGGCTTCCCGGCCACCGCCGTTGCGGCCGCTGTCAAGAGTGCATCGCCACCCAGTACGGCGGGGAGCAGCCCCAGCGAAAGTGACCCCACTACCAATAAGCCTGGGCCAAGCAACATACTAAAAGGTGCTTCATGGGGTGTTTTAGGCGTTTCGTGGCGATGCCCATAAAACGGCCGTAGGGCAATAATCGCCGCCACCGCGATGGTTAGAATGGCAGACATAAACGCAAAGAGTATCAATAATGCTCTGAACCCATCAGCGCCAAACACTGCCTCAAGCATCAACTCCTTTCCGATAAATCCAAAGAGCGGCGGCACACCCGCTAGCGAAAGTGCCGCTATCATGGCAATGGCTGCCGTTATTGGCATTTGCTTGCGTAACCCGCCCATGGCCGTCACGTCTTTGGTGCCGGTTTCATGATCCAAAATACCGGCCACCATAAAGAGCGCGCCTTTATACATGGAGTGGCCCAGCAAGAACGTCACAAAGGCAGTCATTGCATAATCAGTGCCGATCCCCACTAGCATGGTCAAGGTGCCCAAGGCCATGATGGTGGAGTATGCGAGCAGCTTCTTAATATTGGTATGCTGGATCGCCAGGAAAGCGCCCGTAAGCATCGTAGTCGCACCCACTACAGAGAGAATACCTACCCACAGCGCTGTACCGCCTAACTCCGGCTGCAACCGCGCCAGTAGATAAATGCCCGCTTTCACCATGGTCGCCGAGTGTAAGTAAGCGGATACAGGGGTGGGCGCCGCCATGGCGTTGGGCAACCAGAAATGGAAAGGGAACTGGGCCGATTTGGTAAAAGCGCCAAGCAGTAAGCAAATTAACATAGGTGTATAAAGAGCATGCTCACGCAAGTCGCTCTCCATTTGGCCGATGTCTGAGAATGACCAGCCACCGCTTGCCACACCTAGCAGCACTAGACCTGCCATCAGCGCAAGGCCGCCCGCTACGGTGACAAACAGCCCCTGACGTGCCGACTTCCGCGCCTCAATATCGGTGTGATTAAAACCGATTAGCAGGTAAGAGGTAATACTGGTGAGCTCCCAAAATATAAACAGGGTAATCAGCCCGTCAGCAAGCACTAACCCAAGCATCGAGACCATGAAGGCCAGCAGTGCTAAATGAAAGCGCGCAATATCCTCGTGCCCTTTTAAGTAGCCACCTGCGTAAATTAAAACGCAGGTGCCTATCACGGTAATCAGCAGCCCAAAGAGCAGTGATAACCCATCAAGCATAAACGTCAAGCTAATGCCTAGCGAAGGTACCCACTGCCATTCCAGTAGCAACGGGCCGTCATTAAGTACTGAGGGGGCTTGGCTGAATAGCCAAGCAGCCATCAAGGCTGGATACAGCGCTAGCACCATGCTTGCACGCTGACCAAACCAGCGGTTAAGCAGTGGCGACGACGCGGCCAGCACAAATCCTAATAATACGGCGAGTTGCATCTAGCAAAATCTCCTGAGTAACAAACTGCTTTTCCCGTATGGAAAAACCCCATGCGGCATGACGCCTTTTCACTATTATCCAAGGCTGCAAGCGGGCATAGAATCACTTATGCCTATGATGTAACACTAAAGTACGATAGGCGTAAGTCGCCTACCATCCAAGCGGCTGCCTCTATAAACTTGGCTGCGTTAGCAGACAAGGCCGTGTTAGATAACAGGAATCTTCAGGTTATAAACCTTATATCAGGCACCTGCGGGTTACCAGTCATGCATCTTAACGCGCCTTTTCGCTAGCACTAACCCCTCAGTCCTTATCTGCAGCGTAGTCTATCTATTGATAGCATCCGCTGCCGCCCAGAATGTGGAACGCTAGCAATGCCGCTGCTATGGATACCACTGTTAACCCTGGTTGGCACGTTAGTGCCGTTACTAACCGTCTCTCGCGGACGATTGTTCTGCACCGCCGCGACAGCAATCGTTCCCATTACCGCCCTAGCCTTACTGCTTAGCCACCTGCCAATACTACTAGACGATGGTACGGTATCACAGCAGCTAAGCTGGATACCGTTGTTAGGACTAGACCTTGCCCTACGAGTTGATGGCCTAACCCTACTGTTTGGTCTGCTCATCTTGGGCATCGGCAGTTTAATCATCATTTACGCGGGCTATTACCTCTCTAGCAGCGAAAATGACGGGCGGTTCTTCTCTTACATGATGCTGTTCATGACCGCTATGCTCGGCATTGTCATGGCCGACAATTTGCTGCTTTTATGGCTGTTCTGGGAACTTACTAGCGTTGCCTCTTTTTTACTGATTGGTTTTTGGGGACACCGTAGTGATGCGCGGCGCGGAGCACGCATGGCCCTTACCGTCACTGGTGCTGGCGGTTTGGCATTGCTAGCCGGTATTTTGCTTATAGGCCATGAAGTAGGTAGTTTTGCGCTGCCCGACGTACTGGCCGCTGGCGATCAGTTGCGCCAAGCATCCACCTACCCTGTCATTATGGCCTTGGTATTACTGGGCGCCTTTACTAAATCGGCCCAGTTCCCCTTCCATTTTTGGTTACCCCACGCCATGGCCGCGCCCACCCCGGTGTCCGCCTACCTGCACTCATCCACCATGGTAAAAGCAGGGATTTTTCTTCTCGCTCGGCTACATCCAGCATTAGGCGACACATCATTATGGTCGATCAGTCTAACACTAGCAGGCTTGGCTACGCTCGTGTACGGCGCTTGGTTCGCCTTATTAGAGCGTGATTTAAAAGGCACTTTAGCCTTTTCAACGGTAAGCCACCTTGGATTAGTGGTGCTACTGCTTGGCTTGGATACACCGCTGGCGATTGTCGCAGCCCTTTTTCATATTCTTAACCATGCGCTGTTTAAAGCAACGCTGTTTATGAGCGCTGGCATTATCGACCACGAAACCGGCACACGGGATATCAGGCGCCTAGGTGGGTTATGGTCCCTTATGCCTATCACCGGAACATTAACGCTCATGGCCGGCGCGGCAATGGCGGGTTTCCCTCCGTTTAATGGCTTTCTAACGAAAGAGATGCTGCTGACCAAGGCCTTAGCCACCGATCTATTTGGTGGCCTAGGCAGCGTGATTCCATTACTGGTGCTGGTAGGCGCCACCCTGTCAGTGGCTTACTCACTGCGCTTGGTATATTGCGTATTTTTTGCTCCTAGCGATAATCCGCCGGAGGAATCACACACTCCCCACGACCCGCCTAAAGGCATGTACCTACCGGGTTTAATGCTTGCCTGCTTGTGCCTGCTCGTAGGCCTGTTCCCCATGACGCTAGCCGCTCCCCTCATTCGCACGGCAAGCATCGCAGTACAAGGGGATAACACACCGCTTTTCGTTTTTGCACTGTGGCACGGGATTAACCTACCGCTCTTAATGAGCTTGTTCGCAATCCTCGGCGGTATCATTTTATTGTGGCGGCATAAAAACATTAGCAGCTTAGCCTCTTTGCTACCTACACCTAGCGCCCCGGCTCTGTTTGAAAAAGCTGTCACCCGCCTTATTAAAGCCTCGCTTTGGATAACGCTACGTTTAGAAAACGGCTCCCTACAGCGTTATCAAGCGCTGCTTCTATTATCGGCTCTTGGCATGACTGCTCTCGGCCTTAGTCAATTGGATACATTGTCTGGAAACATAGACATGCAGCCAATTGACGGGCTTACCCTACTAGGTGCCAGCGTGATGATGATTGGCGCCATTGGCAGCGCGCTTGCACACCGCTGGCGACTAGTATCACTGTTAATGCTTTCCATGGTGGGGCTTACTGTCTCGCTTACGTTTATCCGCTTTTCAGCACCCGACCTCGCAATGACGCAGCTATCCGTTGAAGTGGCGTCAATGATACTGCTAATACTGGCCCTGTTTTTCCTCCCTCAGCGGCCCCCTCGCTGGGTCTCCTCGCAGCGAATCGTACGGGATGTTTTACTGGCAGGTTCATTAGGGTTAGTTATTGCTGGATTGAACTACGCCCTTCTAACCCGGGAAGTGCTGAGCATTTCTGATTACTTCCTCACCAACAGTGTGCCTGGCGGCGGCGGCACCAACGTCGTCAACGTAATTTTGGTTGATTTCCGCGGGTTCGATACGTTAGGGGAAATTACCGTACTCACTCTTGCCGGGCTAGCGACCTATAAACTGCTTAACCGGCTGCGGCTGTTTAAGCCCTCCGGTAACCTTGAAGGGATTCGCTGGTCGCGCCACCGCTACCCGATGATTCTTGAAGTAGTCGCTCAAATCATTTTGCCGCTGGCACTGCTTGTCTCGGTCTATATTTTCTTACGTGGGCACAACCAACCTGGCGGCGGCTTTATTGCGGGGTTGATTACCGCTATTGCACTACTATTGCAGTACATTGCACGGGGCTACGAATGGACCAGCCGCCGCTTGCCGCTATCGTATCCAGTTATTTCAGTCATTGGTCTTGTCATAGCCGTACTCACCGGCTTGGGAAGCTGGCTGTTCGGGTATCCCTTCTTAACCTCCTCGTTCGGCTACTTTAATATTCCGCTTGTTGGCAAAACAGAGCTAGCAACGGCGCTACTGTTCGACTTGGGGGTCTATCTTGCGGTAGTGGGCGCCACACTGATGATTTTGGTGAACCTGGGCAGCGTTACCACAGCGCATCGCCCTACGCTCAAAACTACGGAACAAACGGCATCAAAAGAGGGCAATAAGTAATGGAGCTGCTTTTTTCGTTGGTAACCGGAGTATTAAGCGCTAGCGGTATTTATTTACTGCTTCGAGGCCGCACCTTCTCAATTATCGTAGGACTTGCGTTGCTCTCCTATGCGGTCAACCTGTTTTTATTTTCAACCGGTGGCCTGCATACCCATTCAGCGGCGGTGATAGGTGCCTCAGCCGCACCTGCCGACCCTCTCCCTCAGGCACTGGTGTTAACGGCCATCGTAATTGGTTTTGCCATGTCTGCGTTCATGGTCATTCTTGCGATACGAGCGCGCGCCGAGCTAGGTAATGACCACGTGGATGGTAAGCAAGGTGAAGAAGGAAGCACCCGCTAATGAGCCAGCACCTGCTAGTTTTTCCTATTCTTTTACCCATGCTGACTGCGCTTGGTTTACTGCTCATGGGGCAAGCCCCCAGCGCGCTACAGCGGCGTATTAGCATTATCTCAACCGCACTATTAGTGGTGCTATCGGGCTTACTACTGGTACATGCCAATAGCGATATTATCAATATTTATAACCTGGGGAACTGGCAGGCACCGTTTGGCATTGTGCTGGTATTAGATCGTCTCTCAGCACTGATGGTGGCACTCACCGCCGTACTGGCTTTAGGGTGCATCCTGTTTGCCAGCGCAGGAGATGATAGCCGCGGGAGTAACTTTCACGGCATTTTTCAGCTTCAATTGCTGGGTTTAAACGGCGCCTTTTTAACTGGAGACTTATTCAACCTCTTTGTATTTTTTGAAATCTTACTGCTGGCTTCCTACGCGTTGCTTATGCATGGCGGTGGTAAAGCGCGCATTGGCGCAGGACTTCACTATGTTGTGCTTAATCTAGTGGGTTCAGCGCTGTTCATAATTGCCCTTGGGATACTGTATGGCGCCACTGGCACGCTCAACATGGCAGATATGGGGCGTCGCATTGCCCAGATGGATGAAGCTAATGCCGCGCTGGTGACCGCGGGGGCTTTGCTGCTTACCGTCGTATTTAGTTTGAAGGCCGCTATTTTACCCCTCTATTTTTGGTTACCGAGCACCTATGCCTCTGCGCCCGCACCGGTAGCAGCGCTGTTTGCGATTATGACAAAGGTCGGTTTATACGCCCTGCTTCGGGTTCAAACGCTCGTATTTTCGGAAAGCCCAGCCATTGTTTATATCGATAATTGGCTTTGGTGGGGCGGCTTGGCAACCCTTTTGTTGGCGGGCATTGGCGTTTTAGCCGCTCGTGATCTTCGCACCCTAGTGGCATATTTAGTGCTTGTTTCTGTCGGCACGCTAATGAGCGGGGCTGGTATGGGTCACATCTCAGGCACGGGGGCTTTGCTCTATTACCTCGTGCACACCACGCTCATCGCTGGAGCGCTGTTCCTGCTAGCTGAGCTGATCGGTCTACAGCGGGGCAAGGCGGGCACGCGCTTAGTACGTGCCCGCAAGCTTCATCAACCAGCCCTGCTTGGCGGTATGTTTTTGATAGGAGCCGTCGCCATGGCGGGCTTGCCCCCCTTAGCTGGGGCATTGGGCAAATTGCTCTTGATGCAGGCTGCGGATAGCGCACAGAGGCCATGGCTGTGGCCACTATTACTTTTGGCTGGTTTAGCGGCCATGATTGCCCTCTCTCGGGCTGGCTCGGTGTTTTTCTGGGCGAGCTACAAAGGTGCTCCCAGCGGGCCACGTATCACTCCCTTGCAGCTATCTGGCGTAACGTGGTTATTGATTAGCGCGCCGCTGTTAGTGTTACTGGCGGGGCCTGTAAGCGAATACACCCAAGCCACTGCTGAGCAACTTGCTTCGCCACAGCGGACTATTCAGACCATACTGCCCGAAGTAAATCCTTCAGATTTTGCTTTGCGCGATGAGGAGGAGCAGTAATGTTTGCCCGCTATTTTCCCGCACCTGCCCTGTCACTAATACTATTAATCACCTGGCTTCTAATGGTGAGAAGCTTGGCTTTCGGCCAACTGCTACTAGGGGTGCTGCTAGCAATTGGCATACCGCTGCTAACCCGCGCTTTTTGGCTGCCTTTCCCCCGGGTTAAACACCCTATAAAGCTCGTACGCTTTGTCTTACGGGTACTTGCCGATATCGTAGTCGCCAACTTGCACGTTAGCTTATTAATTTTGAGCCCTAAGCGGACACCGCACCCTGGCTTTATTGAGTACCCACTACAAGTACAGGATCGGCTAGCCATTACTCTCTTGGCCAATACCATCACCATGACGCCTGGCACTGTTTCCACCAATATTCGGCTAGATCATACGTCGCTGCTTATTCATGTATTGGATATGGAGGATGAGCAGGCTCTTATTCAAGACATTCATGAGCGTTACGAGCGTCCCATAAAGGAGATTTTCGAATGCTAGCCATCGCCCTTTGGATCAGTTTGACGCTAATAGTGTTAGCACTCGCAATGAATGTTTACCGCTTACTTATAGGCCCAGACATACCCGATCGATTGCTAGCGCTAGATACCATGTATGTCAACGCAATTGCGCTTATCGTAATTGCTGGGCTTTGGTTCAACACAAAAACGTACTTTGAAGCTGCCATGTTAATCGCCTTACTCGGCTTTATCAGCACCATGGCAATTTGTCGATACTTGCTACGCGGCGATATTATCGAGTAACGGAGGCTGACATGACATTTGCTATTATGATTGAGGCTTTGGTATCGCTTCTGCTTATTTGCGGCGGGATGTTTGCCTTTACTGGCTCGCTTGGCATGCTGCAGTTCAAAGACTTTTTCATGCGCTTACACGGACCCACCAAAGGCACTACGCTAGGCATCGGCTGTGTGCTGATTGCTTCAATGGTTTACTTTACAACCACCCAGCGTGAACCCCACATGCAAGAGCTATTAATTACCCTGTTTCTGTTTTTAACTGCCCCCGTGACAGGGCACATGCTGGCAAAAACAGGACTACACATGCATTTACGCTTTACCACCAGCACTCGTGGCTCACTGCCTGAACTGCTGGATGAAGATGTGGGGCAAAACCGAGTAGCAAAACCCGGCCGCCCCAAACGCCCTGGCAGTATCAAAAACCGCCGCCGCCAGCTGCTAAAAACCCGTGGCAGATAAGCGCATTACGCTATACAGGTAGATAATTAACACAGCCAACCCGATAGTTCATTATTCACGACGGCTAACAACGCATCGATATGATCATCCCGGTCATTTAAGCAAGGGATATAGCTGAAGGTTTCGCCCCCGGCTTCCATAAAGCTGTCGTGGATTTCCTCTTTAATCTCCTCAAGTGTTTCCACACAGTCCGATGAGAAGGCGGGTGACATAATCGCGATGTGCTTATGCCCCTGCTTAGCCAACGCCGCCACGTGATCAACGGTTTGTGGCCCTACCCATTTTTCGGGGCCAAACTGTGACTGAAAAGCGGTATCTACTTCTTCTTTGGTGAAGCCAAGCTTCTCACGCATTAGCCGCGTCGTTTTCTGGCACTGGCAGTGGTAGGGGTCACCTTCTAACAGGTAGCGCTCCGGCACCCCGTGGTAACTCGCCACCAGTTTCGTGGGGCGGCTTTCAAAACTGTCGTAAGCCTCTTGCACCGAGTTAGCTAACGCCTGAATGTACGCTGGGTGTTCAAAGTAGGCAGGTACGGTCCTAATATAAGGCTGCCATTTCATCTTCATCAGTGTACGAAACGCCTGGTCATTAGCGGTGGCCGTGGTGGGCGAACCATACTGGGGATAAAGCGGGAAAAAGACGATGCGCTCGCATCCCTTCTCCTTCATCCGGTTTAGCACACTTTCAGTGGAGGGATTACCGTAACGCATACAAAAATCAACCTCTACATTATCGCCGTAGAGGGCTTTGAGTCGCTCGGCCATCTTTTCCGTTTGCGCACGGGTAGTCGTTAGCAGAGGGCTTTCGTTTTTATCGGTATTCCAAATACTTTTGTACGCATGACCCGACGAAAAGGGACGTTTCGTCAAAATAATGAGCTGAAGCAGTGGCTGCCATTTCCAACCGGCATAATCCACCACCCGCTTGTCGGATAGGAACTCATTCAGGTAGCGACGCATTGACCAGTAGTCGGTAGCATCCGGCGTGCCAAGATTGGCCAGCACTACCCCTACCTTCGCACGGGGCACAGCCGGATGGTCACTTGGCGCGTGGGCCAAGCGGCCTGCTCCTGGCTGATCCTTCACAACGCTATCGGTCATACGTCTACTCCTAAAAGACTACTTTTAATGGCTAAAATAGTAACACTTTCCAGCAAAGTTACGGCATAAAGTTATACTATCAACATTATTTGTATAACTATAGGCAAATTCATGTCCAAGCCTTTACTGCTCGTACTCGGTGATCAGCTGTCCCTTTCACTCACAGCGATAAAAGATGCCCCCCCTAATGCGGTGGTAGCCATGTGCGAAGTCGCGGATGAAGCTCGCTATGTCCCCCATCATATACATAAAATCGGCCTCTTTATGGCCGCCATGCGACACTTTGCCCAAACCCTGAGAGATAAAGGCTTCCAGGTTCACTACAGCCGAATTGACGATGCAGACAACACTCAGTCACTTCTTAATGAAGCCGAACGGATTGCCAAACAGTACGGCTGCGATCAGATACGTGTTACCCGCCCTGGAGAGTGGCGACTGTGGAACGATATAACGGCGCGCAAAGACGCCGCCTTGCCATGGACATTATTAGAAGATGAGCGTTTTTTCACCACCCCAGACGACTTCGCTAGTTGGGCCAGAGGGCGTAAACAGCTGCGCCTAGAATACTTCTATCGCGAACAGCGTAAGCGCACGGGGCTGTTGATGGAAGGCGATGCACCAGCCGGTGGTAAGTGGAATTTTGATCACGATAACCGTGAACCTATTAGTGCAGCGCTTAGCTTTCCAGCGCTGCCCCAGCACAGCCAAGATGAGTTAACCCGGGAAGCGCTCAGAGATGCGCAGCACCATTTTAGCGAGCATATGGGGTCACTGGATAACTTCAACTTGCCCGTGACACGCCGCCAAGCGCTGGTAGATTTAAAACACTTTATTGACCATGGGCTAGCGGACTTTGGCCGCTATCAGGATGCCATTAGTGATACCGAGCCGTTTTTATATCATTCTCGACTATCTGCGGCCCTCAATATTGGCCTGCTAACCCCCCATGAAGTGTGCGAAGCGGCGGAACAACAGTATCACATAGGCAAGGCCCCCATTAATGCCGTAGAGGGTTTTATCCGCCAAATACTCGGCTGGCGGGAGTATGTACGCGGGCTTTATTGGACGCAAATGCCCAGCTATAAGCAAAAAAACGGACTCAGCGCCAAGCGCGATCTACCAAATTTTTATTGGGACGGAAACACCGACATGCGCTGCCTACAGCGCGCCATACAAATGACCATCGACAATAGCTATGCCCACCATATCCAGCGATTAATGGTGACGGGTAACTTTGCCCTGCTATGTGGTGTAAAGCCTGAAGCGCTTTGCGACTGGTACTTAGCCGTGTATGCCGATGCCTGCGAGTGGGTGGAGCTACCCAATACGCTGGGTATGGTTCTCCATGCCGACGATGGCTTGATGGGCTCCAAGCCTTACTGTGCATCGGGTAAGTATATCGACAAAATGTCTGACCACTGCCAACACTGTCGCTACACCCCTAAACAAGTAACAGGGCCTAACGCCTGCCCCCTTAACAGTCTTTATTGGCATTTTTTAGAAACTAACGCCGAGCAACTAAATCGCAACCCCAGGATGAAGCTGATTTACGGCTCCCTTTCCCGCATGAAGGAAGAGAAGCGCGAGGCTATCCGTCAACAGGCAGAGCAGTTTCTCTCAACATTAGAAACGCGCCCAGGTTATGGGCTACCTAGCCACACTCAAGGTTATCAAAAGGAGTCGTATCAATGAGCCGTTTTTCTACGCTTCAAGCAGCTGCGCCCGTCACACTTTTTCACGATGGTCACTGCCCTTTTTGTCGGGTCGAAGTTGAATGGCTTTCGAAGCACCGACATCAAGAGCGGGTCAAACTGATAGATATTCAAAGCAACGACTTCAACGCCGCTAAACTTGGGCGTTCGTTTGATGACATGATGGGGCAGCTTCACTTACTTGATAATAAAGGGATATGGTATGTAGGCATGGATGCCAGCCGGGCCCTTTATGCAGTACTGGGTTACCGGCGGCTAGTAAGGCTATCTTGCTTACCGGGCCTGCGCAGCGCAATGGATGCAGGCTACCGATTTTTTGCCCGCCGCAGAATCTGGCTAGGGCAGTGGTGGGAAAAACGACAAGCTAAATAATGAACCGATTACACATATGCAGGCGTTTTTTTGACCAAACTCGCCAAACCCACTGCTTAAAACACGAGCGGCATGCGAGATGTTAACGGCTCGCTATAGTGGGCATCGCGTCCGATCACTTCATCTTGCGGCACATGCTGAACTAGATACGCGCGATGAATGCCTGCTCGCTTAAGTTCCAGATAGACGTCATCTAGCGAGCGAAACAGCATCGGTTTATGACGTTGCGTCAGCATATGTCGCTCACCTTCAACATCTTCAAGCTCAACCTGATAGAAGCGGCTGCCTGAGTGGGTAATAACGCGAATTTCGAAGTTGTCGTGGTTTGCGACAAACTGTTTAAGCTCTTTTAGCTCCATGGTTCCCTCCTGTTATTAGACATTGTCATGGGCAAAGCATCCCGTAAACCCATGACAATAATGTTACCTTGGCACTAACTTCATGAGACGGCAACTTAACAAAAGAGTTCCTGACCAAAACGTCAACTTATGCGTTCAATTATTGATATTCAGACGGGTCGATAGCCTTGCCTAGTGAATTGCGATCAATCCAGTTTCCGCCTTTGGTTTCCTTATAACGAAAGACAACCTTGTCACCAACCGCCACAGGCAACTCACCATCTTCGGTTTGGTAACTGTACTTCTCCCCTTCCACCACCAGGAAGTAGCGGTAAAGGTCAGGCATTCCCAACCACTCTTTAAATGGCCCTTCGCGCTCTAGCGACTGCAACTCCCCGCGGCCCTCCAGCTTAGGAAGACGCTTTCGGTTACCACGTCTAAAACCACCTGCCATTTTCTACTCCTGTCTATCTGCTTCGAAAGAGGGGCGAGCATTATACGACCTGCCCTGTTCCACACAAGTTAATTACCCGCATCTGCGTTAACCGCCTGCGCATACGTTAATCGCCAAACGCTTCGCCATAGCGATCGGGCGCTAGATCTTCAAACCGGGTGTATTTACCTATAAACGCCATGTGCACCGTGCCGATAGGCCCGTTACGCTGCTTGCCAATAATCAGTTCCGCAATCCCTTGGTTGTCAGGGTTGTCCGGATTATAGACTTCATCACGATAAACAAAGGCGATAACGTCCGCATCCTGTTCAATCGCGCCCGAGTTATGGCTAACGATACCGTCGGCTAGCCAACAAGCATCACCCGGCACCGTCAAATCAAAGACCTCCTCCTCTCCGCAGGGACGTATCTCGACAATTTGATCCCAAAAGAGGTCACTGGAAGCAACCTGCGATAAAGCATCATCACCGAGCAAGTCAGCATAGCTGCTTAACGTCGCCCTAGAAGGTGAAAAACTAAAGTGCGAAGAGCCTCCGTAAGCAGTACCCCGCATCGATGCCATTTGACGCTGGCTGATCCCCTTCTCCACCATAGCCTGCTTAACGTAATCAAATACTTCTTGTGGCAGGGTATCGATATTGGTGTTTAGATTGGCAGCCCCAGATTTAAGCGACTCTAATGCCGCTTTCTGGTGGCCAAACGCGCCAATGTACTTAGCAAAGCGCTTTTGCTGCTCTCCCCCAGACACATCGGCGGTATACCAGCCATCACCTTTCCCAGATACCACGTGACGAATTCTGGCTACAATGCCGAAGCGCAGCAGCAGTGCGCTAACATCATCAATTAAGCGGCGACTAACCGTAGAGAAATATAACCGAGTACGGCCATTTTTATCCGACGTAATGCTACCGTCGGTCGCCCAAAGGTGGCGCACAAATAAAGCAAGCTGCTGATTGGAAAGCTTAAAAATATCGCTAGGAATATATTTTTCGGCTGAACGCTGCCCAAAAATGCCCAGCATCTTCAACCAACGCCCTACCCCTTTTGCATGCCAACGGTTGCCATTACCGGCAATGACTAGCTGATGCCAGTTACCACGCCCAGCATGGCGGGTAACGGTTGAACCAAACTGCTCAGCAGAGCACTTAACGACCTCGCTATTCGCTTCACTGGCGGTGGTGTAACGCAGCGGCTGTCCTTTGACATAGCTGCCGTCACCCAGCAAATGGGCTAATAGAATAAGCGCATGCTCATCCCACTCCACCGGACTCTCAGGCTCGGGCAATTGCCTGGCGACTGCAACACGGTCACCCACCGCTAGATCGGCTACGGTTTTCCAATCCCACAGTGCTTTTAAGCGATGCTTGGCAGTGGCGCGAATACGCCGACCACTGGCGAGGGAAACTTCAAACACAGGCTTGGTGCCCACTGACCACACTAAATCCGTAGCGGAGCGATGGAGTCTTCCGTTTTCCCCTAACGAGACAACATTAGGCGTTTGCTCCACCAGCTCACGAATCGGCAATCGTTCTCCGCTTGCCAGCATAACTAATGTGTCTCCCGTGACACACTCCCTTAGATCCGACATCACTGGACGTTTGTTGGGACGCTGCTCCAGCGAGCGGTTAAGCTGCGAAAGCGCCACCACGGGGCACTGAAACTCTTTTGCCAACCCTTTTAAAGAGCGAGAAATCTCAGAAATTTCGCCCGTACGGTTTTCGGAAAAGCCAGGGATCTGCATAAGCTGCAGGTAGTCGATCATAACTAACGCCATATTGCCGTGCTCACGCACGACCCGACGCAGCCGCGAGCGCATCTCGTTAGGTGAGAGTGCTGCCGTATCGTCAATAAACAGTTGCTTGTCTTTCAGCAGGTTGACCGCTGAGGTAAGGCGCGGCCAGTCTTCGTCTTCTAACTGGCCTGAACGCACCCGAGTTTGGTCAATCCGGCCAAGGGATGAAAGCATACGTAGCATTAGCGATTCGGCAGGCATCTCCATAGAGAACACCATGACCGGTTTATCGCTGGCAATAACCGCGTGCTCTACCAAATTCATAGCGAAAGTGGTTTTACCCATGGAGGGGCGCCCGGCGATAATTACCAAATCAGAGGGCTGCAGCCCAGATGTCATCTCATCCAAATCGCGGAACCCGCTGGAAAGCCCGGTCATTTCACCTTTGAGATTGAACAGCTCATCAATGCGGTCAACTGCTTTGGTGAGTAGCTCACTCATGCCGATCGGGCCACCGGTTTTCGGACGCTCTTCAGCGATCTGAAATACCAGCCGTTCGGCCTCATTGAGCAGTTCGTCAGCTGGCCGCCCTTGTGGGGAGAAAGCTCCGTCGGCTATTTGATTTGCCGCCCGGATAAGCTTACGTAGCGTCGCACGTTCACGCACAATATCCGCATAGGCGCGGATATTACTAGCTGAGGGGGTATTACGGGCAAGCTCGGCTAGAAATGCCAGCCCACCCACCGTATCGAGCTGATCTCTGGCTTCAAGCGCTTCAGAGAGCGTTATCACGTCCAGCGGCTGCCCAGACTCCGCTAAATGAATCATCACGTTGAAGACGAGGCGATGTTCGTAGCGATAAAAGTCGTCGGTTACCAAGCGCTCTGAAACGTTATCCCAGGCTTGATTATCCAACATTAGCCCGCCTAACACCGACTGCTCCGCCTCTAGCGAATGCGGCGGCAACTTCAGCGCTGCCGTTTCCTGATCAGCAGAAGGCTTGTCCTGCATAGCGAGCTCCTTGACAGTAATACGTAGCCAACAACGATACTTATCTTAATGAGAAACCACTGCCCCAACCACGGAAGTTAGCAGATCCAATGGCGTTCTAAAAACAACGGCCTACCTATACAGCCGAGGGTTTTGAACGACACTTGGCTGGCATTTCATATAGCCAAAACAATGCCGATTACAATCGGGCGTCTACAAATAACAAAGGGCGCGGGAATCCCCGCGCCCTTTGAGGCGTCAGCGTTGGCGAGAGCGTTTACTCTGCGACAACGACCACGCGTACAACAGCGTCAACATCTACATGCAGGTGAAGAGCGATGTCATATTCGCCAGTTTGACGAATCGGGCCTTGCGGCATACGCACTTCGCTCTTGGCAACGTCGATGCCAGCGGAGGAAATAGCGTCAGCCAGATCGCGAGGACCAATAGAGCCGAACAGTTTGCCTTCATCACCGGCTTTAGAAACCAACGACAGTTCGATGTCGTTAAGTTGCTCTGCACGGGCTTCGGCTTCTGCTTTACGCTCAGCGGCTTGGGCTTCAAGCTCAGCACGCTGCGCTTTAAACGCCTCTACGTTCTCTTTGGTGGCCGGTACGGCTAAGCCGTAAGGTACCAAGTAGTTACGACCATAACCAGGCTTCACAGTGACCTTGTCACCCAGGCCGCCCAACTTACCAATATTATCGAGCAGAATGACTTCCATCTCGTAAACCTCTTGTCAATTGCTGCGGGCAAGGCGTGCGCGAACGTTCGCGAATGTGTCAATCAGCCCCAACAGCAGCACAATGAGAATCGTGGGCCAGGTCGTGATCAGTAGCACATAAAATGCTACCAGCCACAGCCCGTTCATCCCCTTTAATCCAATAAACCCGTGCACTAACGCAACGCCAGCAACCAATAGCGGAATCCAGCCCAACATTGCCAAAGCATGCGCCCCTAGCATCATCCCAGCCGCCCCGAGCACTACTAGAATAGCCAGCTCTTTGGGGGCTAGACGTAGCGAGTGAAACTCTTCACGAAAGCCGCCTGGGTTATAAAGCCCAGCCTGCCAACTTCGTGCTAAAGCTAAACACGCAATGCCTGCTAAAAGTACAACCAAGCCCGTCACACCTCCCACCACTATCGCGGCAAGTGTCTGGGTGTCATACCCCTGGTTAGCAAACTCTGTGAGCATACGATCGACTTCGTCGGAACCCTCTCGCAACTGCTCCAGCATTAGCTGGGTTCCACCTGGTGGGCTAAAGATGCCAAGCTGAACCATTACCGCAGCGGCTATTGCCCCTACGATTAAGGCTTCGCTCCAACGCATCCTTTCTCTCAAGATGACGGCCATTAGCGTTACCAGCAATACGCTGGCAAGCGGAATCACGTCACCCTGTGCCCACCAAAAACCTGCCGGCAGCGCGGCTGAGATAATGACCGGTAGCGCAGGGGCAAAGCCTTTGCGCAAGGTCATTAACGCTGCAATGGCTGCTCCTAACCAAAACAGCCAAGGCACTAGCGTTGCTAGCGCTGCCCCGCCTGCGGCATAGGGCGTGCCCCGCATCAGCCATCGTGCTAGTGCCAGCATCACGTTAAACGCTTACTGGTGGCTATCGGAGTAGGGCAGCAGTGCCAGATAACGCGAACGCTTGATAGCAGTCGCAAGCTGACGCTGATAGCGTGCTTTGGTACCGGTGATACGGCTCGGAACGATCTTACCGGTTTCGGTGATGTAAGCCTTCAGCGTGTCGAGATCTTTGTAATCGATCTGCTTGACGCCTTCAGCGGTGAAGCGGCAAAACTTACGGCGACGGAAAAAACGTGCCATGGACTAGCTCCTTAAAACGTGCAGTGGATAGAATCAGGCAGTTTCTTCAGCTTCTTCGCGCGGCTTTTCTTCGCGACGCGGACGCTTTTCTTCTGCCGGTTTCATCATCGGAGAAGCTTCAGTGATCGCTTCTTTGCAGCGAACTACTAGGCTGCGGATGATGGCATCGTTGAAACGGAAGATGTTCTCGATCTCGTCGAGTGTCTCGCCGGTACATTCAACGTTCATCAGCACGTAGTGGGCTTTGTGGATCTTGTTGATCGGGTAAGCCAAGTGACGGCGACCCCAATCTTCTAAGCGATGCACAGTACCCGCATTCTCGGTAACAATGCTGGTGTAGCGCTCGACCATAGCCGGCACTTGCTCGCTCTGATCCGGGTGGACCATAAACACGATTTCGTAATGACGCATGGAATCTCCTTGCGGTTTGACAGCTTCCGGTGTGTTTGCGCAAAAACGCTAGACGACAGGGAAGCAAGGAGTTAACTGAAATGCCCGGGCTTACCGCAAACAGCAATGGGAGCCAAGACATCAAGCAGAACTGTGTTTTGTACTGGCTATCAGCCAATAACGTGCGCCCGCTTATAGATAAACGGGCGCAAGTATTTTAGTGGGCAGGTAGTTAACTTGCAAGCTGTCGTTGACGAACAGCTTCAAACAAACAAATACCCGTGGCGACTGAAACGTTCAGACTAGAGACCTGCCCTGCCATAGGCAGCTTGGCTAAATTGTCGCAAGCCTCCCGCGTCAGGCGGCGCATCCCCTTCCCTTCGGCACCCATAACAAGCGCTGTTGGCCCGGTCATATCAATCTCAAACACACTAGCCTCAGCCTCCCCAGCCGTCCCGGTAATCCAAACGCCGGCGTCTTTTAGCTTGGCTAAGGTGCGTGAAAGGTTGGTCACTTGGTAAACGGGCACCACTTCGGCGGCTCCACAGGCTACTTTGCGCACAGTGGCATTCAGGGGCGCTGCTTTATCCTTAGCGACAATGACACCATGGGCACCCGCAGCATCGGCACTCCGCAAGCAGGCGCCAAAATTATGCACGTCGGTAACCCCGTCTAGCACCAACAGCAGCGGAGGTGTCGGCGCCTGCCAAGCACGCAGTTTTAGCCAAAGCGATTCTTCTCCCTCGGGCACCAGCGGCGGGCAAAATGCCACAACGCCCTGATGAGCCGCACCTTGGGTGAGCTGATCTAACAGCTCCCGAGGCTGCTCTTTAATACGTGCACCCCGCGCCTGCGCATTGGCAACCACTTCTTTTAGGCGAGTGCCTGCACCTTGCTGAACCCATAATTCACGGGGCGTTTCGCCTCGCTCTAACAGGCTTTCAAGTGCGTGAACGCCGTACACGTGATCTAACCCATCAGGGGTACGGACAACCGGACGCGAGCTGCGCCGAGATGACGCCGACTTCATGCTCACTCCTTATTCGGCGCAGGTTTACGCGAGCCGTTACGCGTACGACGCGGCCCCCGGCGCGTTGGCTGTTTATCTGATGGAGCCGCAGATTTTTCAGCGCCCCCGTCTTTTCCACCACTCTTTCCACCACTCTCTCCACCACGACGTTTGCGCGGCTGACGACGCGGGCGCGGCTTCTCATCGGCCAAGCCAAAATCAATCTTGCGGTCATCCATATCGACCCGCGCTACCTGCACCGTTAGGCCGTCGCCCAGTCGATAGGTAGTGCCTGTGCGCTCGCCCTTGAGCCGATGTTTTTCTGCCTCATAGTGGTAGTAGTCAGAGGGCAGCGAAGTAACGTGCACTAAACCTTCCACATAGAACGCATCAAGGCGCACAAACAAGCCAAACTGAGTCACCGAGGCAATGGTGCCGTCAAAGGTTTCACCCAGCTTATCTGACATAAACTCACACTTAAGCCAGCTTTCAACGTCGCGGGTTG
Source organism: Halomonas sp. GFAJ-1 (assembly GCA_002966495.1). Classification (NCBI taxonomy): domain Bacteria; kingdom Pseudomonadati; phylum Pseudomonadota; class Gammaproteobacteria; order Oceanospirillales; family Halomonadaceae; genus Halomonas; species Halomonas sp. GFAJ-1. The sequence continues at coordinate 3,444,628 of CP016490.1, forward strand.
CCTCATCAGCACGCCGCTCGGTCATTGAGCAGTGTTCACCCAGCTCAAGCATTTGCTCAAAGGTGTAAGGACACCACTTGCTCGGCGGCTCGACGGGCGCGCCTTCGACACGCACCACGGTGTTAGTCTGGCGCGGCCCGCGAATAACCGAGCGTATAGCCCGGTGCACCAGCAGGTCAGGATAGCGACGAATTGGCGAGGTAAAATGCGCATACGCCTGATACGCCAAACCGAAGTGGCCTTCATTCTGGGGCGAATAGACTGCCTGATTCATCGAGCGCAGCATCACCGTTTGGATGATGTCAGCGTCTGGGCGATCAATAATCACTTCGCGCAGCGCCTGATAGTCCTGCGGAGTAGGCATATCACCACCACCCACCGAAAGCCCTAGTTCGCTTAAGAAAAGGCGCAGCTTATCAAGTCGCTCTGGGGTTGGGCGCTCGTGGATGCGGTAAAGCGCCGGCAAGTCGTGCTTATCTAAGAAGCGTGCCGTAGCGACGTTTGCGGCAAGCATGCACTCTTCGATGATCTTATGAGCATTGTTGCGGGTGCGAGGCACAATTTTTTCAATCTTGCGCTCATCGTTAAAGATAATTGCCGTTTCGGTGGTATCAAAATCAAGCGCCCCGCGCTCTTCCCGAGCCTCACGCAGCAAATGATAAAGCTCGTGCAGATTTTGCAGCGGCTTCACCAGATCCTGGTGCTGATTGCGCAGCGCCTCACCCTCTTCGCTCTCATTATCAAGTATGGCCGCCACCTTGTTATAAGTAAGGCGAGCATGTGACTTCATGACCGCTTCATAGAAGGAGTAGCGGCTAATGGCGCCGGTCTTTGAGATATTCATCTCACAGACCATCACCAAGCGATCGACATGGGGATTGAGTGAACACAAGCCATTAGAGAGTAACTCAGGCAGCATGGGCACTACTTGGCCAGGGAAATAGACCGAGTTGCCGCGCGTACGCGCCTCATCATCAAGCGCAGAGCCCGGACGCACATAGTGGGAAACATCAGCAATCGCGACCAACAGTTTCCAGCTACCCGACTTGGTTTTCCAGGCACATACCGCGTCATCAAAGTCTTTCGCAGACTCATCATCAATAGTCACCAGCGGTGTATCGCGCAGATCTATCCGATGCTGCTTATCCGCTTCCAGCACTTCCGCTGAAATACCGCTTGTTTGATCCAGCACTTCAGGCGGGAACTCAGCAGGAATATCGTAGCTGCGGATGGCGATATCAATTTCCATGCCGGGGTCCATACGCTCACCCAACACCTCAATCACTTCACCCACCGGCTGAACGCGGGTTTCCGGCTGCTTAACAACTTTAGCGGAAATCACCTGACCATCTTTAGCACCTGCGCTGGCCGTATGAGGAATTATCACTTCTTGAGTGATGCGCGGATTCTCAGGAATAAGCACGCCAAACTCCGGCGTATTGCTACGATATACGCCCACTATGGTTTGGGTGTTACGTGAAATCACATCCGCAATAGTGGCTTCATCCCGGCCTCGGCGGTCACGCCCGCTCACTCGAACCAGCACGTGATCACCGTGGAAAACGCGACGCATTTGCCGCGGAGGCAGTACCAAGTCCGGCTTTTTGCCATCATCACGCAAAATAAAGCCAAAACCATCACGATGCCCCAGCACCTTGCCTTTGATCAAATCAAGCTTATCAATGAGTGCGTAGGCACCACGACGATCGCGCAGCACTTGGCCGTCGCGCTCCATCGCCGCCATCCGACGACGCACCGCCTCAAGATGATCCTCATCTTCAATGCCGAGCATCCGACTCATGTTTTCATGCGTAATCGGTTTGCCGTAGCTTTCTAAAGCAGCTAGCAAGTATTCGCGGCTAGGCGCTGGATTATCGTACTTTTGCGCCTCGCGCTCGGCGTGCGGATCATCACTCAACGTCCAATACTTCATGCGATCAACATCCTTAATTGCGTCTGCGGGAGGCGAATAATAGACGCAGCCAGTAAATGCTGCGGGTGAGAGTATTCAGCTAGCGTTTTACAAGCTGGCTCAGCGGCTGGTTCAATTCCCATAAGGCTGAGTAAATTCATGTTTTGTTTGGTCATGTATGCAGTATAGCGCCGCATGTTCAATCACCCAACCATCTGGCGTCGTAAATGTGCGATTTATGGTATAAAAAAGGCCCTCTGGGGCTTGCATTTAACCGCGACCCGGGTATCATACGCGCCACTTGCCCAGATGGCGGAATTGGTAGACGCGCTAGCTTCAGGTGCTAGTGTCCGTATGGACGTGGAGGTTCAAGTCCTCTTCTGGGCACCAAACTACGTTGTGTTACCCCCTTTACACGATGTAGCTAGGTGCAGCCAAGTAGTAAGACTTTAAGCAGTAAGGCTTATAGCAATAGGCAGTATGTTTGTATTCGCCCAGGTGGCGGAATTGGTAGACGCGCTAGCTTCAGGTGCTAGTGTCCGTATGGACGTGGAGGTTCAAGTCCTCTCCTGGGCACCATACGAATACAAACAGTTGTTAGAGATGATGCGCCCAGGTGGCGGAATTGGTAGACGCGCTAGCTTCAGGTGCTAGTGTCCGTATGGACGTGGAGGTTCAAGTCCTCTCCTGGGCACCATTTTCAATAGCCCCGTTTGCATCTCTTTAAACGAAATTCTACGTAAAATTATTTCTGTTTATACCCCCCTCTGTTTATCCATTGACTTAGAATCCATTATAGCCCAAAGCTAATACGCTCTCTGTGGCGATACTTTTCTAAGCGTAGCCAGTCGCATTTGCAGGCATGGCGCCTTAATCAACTCTCGACGCCACTGCCCACCAGATATTAGCTAATCGCTTTCTTTCTAATCCCTTTTTTTGTTCTATTGAAAGCGCCCGGGCCTACGAGAGACATCTTCCAGCGCCCACCCTTGGGTACGTAGCTCTCCTTCCAGTACAGCCTCAAGCTCTGCCGATAGGTCTGGAAAAAAGTTAAGCCCTGTTCGCGCTTCAACTTCATCAATGGTGACAAGGTAATCTTCAAGCGGCTCATTGCCCCTCACGTCTTGGGGCATAATAAAGGCAAGTGCAAGCGGTGCCTCATCGTGAGGCGCTACGATAATTTTGTAAAAGGCCTCAGGCACTTCTACAAAGCCCACCCGATTAAACACGTTATCCATAAAGCGCTCAGGGAATACTGGCCCGGTTACCACCTGCAAGCGCTCAAAGCGCGGAGCAAAATGATCCATCACGGACTGTTCAAGACGCTGCCAAAGCTGACGATTTAAGTTGGGCCGCTGGGGCGTCATATTGCTCATTAAGAACGTATCCACTTGAGCACTTCGTCCGTGCACGGCAGCAATGGCATAGTTGGGCGCTAGATGGCCTCTGTCGTAGCCACTGCCTGCATAGCTATCAGCACTAATAGGCCATAACGTGCGCCAATCAGCTTGAAAGTTAGGCCTTGAGCCAATCCTCATATCATCTGGCACCGCAGTAACTTGATAGCTAACCCAGAGAGGGTTTACCCGCACGTCTGACCACCCCACTAGAAACCCATCGTTACGCAACACCCGGTGAAACGTAGTGGGATGAAACCCATCCCAGGTGGGCACGCCCATCCACGTGTAGGCATCCTGATGCTGGCGCCCCTGGAACTCCCATAGTCCGGTTCCCACCACCACAAACAGCACGGCAATACCCAGACGTCGACCCTGGCGACGCCAGCGCAAAAGCGATTTCCCCAACTACCTTACTCCCCTGGAATACTTACCTACTAAGCACCTATCTTCTAAGCACTTATTTTAGTTGATTTTTCTATTTGATTATTTTTACGTGTTTGTAGTGTTCATTTGGCACTAACGTTCGCAGGTGAAACGGCTACCAGCCAACCGAGAACATCGTTTCTAAATCGTGACGGGAGTGCACCTGCATGGCATTAAGGGTTTCGGTATCACTGATTCCCTCTACGGCGTTAAGCCGCTCGGTAACCAGTTCGGCCAGGCTTTCAAAGTCGCGGGTTCGCGCAATAGCAACCAAGTCGTAGCGGCCACAAGTGGAGTAAACCTCGCTGATGCCTTCAACATCGGCTAGACGCTCGGCGACCGCTTTGACCTGGCCCTTTTCAGTATTAATTAAAATAACTGCGTTTTGCATGGCGCCCTCCTTGAAAAATAAATATAAAAACCGCAAAGCGGCAATCGGCCGAGTATAACAGCCCACCGGACAAGACCAAGCACTGCGGCGTAACGTGACCAATTGTCGCGCTTTTCATAAGGTTATTCGCACAAATTTTTAGCATGCGCTAGCATATAGCTGGCAACGTTTATGCACCATGTGTTGAAACGTTAAAGAGGTGGAACCACCACCCGTAACTATGATCTAACGTCAGTCCGTGACGATAAGGAGATACCATGGCTAATCAAAGCCGTCGTAAGTTCATGCGTAACAGCGTTTTAGGTCTTGCTGCTCTGCCGCTGGGTGCTGGGATTCTTTCTAAAACTGCATTTGCACAAGAACTGCCGCGCCTAGACCCTTCTTCATCCACCGCTCAAGCACTTAACTACGTTGAAGTTGCAAGTGACGCAAGCGATCACCCCGCCTATGAAGAAGGCGAAGTTTGCGATAACTGCATGTTCTGGGTCGCCGATACAGAAGGTTGCCAACTGTTCCCGCAGAACAGCGTTGAGCCCAAAGGCTGGTGTCAGTCTTGGACCGCGCAAGCATAACGCCTAATCGCTTTGCTAACGCTATAAGTCATTACCCCGCGCCTGTCGCGGGGTAATTTTTTGGGAACCACTAGCCAGTGTCTTTGTTTTCCTCTTCTACCGGCCAGCGAAATCGATGGGTAACTCTACCCTCCTCTATTGACACCAGCTGTACCGGAAACCCCCAGAGCTGCTGTAAATGGCGTATAACTGGATAAACACTGCGGCTTAAGGGTCGACGGCTATCCTGAACGTGGTGCAGTGTTAACGAGCGATCACCGCGAATGGCGGCTTCTACCACTTGGATATTAGGTTCACGCAATGAAAGCGCATACTGGCTTGAAAGTGCATTGCGCACTCGCTTATACCCTCGGTCGTCATGAATCGCGGCCACCTCCATCGTTTCTGACTGATCATCATCGACGATTAAAAAAAGCTTAAGATCGCGCATGACCTTGGGCGACAAAAACTGCTGGATGAAGGATTCATCTTTAAAGTTACGCATAGCAAACTCAAGGGTGTCTCGCCACGCGCTGCCCGCTATATCCGGGAACCACTCTTTGTCCTCCTCAGTGGGAGCTTCACAGATACGCTTGATATCCATAAAAATCGCAAAGCCCAACGCATAGGGATTAAGGCCGCTGTAGTGGGAACTATCAAAGCCTGGCTGATTGATGACCGCCGCGTGGGATTGCAAAAACTCCAGCATCAGGCCTTCATCCACCTTGCCTTCGTCATAGAGCCGATTCATTAAGGTGTAGTGCCAAAAACAGGCCCAGCCTTCGTTCATCACCTGGGTTTGCCGCTGTGGATAAAAGTATTGCGCCAGCTTACGCACAATCCGCACAATTTCACGCTGCCAGGGCGCCAGTAACGGGGCATTTTTCTCGATAAAGTAGAGCAGGTTCTCCTGCGGCTCCGGTGGGTAGGAGACCCCATCATGCAACCCCAACGGATCATCATTGCTTGGTAGGCTACCCGGCAGCGGAACGATACCGCTAGGCGGCTCTGGGATCGTTCGCCAAAGCATGTTGACCTGGGTTTGCAGGTAAGTTTCGCGCTCCTCTTGCCGCTTGGCTTCTTCCTCCGCAGAAATAGGCGAAGGACGCTTATAGCGATCGACACCATAGTTTTGCAGCGCGTGACAGGCATCCAATAGCTGCTCTACCGCATGAACGCCATGGCGCTCTTCGCACTGAGCAATGTATTTACGGGCAAAAACCAGATAATCAACAATGGAGTCTGCATCAGTCCAGGTGCGAAACAGGTAGTTGCCTTTGAAAAACGAGTTATGCCCATAGCAGGCGTGGGCAATGACCAGCACCTGCATCATCAGGGTGTTCTCTTCCATCAAGTAGGCAATACAAGGGTTAGAGTTAATCACCAGTTCGTAGGCAAGCCCCATCTGACCACGTTTATATGCTTGCTCGACAGCAAGAAATTGTTTGCCAAACGACCAGTGATGGTAGCCCACCGGCATACCTACACTGGCATAAGCATCCATCATCTGCTCGGTGGTGATTACCTCTATTTGGTTGGGATAGGTGTCCAGCCGATACTCATCAGCGAGCCTGGCGAGTTCTTCGTCAAAGCGCTCTAGTACACTAAAATTCCAGTCGGAACCGGTGGCTATTGGTTTGCGGGTTACACTCATAGCGCACTCCTCTACTCGCGTTACCGCTCCTGGCTTAAGCGGCGCTTAAACAGCTCACGGAAGACAGGGTAGATATCTCCCGCATCAACAATCTGACGCATGGCAAACCGCTCAGAAAACTGTGCGGCCACCGTTTCATACTCATGCCAAAGCGACTGATGGTCGTGAGGGGTAATTTCTACATAAGCGTAGTACTGCAGTTGCGGCATAAGCTGTTTGATCAGCAAATCCCGACAAATATTTGAGTCGTCGTCCCAGTTATCACCGTCGGAAGCTTGCGCCACATAGAGATTCCACAGCCCGGCCGGGTAGCGCTTCTCAATGATTTTATTCACCAACGTGAGCGCACTAGAAACAATCGTACCGCCCGTTTCCCGGGAGTAGAAAAACTCTTCTTCGCTGACCTCCCGCGCCGCTGTGTGGTGGCGCACAAACACCAGCTCGACCTTTTCGTAATGTTTCTCTAAAAACAGATAGAGCAATAAAAAGAATCGCTTAGCGATGTCTTTATGGTTTTGCGTCATGGAGCCGGATACATCCATCACACAGAACATCACTGCTTGGCTTGAGGGCTGAGGCTGTGCGGCCAGCTGGTGATAACGCAGGTCGTAGGTATCAATGAACGGCACCGCTTCGATGCGTTTCTCCAGGCGCTCGACCTCGGCCTTCAGCTCGGCAACACGTGCAGGGTTGCGCAATACTGGGTCTTTACGCTCTTCGGCAGCTAGCGCGTCTTGAGCCTCTTTTAACGCCCGCTTGATAGGCGCACGCATGGCAATACGGCGTGCATAGGCTTCCCGCATTGAGCGGGTAATGCTAATACGTGATGGCACACCATCCCGAGCTAGCCCTGCCCGCACCATCTTGATTTCTTCGAGGGATTTAAGCGGCTTGCGTTGCAAATGAGGCAGCTCTAAACCGTCGAACACAAACTCCAGAAACTCCTCGCGGCTAAGGGTGAAGGCAAATTCATCGTTACCCTCGCCCTGGTTAGAAGCCCCCCCTTCCCCTGCGCCATCACCACCGCCCTGACCGCTAGGGCGGCGTATTTTATCGCCTTCCAAGAACTCCTTATTCCCCGGCGATACAATATTTCGCGCACCGCCGGGGCCGTGTTGAAAGACCGGCTCAGAGATATCTTTAGTGGGTATGGATATTTTCTCTCCCCGCTCCATGTCGGTGATGGAGCGGCGGTTCACCGCCTCCTCCACCGAACGCTTGATGTGCTTACGATAACGCTCTAGGAAGCGCTGTCGATTGACCGCGCTTTTGTGCTTAGCGTTGGGTCTGCGATCAATAAAGTAGGTCATACGACCTCCTTAACCGTGGCCTTAAGCGCTAGCCCTATTACCCGGCACTAGCCTTAAGAACCATCCGCTACTGGGATTTGCGTACACGTAAGTACCACTCCGACAGTAGCCTAACCTGTTTTTCGGTGTAGCCACGGTCTACCATGCGCGCCACAAAATCCTCGTGTTTTTTCTGGTCAGACTTCGAGGCCTTGGCATTAAACGAGATCACCGGTAGCAGCTCTTCAGTATTGGCGAACATTTTGTGTTCGATAACACCTTTGAGTTTTTCATAGGACTGCCAACTGGGGTTCATGCCGTTATTTTGCGCCCTAGCACGCAACACAAAGTTAACTACCTCATGGCGGAAGTCTTTCGGATTGGAAATCCCTGCCGGTTTCTCAATTTTCTCAAGCTCCTCGTTCAGCGATTGGCGGTTAAGCAGCTCGCCGGTTTCGGGGTCGCGGTACTCTTGATCCTGAATCCAAAAATCAGCATAGGTTACATAACGGTCGAAAATATTCTGGCCATACTCGCTGTAAGACTCCAGGTAGGCGGTTTGGATCTCTTTGCCAATGAAGTCCACATAGCGGGGCGCCAAAAACTCTTTAATAAAACCGATATAGCGCTCAAACACTTCAGAGGGTAGCTGCTCGCGCTCTAGCGCCTGCTCCAGCACATAGAGTAAGTGCACGGGGTTGGCCGCGACTTCTGTGCTATCGAAATTGAATACTTTGGAGAGAATCTTGAATGCAAAACGGGTCGATAACCCTTGCATCCCCTCATCAACACCGGCCGCGTCACGATACTCTTGAATCGACTTAGCCCGAGGGTCAGTGTCTTTCAGGTTCTCGCCATCATAAACGCGCATCTTCGAATAAATGCTGGAATTTTCTGGCAACTTTAGCCGCGAAAGCACCGAAAACTGAGCCAGCATACGCAGCGTATCCGGCGCGCAGGGCGCTGCGTTGAGGGAAGAGTCCTCCAGTAGCTTTTGGTAAATCTTGATCTCTTCAGAGACCCGTAGGCAGTAAGGCACCTTGACGATATAAACCCGGTCTAGAAACGCCTCGTTGTTGCGGTTATTACGAAACGCCTGCCATTCCGACTCATTGGAGTGGGCTAAAATCACGCCGTCAAAAGGAATAGCCCCCATGCCTTCGGTGGGGTTGTAATTCCCCTCTTGGGTCGCGGTAAGTAGCGGGTGCAGCACCTTTATCGGCGCTTTAAACATCTCCACAAACTCCATCAGCCCCTGGTTAGCGCGGCACAGCCCGCCTGAGAAGCTGTAAGCATCGGGGTCATCTTGTGAGTAAAGCTCTAGCTGACGGATATCCACCTTACCTACTAAGGAGGAGATATCCTGATTGTTTTCATCGCCCGGCTCAGTTTTAGAAATGGCGATCTGATTCAGCCGTGAGGGGTAAAGCCGCACTACCCGAAACTGGGAGATATCACCACCGGCTTCTTTAAGTCGTTTAGCAGCCCAGGGCGACATCACGCTGCGCAGGTAGCGGTGGGGAATGCCGTACTCCTGTTCCAGTAGTTCGCCGTCCTCCTCAGGAGAAAATAGCCCTAGCGGCGACTCATAAACGGGGGAGTCTTTAATGGCATAAAAGGGGATACGCTCCATCAGCAGTTTCAAGCGCTCAGCCAACGACGACTTACCGCCACCCACCGGCCCTAATAAATAGAGGATCTGCTTACGCTCTTCTAGCCCTTGGGCTGCATGGCGGAAGTAAGCCACAATTTGCTCAATGGCTTCTTCCATGCCGTGAAATTCGGCAAAGGCAGGGTAGCGGCGAATCACCTTATTCGAAAAAATGCGTGACAGACGCGGGTCTTTCGCCGTGTCGATCACTTCAGGTTCGCCTATTGCTTCAAGCATGCGCTCAGAGGCACTCGCATAGACCTTAGGGTCTCTGCGGCAAAGCGCTAGATACTCCTCCAGGCTAATGTCTTCTTGCTGTACGCGGGCGAATCGGTCTTGGACGTGATCAAAGATGCTCATTGAACTCTCCTGTAGCCCATCCTCAGGCAGCTACCGCACAAACACAGCGTTGTAACGGCGTACAAAACGAGGTGTCGCTTTATCAGCGTAGTCAGCATTAGCAAAAAGTAATTACTAATTCTTCAACGCTGCAGCGTTATGGTTATGAGCATGACAGAAGAGGTTTAGTTGCGTTGAAATCGCTCAGCGCATATTCGCTAAATCAAAATCAGCAGCCGTGAATAGAACGCAAAACGCCGCCATAAGGCGGCGCATCGACAATAAAAGCTGCATGGCGCGTTACTCTAGTACTGCTTTTACATCGACTAATAGCTGATCTAACAATTCAACGGTGGTGTTCCAAGCGCAGACAAAACGCGCACCACCGGCGCCAATAAAGGTGTAGAAGGTCCAACCTTTAGCTTTCAACGCTTCGATGGCCTGGGGGGGCAGTTCAACAAAGACGCTGTTCGCCTGGGTAGGAAACATCAGTGAAACACCGGGAAGTGCCTGCAACCCTTCCGATAAATAGCGTGCCATCGCGTTAGCGTGCTCAGCATTGGTCAACCATGCACCGCTTTCCAAAAGCCCCAACCAAGGCGCGGAAACATAGCGCATTTTTGATGCCAACTGCCCTGCCTGCTTACAACGGTAGGCAAAGTCTTCAGCCAAATCACGGTTGAAAAACAGAATAGCCTCACCAAACGCAAGGCCGTTCTTAGTGCCTGAAAAGCACAGAACATCGACACCCACCTGCCACGTGAGCTCGGCGGGGCTCGCATTGAGACCGGCGCAGGCATTGGCGAACCGCGCGCCGTCCATGTGCAGACGTAGGTCATGTTTATCGGCCATCGCGCGAATGGCGAGCAGCTCTTCACGCGAATACACCGTGCCTACTTCAGTCGCCTGGGTAAGCGAAACCACTTTGGGCTTGGGGTAGTGAATATCGCTGCGCTTGGTTACTAACGCCTCAATACCTTGCGGCGTTAACTTGCCATTCGCCCCTGGTGAGGTAAGCAGCTTAGCTCCATTGGAAAAGAACTCGGGCCCACCGCATTCGTCAGTTTCGATATGCGCCAGCTCATGGCAAATGACGCTGTGATAACTACGCCCCATCGCAGAGAGCGCCAATGAATTAGCGGCAGTGCCGTTAAAGACAAAAAACACATCGCAATCGTAGTCGAACATTTCACGAAAACGATCAGCAGCACGGGCGGTCCAACGGTCGTTACCGTAGGCTAAGTCATCGGCTTGATTAGCTTCTAGCAGATATTGCATGGCCTCCGGACAAATTCCGGACGTATTATCACTGGCTAAAAATCGTGGGGTGCACTCCGAGGGCATGGCAATAGTCCTTTTTATCTCGCGGTCGTACAGCGCGGGCTGGGTGCCACCCGCGCCTTGGAGATTTAACCGTGGTTAACAGCTAAATTGGTTAACCAGTCTATCGCCATTTAAACGTTTACGTCACCCGCGCTAATAACTTGACTAAAGCGCAGCGGCAAGACGCGTGCCTTGGTCAATAGCACGCTTGGCATCCAGTTCGGCCGCTTCATCTGCACCACCAATCACGTGGACACGACCGCCAGCCTGGCTGAGGGGGGCAATTAAATCACGCACCGACTCCTGGCCTGCACAAACAACAATCGAATCTACCGCCAGCACCTGCTCCTCGTCATCACGACGGATATGTAAGCCTGCATCGTCGATTTTAAGGTATTCGCAGCCGGTCAGGGTTTTCACACCACGCTGTTTTAGCGATGCGCGGTGCACCCAGCCCGTGGTTTTACCCAGATTCTTGCCGGGCTTAGAACTTTTACGCTGCAGCATAACAATTTCACGGGATGAGGCTGGTGGCATTGGCGATTTTAAACCACCCCGCTCGCCCATAGCGAGGTCGACACCCCACTCATCGCACCAGGCATCTAGATCCAGTGAGGGATGCCCTTGGTGGGCCAATAGCTCTGATACATCAAACCCAATGCCACCCGCGCCAATGACCGCTACGCGCTTGCCTACCCGCTCGGGTTGCTCAATCGCTTCAGCGTAGCTAAGCACGCTGGGGTGATCAGCCCCTGGGAGTGCCAGCTCTCTGGGCATCACGCCGGTGGCAACCACCACCTCATCAAACTCAGCGAGGTTGTCGGGAGTGGCCGCCGTGTTTAAACGCACTTCTACCCCATGCTTTTCCAACATAACGCGGAAGTAACGGAGGGTTTCATTGAACTCCTCTTTGCCGGGGATTTTGCGGGCATAGTTAAACTGCCCGCCCAGCTCGCTGCGGCGCTCAAACAGGACCACGTGGTGCCCTCTACTTGCCGCTGCGACAGCAGAAGCCAGCCCCGCTGGACCACCGCCCACCACTGCTACCTGCTTAGGCGTTTGCGCGGGGTCAAGGTTTAACTCGGTTTCGTGACAAGCACGGGGGTTTACCAAGCATGAAGTCAGCTTGCCCATAAAGGTGTGATCCAAGCAGGCCTGGTTACAGGCGATGCAGGTATTAATTTCTTCCGCCAAGCCTGCTTCGGCTTTGCTTACCCACTCTGGGTCAGCCAGAAAAGGACGCGCCATGGAAACCATATCGGCGTGACCTTCAGCCAGCACGCGCTCGGCCACCTCCGGCATATTGATGCGATTGGTGGTAATCAGCGGGATAGAGAGCGCTGATTTAATACGCTTAGTGACTTCGGTAAAGGCGGCGCGGGGAACGCTGGTGACAATGGTTGGCACCCGCGCTTCATGCCAGCCAATACCGGTATTAATCACGTTAGCGCCGGCAGCTTCAATGGCCTGCCCAAGCTGAACCACCTCTTCCCACGTGCTGCCCTCCTCCACTAGGTCAATCATCGAGAGGCGGAAAATCAGCAAGAAACGCTCGCCGACCGCTGCACGAATACGCGCAACAATTTCCACGGGGAAGCGGATACGCTGCTCGAAGCTACCGCCCCATTCATCATCGCGCTGATTAGTACGCTGGCAAATAAACTGATTGATCAGATAGCCTTCGGACCCCATGACCTCAACACCGTCATAACCCGCCTGCTGGGCAAGCGTTGCGCAGCGCACGTAGTCAGCGATTTGCTGCTCAACGTCATCGCTTGAAAGCGCCCGCGGGGTGAATGGGTTGATAGGCGCCTGTATAGCGGAGGGGGCCACTAGCTCAGGAGAGTAAGCATATCGGCCAGCGTGAAGGATCTGCATACAGAGATGCCCCCCCGCCTCATGCACAGCGTCCACCACCTGCCGATGCTCTTGTACCTGGGACTCATCCATCAGCGCATTAGCGCCCTGAAAAACCGCGCCTTCGGCATTTGGAGCAATACCCCCGGTAACGATCAGACTAACGCCCGCGCGCGCGCGCTCGGCATAAAACGCGGCCAAGCGCTCAAAGCCGTTGGGCGCCTCTTCTAAATTGGTATGCATCGATCCCATCAGCACACGATTGGGAAGCGTTAAATGGCCGAGGGTCAGCGGGCGAAAAAGGTTGGGATAAGCGGGCGTATGGTTCATCACGGTGCTCCTACAGTGTTAGAGCTTCACTATTGTTAGAACTTCTAAATTTTAGAACTTCTTGCCGAAAACATTCAAACAAGCGTATGACATACTTGCCACGACGTACAGACCTTTACCCATCTTAATATCACGCTTTGAAATCACGACGGTACTGGGCCGCCTTAGGCCTTGCTCATCACGGCAAAGCGCGTCACATTAACCGGCTAACAATTAGGGAACGTGCTATGCCATTGATTTATTTTTTACCGCCACTGGCCACGGTGTTGATCTGGTCAGGGAATATGACTATTAACCAATTAACCGTCGGTGCTATTGCCCCCAGCAGCATCGCTTTTTTACGCTGGTTGTTAGCTCTGGTGGTCATGACTCCGTTTGTGCTGCCTGCAGTACTACGCCACCGTGAGGAGATATATCGCAACTGGCCTAAACTGGCGCTACTAGGGCTATTAGGCATGGGGCTGTGGCAAGGCTTAGCTTATGTGGCGGCTGAAACGACCACTGCAACCAATATGGGCATACTAGCGGCCATGGTGCCTCTATTAACAGTGCTGTTAAGCGCGCTCATTTTACGCGAACCGCCCACCTTAGGCGGGGTCGTTGGCGGTGTGCTGGCTTTTGTGGGGGTAACCGTGCTGCTTGGCCGAGGTAACCCGCTCTCCTTACTGCAGCTCCAGGTCGCCTACGGTGACGCGCTGATGGTCGTCGCCGCTACCTGTTACGCCTTGTATGGCGTGATGCTTAAGCGCTGGGCAATGAACTTACCGCCCTGGGTAATGCTCTATGCTCAGGTCTGCTTTGCGGTGCTGTTCTTGCTACCACCTTATTTAATGGGCCCAATGACACCGGTGGATAGCCACAATATTTGGCTGATTCTCTACGCGGGCATTCCTGCCTCAATTATCACTACTTTTTTATGGATGCGCGCAGTGCGCCAAATCGGCGCTAACCAGTCGAGTATTTTTATCAACCTGATGCCGCTGTTTAGTGCGCTTATTGCGATGGCATTTTTAGGTGAGCGGGTGGCTGGATTCCACTTCATCGGCGGGCTGTTAATTTTGGCGGGTGTGATCATGGCGCAGACGCTAACGCGGCCGCTGGTGCGTTCGGTGGCAGCAGATAAAACGAGCAGCGCTCAGCAATGATACAATAGGCTAACTTCATTCGACGGCCGGGAACCTTATACATGTCCCTAGAAGACCTGCATCTTAATCTTCGCAATCTCAACAGCGATGACTACGAACAGCTCAAAACGCTGATGGACGCGGTGTATCACGACATCGGCGGTGCGTGGCCAAAGCACACCATTGACAAGCTCATCAAGGAATTTCCCGATGGCCAAATTGCCATTGAGGATGATGGAATATTGGTGGGCGTAGCACTTACTGTACAGGTAGATTACGACGAGTTTTCTAATCCGCATAAATATGACGACCTCATCGGCCATCGTGAAACGATCCTCAACAATGAGGATGGCGATGCCATGTACGGGCTGGATGTGCTGATCCACCCCGACTACCGTGGCTACCGTCTAGGACGGCGTTTATATGAAGCACGCAAAGAGCTGTGCCGGTCACACAACTTGCGCGCTATTTTAGCCGGGGGGCGGATACCTGAATATCATCAACACGCGGTAGAACTTACGCCAGCCCAATATATTGAAAAAGTCTCTCGTAAAGAGATTTACGACCCCATTTTATCGTTTCAACTGGCAAATGATTTCCAGGTAAAGCGACTACTGCGTAAGTACCTGCCAGAAGATGAACAGTCACGTGGCTACGCCACTCTACTTGAGTGGAATAACATCCTGTTTGAACCCGCTGAAAGCGTGCTCGATACCCGCCCCACGCAAGTTCGCGTAGGTGCCGTGCAGTGGCAAATGCGTGAGTTCGCGTCTGCTGAAGCAGCACTACAGCAGATTGAATACTTTGTAGATGCGTTATCAGATTACCAAAGTGACTTTGCCGTTTTTCCCGAGCTATTCACAACGCCACTGATGGGCTTGCAAGATCGCGCCGCCCAAAAAGACCAGACGGCCGCTATACGCTTCCTTGCAAGCTTTACCGACCGATTCAAGAGCGAGCTGTCGAGAATGGCAGTCTCATACAACATCAACATTGTTGGTGGCTCTATGATTGAGGTGGGTGAAGATGATCGACTCTATAATGTCGCTTATCTCTTCCACCGAGACGGCGAAGTAGAGAAGCAGTTTAAACTGCATATCACCCCACAAGAGCGCCGCGATTGGGTGATTGAGGGTGGCGACGAACTGCAAGTATTCGACACCGACGCAGGACGCGTAGGCATTTTAATCTGTTATGACGTGGAGTTCCCGGAGCTTGGCCGCCTACTGGCTGACCAGGATATGGATATTCTTTTCGTACCATTTTGGGTCGACACCAAAAACGGCTACCTGCGTGTACGCCACTGTGCACAGGCACGTGCCATCGAAAACGAGTGCTACGTGGTGATATGCGGCAGCGTCGGCAACTTACCCTCGATTGAAAACTTGGATATCCAGTACGCGCAATCAGCTGTGTTTACGCCGTCTGACTTTGCCTTCCCCCATGATGCAGTACTGGCAGAAACGACGCCTAACACCGAAATGATCTTCTTCTCGGATCTCGATTTAACGCGCCTGACGGTGGTGCGTGCCGAAGGCTCGGTGACCAACCTAAAAGACCGCCGCAAAGATCTGTTTGACCTTCGCTGGCGCGACTGGTCCTGGAAGTCTGGGGCTAACCTGGAAGAGTAAACCAATAACGCCGCTCAATTCGAGCGGCGTTATTTTTTAGCGCGCGTCACTTAGCTCAATCAGGCCAGACAAGATGAGCGGGCACCCGCCCTTTGCTATCAAACACCACGCCTTCGTCACGTAGCTTTTGATGCTGGCGCGCAGCACCACCATGGTCAGCTAGCGTCAGCGACGCGGCGATTACCCGGTGCCAGGGCAACTGATGCCCGTCTGGCAAGTGACGCATGGCCGAGCCCACCATGCGCGGGGTAGCGCCCTCTGTCATTGCTGCAACACGCCCATAGGTCGTCACCCGTCCAGCGGGAATCTGATCAACGATGGTATAGATTTGTTCAAGCAGCTCCGGGCGCGGCATTGCTTTCTCGACTGGTTTTTCTTAATGACTGCTTGTCTCAGCGGCTAGACGGTGTTTTAGAGCGCTTCGACCAACTGATCAATGGCTTGAAACGCTTCTTTTAGCGCCGCATCGCGCTTTTCATCGCCCATGTTTAAACCTTCAGCAAAAACGACCTCGACATCGCTAATGCCCATCAAACCAAGCATGGTTTTTAGATGTGGCGTTTGGCTATCAAGCTCGGTGCCCGCGTACTGACCACCACGGGCAGCGAGAATAATCGCCCGTTTGCCTTCAATCAAACCCTGGGGGCCATTTTCAGTGTAGCGGAAGGTTTCACCGGCACGTAGTACCCGATCGAACCACGCTTTTAACTGAGAAGGAATGCCTAGGTTATACATCGGCACCGCCAGTACCAGCACATCGTTGGCACGCAGTTCTGCCAATAGCTCATCGGAGTAGGCCGCTAACGCTTTCTGCTCAGCACTGCGCTCTTCGGCAGGGGTTTGCCAGGCACCTAGTTCCTCAATCGCCAAATGGGGGAGTGCATTGGCTACCACGTCCCGGTGAGTGACCGCTACGCCAGAGCGAGACTCCGCCAGCGCTTTAAAATGGTGGGCAAGCGCATTCGACTGCCCGTTGTCGCCCAAAATAGAAGAAGTCACCAGCAGCGCTTGAGTGGTCATAAGATAGCCTTTAACAAATAAGTAGTTGGTATTGGGGCTATTTTACGGTGCTTTTAGATAAGCAAAAGCGCAACGTTTTCCCAGTTTTATTCGACAAAATCGAATCATGATGTCGTAAAAAAGCCCCACCCTGCTTTTTCAGGGTGGGGCTAGACGACCATTAAGATCAGGTTACTGCTTTTTAGGCCAAGCGTTCGGGTCTACCTTGTTAGCCAGTTTGGGGAATCGGCTAGGGTCGAACACCGGCTCTTTGCCCGCTTTAAGCTGCTCGTCATAATCTCGGAACAGCGCAAACGCGATGGGCGACAGCAGTAAGATAGCCACCAGGTTGATAATCGCCATCATCCCCATGGAAAGGTCGGCAAAGTTCCAGATAGCACCAAGACTCGCCACCGAACCCACCATAATCATACCCAGTACCGCTAAGCGATAGATCAGCACAGCGACCGGTGCCCGGCGTCCTGCCAAGTACTCGATATTCGATTCACCGTAGGAGTAGTTAGCAATGACCGAGGTAAACGCAAATAGCAAGATAGCCACGGCAATAAACATACCGCCCCATTCACCCACGTGGCTGGAAAGCGCCATCTGGGTTAGCTGAATACCGTTACTCTCTTCGCTGGTTAACAGCTCAGGCCCCGCCATAATGATAATCGCCGCCGTCGCAGTACAAATCACTAGCGTATCCAAAAACACACCCAGCATTTGGATAAACCCCTGGGCAGCGGGGTGGTTAGGTCGTGTACTGGCGGTAGCTGCCGCGTTAGGTGCCGACCCCATACCCGCCTCGTTGGAGAACAGACCACGCTGAATACCGTTCATAATCGCCTGAGAAATGGCGTAGCCCATTGCGCCACCGGCCGCCTGCTCCAAGCCAAACGCGCTTTGTATAATGGTCATAAAGGCAGCGGGTAAATCGCTAATATTCAGCGCCACAACGATCAGCGCAAGCACCAGATACAGCAGCGCCATTAACGGCACCACCAGCTCGGCTACTTTGGCGATCGACTTCAGACCGCCAAAAATAATCGG
Source organism: Halomonas sp. GFAJ-1 (assembly GCA_002966495.1). NCBI lineage: Bacteria > Pseudomonadati > Pseudomonadota > Gammaproteobacteria > Oceanospirillales > Halomonadaceae > Halomonas > Halomonas sp. GFAJ-1. Next base: position 3,462,555 of record CP016490.1, read on the forward strand.
CGCCACTACAACCATTAACACCAGCCCCATCACCCAAGTGGGAACTGCAAAAGCCTGCTCCATCGCTTGGGCAATAGAGTTGGCCTGCACACTGTTAAAAGCCAGCCCAAAGGCAATAATCAAGCAGATAGAAAACAGCACCGCTAGCCAACGCAACCCAAGACCGCGCTCAATATAACGGGCAGGGCCACCACGGAAGGTGTTATCACCGTGGTCGGTTTTGTATGCCTGAGCCAGGGTAGACTCCACAAAGCTGGTAGCCATACCCACCATGGCGGTCATCCACATCCAGAAAATCGCGCCGGGGCCGCCAAAGTAAATAGCCACCGCCACACCCGCAAGGTTGCCAGTACCTACCCGTGCCGCCAAGCTGGTGGAGAGCGCCTGGAAAGAGGAAATACCACCGTTAGATTGGCGAGATGTGCGCAGCAGTTTGAACATATGGCCGAAATAGCGCACCTGAATGCCACGTGTCATCACAGTGAAATAGAGGCCCGCGCCGATCAAAAGATAAATCAGCACGCTGCCCCACAGCAGTCCGTTGCCGCGATCAACCATCGCCGTCAACAGAGGAGGAAGAGTAAAATCCATACCAAACACGCCTTTTTGAAACTATGAAGGCGCATCATTCTTCACGGCTGCACTAAAATGGCAAGAAAATTGGAAAAATAATCTAAAAATAGCAAGAAAACCCTTACTAACCTTAACATCCAGTCAATGTCACCAACAAACGCCGCAGACCGCCCTGCTCCCGATGCTCCCCGAGCCACACACCCTGCCATGTACCTAGCGCTAAACGCCCATCGCGCACAGCTAAGGTAAGCTGTGTCCCAAAAAGGCTCGCCGCCACATGGGCGGGCATGTCATCTGGCCCTTCAAGCGTATGACGAAAATAAGTCAGCCCATCGGGCACCAAACGGCGTATAAACGCATCCATATCGAGACATACATCAGGGTCGGTGTTTTCATTTAAAGTAAGCGATGCGGAAGTGTGCATAAGCTGCAAATGAAGCAACCCTTGGCTGCAATCAGCCAAACAGGGCAATGCCCTGGCAATATCATCGGTCACATGATGAAAGCCCCGCGGCATTTCTGGGAAATGGATCTCCTGCTGATGCCACATAGACACTCCTTGTTTGTTGTTAAAATTATTGATCGTGCTGCCGAAGAGTATGAGTGGTAAGCCACTGCTGCCGTTAAGTGTAGTCGACGACAACCATGGCGCTTACTCCTCGACACTGCTAGCGTTAGCGTTTTTAAGTTAAATGAATAGGAGAGCATGATGCTTAAATCGGCCTGTTACGCTGCGGCAAAGCCAGGGATCGCAGCATGTTGCGGCCTATTGTTAGCAGGCTGTACCGGCATACCTGCAGGTACCGAACCTGTCACCGACTTTGAACTTAACCGCTACCTAGGCAAATGGTATGAAATAGCGCGCCTGGATCACTCTTTTGAACGTGGTCTTGACTGCGTCACCGCCGACTATAGCCTGCGTAGCGACGGGGGCGTAAGAGTCATTAACCGGGGCTATAGCCTAGACGATCAAGAGTGGAATGAAGCTGAAGGGCGCGCCTATTTTATTGACGACGAAAGCGTTGGACGTCTTAAAGTCAGCTTCTTTGGCCCCTTTTACGGTGGCTATAATGTGCTTGAGCTAGATGACGACTACCAGTGGGCGCTGGTCTCTGGCCCCAACCGCAACTATCTCTGGATTCTCGCTCGCACACCGCAAATCGATAGCGAGCTAGAACAAAGCCTGCGCCAGCGGGCAGCCGAGCTTAACTTCCCAACCGATGAGTTGATCGACGTCGTGCAGGATCAAAACTGCCCGCCGCGCTAAAAGGTACTGCCTTAATAAGTTCAGCCTTGGGGCAACGCAGGCACCCGACCGGCCATTTGGTCGGCTAAAAACGCTACAAAGGTATTGATGCGGGCAGGAACATGGCGGCGGTGCTCATATACCGCATAGAAATCCGCCCGCACCCCCTGCCAGCTTGGCAATAGTGGTAAAAGCGCCCCGCTGGCAAGATGCTCGTTAACATCCCACCAAGAGCGCAGCATGACACCATGCCCATCAAGCGCTAAGCGGGTAATCACCTCGCCGTCATTGCTGGCAAGCGGGCCACTCACTTTGACGGATTGAACATTCTCAGGGGCATCGCAGCGCTCAAAACGCCACAGCGGAAAATCGCTATCGTTTTCACGGATCACCAAACAGCTGTGCTGAGTAAGATCAGCGGGCACGTTTAACCCCGGCATGCGTTTAATGTAGCTAGGCGATGCACATAGCACACGCCGGTTCGCCAAAATGCGCCGCGCCACCAAGCGAGAGTCTGGCGGCGCCCCAATTCGTACGCCTACGTCAAAGCCGTGGTCACTCAAGTTAAGCGGGAAATTGGTCAACTCCAGCCAGCTTTCGACACCTGGGTTCTGAGTCCTAAAGCGCGACAGCAGCGGTGCAATATGACGTCGACCAAAACCAAAAGTGGCGTTTACCCGCAGCCGTCCACTCAGCATTTGGCTGGTAGAATCGCTTAAGGCAGCTTCCAGTTCCTTAAGCTCTTCCAGAATCAGCCCACCCTGTGAAAGGTAGCGCTCGCCTTCGGCGGTGAGCGTTAAACGCCGCGTGGTGCGTGCAGCAAGCGACACCCCAAGCCGCCCTTCCAGCTGCTTGAGCCGTTTGCTCACCGCCGAGAGTGAAAGCCCCAACTCACGGGCAGTGGCGGTTAAGCTACCTGCCCGCGCCAGCTGCTGAAAAAAAGCCAAGTCATCTAATGGGGCCATCAATTCTTCACTTTAAAGCAATAGTAAATTGAAGTTTAGCCTGATTATCTCTACTGCCATAGGTACTACACTCATCTCCCATAAGGATATTTTTCATCGTCTACTCTTAATAACTTATTACCTAAGGAAGTCTCCATGGCCCACCGTATTGCAGTAATTGCTGGCGACGGTATTGGCACCGAAGTAATGCCTGAGGGCCTAAGCGCCCTGGAAGCAGCTGCGAGGCAGTTCAACATCGCCCTTGAGTTCACCACCTTTGAATTTGGCAACTGCGACTACTACCTTGAGCATGGCAAAATGATGCCCGATGACTGGTTTGAGCAGTTAAAAGAGTTCGACGCGCTGTTTTACGGTGCCGTGGGCTGGCCCGACAAAGTGCCCGACCATATTTCTTTATGGGGATCCCTACTGCAATTCCGCCGCCAGTTTGACCAATACATTAACCTACGCCCCTGCAAGCTAATGCCCGGCATTAAAAGCCCGCTAGCAGGACGCAATGCAGGCGATATCGACTTCTACGTTGTGCGCGAAAACACCGAGGGTGAGTACTCAAGCATTGGGGGCAAAATGTTTGAGGGCACGGAGCGTGAGATTGTTATTCAAGAAACAGTGATGACCCGCACTGGCGTTGACCGCGTACTGAAATATGCCTTTGATTTGGCCCAAACCCGCCCGCGCAAAAAGCTTACTTCCGCAACTAAATCCAACGGCATCTCAATCACCATGCCCTACTGGGACGAGCGCGTTGCTGAAATGGCGAAACAGTACCCGGATATCGAGGTGGATAAATTCCACATTGATATTCTCACCGCTAACTTTGTCTTACATCCAGACTGGTTTGATGTCGTGGTCGGCAGCAACCTGTTCGGCGATATTCTTTCCGATCTTGGCCCCGCCTGTACCGGTACTATCGGCATTGCTCCCTCGGCCAATATCAACCCGGAAGGCAAGTTCCCCAGCTTATTTGAGCCGGTACACGGCAGCGCGCCAGATATCGCCGGTAAAGGGATCGCCAACCCTATTGGCCAGATCTGGTCCGGCGCTATGATGCTGGAGCATCTAGGTTATAAAGAGGCCGCTGACGCCATGGTAAGCGCCATTGAAGCGGTACTCAGCGAAGGCGATAGCCAAGTGCTTACCCGCGATGTAGGCGGCCAAGGCACCACGGCAAGCCTGGGTAAAGCCATTGCTGAGCGTATTAGCCGTTAAAAAAAGCCTCACTGCAACAGCAGTGAGGCTTGTCTGGGCATCAGCGTGTGAGTGCTAGCTCGCCAGTTTGGCGGCAATCCCGGCAACGTGTTTGCCCTGGAAACGAGCAATTTTAAGTTCACGCTCGTCTGGCTGGCGGGAACCGTCGCCACCAGCCAGGGTAGCGGCACCGTAAGGCGTGCCACCGCTGACTTTAGAAATATCAAACTGCTCTTCAATACCGTAGCCAATCGGCACAATCACCATGCCGTGGTGGGCAAGGGTGGTCCAGGTAGAGGTAATGGTCATCTCATCACCGCCACCGGTACCCGTCGAGGTGAACACACTGGCCACCTTACCGCGCAGCGCGCCTTTGGCCCACAGGCCACCGGTTTGATCAAGGAAGGTACGCATTTGGCCCGCCATGTTGCCAAACCGCGTTGGGGTGCCAAAAATAATCGCGTCGTAATCGGCAAGCTCCTGGGGGGATGCTTCAGGCGTCGTAAAATCCTGCTTACCGCCAGCATTTTTAAACGCATCTTCTGGCATCGTCTCAGGTATACGTTTAACAGTGACCTCTACGCCATCCACCTCTTTAACGCCTTCCGCTACGGCGGCGGCTAGGGTATCGATATGGCCGTACATAGAATAATAAAGCACCAATACTTTCGTCATTGTTCACTCCTTTGCATTGCGATGGGCCGCCCTTAGCGGGCTTACGAAAATCAGACTGAATACGATTTTGAAAGGCTGGCTACACTTTAGACCAGGGTGAGGTAGAAAAAAGCGAATGTTTTCGACGCCCTCCTTCGATTTCATCGATGTGAGCGCCTTGCGCTTTATAGGGTTGAGCACTAGCTTTTTAACATCCCGCAAACGTTCTAATCCAAGGAGCCTGGAATGACCATTTTTGAAGCCCTACGCAAGGATCACGACATTCAACGGGATTTACTGGCTCGCCTAGTAGAAACTCACGGCGATAGCGAAGAGCGCGACACGCTCTATCAGCAGGTGCGCGCCGAATTGAAATACCATGCTAACGCTGAGGAGCGTGCCCTCTATATACCCATGATGGATATCGATCTCACCCAGGAAAAAGCCCGCCATAGCGTTGCCGAGCACCACGAAATTGACGAGCTGATCGAGCTTTTAGATACAACCGACTATAGCGCTACCAACTGGTTAACCCACGCCAAGCAACTTCAGCACTTGGTTACCCACCACCTAGACGAAGAAGAGCAGGAGGTTTTCCAATTGGCAGGCCGTGGCCTGCAAGAGAAGCAGAAAACCGCGCTGGCGAGTGAGTACCAATCAGAAATGAAGCGTCAGCGTACTGAGTAATTAAGACGCCTCTCGTCGCTAACCTAAGCGCTTATACCCGAATGGATATAAGCGTTTTTTTATCCACGTATTTTCATGTTCGCACCCACCATTTTCATGCGAACGACGCATCCTCTTGTGGCGAAGCTCATGCATGGTAAAGGTAGAGCATCTTAAAAGCTGATTCCCTATGCCAAGGAACCTCCCATGCTAGGCCAATGGCTCGACTGGACGCTCGACGACGAAAGCCCCACACCTCGCAAGGGTCGCTTTGCGAGCGGTACCTATGACTTTCATGCGCCAGGCATTTTGGAGCTAACGCCCGATGTTGTGCGCCCTAATGCTTACGCCTGCGTGTTTTCAGCGGCTGTTCATGGCAATGAAACCGCGCCGGTAGAGCTACTCGGAAACTGGCTATGTGCCCTTGAAGCCAGCACAGTGCAGTTAGGTGCTCCAACACTGGTGATACTGGGCAATATACCGGCCCTGAAAAAACAGCAGCGCTTTCTTACTACTAATCTAAACCGCTTATTTAAACGGGACTTGGAAGATAAAGGCGACGAGCCCGACCGCGCCCGTGAGCTAATGGCAGCTGTCGACACTTTTTACGCCCGGCATCAGGCGCTACCAGCGCTGCATTACGACCTGCATACCGCCATTAGAGAGAGCCTCTTTACACGCTTTGTGGTGGAGCCCTTCGCAGAGAGCCCTACCGAACCCGCCCAATGGGCGTGGCTAGCCGCAGCGGATATGCAGGCGGTATTGCACCAGCATCAACATAGCTGGACGTTTTCCCATTACAGCAAGCACTACCACAGTGCCCAATCGTTTACCTTCGAGCTGGGACGTGTGGCGCCGTTTGGGCAAAACGATATGGCCGCCCTTGAGCCTATGCTCACGCTTATTTGTGCGCTGGGCAGTGGTGATGAGCCGCCCCGTCAACCCGCTGATACCATGACGTTTTTTCGAGTAAAGCACGAGCTAATGCGGCAGTCAGAAACATTCTCCCTCTGTTTTGACGACGATGTGCCCAATTTTAGCCGCTTTGAACCAGGCACCTGCCTTGCTCAAGACAGCATCGCCGGTGATTTTATTGTGGAAGAAACGCCGCTACGCGTGGTATTTCCCAATGCAAACGTAGAAATAGGCGCACGGGCAGCGCTGCTTGTGGTGCCCTGCCAACCGGCAAAGCCACTTTAAAGCCACTAACCACACAACCAAAATATTTTTAAAAAGCTTTGATAACAACAACGTAGAGGTGGCTTCAGGCTGGCAGGTAGGCGTTAAGATAAAAGCCAATCTTATAAAACACGCGTATCATGCAGAGTCCTGATAGAATCGCCCCTTTTTCGCGCCAGCCGCCTACCAAGCACGCGTTTTAAACTCGTTGCTACCGCGGCAACCCTGTACTGGAGCCTAAGTTATGGCTAATACGCCTACTCCCCTTGAAGTGCGTAATATAAAAAAGCGCTTTGGCGATACAGAAGTCCTTAAAGGCCTCTCCCTTGAAGCCCAAAAAGGTGACGTGATCACCCTCATTGGTGCATCAGGGTCAGGCAAAAGTACCTTCTTACGCTGTATGAACCTGCTGGAACAGCCTGATGAAGGCGAGTTGTTTGTCCACGGCGAACAGATCCTCTTCAAAACCACCCGACATGGCCGTGAGCCTGCGGACTGGAAACAAGTGGTGCAGATGCGCGCCAAGCTATCGATGGTGTTTCAGAGCTTCAATCTCTGGGCTCATATGACACTGCTCGAAAACATTATCGAAGCGCCTATTCACGTGCTAGGTAAGCCCAAAAAAGAGGCCCTCGAGCATGCCCACGCGCTGCTAGAGCGGGTTGGGTTAAGTGCACGCGCAAACGCCTACCCTGCCCAAATGTCCGGCGGCCAGCAGCAGCGCGGTGCCATTGCCCGAGCGCTGGCCATGGACCCAGAAGTGATGCTGTTCGATGAGCCCACGTCTGCCCTCGATCCAGAGCTGGTGGGCGACGTTTTGAAGGTAATGCACGGCTTGGCCGAGGAAGGGCGCACCATGGTAGTGGTCACCCACGAGATGAGCTTTGCACGGGATGTTTCCAGCAAAGTGGTTTATCTCCACCAAGGCTTGGTAGAGGAAGCGGGGGCCCCAGCAGAAGTACTCGGTAACCCGCAGTCACCGCGCTTAAAACAGTTTCTAGCCCCCAAATATTGATCTGCGAGGCACGTACACTATGCTTGATTTGCAAGGTTACGGCCCCCGCCTGATCGAAGGGGCGGGCGTCACCATTCAGCTAGCGGTGCTATCGCTGATACTGGCCATTGTACTTGGCCTGCTCACTGCTACCGCCAAAATGTCACGCAGCTGGCTACTTCACCGCACTGCAACGGTCTATACCACTGTGATTCGCGGTGTTCCTGACCTTGTATTGATGATGCTGCTGTTTTTCGGTGGGCAAATCGGCGTGAATGCCATCAGCGACGCGCTGTATTACAACTATGGCATTGATATTTACATCAATTTCAATGCCTTCGCGGCAGGTGTAATTACCATCGGCTTTATATTCGGTGCTTATATGGGCGAGACGTTCCGCGGCGCCTTTATGGCGGTGGAAAACGGCCAAATTGAAGCAGGTAAAGCCTATGGAATGAGCAATGCGCTGGTCTTTCGACGCATCCGCTTTCCACAAATGATGCGCCACGCGCTGCCGGGGCTTTCCAACAACTGGATGGTACTGCTCAAAACCACCGCTTTGGTCTCTGTTATCGGTTTAACCGATATGGTGCGTGTCGCCGCCGAGGCATCTCGAGCCACTCACGAACCCTTTGTGTTTCTACTGCCGGTAGCGGCGGTTTACCTGCTCATTGCCAGCGTGTCCGAGTGGATTTTCGCACGGCTACAAAAACGTTACGACATTGGCTTTGGGGGGCAGTGAGATGCTAGATATTTCTGCGTGGTTCAACGACCTGCTCGCTGGCAATCTGATTTTCACTCCCACGACGCTGGGCTACTACTGGGAAGGACTGGTCACTACGACGCAGCTTGTCTTCTTATCCCTGGTAGCAGGTTTAGTGCTCGCGGTGCCGCTGGCCATCATGCGCAGCTCTAAGCGTAAGTGGATCAGCCTGCCGGTTTATCTGTATACCTATGTGTTTCGCGGCACGCCGCTACTCATTCAGCTCTATATCATTTACTACGGCGTCGTGTTTATCGACGGCATTCAAGAAACATTTCTGTGGCCAATTCTGCGAGAAGCGTTCTACCCCGCGCTAATCGCCTTTACGCTTAACACCGCAGCCTACACCACCGAGATTTTCCGTGGGGCGATCAAGGCAACGTCTAAAGGTGAAATTGAGGCAGCAAGGGCCTACGGCATGTCCCAAAGCTTAATGATGCGTCGCATTATTATGCCCAGTGCGTTTCGGCGCGCGCTGCCCGCTTATGGCAACGAAGTGATCTTTATGCTGCATGCCAGTGCTATTGCCAGCGTTGTCACACTGATGGATCTCACAGGCGCTGCACGTTTTGTATATGCACGCTTTTACGCCCCTTTCGAAGCCTTTCTGTTTGTGGCAGCCATCTACCTTTGCCTCACTTTTGCAATTTTGTACTTTTTCCGTTTTCTGGAGAAAAAGCTGCTGGCCCACTTAAGGCCACAAACGAACTAAGCCGTCAGCTGTAAATAAAAATAAAACAACCGTCAAACAAACGTTGGTTCTGAATAAAACTCCCTCTTTCCGTTAGCCTCAACCTGGGGTACGTTAAGAGGGATCACTTCACGTGAACCTGTTAACTACGGAGTATAAAAAATGAAAAAACTCTTAACTGTTTCGGTACTTGGCTTTGCCATTGCTGCAGCCTCTTCCGCTCAAGCGCGCAATTATGATCACGTGCGCATTGGTGTTGACGTACCTTATGAGCCCATGGAGTACCGCACCGCTGATGGCGAGCTAACCGGTTTCGACATTGATCTTGGTAACGCCCTGTGCGAGAAAATCGGCATTACTTGTGAGTGGATCGAGCAGGAGTGGGACGGCATTATTCCTGGCCTAATGTCGCGTAACTACGACGCGATCATGTCCTCTATGACGATTAACGAAGAGCGTCGCCAGCAGGTGCTGTTCTCTGACCCCTACATCACGATGCCTTCCGCTTGGTTCGCGCCCAGCAGCTTAGATATCAGCGAAGCTAACGAAGAAACCCTGGCGGGTAAAACCATTGGTGTTCAGCGCGGCACACTACAAGATAATTTCGTGACCGATAATTTCAACAGTGTTGCCAATATCAGCCGCTACTCCACCGCTGATGACATGGTGCTGGATATGCAGGCACAGCGCCTGGACATCGTGTTCCTAGACTTCCCAATCGGCCAGTCTACGCTGCTAAACAACGATAATGCTGATTATGTTGTGGTCGGCGAACGCATCAGCGAGCCTAAAGAGTACTTTGGCGACGGCTTTGGCATTGCCTTCCGCCAGCGCGACGAAGCACTGGCAGAAAAATTCAATGACGCCCTCGCCGAGCTGAAAGACGATGGCACCTATGATGAAATCTTCGAGCGTTACTTCAGCGAAGATTAATTCTAGCGAGTTTTATAAGCCTCCCCGACTTGGGGAGGCTTATACCGCCAGAGGCCAATATGCATACACCTCTTTCTCTTTTTATAGCGCAAGTACTGTGCACACTTCGCCCAGGAAATAGCGGCAACATTGCTTGTTTCTACCTGAGCGAATGGTTCGACGAATAGCCTTCCCTTCTTGGCACGCCCGTGCCATCTCACGCCCCTACGCGTGATCCTTGCTATACGTTAATAATAACGTAAAGCAACTCTACGCTTAGCGCACTCCCCTACTATAGCTAACGTGAATTACCGCTAAGCATGCCATTATCAATATCAAAAAAAATCGCTTCAGGAGACTACTATGCGTTATGCAACGCTACCCCTCGCCGCTATGCTCGCGGCTGGTGTTTCTATGCCTTTCGTGACCACGACTGCAGTGGCGCGTGACTATACAGATATTCGCCTTGGGGTCGACATCCCCTACGAGCCTTTCATGTACCGAGAAGCAGACGGGACACTTACCGGCTTTGAAATTGAGTTAGGTAACGCGGTTTGTGATTACTTAGAAGCTAACTGCACCTGGGTTGAGCAAGACTGGGACGGCATTATTCCTGGGCTGCTCGCCCGTAACTACGATGCCATTATGTCCTCTATGGCGATTACCGATGAGCGTGCACAGCGGGTGCTGTTCTCTGAACCTTACTACACGACGCCCAGCGCCTGGATTACCACCCACGAACACGACATTGATATTGAAGACCGCGCCAGCCTTGAAGGCCTAACCGTAGGCGTTCAGCGCGCCACGCTGCAGGATAACTATGTCACTGAGCTATATGGCGACGTGCTTGAAATCCGCCGCTACACGGGTGTGGATGATGTCGTCACCGATCTTTTGGCCGGACGCTTAGACCTTACCTTCATGGATTACCCCATTGCCGAAGCAGCGATTGATATCGATACACCTGAGAGCGATTTCCAACGCATCAGTGATTTCATCAAAGAACCAGAGCATATCTTTGGTAAAGGCGTTGGCGTTGCTTTCCGTCCCCGTGACGAAGCTCTGGCAGAGCGTTTCAATGAAGCCTTGAGCGCACTCAAAGAGGACGGTACCTACGATGAAATCATGGGCCGTTACTTCAATTACGATGTGCGTTTATAAATACGCTTCGTACTCACTTTTCATAGGCACGATCTCTGCGCCGACCACTGGTCGGCGCATATTCACCACCTGCTGATTCCCCCGGGAAACACATGCTGACACTTGTTAAAAACGCCCAGCTGTTTACGCCAGAACCTCGCGGCCTTTGCCACCTATTAATTGCCGACCAGCGTATCGCAGCGGTATTGGATGCCGCTGAACCAGTAAACGCAGGGGCGCTAATTGCCACTATAGACCTTGAAGGACGCAGGGTAATTCCTGGGCTAGTTGACTCGCTAGTTCACTATATTGGTGGCGGCGGCGAAGGTGGGTTTGGCAACCGCACCGCCGAACTTAGCTTAGAAGATGCCTGCGCATCAGGCGTCACCACGTTAATTGGCGCGCTAGGCACCGATGCCCTAACCCGCACGCCGGCTAACTTAATTGGCAAAGCACGAGAACTCGCCGCTGGCGGCTTGACCACCTACGCCTATACCGGCTCTTACCAGCTGCCGCCGGTAACGCTTACCGGTTCGATTGCCAGCGATATTCTCTATATCCCAGAGTTTATCGGCGTAGGTGAAGTGGCGATTAGCGACCATCGCGGCTCTCAGCCCAGCACCCATGAACTAACACGGCTAGCCTCCGATGCCCGCACCGCTGGCTTGCTGGCAGGAAAATCCGGCATTGTGTTTATTCACACCGGAGACGCCGACACTCACCTGGAGCCGCTTCGCCAAGTGGCAAAGCATAGTGCTATACCGCTTTCACAGTTCTACCCCACTCACATCAATCGTACCGCCACTCTGTTTGAAGATGGCCTACGCTTTGCCCGGGAGGGTGGCCGAATCGACTTCACCACCAGCACAACACCGGAATTGCTGGCGGGCGGCGAAGTCCCTGCATCAGAGGCAGTGGCACGGGCACTAAAAGCACGTATTGAGCCTAGCCAGCTAAGTCTCTCTTCAGATGCCAATGCCTCGCTGCCAGAATTTGATAAGCAGCACCGTTTTATTGGTTTAAAACCCGGCAGACTAAGCAGTTTGTTTGACGTACTGGGCGAGTGCGTGAACGAGCATTGCATTCCTATGGAACAGGCGCTGCGCTGCGCTGCTACGACTGCCGCAGATGCACTAAAATTGCCCCATAAAGGCCGCTTACACGCCGGTGCTGACGCTGACTTTATCGTGCTTGCTGAAAATCGCTGGTCGATTGATCAAGTATGGGCATTAGGCAAACCGATTTACGATAGTGAATCCAATGGTAAAGTGCGCTAGCAAATAGCACTGTTTCAAAAACCGAACTTGCGCAGCCAAATCGGGTCTTTACTCCAGCATGGACACTTACAAGGAGGTACCATGGCTGAACAAATGGCAGCGCACTCGTCACCCGCGCCAGGTAAGGTGGAGGCGTTTCGCCCTTCATCGCACTGGACCGCATGGGGGCAGTGGCTCGCGCTTTTCACCATGACGGTGGATCATCTCACCCGCTATGTGCTGCCCGGCGCATGGGAATTAGACTGGGCAGGCTCGTCTATTGGCCGCATTGCTTTTCCGCTATTTGCGGCTATGGTGGCGTGGCATGGGCTGTTTAACACCCGTAACCCGTTGCGCTATTCCTGGCGAATTTTAATTATTGGGCTAGCGGCTCAAGTGCCTTATATGATGATGCCGCGCGCCTCCGATGCCTTTATTCTTAACGTCTGTTTTACCTTGGCAAGCGGTTTAGCCCTAGGTGCTTTAGTACGCCAGGGCTGGCAACACTATCTTCAGCAAACCCTTAGTTTGGGCTGGCTGATGCTGGGTGCCGGGCTTGGGGTGACTGCTTGGTACTTGCTAGGATTTTGGGTGGAGTATGGCCATAACGGACTGCTGCTGATACCGCTATTTATGTTCGCTATGCAGGCGCTTAGTGAAACCCGCGATGCGCTAATATCACGCCTTTGGGCGGGGTTAGCTGCTTTTCCCGTGTTATGGATTGCAGGTCAGATGAACGCCTCCGACATGGCAAAGTCGTTCACGGTGGCTACCTGTGTGGTTGTGCTCATGCTGGCCGCAGGCGCGGCACAGCGTGTACCACCCGTGGCGCTCGCCATGCCGCGACGACTCTGGTTAGCCTGGTACCCGGGGCACTTTGCACTTATTGCCCTGTGGCTACTGCTTAGCGGCCAGCTGGCAGGCTAGAAATTTCTTCAGCCACACGCTTGTTTACTTCATCACGCATCCAGGGCTGGTAGCGCTTTAGCCGCGCCCGGCCTTCGGTTTTCGCTTGGTACATCGCCGTATCAGCTTCTTTTAACACTTCAGCATGGTCGCACTTAGCCGCATTAAAACAGGTGTAGCCCATGCTAGGTGTTACCTCAACGGCACGATTCTCTAGCTGATACTTGCCAGATAAACTCTGCTGAACATTTTGCATATAGCTCTTCGCCTGGGCTTCCAATGCCTTAGGGGCCACCTCGTCAAACAGTGCTAGCAATACAAACTCGTCGCCACTTAAACGTGCGGCCATATCGCTCTCTTTTAAGCACTGCTCCAGGCGGCGAGCAACCTGTACCAATAGCTCATCACCAGCGGCGTGGCCCATGGTGTCGTTGATCAGCTTGAAACGATCCATATCTAGAAACATCACCAAGCCGCTACGCTGCTCGCTTTCATGCTCATTGCACAACGCTTTTAAACGCTCAATAAAGCACCGGCGGTTGGGCAGGTCAGTGAGCGCATCATAGAACGCCTGGCGATAAATAATCGCCTCATTGTGTTTACGCTCAGTGAAGTCTTCAATAATCGCCACTCCACCTACGCGCTCATCGTTGGCACTATTCACACCGTTAAAAAAAGCACGGAGCGGGGTGCCTTCTTTAGCGCTAGGCATGCGGAAAGTACCTTCGTAATACCCCGAGCCGTTTTCCAGGGCATCCTTGACTGCTTGCGCTACCTCACCATCCGCTGAGCGCGCCAGCATCCGGTAACCAATGAGCTGGGCACGGTCAACGCCGAGTATCTCTAGAAGTTTATGGTTACAGTCGGTGATCCAGCCATGGGCATCAAAATGCAGCACTCCTAATGGCGAATGGTGGAAAATAGAGCGGTAGCGATTCTCACTCTCTTGCAGCTGCGCTTCCCGTGCTGCCATGCTCACTCGAAGGGCAATATTATCGTGAATCGTGTAGCTAAAGCGCCGGCTGGCAATCAGAATCAGTGCTAAAAACAGCACGAGCATCAAGCCGATCAAAATCGACAGAGACGTGCCCATCAGCATGAACTGAATTTTTAATGGCAATAAAATGGGCAGCACAAAGCCCAGCGCTACCCACCATACCGAAGAGAGCGTTGTGACGCCGCCTGCCGCAATGCCTGCTAATACAATGGAAAGCGCCGCCACTTGTCCTGGGTGTTCCGTGCTAAATAGCAGTATCCCCGAGGCCCCCCACACACAGCCAGCAGCAATTGCTCCCATGGTAAACCAGCGCAGCCAGCGGTGGCGCTGCTGCTGCGTAATAGGCAGCTGTTTAAAGCGATAGGCCAATGAGAGTCGCAAGCCGGACACGACCGCAAGCGTCACAAACCAGCCAACCAGTAAAACAGCGTTAACCACGGGCCACATAGCGGCGACCAGTAACCCACCCGCGAGCACGCTACTTAGCACCGGCTGCCACAGGTTATCGTAGAGTAAACGTACTTTTTCGCAGCGTAAGCGCTGCTGTGTCAGAAGATGGTCGCGCTGATAACCACTGCGCAGCCCAGACGCCGTAGCCGTTGTGGCTAAAAAGCTGGGGGGCGGCATACAAACTCCCTGTATTTATGTCGGCTTATAACCAATCTTATTTGCTTGTGCGAACAATGTTCACACGTTTGTTTTAGCACGTTTACGAAATAAAAGTAGCCTATGAGCTAATAAAAAGCCGCCTGAGGTTAGGCGGCTGGTAAAAAAAGCTTTAAAAGAAGCTTTTTTACTGAGAAATATTAAAACTCCACGCCACGGGCGGGGCATCAGGTATCAGCGCTTGGCAGGCGCGCACCTTTTCAATCAGTTCAGCGTGGTTAGCGGCGACGACGTTCACATGGGCCAGCTTACGTCCGGTGCGCTCGGCTTTATCGTAGCGGTGAAGGTGCGCATGCCCCAGCGCCAGCAGCGCAGCGTTGTCGCCTTCGCGGCCAATCACATTAACCATGCAGGTAGGGGCTATCGCCTCAGTGCTGCCCAGCGGCAACCCCTGCACGGCGCGCAGGTGATTCTCAAACTGGCTAGTGACCGCACCATCCATGGTCCAGTGCCCAGAGTTGTGCACGCGGGGCGCCATTTCATTCGCTAACAGCCCACCATCGCGGGTTTGGAACAGCTCTAGCGCCAGCACGCCTACGTAGTCCAATTCATCCAACAAGGCACGGATATAGCCATCGGCGGTTTGCTGAACGCTGGCGTCTAAATCGGGCAGTGGCGCAACGGAGTAACGCAAAATACCATCAACGTGCTGATTTTCTGCCATGGGGTAGAACACCACCTCACCATCGCGGCCGCGCACAGCAATCATCGAGACTTCGCGCACAAAATCCACAAAGGCCTCAACGACCAGCTGCGGGTGGCCAATAGCCTTCCACGCGTCATGCGCTTGCTCTGGTGCTTTTAGTACCGCCTGCCCTTTGCCGTCGTAGCCCTCAGTCACCGACTTAGCCACCACCGGGCAGCCTAACTCAACCGCTGCAGCTTCAAGCTGCTCTGCGCTCTCCACCACACGGTAAGCAGGCGTGGGGATACCCAAACGATCAAACAGGGTTTTCTCTTCAACACGATTTTGACACACCGCAATCGCGCGGCTGCTGGGGTATACCGGTTTGTGCTGCTCAATCTGCTGCACAAGCTCAACCGGCAAGTGCTCAAACTCGTAGGTCACCACATCGACCTTATCGAGAAACTCCGCCAAACGCTGGTTATCAGGGTCGACAATCACCTCACCAATCCCCGCGCTCGGGTTGCCGGTAGTATCTAAAAACGTAAAGCGATTACCTAGAGGGTAGCCCGCCAGCGCTAACATGCGACCCAACTGGCCGGCACCTAAGATGCCAATGTTCTTTGAGATGCCAGAACTCATTACCAGAACTCCTTAGTTCGCTTCCGCATCGGGGCGCGGGTCAGGGTTATCCAGCACTAGCTGGGTTTGCTCGGCACGGAAAGCTTCCACTGCTTCGCGGATAGCGGTGTCTTGCAAACCAACAATTTGCGCTGCCAGCAAACCGGCATTGGTGGCCCCGGCCTTGCCAATGGCCAGCGTACCCACCGCAATACCGCCGGGCATTTGCGCAATAGAGAGCAGCGAATCCAAGCCTTTCAACGCTTTGGATTCAACCGGCACGCCCAGCACCGGAAGCGCCGTTTGCGAGGCCACCATGCCTGGCAAGTGGGCCGCACCGCCTGCACCCGCCACAATTACCTGGAGGCCACGCTCAGCAGCACTTTTCGCATATTCGAACAGCAGGTCTGGGGTCCGATGCGCTGACACCACGCGGGTTTCATAGGCAACGCCCAACCGCTCTAACATCGCCACCGCGTGCTCCATGACCGGCCAATCAGATTTTGACCCCATGATCACGCCCACTTTAGGTGCGCTGTTCGACATGCAAAAACTCCTCGGCCAACGGCCTCGTTAAGCAAAAAAGCA
Organism: Halomonas sp. GFAJ-1; assembly: GCA_002966495.1. NCBI lineage: Bacteria > Pseudomonadati > Pseudomonadota > Gammaproteobacteria > Oceanospirillales > Halomonadaceae > Halomonas > Halomonas sp. GFAJ-1. The sequence goes on from CP016490.1 coordinate 3,479,185, forward strand.
GTGGAAAAAGCCGCACACAGTGCGCAGCTCACTCAGAAATAGGAAGGCGCGTAGTTTACCAGAGCCGTAACCGTTTGCGGGCGTTTGCGTGATCGTGAAATTTTCATCAAATTAGGCATTGAAAAGCGCGCGACTTGGCGGCATTGTGTGATTGTCATTTCAGACTGATGGAGTCCCATGAGTACGGCATACTCAACCGCTTACGCAGAAACGCTGGATCCTCCGCGAAGCAGCCCTGACCTCGACGTCAGGGATTTAGAAAAACGTACGCGCCTAATGCGTATTATTACCCGTCTGATTGCTATTTCAGACCTAGGAAGTCGTGATATCGCCCGCCGGGCGGGTCTTCCAGTGCAAAAGGTCAGCGACCTGCTCGCCGGAAGGCTTGAGCACCTCAACATTGACGAACTCAATGTACTGCGTCGCACCCTAGAGCTGGAGGCGCCATAGCAACAGCTGCTACATCAGAATCTCCCCTCTTTTCAATACAGGCTGGCCCATTGGGTCAGCCTGTTTTTATTTGTACCGCTTAATAGACGATATTTCGTTAAAACAATCAGTTAGCGCTCTAAGATTAAGAAAGCATTAAGAAATCCACGCTAACCCATTGACGGTAATCAATTTTTTCCTTCAGCTTGAGGCGTAACCTTAGCCTATACCGACCATTCGCCCCCTGCGAATGACGCTTTATCCGCTAAGGAGGCGCTATGGACGCCATACGCCGTTCGCTACTCGGCCAATTAGCCCGCTTAAGCGCAGGCGCTGCGCTAGTACCGCTTTCAAGCCTTGCCCAAGCCGGCATTAATCAACAGCCGGCCCGCCGCGAAGGTGACCCCACTAAACGCTACGGCATGCTGATTGATCTTCGCCAGTGCATCGGCTGCCAAGCCTGCACGGTGTCGTGCCATATTGAGAACGCCGCTCCGCTTGGCCAATTTCGCACCACGGTCTCCCAGTACGAAGTGCAACACCAGGAGAGTGGTGAACTTGCCACGTTTATGCTGCCGAGGCTGTGCAATCACTGCGAAAACCCACCCTGCGTGCCCGTTTGCCCCGTTGAAGCCACCTATCAACAGCAAGATGGCATCGTCGTGGTGGACAGTGACCGCTGCGTGGGCTGCGCTTATTGTGTTAACGCCTGCCCTTACGATGCCCGCTTTATTAACGAGCGAACCCAAACCGCCGACAAGTGCACGTTCTGTGCGCATCGTTTAGAGGCGGGACTACTGCCCGCCTGTGTCGAAAGCTGTGTTGGAGGGGCGCGGATTATTGGTGATATGCGCAATCCGGACAGCCAAATCAGCCGCATGATTCAGGAGCACCGTGATGCACTGATGGTGCTTCAGCCAGAAAAAAATACGCTTCCCCAAGTGTTTTACCTCGGTATGGATGAGCGGTTCACCACACGCCCCGTAGCGGAACCGGTGGCTCTTGAAGTGCTCGACCCCCACGGCCAGGAGATGGGCTATGAATTCCACCATTGAACTACTCGCTCCCCGCTATGACATCGCCTGGTACCCCTGGGCGGTACAGTACTTTTTTCTGATCGCAATCTCCTACGCAAGTGTGTGGCTAACTGCCCCGGCCTTAATATTTGGCAAACAAGCGTGGTTACCTACAGCACGTCTGGCGCTTATCGCCTGCGTTAGTACGACGCTAGTAGCACCGGTAGCCTTACTGGCAGATTTACACCAGCCGTTGCGTTTCTGGCACTTCTACGCCTACGCCAACACCCATTCGTGGATGTCGATTGGCAGCGTGGTACTGCCAGTTTACCTGATCAGTGTATTAGGCCTTGCCTGGCTGGCCTGGCGCCCTGCATTGCAGGCTCAGCGGAGTGCGTCAGGGCTTGGCGGGCTTATCGCAAAGTGGCTGAGCCTAGGCAATGGAGCCACGCCGAGAGTGCTGGTGGCCATTGTTGGGCTAACCGCGCTACTGCTTTCTAGCGGCATTATGCTCTACACCGGGGCGGAGCTGGCCGTTGTTAAAGCGCGTCCGTTATGGAACACCCTATGGCTGCCACCCATGCTGGTCGCCACCGGATTTATCGCTGCGGCTGGACTAGTGCTGGTACTAAACCGTGCAAGCGGGCTGCGTTCAAACGACGCTACCCGGCAAATGCTCTATGTACTGTTAGCCTTCTGTGCAGTCGCTGGTTTGATAGCGCTTAGCTGGTTATTAGATGGCATGAATGCCCACGTAGGTTCTGTGGCGGCGGCGCTTGAATCTGTGCGCCACAGTCCCTCTTGGCGCAGCACTGCGCTGTGGGGCAGTGTGACCGGAGCAGCACTCTTTGCAGTTGTTGCGCTTTTACTCTTGCGCCCACCCCATCGCCAGCCCGCACTTTTTGCCTGGGCATGGCTACTAGGCCTCGTGGCGATTCATATGGGCTGGATGTTCCGCTGGGTAGTACTGATGGATGTTCAACATGTGGCCCGTAACAGCGCAGGTTTCCACCACTACGGCATTCCCGCTGGCTCTTCCGGCATCTTAGGCATCGTGGGTACGTTTGGGCTTTGGCTCGCCGCTATCTTACTGATTGAGCTATTTATTCCATGGCGGCAAGCCCAGCAAGGTGGCGTTAAACCGCCGCCCTCTTTCGATACCAATACACCCAGTGACTCGCTTAACGCCGAACAAGGAGCGCCTAACCATGGCTAAGTCTGCTCAAGACCCCTCACGCCGCCGGTTTCTAAAAGGCGCTGCTGCCGCGGGCGGTGCCGCCACCTTTGCGGTGGGCTATGCCGACCCACTGGCCAAAATGGCCAAGGGCGTTAGCGGCAGCGCGGGTGAAAAACCTAAGCACAATATTCATGGCAACTCGCTAACACCGGAATACCGCGTTGATTTAGACACCGGCGAGCTAACCCTCACACCCGACCAACGCACCGCCTTTACCATTTGCTACGGCTGCACCACCCAGTGCGGCGTCAGGGTGCGAGTTGATGACACCCAGGGCGAAGTGCTGCGAGTGTCTGGTAACCCTTACCACCCTCTCTCTGCCGACGATCATCTACCTATGCGCACCCCAGTGGCCGATGCGCTTCGCAGCGTCAGCGCTTACGGCGAACAGGGCCAAGTAAATCGCTCTACCGCTTGCGCCCGTGGTAACTCAATGATGAGCCAGATCACCAACCCTTTCAGGATCGACCACTGCCTTAAACGGGTGGGTAAGCGCGGTAATCGGGAGTGGCAAAAAATCTCGTTTGAACAGCTGATTGAAGAGATTTGTGAGGGGGGCGATCTGTTTGGTGAAGGCCATGTGGATGGGCTGCGCGCCATTCACGACCACGACACGCCTATCGACCCTGCCAACCCAGAGTACGGCCCCAAGGCGAACCAGCTGATGGTGATGGAAGCCACCGACTACGGGCGCTCCGATTTACTCAAGCGCTTCACGCTCAACGCCTTTGCTACCCGCAACTACGGCCACCACGGCGCTTATTGCGGCTTGGCGTTCCGCATGGGGTCGGGGGCCGTGATGAACAATATTGTCACTAATGCCCATGTAAAACCCGATATTCAGAACGCACAGTTCATCATGTATATCGGCTGCGCGCCCAGCCAAGCAGGCAACCCGTTTAAGCGTCAAGGCCGCTTGCTTGCTCAGGCACGCGCCGCAGGAACCCTTGAGTACGTGGTAGTCGACCCCGCGCTAAATGCCGCCACTTCCCACGCGGCGGATAATAACCGCTGGGTGCCCATTCGCCCCGGCACCGACAGCGCCTTTGCCATGGCGATGATTCAGTGGCTACTGGATAACGAGGGTTACGCCAGCGACTTCCTCGCCCTGCCGGGCCAGTCCGCCGCCGATGCCGCAGGCGAGACCACACACTCCAACGCGACGCATTTGGTCATTGATACCTTCGAGCACCCACGCCGTGGCTACTTTTTGCGCGCCAGCGATTTGGGCCTTTCCGAAGCCAGTAGCGATGCGGATATACCGGTCGTGGTGGCCGACGGCGAACTCGCCCTAAGCGAAGATGTCATGGCCGCCGAGCTATTTGCCGAGCGCGCGGTAGAGCTGGCCGATGGCAGCACCGTCACCGTTAAAACCAGCCTAACGTTGCTGCGTGAATCGGCCCATGAATACGACATGGACACCTACGCGGAACACTGTGGTATTCCCAAAGCAACGATTATCGATTTAGCCAAAAAGTACGCCAGCCACGGGCGTAAGGCAGCCGTTAATTGCCACGGCGGTATGATGTCAGGCAACGGCTTCTACGCTGCCTTTGGCGTTCAAATGCTCAACCTATTGGCTGCCAACTACAACATAAAAGGTGGCAGCGCGGTGGGGGGTGGCACCTACAGCGGTACGGGAGAAGGCCCGCGCTACGATTTAGCCAACTTCCCCGGCAAGCGTGGCCCTCAGGGCGTGTTCCTTTCACGCTCACGCTTTCCTTATGAAAAATCATCGGAGTACCAGCGCAAGGTCGCCGCCGGGGAAAACCCATACCCTGCCAAGGCGCCCTGGCGCTCCTTAGCACCACCTACACTCACCGAGCATTTACCTTCAGCACTCGATGGCTACCCTTATCCCATTAAAGCGGTGATTGGCTGCATGGCTAACCCGGTTTATGGCCAAGCGGGCTTAAAAGGCGTGGTTGTTGATAAGTTGAAAGATCCCAAGCGCTTGGGGCTGTTTGTCGCGGTTGATGGCTTTATCAACGAGACCAACCGCTACGCCGATTACATCGTACCGGACTCAGTGATGTACGAAGTATGGGGCTTTGCAGGCTCCTGGAAAGGCACGCTGGGCAAGCTGACTACCGCCTGCTGGCCAGTGGTGGAACCGCGCCAACAAAAGACCGCCGACGGTGAGCCGGTATCCATGGACAGCTTCTTTATTGCCGTGGCCAAACGGCTAGGGCTACCCGGCTTTGGGGACAACGCCATTCCCGATGCCGACGGCAACCTTCACCCGCTCAACCGCGCCGAAGACTATTACTTGCGTGCGGCCGCCAATATCGCCTTTCAGGACGAGCCGCTGCCGGAAGCAAATGACGCCGATGTTGCTCATAGCGGTATTGCGCCACTGCTACCCAAGCTTGAACGCACGCTGAAAGCCGCCGAGCGCAAACGTGTAGCGTACCTTTACGCACGAGGTGGGCGCTTTGAAGATGCCAGCGAACACTTTGTTGGCGAGCATTTGAAACACCAGTGGAAACAGACCTTATGCGTTTACAACGAAGCGGTAGGCACCAGCATTGACACCACTAACGGCCTGCCCAACATCGGCGTGCCGTGCCATAAGCTGCCCCAGCTGGCGAACAAACAGGCCATGCGTGAGGTGTTCTCAGAACAGGAATGGCCGCTGCTGGCGTTTTCGTTCAAATCTAACCTGATGAACTCCTATGCTATCGGCAACGAGCGGCTGCGGATGATCAAGCCTTATAACCCAGTACAAATGCACCGCCAAGACGCCGAGCGCTTTGGTATTCAGCATGGCGACACCATTCGCATTGAAAGCCCTGGCGGCAGCGTGGTGGGGCTAGCCCTGGTAAGCGAAAGCGTTGTGCCCGGCGCCCTGGGCATAGAGCATGGCTACGGCCATAAAGATTTAGGCGCCACACCGCATATTATTGACGGTAAGTCCCAGCCAGATATGCCGTGGATGCGGGCAGGCATCAACATCAACGACTTGGGGTTTAAAGACCCTACGCGGTCGGTAGATGGCACTTGGCTGGAGCCTATTAGCGGTGCCAGCGTGCGCCAAGGGTTACCGGTTAAAGTAAGCCGCGTATAAACCGTTTGGGGTAGTGACGCTACAGAGTGATCACTACCCCACCTAAAGCAACCACAATCACCACTGCCCATGCAGGCAGTTTCCAGATGGTTAACAGTAAGAACCCAGTGAGCGCCAGCGCAAACTCGTAAGGCCCTACAATGGCGCTGGTCCACACGGGGTTGTACAACGCTGCCCCTAAAATGCCCACTACCGCCGCATTGGCCCCGCGCATCAACGCCTGAGCGCTGCCCCACTGGCGGAAGCGGTTCCAAAACGGCAGCACGCCTACCAACAGCAAAAAGCCTGGCACGAAAATCGCCAGCAGCGCCAACAGTGTGCCGATCATGCTGGGCAACCCAGGTAGTAGTGCCCCTAGGTAGGCCGCAAAGGTGAACAGCGGCCCCGGCACGGCCTGTGCAGCCCCATAGCCAGTCAAGAACTCATCCGCCGTTATCCAGCCCGACTGCACTACTTCAGCTTCCAGCAGCGGCAACACCACATGACCACCACCAAAGACCAGCGCACCCGAACGGTAGAACGCATCCACCACGGCCAACCACATCGCCCCACCGGCCAGTAGCGGCAATAGCACCAGCAGTGAAACAAACAGCCCCAAAGAGATCATGCCCACCTTCCGGGACACCGCAACATGCAGCGAGTCCGCCAGCTCGCCCTGAGCGCTTTCGCGGCAGAGCATTAGCCCCGCCAAACCACCCAGCACAATCGCACTCACCTGACCCAACGGCCCACTTACCATGACCACCACGGCAAACACCGCCGCAAGCGCAATACCTGCTCGGGTTTTATCCGGGCAGAGGTTACGCGCCATCCCCCACACCGCATGGGCCACAATGGCCACCGCCACAACCTTCAAGCCGTGAATAATGCCACTGGCAATTGGCCCATCCAGCACTGCCGCACCCATGGCAAACAGCGCCAACACCGACGCCGAAGGCAGCGTGAATGCCAGCCATGCCATGGCCGCGCCCCAAGGGCCTGCCCGCATTAACCCCAACGCAAAGCCTACCTGACTGCTAGCCGGCCCCGGCAAAAACTGGCATAGCGCGACTAAATCCGCGTAGGCCTGCTCAGTAAGCCATTTGCGCCGCGCCACAAACTCCGTGCGAAAGTAGCCAAGGTGTGCGACCGGCCCACCAAACGAGGTAAGCCCCAGGGCCAGAAACGCCCAAAACACTTCACTTATCCGCCCTTTTGGCGGCGCCTGTTCTGCCATTGTTCCCACCGTTTAGCCAATTAAAAAGCGCAAGGCTCAATGTTAAGCCTTGCGCTTGACTGCTTGATGACATTCCCTATGGTCATCTATAAGGGGCAGCATGGTGACGCCGCTTTACGCTTAGTCGGTGACCGCACCCGTACTCGCAGAACTGACCAACTTGGCGTATTTCGCCAGTACACCGCGCGTATAACGAGGTGCTGGCTGCTGCCAAGCCGCGCGGCGGCGCATCATCTCCTCGTCACTGATATGTACATCAATGGTGTCCTCTTCGGCGTCGATGGTGATGGCATCGCCATCTTCTACCAGCGCCAGCGGGCCACCGTCGAAGGCTTCCGGCGACACATGCCCCACCACAAACCCGTGGCTACCGCCAGAGAAGCGGCCGTCGGTAATCAGCGCCACATCGTTGCCCAGTCCACGGCCCATAATCGCCGAGGTAGGCGTGAGCATTTCGCGCATGCCAGGGCCGCCTTTCGGGCCTTCGTAGCGAATCACCACCACATCGCCCGCCACCACGGTGCCGTCGTTGATGCGTGCCTGGGCTTCCTCTTCCGAGCCAAACACCCGCGCCGAGCCGCTAAAGCGCGTGCCCTCTTTGCCGGTGATTTTCGCCACCGCGCCTTCCGGCGCTAAGTTACCAAACAAAATACGCAGATGGCTTTCGCCTTTAAGCGGGTTACCCAGCGGCGCGATGATCTGCTGATCAATGGGATAAGGCTCCACATCGGCTAAGTTCTCTGCCAGCGTTTTACCCGTGACCGTTAGGCAGTCGCCGTTAAGTAGCCCGGCATCCAGCAGGATTTTCATCAGCGGCTGAATACCGCCAATCGCCACCAGCTCGCTCATCATATAGTGGCCACTGGGGCGCAGGTCGGCCAGCACCGGCACGCGCTTACCAATCTCGGTAAAGTCTGACAGGGTCAGCTCAACGTCGATAGTGCGAGCCATGCCAATCAGGTGCAGCACCGCATTGGTCGACCCCCCAAGGGCGATGACCACCGTAATCGCGTTCTCGAACGCTTCGCGGGTCATGATATCGGAGGGTTTGATATTTTGAGCCAGCAGCGCCAGCACGGCCTCACCGGCGGCTTTACAGTCGTCGCGCTTTTCCTGAGAAATGGCGTTCTGCGCTGAACTACCCGGCAGGCTCATGCCCAATGCTTCAATGGCAGACGCCATGGTGTTGGCGGTATACATACCGCCACAGGAACCCGGGCCAGGGATGGCGGTTTCTTCGATGTTTTTAAGCTCAATTAGATCAATATCACCACGAGAATGGGCGCCCATCGCCTCAAACACCGAAACAATATCAGTGTGCCCTTTGCCGGGCATGATGGTGCCGCCATAAACAAACACGCTGGGGCGATTCAGTCGCGCCAAGCCCATCACGCAGCCCGGCATATTTTTATCGCAACCACCTATAGCTACCAGCCCATCAAACCCTTCACAGCCCGCCACGGTTTCAATCGAATCGGCAATCACTTCCCGCGAGACCAGCGAGTACTTCATGCCTTCGGTGCCGTTGGCAATGCCATCAGAAATAGTGATGGTATTAAAAATCACCCCTTTGCCACCCGCCGCGTCGGCACCAGCGCAGGCGAACTCTGCCAGCTCACCAATATGGCTATTACACGGCGTCACCATGCTCCAAGTGGAAGCGATACCCACCTGAGGCTTTTGAAAATCGTCGTCGTTGAAGCCCACGGCGCGCAGCATGGCGCGGCTAGCCGCTTTACCGGGGCCATCCACCACTTGGGCAGAGTGGCGGCGGGTATTATGGTTGGTCGGCTCGGTCATAACGGACTCCTCTCAATGGCATGGCAAAGGGCACAGCTTGGCGATATATCTGACATCCCGCAAGCTGCTTAACTTATGGCACCATAGCGTCACCACCACCCGTGACGCTGATTGCCGTGAAGGAACGCCGCCGTATGCCTGCCAATGCCTTGTTCTCCCCTACTCCGCTCCCTCCTGGCTTTATGGTGGTACATGCTAACCGCTTGGAAGATTTACGCGGTTTGGCGGTGGAGTGGATGCGCCGCCAGCCGTTGGGGCCGCTGGAGAACGAAACCATTCTGGTGCAGAGCAACGGTATTGGGCAGTGGCTGAAGCTGGCGCTGGCGGAAGACCCCAAAAACGGCGGCGCGGGTATTGCGGCGGCACTCGACGTAATGCTGCCCGCGCGGTTTCTATGGCAGGCCTACCGCACGGTGCTCACGCACGTTTCCCAAAACGCCGATGCCGTGCCGGAAACCTCGCCGTTCGATAAATCGCGCTTGGTGTGGCGGCTACTGCGCCTGCTGCCTACCCTGGCCGGGCAGCCGGTGTTCGAGCCGCTGGCGCAGTTTCTAGAAATCGACCGCGACCAGCGCAAGCACTACCAATTGGCCGAACGGCTGGCGGATCTGTTTGACCAGTATCAGGTGTACCGCGCCGACTGGCTGGATGCCTGGGCCAACGGCCACGATGTACTGATTACCGCAAAAGGCGAGCACCGCCCGCTGGAAGAGCACCAGCGCTGGCAGCCCGCGCTATGGCGCATCCTGCGTGACGACGTGGCTGCCACCCAAGGCGATGCCGGGCTGAACAGCAGCCGCGCCCAGGTGCACCAGCGCTTTTTGAAGGCCACCGAGCACTTGGAAGGCCAAGACTGCCCGCCGGGGCTGCCCCGGCGGCTGATTATCTTCGGGATTTCATCGCTGCCCCAGCAAACCCTGGAAGCGCTGGCGGCGCTCTCACGCTGCTGCCAAATCGTGCTGTGCGTGCACAACCCCTGCCAGTTCTACTGGGCGGATATTATCGAACACAAAGACCTGCTGCGCGCCCAGCGCTACCGCCAGCGGCGCAAAACCGGCATGCCCGAAGCGCTGGATGTACTGGGCACCGGCGACGCCGACGATGCCCTGCACCTGCACGCCCAACCGCTGCTGGCCGCCTGGGGCAAGCAGGGCCGCGACTACCTGCGCCTGCTCGATGAGCACGACGACTCTGGCAACTACCAAACCCTATTCGAGCAGCAGGCACTGCGCATCGATATGTTTGAGCCGTTCAGCGGTGAAGATCGCCACTGCCTGCTCAGCCAGCTGCAAGACGACATCCGCGAGCTGCGCCCCGTGGCGGAAACGCAAGGCCACTGGCCTGCACTGCCCGCTTCCGATGACTCCATCGTGTTTCATATCGCCCACGGCCCCCAGCGGGAAGTGGAGATTCTCCACGACCAGCTGCTAGCCGCCTTTAGCGCCGATCCACACCTGCGCCCGCGAGACATCATCGTTATGGTGCCGGATATCGACCGCTACGCGCCGCACATCGAAGCGGTATTTGGCCAGCTGCCCACGGACGACCCACGGCACATTCCCTACACGCTCTCGGACCAAGCCAGTCGCCACCGCCTGCCGCTAATGATTGCGCTGGAAAAGCTGCTGCGGCTGCCGGAGCTGCGCCTGTCGGTGAGCGATTTGCTCGACCTGCTAGAAGTACCCGCCCTGCGCCAGCGCTTCGGCCTAGAAGAACGCGACCTGCCGGTACTAGAGCGCTGGATGGAAGGCGCGGGCATCCGCTGGGGGCTCAACGCCAAGCAGCGCCAAAAGCTGGAACTGCCCGGCGGGCTAAGCCAAAACACCTGGGCCTTCGGCCTGCGCCGCCTGCTGTTGGGCTACACTGTGGGCGACGGCCACGCGTGGCAAGGCATCGAACCGTTTGATGATATTGGCGGGTTGGAAGCGGGCTTAGCGGGGCCCCTGGCCACGCTGCTAGAGAAGCTCGAAGCCACCTGGGAGACCTTCTGCCAACCCACCGATGCCGCCACCTGGGTCGCGCGGCTACGGGAACTGCTGGAGACTTTCTTCCTGACCGACGACGCCCAAGAGAGCGTCATGCTCTCCAAGCTGGAAAGCGGCTTGCAGCAGATGCTGGAAAGCAGCCGGGAAGCCGAACTCAACGACCCGCTGCCGCTCTCTATGGTGCGGGAGCACTGGCTGGCGCAGATTGATGAGCACAACCTTTCCCAACGCTTCTTGGCCGGTGCGGTCAACTTCGCCACGCTGATGCCCATGCGCGCCATCCCCTTCAAGCGGGTGTGCCTGCTGGGCATGAACGACGGCGAGTACCCCCGCTCCCAGCCGCCGCTGGATTTCGACCTGATGGGCAGCGACTACCGCCCCGGCGACCGCTCCCGCCGGGAAGACGACCGCTACCTGTTTTTGGAAGCGCTGCTCTCCGCCCGCGACCAGCTCTACGTGAGTTGGGTCGGCCGCAGCCAGATCGACAATACGCCGCTGCCACCTTCCGTACTGGTGGGCCAACTGCGCGACCACTTAGAAGCCGGCTGGCAAACGGAAGACGGCGCCCCGCTGCTGGAAACACTCACCACCGAGCATCCGCTGCAGCCGTTCAGCCGCGCCTACTTCACTCCCTCAACAAGCCGACTGTTCACCTATGCCCACGAATGGCGGGAAGTACACGCCCCGCGTACGCCCACCGCCGCGAGCCGTACGCTGCCGCCGCCAGAAAACGCCCCCACCACGCTGTCCCTTGGGCAACTGGGCGGCTTTCTGCGCGAGCCGGTGCGCAGCTTCTTCAATACCCGCCTCGGCGTCTATTTCGAGCAGGAGGCGATTGCCGAGCTAGACGCCGAACCCTTCGCCCTGGATGGCCTGCAAAACTGGCAGCTACAAGACCAGCTGATTGCCGCCCAACGCCACGCGGTGGATAACGGCCAGCCGCGTATTGAAGCATTGCACGAAGCATTGGAGCGCTTTCAAGGCCAGGGCGTGCTGGCCATGGGCGCGTTTGGCGAACGCATGCGCGATACCCTCGCCGAACCCATGGAAGCCCTTTTCAACGACTACGAAGAAGCGCTAGCCGCGTGGCCCATCGCCCTTAACGAACCCGAAGCGATTTACCTGGAAAGCCACGAGGGCAGCGTGTTGGAAGACTGGCTAAACGAACTGCGCCAGGATGAAGCAGGCCAACGCTGCCGCCTGCTGCTGCTCAGCAGCAGCTTGATCAAGAACAGCAAATACCAGTGGCACCTGCTGCTGCGCCCCTGGGTAGCGCACTTGGCAGGCAACTTGAGCGGCCCGATGACCACACAGCTGCTCTCCAAAGCGGGGCACGTCACGCTAGAGCCTGTGGATGCCGAAACCGCTCGCCAGCACTTGGAAACCCAGCTCGCCGCCTGGAAAGCCGGGTTAGCAACCCCACTGCCGCTTTCACCCCACGCCGCGTTTGCCTGGTTAACCAAACAAGGCACGCCGGAAATAGCCCAAGAGACCGACCGAGACAGCGACGCCTTTGCTGCCGCCGAAGCCGCTTACGAAGGCGGCTACAAAGTGACCGGGGAAGTAGCGCAAAGCGCCTATCTAGGCCACCAATGGCCCCGCTTCGAGCGGCTGTTTTTTGAGCAGGCCAACGGGCACACCTTTGCCACGCTGGCTGAAGCGCTGTACGCGCCGCTGTTCAAAGCAGTGAAAAAGCCCAATATCAGCAAAACCCAGTAAAGTGCTAACCTTTAAACACAGCACATGTAAGCAAGGAGCAGCCGCCATGCGTCTCACCCAAGCACAGCGCGATACCATTCTGTCAGGCGTTCGCGAGTTCGCCGGGGCCTCAACAGACACATACGTGTTTGGCTCTCGATTAGATGATACAAGGCGAGGCGGCGATGTTGATTTACTGCTGATATCCCCAGCGGCCATACCGCTGCTTGCTTGTGCCGAACTCAAAATGGCGTTGGAAAAGCGTCTCCAGCTACCTGTCGATATCCTGACCTATGTATCGAGTACAAAACCCACCCCCTTCCAAGCAATTGCCTTAGCGCAGGCACGCTCCATTAATAGTGAGAAAGCCGCATGAGTCAGGATATTCTCGGCGATCAACAACGCCACCTTGCGCAACTACTTGAAGCCATTCAGCGCTGCGCCTGGTTTCTACAGCAGTCACGCAACAAAGTTACCTGGCCAATGGATGGCGAGTGGCTAGCGGATCACAAAAAAGATGTAGCACTATTCGAAACACTTGCCGCTATCAATGAGCGGTTTGCCAAGCTGCAAGACTCTTTAGCGTCAGCCATGCGACACAGCGCTTTACTGGCTGGCGAACCCACTGACAGCTTTCTCAAAGTGCTGGCTCTATTTGAAAAGCAAAGGGTGATTGATGACATTAGCGATTGGCAGCGCTGCCGAGCTATTCGCAATATAGCGGCGCATGACTACGCAACGCACTACGCCCAAATAGCAGAACACTTTAATCTACTGAACGAACTCGCCGACATGCTCCTTCTAACGTCACAACGTCTTGTGAACTGGAGCGCAGAGCAACTACAGATTTTGCCCGCAAGTCAGGATTTCTCTACTGAGTTTGACAGTATTTTCATATGAGTCAGCCAACCCCACTCAACCCTCTTAAGCTCCCACTCCACGGCAGCCGTTTGATTGAAGCCAGCGCGGGCACGGGGAAAACTTTCACCATCGCGCTGCTCTACGTGCGCCTGGTGCTGGGCGGGCAGCACAGCAAGGACGACACCGCCTTCGTACGCCCGCTCACCCCGCCGGAAATTCTGGTGGTCACGTTCACCAACGCCGCCACGCAAGAATTGCGTGAACGTATCCGCCACCGGCTGGTAGAAGCGGCGGCGGTGTTTCGTCATCAGGGTGAAGACTCTCTTCTGTTAGCGCTACGCAGCCAATACCCCGAGGCCACCTGGCCCGCCTGCGCCCGCCGCTTAGAGTTAGCCGCCGAGTGGATGGACGAAGCCGCGGTTTCCACCATCCACAGTTGGTGCTACCGCATGCTGCGCGAGCACGCCTTCGATAGCGGCAGCCTGTTCTCGCTCAATTTAGAAAACGACCAGCAAGAGCTAGAGCAAGAGGTAGTGCGCGACTACTGGCGCACCTTCTACTACCCGCTAGACGCCGAGGCGCTGGGCAGCATCACCAGCTACTGGAAATCGCCCGACCAGCTGCACCAAGACGTACGCAAACTGCTCCACGAAAGCGATGCACTGGGCGCCCCACGCCCCGAGCCCACGCACACCTTAAGCACCGCCGCCGCCGAGCGCAGCGCCCTGCTCAGTACCCTGAAAGCCCCCTGGCCCGCCTGGCTGGACGACCTAGTGCCCGCGCTGGAAGACGCCGCCAAACGCAAAGCCTTCAAAGGCCAAAGCTTCAACGCCAAAAGCCGTGCCAACTGGCTAGGCGCCCTGCGGGTGTGGTGCGACAGCGACGCCACCCGCCCTGCGCTCACCCCCGCCGCCTGGAAACGCCTCACCCCAGAGGGCATGGCGGAAATATGGAAAGAGGGCGCGCCCCCTTGCCCCGCCGCCTGGCAAGCGCTGGCCGAGCTGCCCGCCGCACTGAATGCCCTGCCCGAGCCGCGCAACGACCTGCTGATTCACGCCGTGCAGTGGTGCAAAGTGCGCCTGGAGCGGGAGCAAGAGCGCCGCGCCGAAATGGGCCCCAACGATCTGCTCACCCATTTAGACCGCGCCCTGCAAGGCCCCAATAAAGAGGCGCTGGCCGCGCAAATTCTGCGCCAGTTCCCCGTAGCGCTGATCGACGAATTCCAGGACACCGACCCCATCCAGTACCGCATTTTCAACGCGGTGTATGAGGTCGCCAAGCCCCGCCGAGACGCCGCCATGCTTCTGATAGGCGACCCCAAGCAGGCCATTTACGCCTTTCGCGGCGCGGATATCTTCACCTACTTAAAAGCCCGCGAAGACACCGCAGGCCGCCACGTCACCCTGGGCACCAACTACCGCTCCAGCCGCGCCATGGTAAACGCAGTGAACCACTGCTTCCGCTACGCCGATGAGCACCCGGCCGGGGCGTTTCTGTTCCGCGAAGAAGGCGGCGACAACCCGCTGCCGTTTCTGCCGGTAGAGGCCAAAGGCCGCAGTGAGCAGCTTGTACACCAGGGCCAGCCGCTGCCCGCCATGACGCTTTGGCCGCTGGAAGCCGACGAGCCGCTCTCCAAAACCGCCTACCAAACCGAGATGGCCGAACGCTGCGCCTCGTACATGGCGGAACTGCTCAGCGCGGGCCAACAAGGCGAGAGCGGCTTTCAAACCGATGAGACGCTCACCCCGCTCAAGCCATCGGATATGGCGGTACTGGTGAACGGCCTACAGGAAGCCCGCGCCATTCGCCTAGCGCTGGCCAGCCGTGGGGTGAAGAGCGTGTATCTCTCTGACCACGATAAGGTGTTTAGCTCGCCTATGGCCGCCCAGGTAGAGCGCTGGCTGCGCGCCTGCGCCGAGCCGCTGGCCAGCTCCCGCCAGGCCGAAGCACACCTGCGCGCAGCACTGGCCACGCCGGTGCTGGGGCTGAGCTTGGCGGACCTAGACCACCTGCAGCAAAACGAGCTGGCCTGGGAAGAGCGAGTAGAACAGTTCAGCCGCTACCACCGCCTGTGGCAGCGCCAAGGCATGCTGCCGCTGGTGCGCCGCATCATGGTGGATTTTGATATTCCCGCCCGCCTGCTGGCGGAGTTTGAAGAGGGTGAGCGCTTGCTCACCGACCTGCTACACCTGGGCGAACTGCTGCAGCAGGCGAGCGCCGAACTGGACGGCGAACACGCGCTGATTCGCTTTCTGTTTGACGCCATTGCCGACCCGGAAAGCCACGGCGACAGCCACAAGCTGCGCCTGGAGAGCGACGCGGATTTGGTCAAAGTGGTCACCATCCACAAATCCAAAGGGCTGGAGTATCCGCTGGTGTTTCTGCCCTTCATTGCCAACCACCGCCCGGTCAAAGCTGAGGACGTACCGCTGCGCTGGCACGACGGCGAGGGCAACCTACAGCTCAGCCTAGAAGCGGATGACGCGATACTCGCCACCGCCGACCGCGAACGGCTGGGGGAAGACCTGCGCAAACTCTACGTGGCGCTCACCCGCGCCCGCCACGCCACCTGGCTAGGGCTGGCCCCGCTGAAAGCCCTGGAAAACAGCGCACTGGGCTACCTGCTAAAAGGCGGCAGCGCCCTGTCACCGGAGGCGCTCAATAACGCGCTTGATGAACTGGTGGAAGGCAGCGAGATACAGATTCACCAACCCCCCGCGCCCACCGCAGAGCGCGTGGCCCAAGTGGAGCAAAGCAGTGCGCTGGGCCACGCCCGCACGCCCACGCGCCCCGCTAAAGAGCACTGGTGGATTGCCAGCTACTCCGCGCTGCGGCTTTCCGGCACGCTTACCGCTCCGGTGCTGCCACCGCTGGAACCCACCACCGCCCAGGAAGCCACCGCGTTTGAAGTGCTGGATGAACCCCAAGAACTATCTCAAGAACGATCCCAGCTAGAAGCGTTTCACTTACATAAGTTTCCACGCGGCCCCGGCCCCGGCACCTTTCTGCACGGGCTGCTGGAGTGGGCGGGCAAGCAAGGCTTCGATAGTGCCGCCAACGATATGGAAGCACTCAACGATATGCTGTGGCGGCGGGTGCAGCTACGCGGCTGGCAGGCATGGCAAGAACCGCTGGCGGGTTGGCTAAGCGCCCTGCTCACCACGCCGCTACCGCTGGCCGCGCCCACCCCGCAAAGCGTGGCGCTGAATGAGTTAGAAAGCTATCAGGTAGAGCTAGAGTTCTGGTTTGCCGCCAAGCGGGTGAACACACAAGCCATCGATGCGCTGGTGAGCAAGCACTTACTGCCAGGGGTAGAGCGCCCCGCGCTGGATGCCGACACCCTGAACGGCATGCTGAAAGGCTTCATTGACTTGGCCTTCGAGCACCAGGGGCGCTTTTACGTGCTGGACTGGAAATCGAACTACTTGGGCCCCAACGACAGCGCCTACGACCCCGAAGCCCTGCGCCACGCGCTGCTGGCCAAACGCTACGACCTGCAGGCCGCGCTCTACTTACTCGCTATGCACCGGCTGTTAAAAGCGCGCCTGCCAGATTACGACCCGCACCAGCATTTGGGCGGCTCGATGACGGTATTCCTGCGCGGCAGCCGCAGCCCTGGGCGCGGCGTGGTGGGCGAGCCCGCCCCGGTTGAACTCATCGAAGCCCTGGATAGCCTGTTTGCAGGCGAGCCCCACGCCACCCAGCAGGAGGCCACGGCATGAGCCGCCAGCACGACACCCACACCTTCGATATGTTTGGCGATGCGCCCACCGCCAGCGCCCACCCGGCACTCAGCAGCACTCCGGAACTGCTGGCCCTGTGCGAACGCTGGGTAGCACGAGGCTGGCTGCGGGATTTAGACCGCGCCCTGGTGCGCTTTTTAGCCAGCGAAGCCCCAGACGCCCCCACGCTGCTGCTACTGGCCGCCGCGCTGGCCAGCCACCAGCTAGGCCACGGCCACGTATGCCTGGATATTAACGCCACGCTCAACGCGCCGGATTTCGCCCTTTCGCTACCGCCCGAAGGGGACGACCTCACCGACCCGCCGCCGCTGCCCAGCGATGTGCTGGCCACGCTCACGCTCAGCGAATGGCAAGCCGCCCTGCACCACCCGCTGCTCACAAGCAAAGGTCCAGGCAACACGCCGCTAGTCGTAGTGACCACTCACTCAGCCAACGGCGACCCCAGCACACGGCTCTACCTGCGCCGCTACTGGCAGTACGAACAAAGCCTGCACCAACACATCGCCGCACGCCTGGAAGAGATGAATGACGCCAGCGCCTCGGGGTTACTCCCCCAAGCGCTCAACATCCTGTTCAAGCAAGGCAACGGCCTAGACTGGCAAAAAACCGCCTGCGCCCTGGCCGCCCGCAGCCGCTTCGGCATCATTACCGGCGGCCCCGGCACCGGCAAAACCACCACCGTGGTACGCCTGCTCGCCCTGCTGCAAACCCTACAACTGGCCCAGCACCCCAGCCAAGCGCTGCGCATTCGCCTAGCCGCCCCCACCGGCAAAGCCGCCGCCCGCTTGAACGAATCTATCGCTGGGCAGGTGAATGCGTTACCGCTTGATGAGTTGGCAACGCTGTTAAGTGAACACTCACCTTCTGCGGCAGCCAGCGAGATCGCGATTCCTACGGAAGTGACAACACTGCACCGTTTACTCGGCGCACGCCCCGACACCCGCCACTTCCGCCACAGCGCCGCCAACCCGCTAGCGCTGGATGTACTGGTGATCGACGAAGCCTCAATGGTGGATATCGAAATGATGGCCGCCACCCTCAGTGCCCTACCCGCCCACGCCCAGTGCATTCTGCTGGGGGATAAAGACCAGCTCGCCTCGGTAGAGGCAGGCTCGGTACTGGGCGACCTATGCCGCCGCGCCGACGCCGCCCACTACACCCCGGCCACCGCCGAATGGCTGGCACAAGCTACCGGCCAGCCGATGCCCGCAGATTTCATCGACCCCGAAGGCCAACCGCTCGACCAAGCCATTACCATGCTGCGGGTTAGCCACCGCTTTAATGAACACAGCGGCATCGGCCAACTGGCGAAAGCCATTAACCAGCCAAGCCATGCGCAAAGCGAACGGGAAAAACAGCAGGTGGTAAGCGCCGTGCTGCGCCACGGCTACCCGGATGTGCACCACTTGGTAATGAACGACGACGCCGCGCTAGATAAGCTGGTGATTCACGGCAGCCCCAGCGGTTTTGCAAGCAACGGCGAAGGCCGCACCGACCACCAAGGCCAGCCCATCGCCCCGCCCACCGGCTACCGCCACTACCTCAACGTGCTGCACGCACAGCGCCCACGAGGGGAGTCGTTCGAGGAGAACCAAGCCGTTTATAACACCTGGGCGAGTGAGGTACTCAGCGCCTACAGCCACTTCCAACTGCTGTGCGCGCTGCGCAAAGGCCCCTGGGGGGTTGAAGGCTTAAACCAGCGCATCGCCAGCACATTGCGCCGCGAAAAACTGCTGTTAGTCAGCGACTACACCTTGGAGAAAGGCTGGTATGAAGGCCGCCCGGTACTGGTCACCCAAAACGACTACGGCCTGAAACTAATGAACGGCGATATCGGCATCACCCTGGCCGTGCCCGACCCACGCAATCCACAGCAAACGCTATTAAGAGTCGCGTTCCCCAGCAGCGACACCGAAAAGCCCATCCGCTGGGTGCTGCCTTCCCGTCTGCACGCGGTGGAAACCGTGTTTGCGATGACAGTGCACAAATCCCAAGGCTCGGAGTTCTTGCACACCGCCCTACTGCTACCGCCCACGCTAAACCCCATTCTGACCCGCGAGCTGGTGTACACCGGCATCACCCGCGCCCGCGAATGGCTCACGGTGGTGGAAGCCAAACGCGGGGTGTTGAATGAGTCGGTGGTGAGGGAAGTGGTTAGGGTTAGTGGGGTTGGGGGTTAATATCAATGTTAGCTGTTAATATCCAAGGTTAACGGAACATGATCACTTGTTGAGATCCAATCATCATGCTGGCCGATACGCAAAGAACATGTTTCAGTTAAGTCAGAAGAAGTAAAAACATAATCAATGTGATAGGCCTTGCGGCGATTCCGCTGTAAAAAAAACGTTGGGCTGGTCTCCTTGCCTTGTTCTTCTCCGAACAGGCTATGATACTGGCTCTTGAAACCCATCTCGCCGAGTTCAGCAACTACATTTGAGTGATTCCACCATCGATCTGGCTTATCCCAGCGTGCATTGCTATTAAAATCACCGAGAATGATGGTCTTGGGCCCGCTGAGTTCGTTACGGTGAATCTGAAGGTACTTCCAGAATTGGCCCATGTAGCCAAATGCTTCTTCGTTGCGCCCCTTTGTCCAAACGGCAAGCACGATGAAATCTTTATTAATGGTGAAAGGGAGAAAAAGCCTGAGATCTTCCGTGCTCCATCTCAGTGTTGCACTTTTGCTGAACAGCCCAGAGATGGAAAAGCTGCCGCTCCAATTTAACTTTTCAACTTGATGACCGTTTCGCGAAAAAATGCCGATGCCACGATTTTTTGACTCACCCAACCACAAGTAAGAACCAGCCCATTCCCTATATTCAGGGGTCGATAATGCAGGATCTTCACATTCCTGAACCACCAAGACATCAGCTCGCAAACTATCTGCTTCTGCAAGCTTTCGTCTCAGTGCTCCATTACAATTCCAAGTTACGATTTTCATAGAGAGATAGTTGCAGTCAAGGGGGCCAACATACGCTGCGTTTGGCTTTTTTATAAGCTTCTCGGTTAGTCTTCGACAAAAAAATCAGTATCCACTTTCTTAACTTCATATACTGCGGCAGAACTAACGCCCACGCCATGATCAATCATCAGTTGCACGAGATCCGTGCCGTCTAGCAGAACAACTTTGGGATCAATTTGTCCGACGTAATCCAATGCCTCCTTTGAGAATCGACTAGTTGTAATGAAGACTCCTTTCCTAGCCCGCTGACCATGCAAAGCTCCAACAAATTTCTGAATCTCCGGTCGCCCTACCACTGACTCCCAACGTTTTGCCTGGAGATATATAGTTTCCAGTCCAAGACGATCTTCTTTAATGACGCCATCAATACCTTCATCGGCCGTTTTACGGGTAGCTCTGCCTGCTTCTTTTACAGAACCTCCATATCCCATCGAAACGATAAGGTGAACAACGAGTTTTTCGAAAAATTCAGGCGTATTACTCTTTATGAGATGAAGAAGCTCGTTTGCAACTTCGTCTCGTAACTGCTGATAGGCTTGCTCCAATGTTTCTTCAGGAGTTGTAGTCGTTGTCTCACTATCACAACTATGAGTTACTTTTTCAGTTCGATTTTTACTGCTTGCTTGCCTGAACTCCTGAAACTCTTCAAATCGCTGCAGATACTGGATGTCTATCCGCTCTGGGCTTTCTGAAAGAGCTTTTCGGCCGCGATTGGAAATATAAAACTTACCCCGCTTAGGTGATTCCAAGACCCCAGCTTGGGTTAAGTAAACCTTAGCCCAGGCTACACGGTTTGCGAAGGTAGATTGTCGGCCGCTTGGCAGCCTTTCCTCAAGATCTTCTTGGGACAGGCACATCATTTTTGCCAATCTCTCACGAGCTTCTTGCATAGTATGCTCTTCACCATCAGCAGAGATCTTGAGTAATGGCAACATCAGTGATTGAAAATCAGGTACAGCCAAGAACGTCTCCTGTTGTATTAACGGTGGATGCAAGCTCTAAGTGCAACATGTCCAGACCAACAATAGAAGCAGCTATATTAAATTTGACAATTGCGATATTGCTCTATTGAACGGCTTAGATGCGTTGCATTCCTGGGTGAACGAAGCAGATGTACTGTTTCCATGAGGCTATGATGATAAACCAATGACATCAAAACAAAATTGTCGGGCCCCTTGCGGGTGATAATCATTATATCTGCTAGCTCATGGGTACGCAGAGCCACGTTACCTTTCTTGAAGTGCTGGATCTCGTGGATACCATTGAGGATTTCTGCACCCAGGTTTCGATCAGCCATGTTTGACGGCCTCTTGGAACAGTCCTTCGTTAATTCAAGCTTTCTTCACAAATTGCGCGGTCACCATCATGTCGCCTGCGCCGTCTACTTTGCAGTCTAGCTGGTGGTCTTTGCCCTCTTTTAGCCGTTTGATGACGGCTTTGGTGCCGATCTTGAGCACTTGGGAGCTGCCTTTCACCTTGAGGTCTTTGATCAGCGTGACCTTGTCGCCTTCGGCGAGCGGCGTGCCGTTGGCATCCGCCACGTTCACGGCCTCTTCGGCGGCGGCTTCTTCAGGGTTCCATTCGTGGGCGCATTCGGGGCAGATGAACAGGCGTTGATCCTGATAGACAAATTCAGACTGGCAGCGGGGGCATGGCGGGCAAGACATAAGCAGTGGCTTCTATAGTGAATGAGCGGCTGATAATACTCAGCCAGGGCGGCCTTGGCGACTGGGGCGTGGCGGTGGCCGTTTGCGTTGCCAGTGCGTTAGGGAACCACCCACTGCCCTGCCCAGCCGTCTTCACGCGTAAACAGGGCGCGGCGGTGCTGCGGGCCGAGGTGCAGCGCATCAATGGTGTTGACCTGGAGTAACAGCACGGCGAAGGCCTGCTGATCTGGCGTTTTGGTGTACGCCAACGCATCGGTAATTGGCTCGCCAGGGGTAGGGCCACTGCTGTAGGCGCTGCGCGAGTGTTCAGGCACCCGCTGCCAGTGTTCGTGAGCAGTATCTCCCGTTAACACCGTCACGCTTGCCTCAATACGCGTTTGCAGATGGGCGGTGCCATCCCATACATGCAGCGCGGCAACGGGAGTGGTATGTAGTGCCTTTACCTTATCTGAATGAACATCTGTATATAGCGTGAGTGTGGCGGCCTGTTTGTCTGCGCTACGCAGCACCACCGTGCGTGCCTGGGGCATGCCGCTTGGGCTGACGGTTGCCAAGGTAGGGTGCCGAGCAGGTGCGTGGCGGTCGTGTACGCCGCGAATCAAGCGTGCCCACAGGTGGTCGTGAAGCTGTGGCAGCGTTTCGGCCCAAGGGTGGAGAGTTTGCATAACATGTCCCCTTAGCTGTGCATCGATGTTTAGGATAATCAATTTACCATTGCATCACGGCGCGGGTGGCAGTATATGGCTTTAACGCAATAGAGCACGCTATGCAATCGCCGTTGGACGTAACTGGGTCTCGGCTCCTAGACTGTAAGCTCATTTCTTTTGAGTTACCGACCTATGCGTGTCTTTTCTAATCCGGTCGGTGCCGGTTCACTCTGGTTTGATAATTTGGTCACGGCGGATGGTGTGCCGGTGGCTTACGACCCCCAGGCGCGGGCGTTTATTCCCATGCCGCCCTTCTGTGCCAACCGCGAGGTGATTGGCTGTAACTGGATTGCCCCGAAACAGGGCGAGTTCTGCCGCGCCTGCGCGATGACGGCGCTGGCGCCCGACCCTTCCATTGCCGGTGCGATCCCCAACTGGGCGCAAACCGAGGCAGCCAAGCGCTGGGTGATTGACAACCTGGGCCGCTGGAACTGGTTTCGCCCGGAAGACCCCGGCGCACCGCCGGTGTTTCATATGCTGGCGGAAGGCGGCATCCCGGTGCCCATGGGGCATGTGGGCGGCGTGGTAACGATTAGCGTGGCCGAGGCAGATCCGGTGCTGCGCACCACCCGCAAAGAGGCGTTGGATGAGCCTTACCGCACCATGATTGGCCATATGCGCCATGAAATTGCCCACATGCTGTGGTGGCGGCTGAGCCTGCGGGATGACTTTTTGGATGCGTTTCGTGAGATGTTTGGCGATGAGCGAGCGGACTACCCAGCGGCGTTGCAGCGCCATTACCAAGATGGCCCGCCGCCGGACTGGCGCCAGCGTTTCCTCACTACCTACGCATCGGCACACCCGCATGAAGACTTTGCTGAAACCGCATCGCACTTGCTGCACTTAACCGATATTACCGACAGCTTTGTGTCTTCAGGCATGACCTCTCCAGCCTTGCCCAATACCTATAACTGGGATGCCTACGCCGAGCCGGATGCCGAGCGGCTGATTCACATTGCCGCCTCGTTAGTGGCGGGCGTGAACCATGTGAACCGCTCGATGGGGCTGTCGGATCTTTATCCGTTTGTGCTTTCCGATGTCGCGATGAAAAAGCTGGCGTTTGTTCACGACTGGCTGCGGCGCGGCGCACAAGGGCTTTGAGCGATTTAGTGAAGTCCAAGCGCCTCAACTACCGCTGCAACCTTCTGGCGGGCTTCCCCTTGCAGGGTATTCAACGGCTGGGGTAGGCAGGGGCGCTAACGCGACCGGTGAGTTCAGCAATGGTCGCTGCCACCCGCAGGCTGCCGCCATACTCGTTGTACAGCGCCCATAGCCGCGCTAAGGTTTCTGAACGGGCTTGGGCTTGTTCGGCATCGCCCGCTTGGGCGGCGCGGGTGAGCGCCAGCGCAATCTCTGGGTACAACCCGCCAATCACCGAATACCACGCCTCACAGCCCGCCAGCAGGCCCGTGGCGGCGGCGGGGTCGCCGCTGATGCCGATGGTCACATCATTAGGAATCAGCGCCCGCAGCCGCGCCACGCGGGCTTTGGCATCTTCCAAGTCAGTAGACACTGGCGGAATTTTGATCGAGCGCACCTGGGGCAGCTCAGCAATGCGACCATGCATCTCGTCGCTGAACGTAAAGTGGGTGGTGCCCGGGTTGTCGTACACGCACAGCGGCACGCTGATGGCGCGGCTGACGCTGCTGAACAGGTTGAACACGTCGTCATCGGTCAGCTTTTGGTACGAAACAGGCGCTAACAGCAGCCCGCTCGCCCCGGCCTGTTGGGCATGTTCGGCATTGGCCAACACATCGCGGGTGCGCAGCGCACCAATGCCCACCACCACCGGCACCCCCGCCGCACTCTCCACGCTCAGCTTGGCCACCCGCGCCCGCTCTTCCACGCTTAGATAAGCGTAGCTGCCGGTAGAACCCAGCACGCCAATGGAATCCACCTGTGCTTGCGCCAAGCGGGCCACGAGCTGGATAAACTCCTGCTCGTTAATGCCCTGCTCATTCATGGGGGTTAGCGGAAACGCACTCAGGCCGGTAAACATGGCAGTGTCCTTTCAGAAGTTTTATTGACCGAAACTAATCCCCAAACGCAGTGCTTGCAGGCCGTCCAGCTGTACCGTGACCTCATCAGACAACAGCGGGTGGCCTTGCACGCGCACGTTGACCGCTGCCTGGGAGCCACGGTAGCTAAGCGTTACGGCAATATTGGCGCTCTTGCTAACGGGGGCCAGCAGGTCATATTCGACGTTATCCACGCTGACCGATGACAGTCCACGGGCTTCTAACTGCTGCTCGACTTCCTTCTCGATCACCACGCCGTAGTAGAAATGGATGCCTGCGTAGCCGAGTCCCAGCAGTACCAGTAATGAAAAGAGCTTGCCCATTATTTGCCTCTGTTTGTGGTCATTTGCACGATAGGTGATGGATTACATCCGGCGCTTTAGCGACGCGTAGACGTTGCCTTTGTCACGCTTACCCACAGCAATAACGTAGATAAACAGTTCATCATCCACTACTTCATAAACCAGACGATAGCCTACGCTTCGAAGCTTTATTTTGTAGCAGGAATCGAAACCACTGAGTTTATCGGCAGGCACACGTGGAGTTTCTAGCCTTTCAGCTAGCTTCTTTTTGAACTGTTGTTTGACGGGTGGGCTAAGCTTTTCCCACTCTTTCAAGGCCGCGGGCAAAAAGCGTAGCTTATAAGTCATCCAGTGATACCGTGACCGCCTTGTCTTTATCGGCGCGACGCTCCTCCACTAGCTTGGCCAGCTCGTAGTCTTCCAGCATCTCCATCATCGCCTCGTAAGTTTCTACAGGGACTAGGTAAGCGGCGGGCTTGTTGTGATTCAACACAGCAATGGGGGCACCGCTTGCTTGGGTCAGCAGTGCCGAAGGGTTTTTCTTTAGCTCAGAAATACTGACCGAAAAGTTAGCTAATACTTGGTGCATAGAAACCTCCTGAAGCCATAAAAAAGCTCCTTTTCTAGCCCTCATATTAGCTCTTTTTTTGCGACAACTCCAAGCGTTCGCTGTTTACATTCACCGCTCAACGATGCGATGCCTAATGCCTGCACCCTCTCACACTCTCCGCCAGCGCTTTCACCAGCCCATGCACCCGCGCCACGGCCTCTTCGCCGCTGCTGGCGTGTTCGATGCAATCTACCAGCGCAGAGCCCACTACCACGGCGTCGCTAAAGCGGCCAATGGTGGCGGCCTGTTCGGCGGTGCGGATGCCAAAGCCCACGGCGATGGGCAGCGGCGTGTGTTCGCGCAGCTGATTCACGGCGCTTTCCAACCGCTCCGTCGTGGGTGCGCTGCCGCCCGTCACACCCGCCACGGAAACGTAGTAGATAAACCCGGAGGCGTTGGCCAGCACTTTGGGCAGCCGCTTGGCATCGGTGGTGGGCGTGGCGAGACGGATAAAATCAATGCCGTGCTGGGCAGCAGGCTGGCACAGCTCTTCGTCGTGTTCGGGCGGTAGATCCACCACGATCAGCCCGTCTACTCCGGCCTTGGCGGCATCGGTTAAGAAGCGCTCGACGCCGTAGCAGTAAATCGGGTTGTAGTAGCCCATCAGCACAATGGGGGTGGTGCTGTTTTGTTCACGGAACTGGCACACCATTTCCAGGGTTTTGGCTTGGGTTTGGCCGTTTTCCAGCGCTCGCAGGGCGGCTTTTTGAATGGCGGGCCCATCGGCCATGGGGTCGCTGAACGGCATGCCGAGTTCGATGATATCCACACCCGCTTCCGGCAGCCCGTGCAGCAGGCGGCGGGAGGTCTCGGGGTCTGGGTCGCCAGCGGTGAGGTAGCTTACCAGCGCCGGGCGGTTTTGCTGTTTGAGCGCGGCAAAGCACGCTTCAAGACGCGACGTTGTGTTCATGCTGCTCTCCTCCACTAGCCTGTTCTCCTCCACTACATTGCTCTCGCGTAGGGCGCTCATACGTTTTTTACTCCGAACTTATCCCCCAGGTGATGGGCAACGCTCACCATGTCTTTATCGCCACGACCACTGAGGTTGACCACCATCAGATGCTCGCGGGGCAGTGTTGGCGCGCGCTTAGCCACTTCGGCCAGGGCGTGGGCGGTTTCCAGCGCAGGGATGATGCCCTCTTGGCGACAGCAGATTTGGAATGCTTCCAGCGCTTCGTCATCGGTGGCGGAAACGTACTCAACCCGCCCCTGCTCGTGCAACCAGGCGTGCTCGGGGCCAATGCCGGGGTAATCTAGCCCGGCGGAAATCGAGTGGGCGTCGATAATCTGGCCATCTTCGTTTTGCAGCAGGTAAGTACGGTTGCCGTGCAGCACGCCGGGGGTGCCGCCGTTCAGGCTAGCGGCGTGCAGGCCGCTGTTAACGCCTTTACCGCCCGCCTCCACGCCCACCATGTGAACGCTTTCATCATCAATAAACGGGTAGAACAGGCCCATGGCATTAGAGCCACCGCCCACGCAGGCAATCAGCGAATCCGGCAGGCGGCCCTGCTTTTCAAGCATTTGGGTGCGGGTTTCATGGCCAATCACCGCTTGGAAATCGCGCACCATGGCCGGGTACGGGTGCGGGCCTGCCACGGTGCCGATGATGTAAAAGGTGTCGTCGACGTTTGTTACCCAGTCGCGCAGCGCTTCGTTCATGGCGTCTTTGAGGGTGCCGGTGCCAGAGGTCACTGGCACGATCTCCGCGCCCAACAGCTTCATGCGGAACACGTTGGGCTGTTGGCGTTCGATGTCGGTGGCGCCCATGTAAATCACGCAGGGCAAACCAAAGCGGGCCGCGACGGTGGCTGTCGCCACGCCGTGCATGCCCGCACCGGTTTCCGCGATGATGCGCTTTTTGCCCATCTGCTTGGCCAGCAGCACCTGACCAATGCAGTTGTTAATCTTGTGCGCGCCGGTGTGGTTCAGCTCTTCGCGCTTGAGGTAAATGCTCGCACCGCCGAAGTGCTCGGTGAGGCGCTCGGCAAAGTAGAGCGGGCTGGGGCGGCCAACGTAGTCGCCCTGAAAATAGGCGAGCTGGCGCTGAAATTCCGGGTCGTTTTTGGCGGTGGTGTACTCATCCTGCAGCTCAAGAATCAGCGGCATCAGGGTTTCAGCGACAAAGCGGCCACCGAAACTGCCAAACAGCCCGTTGGCATCGGGTAGGCTTAAGGGTTTGTTCATCACGACCTCTGCGGTATCGGGGCGATTTAAGATGCTAACGACGTTAACGCAGGCAGGCGGGAAGAAAAATCGATAAGATGGCAAGCACCTGTGAGTTTTACGCAACTATTGAAAGAGGCACTCATGCAACATAGCCTGCCGCCGTTGAGCGCCCTGCGCGCCTTTGAAGCCACCGCTCGGCTAGGCAGCGTGACCGCCGCCGCCAACGAGCTAAGCGTTACCCACGGTGCGGTTAGCCGCCAGCTAAAGAGCCTGGATGAGCATTTTGGCGTGGCGCTATTCACCAAAGTGGGCCGTGGGCTAGTGCTCACTCACCACGGCGAACGGCTGCAAAGTGGCGTGGGGGAAGCCTTCGCGAAACTGAGAGATAGTTGCACTTTGCTCAAGCATGAGGTGGAAGAAGCGCCGTTTACCCTGGCCTGCCCCGGCAGCCTGCTGGCGCGCTGGCTGATCCCCCGTTTAGACCGCTTAAACCAGGCGCTGCCGGAGCTAAAACTTCAGGTAGTGGTGAGCGATTCCGAGCAGCCCGGCACGCCCTCAGATGCCAGCGCCACACTGGCGTTTACTGAACCGCCTTGGCCTGCCGACATGGTGGTTATACCACTAATGCCCGAACAGATTTGTGCAGTAGTGAGCCCATCGTTGGCCGCGCAAACCGAGCCGGCCAACCCGGTATCGCTGTTTGCTAACAAGCTTCTCTACACCGCCTCACGCCCTCAAGCGTGGCCCCAGTGGGCTGCTGCTAAAAGGTTGGAGCAAAGTAAGCTGGAGACCGCCCTTCAGCAGGGCCAAGGCTTTGCCCATCTTTATTATTTGATTGAAGCAGCAGTGGCCGGTTTGGGTATCGCCATCGCCCCCAAATTATTAGTAGAGGATGATGTGAACAGCGGACGATTAGTCGCCCCGTGGGGAAGTATCGAAACGCCTGCGCGGCTCTGCCTGTTGCTACCTAAACACGCCAACGTTCGCCGCAGCGAGCCGCTGGCAGAGTGGTTTAAGCAGGCGCTTAAAGGGTGAGCGCGGTGTCAGCGCCGCTAGTGCGGCTAGCTAAATGCTGTCTGTTGAAAACTATCCCTGGTAATCACTGCGGCGTGCCATGCCTGAAGCTGCGGATACGCTTCTTTCCAGCTCACCTCGGGCAGCCTGAAGGCTAAATAGTCCAACGCCACCGCCGTGGAGATTTCACCAAGGTTGAGTGATTCGGTTAGCTGGTTTTGGTGAAGTTCATCGCCTAACTGTTTTATTAGACGCTGGATGGCACGCTGGCGTCTTAGGCCAAGTTCGCTTTGATCAATCTCAGCCCCATAATGTTTTCGAGCGATCACCGTAGTGAAGGAGGCATCCATTAGGTTTTGCCCCAGCCCGACTAGGTGCAGTACGTCAGCCCGTTGGGAGCTGGGTACTATTGGCATGCTGGGGCTAAAATCATCAAGATAAAAGGCAATCAGCAGCGACTCGCTGAGTGTTTTGCCATCCGGAGTAACGAGCGCCGGAATGCGCCCTGCGGGATTAACCGCTAGCAGCGCTTTGTCGTCTGCCCAGGGGTCACACCAGCGCAGCGTTACACTCTCCATGAGCCCTTTTTCCAGCAGGATGATGCGCGCCATACGCGCATAGGGGGACGTTGCGTTTAGAAAGAGTTCCATGCTTGCCTCAGGTGGTTACAAAATGAAGAGCGTTCGCGACGGCGGTATTAGCTAAGGTGCACAAGGTACATTACTGACTCGGCGTCACTTTTAGCACTCTGCCTTCTGGGTTGTCAGTCAGCAGGTAAATAGCACCTTCCGGGCCTACCCGCACATCGCGAATACGCTCTTCAAGCTCGCCAAATAAGCTTTCCACATCTTCCGCATGGGTAGCATCTGCTGAGAGGCGTACCCTGCGCACTTCTTTGTCGACTAAGGCGCCCACTAGAAGATCACCCCGCCATTCGGGAAATAGCTCGCCGGTATACAGCGCCATACCAGATGGCGCGATGGAAGGCGTCCACTCAAGCAGCGGTGGAATGGTGCCAGGGTATTGGTTGAACGGCGTAATGCGCGCGCCCGTATAATCCAGCCCGCCCGTTGCGATAGGCCAGCCAAAGTTAGCGCCTGCAGTAATTATATTGAGCTCATCACCACCGCGCGGGCCGTGCTCATGGGCAATCAGCCGCTGGTTCTGCTCATCCACCACCAGCCCTTGGATATTGCGGTGGCCATAGCTGTAAATTTCCGGCCGAGTATCCGCATCCCCGATAAACGGGTTGTCATCCGGCACACTGCCATCAGGGTGTATACGCACAATGCTGCCGATATGATTGCCAAGGTTCTGCGCTTGTTCGCGGTAGTCGAACCCATCGCCTAATGTCACGATTAAGGTTCCATCCGGTAGCCAAGCTAACCGGCCACCGTAGTGGGCATCCCCCCGTTTGGCGGGGTCAACGCGGAAGATCTCTTCGACCTCTTCAAGCCCGCGCTCAGTGAGTGTTCCATAGGCAATGCAGGTGTGGTTGGCGCTATGGTTGCCGCAGGCATAGCTGAGAAAAATCTGTTGATTCTGCTCAAACTGTGGGGAAGGCAAAACATCAAATAGCCCCGCTTGCCCGGACGCGTATACCGGCGGCAAACCGCTTAATGACGCCACCTGGGTATCGCCTTGCGCCGTTAACAACCGCAGCCGCCCGGGGCGCTCGGTCACTAACATTCGCCCATCCGGCAGAAATGCCAACGACCACGGGTGTTCAAGACCCTCAGCGATAGTGTCAATGTGATACGGCACGGTACCGGCCGTTGTTGCCTGGGCTTGCAGGTTTTCAGAATAACCCGGGAGAGCTAGAGCGCTCATGCCAAGCACCACAATCAGAAATTTTGGTTGGCGCGCGCGGCCCGTTGTCTGACTGTTAAGCAATCCAAACACCAACCCCGCAATGGCTGCCGTTCCTAGCATGGCAAGTAGCCCAAAAGTGTCACGAGTGGCGGCAATCAGGGTGGGCATGGGGGCTACACGGTTCACCAAAAGAAACGTCACCCATAACCCAGTAGCCCCCGCAATAGCGCACAGCGGTGCTAGCCACGGCTTACCTAACCTACGTGCGACCAGCATTGCAAACGCTTGGGAAATGATGAACCCCACCGAAAACAGCGCCGCATAAATAGGCCCGAAGTGAATTAAATCTTCGCGCGTTGAGACAATACGTAAGCCAAGCGGGATATCCACACCTATTGATTGCAGCGCCGCCATATTAAATTGGGTTTGCACGATGCTACCCAGTATCACACCTACAAACATCGCGATAATAAAACGTAAGCATAGGGCGGCCCAACTCGGCATTTGATTCATAAGGTATCTCATTTGTCGTGTAGATAAAGCATATGCAGTGACTCTCGATTAGGGAAGTAAACGCTACTACTGCCATGTTAACTCTACTAAGAAACGCCTTATGTTGCTTGACAAACCGATCAGCTTGCCAATCAAAGGTGGCCAAATTTGGCATTTATACACCACGACCTGTAAGGTAATTGAACGACCATTCAATTAAGGAGCTTTTATGCAACGTCATCCGCTAATTGCCGCTATATCGCTAGGTCTTTTCGCTGGTGCTGCCACCACTTCTGCGCTGGCTGAAGCCACCCCGCTGGAGCAGCAGCTAAAAGACCTCGAATCCTTTCAAGTCATTGCCCACCGTGGCGCCAGCGGCCATGCCCCAGAAAGCACGATGGCCGCCTACGAACTGGCCCATGAATGGGGCGTCGATTATTTAGAGCTGGATGTTCAAATCACCGCCGATGGTGAGTTGGTGGTGTTTCATGATGACGCCATTGGTCGCACCAGCACCGGTGAAGGCGCCATCAATGACCACACTCTAGAAGAACTACAAGCGTTGGATACCGGCACTTGGTTCAACGACGCTAACCCTGAAAACGCCGATGCGGCGTTTGAAGGCGCTCAAATTGTGACGCTTGATGAGTTGTTTGAGCGTTTCGGCCATGATGAGCGGTATTACATTGAAACTAAATCACCGCAATTAAACCCTGGCTTGGAAGAAGCCCTGGTTGAGTCGTTAGAAGCCCACGATATGATTGAGACAGGACGCGTGTTGGTCCAGTCATTCGAGCAGGACAGTCTACTTAAAATACGCGAGCTAAATGAGAACGTGCCACTCATTCAACTAGTGTGGTACCACACTAATGAAGAGGATGATTCGCAGCTACAAGAGTGGACAGGCGTCACACCGGGCCCAGCCGAGATCACCGATGAAGACTTCCAAGCAATCGCTGAATACGCAGTGGGCATCGGTACTAACGTCACTTACGATGGAAACGACGTTATTGATGCAGACTTTATTCGCCAAGCACAGGCAAATGGTTTGCCCGTTCATATTTATACGATCAACGAGACCGACGAGATGCAGCGCTTACTCGACTGGGGCGTAAATGGGTTGTTTACTGACTACCCTGACCGCCTGCTTGAACTCGTTGAGTAACCATGTGCCGTTACATGAAAACGCCCGGCTTTTTGCCGGGCGTTTTAGTTATGTAGGCTTAATGTAATGCGGTAGTGATATGTTTTATGTGCCTGGAGATATCCTAAAGATGGTGTAGTGTTACTAGGTATTTCAGGTTACTTTGGCCTAGCTATTTTGTAGTTTCCGTCAATAAGAAAAGCCGATAAGCTCCTCACCCAAGGACTTTTTAAGTAGCGGCTGCAAGGGAGACACGTCATTTACTTATTCACATCAGCAGTGTGGGCGATGCCTGCAGGGTGCATGGCCTGGCGTTTAGCGGGCAATGACTAACCATTCCTCGCCGTTCTCTTTTTTGAGCAGCACACGCAGGCAGTTGGCTTGGATAACAGCCTGCCTGATGCTTGTACTGTTTTCGGGGTTAGCAAAGGCACAAACGGTTGCCGATGAAAGCGTCATTGTTTTAGTAGCTCATCCTGACGTCCCCATCAGCTGGTTAACCCGTGATACCACTCGGGCAATTTTCGCCATGCGCCAACGTACTTGGCCGAATGGCCAAGCCGTACAGGTGTTTGTGCTGCCCAACCGCGACCCTGTACATGCGCGTTTTACCAAAGAGCAGCTCGCTGTTTACCCTCACCAGCTTCAATTGGCCTGGGATCGAGTGGTGTTTTCTGGCAGGGGGCAAGCACCCAACCGTGTTCGCAACCTGACTGAAATGCACGAAAAAGTGGCCAGTACGCCCGGTGCGCTGGGATACCTTGAAAGGGAGTACCTGGATGAAAGCGTCCAAGTCATTTCAATGGAGTGATCGCAAACTCGCCAAGAGGCTGATGGCGTGCCTTGTGTTGTTAACGCCCACCGCTGCCAGCTTAGCCGATGAGCACGTACTGGATACGCTGCAGGTGCATGGTTTTTTGAGCCAGGCGCTTATCGTGACCGACGACAACAACTTCTTTGGCCCCAGCAGTAACGGTTCGGGGAGTGTAGAGTTTACTGAGCTTGGGATTAACGCCTCGCTTCGACCGCACCGAGATGTACTGGTAGCTGCCCAGTTACTAAGTCGCCGTGCAGGCGGTGAAACCAGCGATGCACAACCCACGCTGGACTACGGCGTGATTGATTATCAGATGGTCTCAAACCAGGCGCGAACCCTGGGCGTACAGGCGGGTAGGTTTAAAAATCCCTTTGGCCTTTATAACCAAACCCGGGATGTAGCGTTCACCCGGCCAAGTATCTTACTACCTCAATCGATCTACTTTGACCGTACCCGGGCACTGGGTATAGCCGCAGATGGCGTCAATGTGTATCTGGAAGAGCGCATCCCCTCAGGCACGCTTAGGGTCAGCAGCGGCATTGGCCGACCACAAACAGGCTCCTTACTCGCTAAGCAGCTATTTGGTGATACTGGCAATAGTATCTCTTCTTCTTCGTTATCGGCCATTGCACAGGTTTTATACGAAGACCAGAGCGGTAAGTTTCTTGCAGCGTTAAGTGCTGCCAACGTTAACTTAGATGCCAACTTTGCCGACAACGCCGCAGACTTCAGCTTTCAGCCCTGGATTGCCTCGCTGCAATACAATGAAGAGCTATGGAGCTTGACAGCTGAGTTCGCCCTACGAAAACAGTCCCTTGAAGGTGACAATCTATCTCGAAACTTCGACATTACCGGCCATAGCTGGTACTTACAGTATCAACGACGTATGACGCCGAGCTGGAGCTGGCTGGTGAGGTACGACAGCCTCGTCAACAATACCGCCGACCGCTCAGGCCGCGACTATGAACAAAACGGCTTTGGACCAGCCCACTCGCAGTTTGCAGATGATGTAACCCTAGGCCTTCAGTGGACGCCCAACTCTCGCCTGATGCTTGCAGGGGAATACCATCACGTGAATGGCACTGGCTGGCTGCCAACACAGGATAACCCTGACGCTTCAGCCACTCGCCAGCACTGGAATATGCTGCTCTTTCAGCTTTCGCTGCGTTTTTAACACAGCAAGACAACGGAGCGTCCGTGATGAAGGCGTTTACAAATACACGAGCACGACAACGGCTTAGCCTAACCTGGCGCGTCACGGCGCTTAGTAGCCTGCTGCTGCTGGTACTAGTGGCGCTTTCCACTTGGCTGGGGCAGCACTACCTAACGCAGCAGTTTGAAAACAACCGCTTATTACATCATGAACGCCAACAGCGTGAAGTGCGCTTGGCGATGCAGCGCTCCGCCGACAATTTGCGCCAACTAGCGGGCTTAACAGCCGCTGCGCCTGATTTGGCTGAAGCATTAGTCCGTCGTAGCGATTCCGCATTAGAGACCGCTCTGAATGCTCGCTGGCCATCCTTACAGCTTGAAGCTGGCGTCGACGAAGTGTTTGTATTCGATACCCAGGGGAGGCTGGCAGGCCACTCAGGAACCAGCCTAGCCCCTACCGATCTCCCCTTAGAAAGCTGGATTGGCGAAGTATTAGCCACCGACTCGCCAGTGACCACGCTACGCTGCGCAGCAGACTGCCAACAATTTGCGGCGGTGCCCATGCTGATGGAAGGGGAAAGTATTGGTACAGTGGTGCTCTCGCGCTCGCTGGCCGATGTGACTCGACAGGCGAAAGAGGTCTCGGGCAGCGAAATTGCGCTGCTGGTAATCGGCGATAGCGAGATCCCAGCGGTTTTAGAAGAGCGCCGTTTAAAAGCCTGGAACGGCCACTTAGTCGCGCTCACCAACCGCGAGCCTACACTTTCATTACTCCAACTTGCCGCTACTAAAACACCGATCTATCCGCTGGCCAGCACTCCTTTCAGGATTGAGTATGCCAACCGCTATTTAGAGCTCGGCGCCGTCTATATGGAGGATGATGCGGATTGGCGCAGCACCAGCTACTTCCTTCTGATCTCCGATACTACCTCTCAAATGGCTGCAATTAACTCAGCCACTAATACGCTGCTCTTTGTTGGGGTTATGGGTTGGCTGGCCGCTCAGATACTGCTGTTGATGATCTTATTAGGGCCAATGGCACGGCTGCGCCGCATAGCAGGCCTCCTCCCGGCTCTGGCAAGCGGGCAGTTTAGTCGCGTTACGGCTATCTTGCCTCGTTCAACGCCGCGACTTTCCAATGAAATTGATGTGCTGGAGTACTCTACCCGCGAACTCGCTTATCAGCTTGAGTCTCTGGAAACCGCAGTACAAGAGCGCAGCAACCAGCTTGCAGAACGCATTGAAGAACTCGCCAAAGAGCGCGATTTTGTAAGTAGCCTTTTAGATACCGCCCGGGTCTTTATCGTGGTGCAAAACAGTGCCGGCCGTATCCAACTGGTGAATGACTACACGCGGGAGCGGCTCAGCCTCAATGATAGCGAGCTGCTAGGTCGCCACTTCATTGATATTTTTGATCAGCACGACCCTTTAACACTCAGCCATCGTCCTTCCTCACTGGCTGATGGTAGTCACAAAGTCCCTCGTGACGAGCCTTTGGGCATTCCCACCCAGGAAGAAAAAACCTTTCACACCGTCGATAAACGCTTTTACACCGTCGTTTGGTACCATGCTCCTCTAGCCGACAACCACAGTGGCAGCGCTGCCCGTATCTCTATTGGGCTAGATATTACCGAGCGCAAAGCAGCCGAGGCGCGCTTAACGTGGCTGGCCGAACACGACCCATTAACCGAGCTGTTTAACCGCCGGTACTTCCAAGATGCGCTGCTTGATTCACTTTCACGCCGTAGTGAGGGTGCCATTCTGCTGCTGGACCTTAACCAGTTTAAAGAAATCAATGAGCTTAGCGGCCACCATGTGGGTGACCAGTTGCTCTGCAAAGTAGCGGAGACGCTATATGCCAACCTAGGCCAACGCAGTACTATTGCCCGCTTAGGGGGGGATGAGTTTGCGCTACTGCTAGAGAGTGTTAGTAGTCAACAAGCAATCCATATTGCCGAATATATTACCCAACTTTTAGATGCTATTTGCTTTGTCAGTGCTGGCCGAAAACATCATATAGCGGCCAGCATAGGCATTGCCCTTTTCCCAAGCCATGGGCAAACCCCGGCAGACCTTCTCGCCAGTGCAGACATGGCGATGTACAAAGCGAAAGAGCGCGGCCTCCCCCACTGGTACCTGCACTCCAAAGAGGCAAATATTAAAGACGAACTCCAAGAGCGTGTTTACTGGGTAGAGCGGCTACATAGTGCACTGGAGACCAACAGTTTCGAATTAATGGCGCAGCCCATTGTTCGACTGCAGGATCGCGATATCAAACATTATGAAGTGTTACTACGGATGCGTAACCCCGATGGCAGTTTAGTCTCCCCCGCCCACTTTATTCCTGTTGCGGAACAGAGCGGCTTAATTATTCAGGTTGACCACTGGGTAATTAAACACAGCCTACAGGCCCTTAAAACGCTACAAGAGCGCGGCATTTCGCTCTCTGTCAACTTATCTGGCCAGTCACTGCACGATTTAAGCCTAAGACAGTACTTAACTGAAGAGTTGCGAAGCAGTGGCGCAGACCCGCACCACCTGATTTTAGAAGTTACCGAAACGGCCGCCATTACCGACTTTTCTACGGCGCGTAATGTGCTGCAAAGCCTTCGCGATCTGGGCTGTCGCACTGCGCTGGATGATTTTGGTATCGGCTTTAGCAGCTTCCACTACCTAGGCCAACTGCCTGTTGATTATATAAAAATCGACGGCTCGTTTATTCGTAGCCTGCTGACCAACCCTGATAGCCACACGATTGTGAAAGCAATAGCAGACATTGCCAAGGGCTTTGGTAAGCAAGCTATTGCTGAGTATGTTGACCAGGAGGCATTAACGCCTATTCTGAAAGAGTATGGCATCACGTATGGGCAGGGCTTCCACTTGGGTAAGCCAGAGAGTTTAGAACAACTACTAAAGGGATAAAGTAGCCGTGAAGAAAATAGCCATTAATAAAACTATTCAACCGCCTACTACAACGCCTGAAGATA
This sequence comes from Halomonas sp. GFAJ-1, assembly GCA_002966495.1. NCBI lineage: Bacteria > Pseudomonadati > Pseudomonadota > Gammaproteobacteria > Oceanospirillales > Halomonadaceae > Halomonas > Halomonas sp. GFAJ-1. Next base: position 3,516,087 of record CP016490.1, read on the forward strand.
TAAAGCAAAACACCTTTACACCCGACTTTTTTGATCGTCATTTCTCTTTAATCATTGCGCAAACTACTGATGAAAAAATACGCGCTTTTTCCCTTCGCTACGCCGTTTTTAACGAAGAGCTTAATTACAAACTTGGCGATACGACCCACCAAAACATTGAAAAAGATATTCACGATCAGCACTCAATTCTCTGTTTACTGCACCATAAAGAAACCGGAATAGATGTGGGGTGCGTACGCATAGTGTTGATCAACAAGCAGCGCTTTTCCTCTTCGCCCAGCCTTCCCCTGGAGGAGTATTACCATAAAAGCCTCTTTACCTCGCACCAGCATCCCCGCTACTTCGCATCTGAAAGCGTTTGTGAAGTGTCACGTTTAGCGGTGCACCCTGGGTTCAGACGAAAAAGCGCCGCCGACATCAACAACCATGAGAGCAGTATTCGTGAAAGCCCGGCGCTTGTTAGCTTAAGCTTGTTCCTGGCCGCAACGGCCATTGTGGGCATTGCACAGCGCCACCATGTCTTCGCTATGCTCGAGCCGAGGTTTAATCGTCTGCTTGGCGCCTCGGGACTGCACTTTCAACAAGTAGGCGAACTCATTCAGCACTGTGGTGAAAGAGCCGCCTTTTATATTGACCAACGTGTAGCTGAACACCACCTGCCCGAAAAAATAGTACCACTCTACCAGCTGATAAAATCCGGCCTCGCTACCCAGCTAGCATACGCAAACACCCCGGCTTTAAGTGAGGCTACACCGCTTTAAGTTAGATACTTACCCTAGGACAGCCCCCAGCCCAGGGTTAAGTAGCCTTTTGCTGTTTGAAATCCTGCACCGTTACGCTGGCAAACTTTTCCAGAAAAAACACCAATGTTTCAGGGTGTTTGAAGCGCCGTTCAAAGGCTTCCTGCTGCCCCTGGGTGCGGCGCGTAACGCGAGCGTTATACTCATCGCCAACCTTGCTAACATTGACGCTATTTTCCCGTTCACCCTCACGGTGTACAGCCGTTAGGGGCGTGGATGTCTCCAGTAGCGCTGCCAGTTGACGGGCTGCTGCCTGCTCATCTGACGTTGCCCACAGCGGTTGGTCACGATTACCGTAGTGGTACAGCAGAATCACTAGCAAGACCGAAAAAACAGTGCTGGTAAGCATCCAGGTTAGCTCTACATTCGCCACCGGCATGGTGAAAATCACCAACAGCTGTAATACCGCACCAATGGCCAACAAGATGGCAAAAGGCCGCCAGATGCGAGGGTTCATAAAGCCACGTTTTAAGATGTAGCCCCATAACCCCAGCACAGCCAGCGCCCCTACAGAGAGGTGCACTATAGCGAGAGGCGTTCCGCCGCCCGAAAACAGCGCAACGACCCCCATGACGGGAATCAGCGTATAAAAAACGGCTAAGAGATAGTAGGCACGCGTGAGAGTCATTGATGGCTCCTTTTATAGTTTTTGGTACCGCCGTTTGCCATGCAATCCAGATAGAAATGCTCAACCTATGTCGCTTACTGCGTTATTTCATTTCAAAGCCACGCTTTACCAAAAAATCACGCATATGGGGGCGTAGCTTGTCATCAAACAGTGGCTTCAAATTATGCGACCAGTCGGTATTTTTATTGCTACTGCTCCGCGCTTGGTAGTAAGCCTGCATCGTGGAATCAAAAGCTTGTACCAGCTCGGTGTCTTCAGTGTAGTAGTCTTCTTTTAAAATCGCTTCTACTGGTAGGCGCGGCTTTACTTCCGGATTGTGCGCTGGGTAGCCAAGGCATAAGCCAAATACCGGATAAACGTGCTCAGGAAGGCGCAACAAATCGCTAATCTGCTGGGGGTTATTGCGAATACCGCCGATATAGCAAATACCTAGCCCTTCGGACTCCGCTGCTACCACAACATTTTGGGCCACTAAGGCAGTGTCTACGGTGGCAACCAATAATTGCTCGGTCATGCCTCGCTCAACGTTGGCTCCTGTGCGTGCTGATGCTTCCGTTGGGCGTTTCATATCGGCACAAAATACTAAAAATGCCGCGCAGCTTGCGACATACCCCTGCCCACCGGCCAGCTCGGCGATCTGCTCACGGTTAGCGGCGTCTTTAACGTGAATAACGGTATAGGCTTGTACGTGGCTTGAGGTCGCCGCGCTTTGGCCCGCTTGAATCAGTTCAAGCAGCAATCCATGGGGTATTTCTTGGTCGCTAAATTTACGAATAGAACGGTGGGACTGCAGTAATTTGATAACGTCGTTCATAGTGCCTCACTTAGGAATAGGGTGATAACAACCAGTGGCTAGCATGGCACAGCCTTGCCATTTTTATGAATTTTCGATGAGCGGCTTTTTTAACGATGATGTAAGCGAACATTTTACTAGCCAGCGCACGCGGTTAATTTCAAACGGTATAGACAAATACCATCATGAATCAGTGGCTTCTTAGCGAATAAGTTATCCAGCGTACGGCTATACTGTTTATTATGAAAATAAATGGAATAACGTTGCCGGGAAGCCGCCATGTCTAATCGCTCAAACACACCGCCAGGGCAGGAATGGAACGCCAGCCACTATGCGGAAAACGCGGACTTCGTTCCTAAACTAGGAGGCGAAGTGCTAAAACTTCTTGCCCCACAAGCGGGCCAGCGCATATTGGACCTTGGCTGTGGCGATGGTGCGCTAACCGAGCGTATTGCCCAAACGGGGGCGAATGTGTTGGGTATCGACGCGTCAGAGGAGATGGTGGAGGCTGCGCGACTGCGGGGCCTCAACGCCCGCGTAATTGATGGCCACCAGCTGCCCTTTGACCATGAGTTTGACGCCGTATTCAGCAATGCAGCATTACACTGGATGCTAGACCCACAAAAGGTGCTCGCTGGCGTAAAGCGCGCGCTAGAACCGGGTGGGCGCTTTGTTGCCGAGTTTGGCGGCCATGGCAATGTGGCGGCCATTTGCACCGCCCTTATCGCCTCGCTGCAGTTTCGTGGCATTAGTTCACACGGGCGCCATCCATGGTATTTTCCCACCACGCAAGAGTATGCCCACCTACTGCAAACCGTGGGTTTTCATGTCGACTCTATTGAGTTGATCCCACGCCCTACCCCCCTGCCTACGGGCATGGCAGGCTGGCTTAGAACCTTTGCCAACCCCTTCCTGCACAACTTAGACCAAGACCTACAAGAAGCCATTATTGATAATACGATGAATCTTCTTTCCCATAGCCTAAACGATGGTCAAGGCAACTGGACGGCTGACTATGTACGGCTTAGGGTCTCCGCACACGTCTAGTATCGCCTGCGCTATACAGTGACCACATAAAAAAAAACCCACCGCTGTAGGCGGTGGGTGTGCATTGCTAGTGCTATTTACACACGGGTATCTTTTAATGTCGCCATATCAATAACGAAGCGGTAGCGTACATCACCTTTCTCCATACGCTCGAAGCCTTCGTTGATATTGTTAATATCTAACATTTCGATATCACAGGTGATGTTTTGCTCAGCACACAGTTGGAGCAGCTCTTCGGTTTCAGCTATACCGCCAATCAGTGAACCCGCCACCACGCGGCGCTTAAACACCAGGTTAAACGCTTCGATTGCAGGTTCGATAGGCTCTAGCAAGCCCACTAGAATGTGCGTGCCATCATACTTTAGTGAGGCTAAGTACGGGTTCAAGTCATGCTGCACCGGGATGGTGTCGAGCATAAAATCGAAGGAGCCTGCTACAGCCTTCATCTGCGCTTCATCGCCAGACACCACCACATGGTCGGCACCGTTGCGCTTGGCCTCTTCTACTTTAGCGTCAGAGCGGGTAAACACGGTGACTTCAGCCCCCAGCGCTTTGGCTAGTTTGACGCCCATATGACCAAGGCCGCCCATACCAATAACGCCCACTTTGTGGCCTTTGCCAACCTTAAAGTGTTTAAGAGGCGAATAGGTCGTAATACCGGCACACAGAATAGGGGCAGCAGAGGCGAGATCAATGCCATCAGGCATCTGCAGTACAAAGTGTTCGCTGACCACAATCGCATCAGAGTAGCCACCTTGGGTTAAGGTGCCGTCCTGGCGGTCAGCGCTGCCGTAGGTCATGGTGAAGCCTTCCATGCAGTACTGCTCTACGCCTTCTTTACAAGCAGAGCAGGTGCGGCAGGAGTCAACCATGCAGCCCACACCGACTAAATCACCGGCTTTAAAACGTGTTACATCGCCACCCACAGCGGTCACGCGGCCAACAATCTCGTGACCGGGCACCACCGGATACTGGCTCATTCCCCAGTCGTTACGGGCAAAGTGCAGGTCACTGTGGCAAACACCACAGTAAAGAATTTCAATAGCAACATCGTCGGCGCGTGGCTCACGACGATCAAAGGTAAACGGCGCCAGAGGTTTATCGGCGGAAAACGCCGCGTATGATTTTGCTTGGCTCATAAAAGCTCCTTTTTAAAACATCCCGCGCGTGCGGAAAAGTATTTCCATTATTCGCTGCTAACGGTTAGATAGCGATGAGCGAAGCTACGTTTTTTTTGCTCATTTCTCTCTTTATTTGCAATAAAATAACAATAAACCGCCAAAAAACATCATAATTGTCGTTTACTACTGACGTATCACCACAAAGGAGAGCTAGCCATGGCTAGCACAGCGCATACAGGCAGCGCGCTCGCTGACTTAATCAAGCCATTGGTAAACGGAAATGGGTTAAACGCGTCTCGCTTATCACGGGTGGGGATACTCTGCCTGGGGCGTCATCAGGAGCGTACTCCGCTCATGTACGATCCCAGCTTAATTATTATCGCCCAGGGCCGTAAGGTGGGTTATCTAGGCGATCGTGAGATCCATTACAACCCAGGTCACTATCTTGTGCAGACCCTCCCCATGCCTTTCGAGTGTGAAACGCATGGCTCTCCTGATACGCCGTTACTTGGCATTTCAGTCAAGCTTGACCCCGCCTTACTCAGTGAAATGGTTACCGCGATGGGGGATATTGGCCTACCCTCAACACCCCCTAAGCCCATGGCGTCAGTTGCGATGAACGAGGGCATGCAAAGGGCGATGCTGCGCTTAGCACATACGCTGCATGACGACCTGGAGTGCACGATAATGGGCGATGCCCGCATCCGAGATGTGGTATTTGAAGCGCTAAAAGGGGAGCAAGGCCCAGCCCTGCGGGCACTGGTTAAAGGGCATGGCCACTATTCACGCATAGTGCAAATACTGTCGAAGCTTCACGCACAGTTTGCTGACGACTTTAGCGTTGAACAGCTCGCCCAACAGGCGAATATGAGCGTATCAACCTTTCATCAGCACTTTAAGCAGATTACCCGCTCGTCGCCTGCCCAGTATTTAAAGCGGCTGCGCCTGATCAAAGCGCAGCAGCTTATCTTGCAAGATAGTCACAATGTGAACCAAGCAGCACTGGCAGTGGGATATCGCAGCGTGCCTCAATTCAGTCGAGACTATAAGCGCTATTTTGGCGAATCACCGTTACAGCACAAGCGACAGGAACAGGCGCTACGTGCATAGGTAGTTGACCTCAGTAGGCTCACTTGGCAAATATCTGGCTTTTATCTTTAAATGCTTTGAACTCAAGGGCGTTACCGCAGGGGTCGAGTAGAAACATGGTGGCCTGCTCACCTACCTCGCCTTTAAAGCGAATGTAGGGCTCGATGACAAAATCGGTGCCTCTCTTTTCTAACCGCTTAGCCAGGGTTTCCCACTCCTCCCACTCTAAAATCACGCCAAAGTGTGGCACCGGCACGTTATGTCCATCCACCGGGTTGGTGTGGGCGCTATCTTGGCCAGGGGTTTTGGGGTGCTCGTGAATCACTAACTGATGGCCGAAAAAATTAAAATCGACCCAGTGGTCACTAGAGCGCCCTTCTTCAAGGCCAAAGACATCATTGTAAAACGCGCGGGCAAGCGCTACATCGTAGACAGGAATCGCTAAATGGAAAGGGGAAAGGCTCATGACTGTCTCCTGTTTTAGTGCTTTTGTTAGGGATAGATTGGTGTGGGCTGGCATGCGACACAACCGCTATGCGATTATCCTAGGCGGTGCCATGCAAAAATAAAATCAATTGTTTTTTTATTGATTCACAAATATTTCTGATGATTGAAACGGCGAATGATACGAGAACTGAAAACCCTAGTCGCCGTTGCTCAACACGGCACCTTTGCAGCGGCAGGCCAGCAGGTTGGGCTTACTCAGGCAGCGGTCAGTGCACAAATGAAGCGTTTGGAAGAAGCGCTTGGACTGACCCTATTTGAACGCAGTGGCCGAGCAGCCGTGCTTACGCAGCGAGGGCAAGAAACCCTGCTGCAGGCGCAAGCGTTGCTAGGGATGTACGCCACGTTAGGCGATTCGCCATCACATCAGGGGCTTGATACTCGGCTCACCATAGGGGCAATAGCCTCTATTCAACGCACCCTGCTACCCGCTGTTTTAGCGCGCTTTCACCGCCGCTACCCCGAGTGTCATACGCGCTTAGTGCCGGGGCTTTCTATGGACTTAATGAACCAGGTAGACGCAGGTGAGCTGGATATGGCGGTGATTATTCGTCCTCCGTTTTCACTGCACAGCGATTTACGCTGGACGCCTCTGGCTCACGAGCCTTTTCGCTTACTGGTGCCCCGCCAGTTACCGGGCGAAGAGTGGCGAGAACTTCTTACTCACCATCCCTTCGTACGCTACGACCGAACCTCGTTTGGCGGCCGTCAGGTAGATCGCTTTTTAAGGGATAATCACTGCCAAGTGCGCGACATATGCGAGGTCGATGAGCTAGATGCTATTGTGCAATTGGTTGCCGATGGCGTGGGAGTCGCGCTTGTCCCTCAACCCAAGGCATTGAAACGCTGGCCCAAGGGAGTGCGGGCGATTGATTTAGGCGAACGCACCATACACCGCGATATAGGTTTGATTCATCGCACTAACGGGCATTTAAGCCAGCCCGCTCGGGCATTGTCCCAATTAATTGGTACTATTGCTTCTTAAACCACTAATGACCTTCATTGACTTAATCAGTACGCAGGCCACCCCCATGCAACCTAAAGACCTTGAGAAACTCGTCACCCGGACGATGCCGTTTGGAAAGCACCAAGGCTGTATTATTGCCGATCTACCTGGGCCCTATCTCAACTGGTTTGCGCGGGAGGGCTTTCCTGACGGTGAGATTGGTCACCTCCTCCACTTGATGCATGAGATAGACCATAACGGCCTCAGCGGTCTGCTTGAACCACTGCGCCACAAATAATCAAGTGGCTGCTAATCTAATGCCTATTGTTCAGCGCCCGATCACGTTCAACGACGTATAACGCTTGGTGTTGCTGAGCATCAGCAGGAAATCGACCTAGCGCCACGGCCTGCTCAAAAAAGCCCGCGGCGGGCAAGTGATCACCTCGGCGGCTAACCACCAACGCGGCAATCATTGGCTGCCCTGCGGCAACATCCTCTTCCATCAGCAGTTCAAGCGCTTTAGCAACACGCTGTATAGTTCTCGGTGGCGTGAGCCCTAACGCAATCGCTACTTGCTGATAAGTCATCGGCAACTCAGCGCTGGGCGTGCTGAGTAGCAGTGAGCGCACCTGGGACGCTAAAGCGGCGTTTATATCGCGTTGTGCCATGATTGTGACGCACTCTCTTAATCAGATTAATAAGCACACCATTGAAGCGCTGGTTATGCTGAAGACATACTTTGCGCATGTTACCGCGATCGACGCTAGGAAAAAGGCATGGCTAAACGATTAAAAAACTTTCAACAAACGAAAGGCGGTGTATGGCCAACCCTGTTGGCATGGGTAAGCGTTTTAACACTGTTTATTGCAGTACTGCTGATGGCGGGCGCTGGCCCGGCTTACCGCTGGCAACTCCTTGGGCTTGGTGAGGCATTCACATTACTTCGGAATGGTGTGTATGCCACCGCAGGTGCGACGCTGCTAAGCTTGCTACTGCTTGTGGTGAGTGGCATCACTCGCCGCTTTGGTGCTGCTTTAGTAGCGGTAATAGTCATTGCCGCCACCCTGGCGCTGCTATATTCACCGTGGCAGCAGTGGCAGCGCGCGCAACAAGCCCCCGTTATTCATGATATTACTACTGATTTACAAAACCCTCCCACCTTCAACGCCTTAAGAAACGAACGCGAAGCTGCACCCAATGCGGTGGACTACCCCGGCGAAACCACGGCCCGACAGCAGCGGGAGGCGTATCCTAATGTGCAGCCGCTTGTGGTTGATGCTCCTGCCACTAGCATTCTTGCGGCAGCTCAAGCTGAGGTGGAAGCATCCGGCTGGCGGATTGCAGCGATTACTGAGAACACCATTGAAGCGACCGCCACGACCTACTGGTTTGGCTTTGAAGATGATGTGGTGATACGTCTGAGCGAACAACAAGATGCTGTTCGTATTGATATGCGCTCGGCCTCTCGATTAGGCGCCAGCGATATTGGTACCAATGCCCAACGAATCGAAACATTTCTGACAGCACTGCGTGAACGCCTAGAGTAAACAGCCAGGAACAGGGCAATGACGCCCCATAAAAAAAGCCCGTCACTTTTAAAAGCGACGGGCTTACCTGTTTACCACCCACCCGGGTGGGTTTGAAAACGAAGGTTAAACGGGCGGTTGCAAGCGCGCTGCCTCTTCTGACGGAGGCAGTGAGGCGGGCCGCTGTACAGCGCCACTTACCTGGAAGCGGCTGACCAGGGAGTGCATATCCCCTGCACGCTCGTCTAAGGTGTGGCTTGCGCTAGAAGCTTCTTGAACCAAACGGGCATTCTGGTGCGTCACTTGATCCAATTGCGAGATCGCTTGGTTGATTTGGTCAATTCCGGCGGACTGTTCATGCGTGGCGTCCGCAATTTCCGTCACATAGCGGGTTACTTCCGTAAGGCTATCGATAATATCCTGCAAGTGGTTGCTGGACGCGGTGACCAGCTGCTCACCTTCGTTCACTTTTTTGACACTGTCATCCACTAAATGGCGAATTTGTGCCGCCTCTTCGGCGCTGCGCCCGGCAAGCTTGCGTACTTCTTGCGCCACAACGGCAAAACCACGCCCCTGCTCACCGGCCCTGGCCGCTTCTACTGAAGCATTAAGCGCCAGCAGGTTCGTTTGAAACGCAATGTCGTCGATCGCTTTATTGACATCCTCCGACCACTAACTTAGAGAGTGTAGTGGCGGATTCCCAGGTCGTTGCCTTCCTGGTTCCTGCTTCGTTGTCCGTTGCCTGCCATGCCTTGGCATGGCAGGTCTTACACAAACTCCACAGGCGTTGCTTCCCGAGTGCCCCTCGGTAGTTGCTTCAACGCTCGGCACCGGCTAACAGCGCGGTGCCTGCTTGTAGGATGTTGCGGGCGGCATTGAGGTCACGGTCAATGCCTTGGGTGCCACAGCCCGGGCAATCCCAGGTGCGAACATTCAGCGGTAGCAATGCCATCACATAGCCGCAACCATGGCAGCGTTTTGAGCTTGGGTACCAGCGGTCGATCTGGACGAACTGCCGTCCTGCCCAGGCCGCTTTGTAGTCAAGCTGGCGCACCAACTCTCCCCAGCCCACATCACTGATGGCCTTGGCTAGCGACCGATTCTTGACCATATTCTTAATCTGCAAACTCTCCGCCGCGACCACTTGGTTCTCGTTAACGATCTGGCAGGTGAGCTTATGCAGGTGGTCAAGCCGTGTATCGGCAATTTTAGCGTGGCAGCGAGCGACCTTTAACCGTGCCTTCGCCCGGTTGTTCGAGCCTTTTTGCTTGCGGCTGAGTTGCCGCTGCGCCCGCGCCAGCTTACGGGCATAGCGGGCGGTATGGCGGGGGTTGTTAACCCGTTTGCCATCACTGGTAACGAACAGGTCTTTCAGTCCCAGATCAATGCCGACCATGTTAGGCGTCACGTCGAGTATTTGCGCGTCGACCTGGCACAAACAGCTGATGAAGTAGCGGCCTGCTGCGTCCTTGGAGACGGTGACGGTGCTGGGCGCTGACGGTAGCTCGCGGCTCCAGCGAATGTTCAACGGCTCACGGCACTTGGCGAGCGTGATCTGGCCATCACGGTACGAAAACGCTGAACTGGCAAAGGTGGCCGACTGACGATGCTTCTTGGATTTAAAGTTGGGATAACGCGCCCGTTTAGCAAAGAAATTCTTGAAGGCCGCTTGCTGATGACGAAGGCATTGTTGCAACGGCACCGAACTGACCTCGGCTAAAAAGGCCGTATCCGGCTGCTTTTTCAACTGCGTTAGAAAGGCGCTAGCGTCGTTGTAACCGATCTTTTCCTGACGCTGATAGAACGCATCGGTGCGATGGCGGAGCACCGCATTCCAGACATACCGCACGCACCCAAACGTCCGCGCCAGCAAGGCGGCCTGCTCAGACGTGGGGTAAAAGCGGTATTTGTAGGCACGTTCGGTTTTCATAGCTTACAGCTTAGATAGGTTTATGTAAGCCTGCAAGACACAGCGTCCTAGCGGACGCTGCGCTATCCGTTCACCTCGGAAAAGTAGGCCTCTATACCCTGCTGCATACCTATCCCCAGTGGCGCCGCGCCACCACTGGTAGGTGCTACGATTCCAAAGGTTAACTCTGCCTGAGCCAGTGGAGAAAAGAGCATCCCCGCCAGTAACCATATACTTATTCGCCGCATTGGGCCGTCCCCCTACTTTTGAATTAAGAATGTAAGCATTACCGCCAGAGTGGCCGTCCACTCCGAAGCTTGAATGAAACTTTTTTTATAATGGCGGGAGAATATACGACTTAACCTTCATTAGCGTTAAACGCTACGTAGCAAAAAGTAATTTATTGTTTTTCCGGTAGGGGCTTAAAAACGCCAAAGAGTAAATATGCTAGCCTTACTGGCTACATGCGGTACAGAGGAACGCAATGCTCACTATCTCAAATAGCGTGACGCTAGCGGATTGGGAAATTGATATTAGCCAGATTCGCTCCCAAGGTGCAGGGGGTCAAAACGTCAATAAAGTCGCTTCTGCGGTTCATTTACGTTTCGATATTCAAAACTCGACCCTGCCCCCGGTGTATAAAGAACGCTTGATGGCGCTTTCTGATCAACGCATCAGCAAAGAGGGCGTGATTATTATCAAGGCGCAGAGCTATCGCACGCTTGAGCTAAATAAAGAGGATGCATTGGCCCGCTTAAAAGTGCTGATACAAAGTGCCGCCAAACAGCCGAAGGTGCGCCGACCTACCAAACCTACTAAAGGCTCCCAGCGTCGCCGGGTAGATCATAAAACGCGTAAGGGCAAAACCAAATCACTGCGTGGTAAAGTGCCGATTTAACGCGTTGTTTAAGTCCGCCACTATCTAGGCCTATCGTTACTCCATTGAGCATTGACTATGTCGCCAGCTAGCCGCCCTCTCTCTCCTTGTATTCAAGTATGTAAGATCGAACCCGTGGCATCGCGCCACCAAGGTCTATCCCAAGAACTCTGCCTAGGGTGTGGTCGCACACTTGATGAGATTGCCTGCTGGGGGGCCATGACCGAGGCTGAGAAGGCCCCAGTGTGGGAAAGGCTGGAGCGCGAGGGGTATGCCAAAACATCCCGGTAGGTTTGATTATCGCCCTGCAGCATTAAGCAACACGCTTATTGTGGCGGTTTATCGTGGCGGTCGCTCAAAATATGGTGCAGTTCGCCGCATGCCACCAGAGGGTCGTCGCAATTAATGACTATCTTTGATTCTGTCAGCACATAGCTGCGCCCCGTAATGGAGTTTTCCACCACTTGGTAAGCGCCCTCTTGGTGGGTACCGGTAAAAGTACCGATAAACCCGGTTTCTCGCAGCGACACCGTTTCGAGCTTATCACCTACCGTTAACCGTCCCTCATAGTTCATCAGCGCCAGCCGGGCTGACGTTCCGGTGCCTGTAGTGCTTCTACAAATAACCCCAGGGTGCACGTAGGTAGTAGAACGCGAGCGGATATAGCCTTCCGCCACTGGCTCTTCTGGCCCCATAAAGTGCAAAAATGGCAGCGGCCCTACATCCCCTAGGGTGTAATGGGAAAAGCCGCGCTGGGCTTTTATCGCCTCGACAATCTTATAGGCGCAAGCCGCTAGGGCCTGTTCTTCATCGCGTACTAGCTTGAATCCCAGGGCTTCGGCATCGACCAAGGCGTAAAAACCACCGCTATAGGCAATCGAGTAAGTGACAGGCCCAATACCCGGTACCTGAATGGTGTCACGGTAGGTATCGATATAGCTGGGCAGGCCTTCGCATGTCACCCACTCCACCACCCCATCTCGCACGCTGGCTTCAACTTGCACCAGCCCAGCGGGCGCTTCCAGCTTAAAACGCTGAATACCCTCTTGCTTGGGCACAATGCCCGTCTCCAGCACGGCCGTGGCGGTGCACAGGGTATTGGAGCCTGAATAAATGGGATAGCCCATTACTTCCATAATGATATAGCCCGCCACTGCATCAGGGTGGGAGGCAGGCACGAGCAGATCGACCGACATTTCAGGGATACCGTAAGGTTCTTCCAGCAACAAACGCCGCAAACCATCGGCGTCATCTCGCAGATACTCCATCTGCTCACGAACCGAGGCGCCGGGCAGCGTATCAATACCGCCGGTTACGATGCGGCTAACATCACCGCCCGCATGGGTATCTAGCAGGTCAATGGTATGAAGATGCTTCACAGGCGCGACTCCTGATCGGTGGGTAAAGCAAATCGTGCGCCGTGGGCAGCCCACTGAGCATCAGGCACGATGACAATTTTGCCAAGGTAGTTGCTACCGCGATTCACAAAGTAACGCTCGGCCATGTGAAGTTCAGAGAGTTTAAAAGCGGCGTGCAGTACGGGCTTTAAATCACCGCGGCGGATCCACTCGATCAGTTGCTCCGCCTCTTCACGAGTGCCATGGGAAACGCCAAATATCTGCACTTGGTAGAGGTAAATCCGCGTCCACATAATTTCGCTGATATTGCCGCCACTGGCCCCGGCGATAGAGAGCCGAGGATAAGTGCTCCGGCGCTGCATATCGACAATCATGGTATCGATAAACAGATCCGTCATGTCACCGCCTACTAAGTCCATCACGGCGTCAATAGGCTGCCCGTGGGTTGCGGCCAACACCCGCTCAACAAAGGTGGGTAAATCTCCACGGTCAATCACGGCTTCAGCACCTAGTGCTAAGAGCGCATCGGCTTTGTCTGGCTGGCTAACGGCGTAAGGTATTGCCCCAACAATCCGGCACAGCTGGATTAACGCCGTGCCGACCCCACCGCTGGCGCCACTGACCAACACACGCTCACCAGCACTGACGTTGGCAGAGGTCATCATGTGGTAGGCCGTTTGATAAGAGCACATGCCCATCGCAGCTAGCTCAGCATCGTGCAGCGCTGGATTAGTTACTTGATGGAACTGATCCGCCGGTACCGCAATGTACTCGGCATAGCCACCGTCGGCTCCGTGGCCATAGTAGTCAGGCGTCAGGTTAATCGTGCGGCGCTCATCGGCGTAGATATTAAAATCCAGCAGGCCTCGTTCCCCCCTGCGTGCGCTATCCACGCCTTCACCCACCGCGACGATTCGCCCAACAACGTCTGCACCTTGGATACGTGGAAAGGTAAGCGTCGGTGAGCCACCCATGGCAAAAGAGGTCACTTCCTCTTTTCCTTTGGTGGGGTAAAGCCCCTCGCGGGCCTTACGGTCGGTGTTATTTTTTGCCGTGGCCGTTACCCGCACCAGCACTTGGTTTGGCCCTGGCTGAGGCGTGGGCACATCTTGACGGTAGTGCAGTTTATCAACGTCGCCGTGACCCGTTAATAACATGGCGGACATCGTTTTAGGCACAGCGTAGTCGGCTTCATCCATGGGCTGGTTCCTTGTGAAAAACAGAGTTCATCTGCCTGACAACGTAGCAAATCTGTGAGGAGTCACAAGCCATTAAACACAACGGCGGCAGCGCTGAATGCGCTGCCGCCGTTAGCAAAACGCTGATTATTGCTATTAGCCAAACACTGGCACACCAATAAGCAGGGTATGCAAATAGAACGCAAACAGCACGTAAGCCACAACACCAATAACCACCGTGGCGATCGTTGCGGGCGTCGAAGTAACTACAACCGCTGGCGGGTTCATACGGTCGCGCTGCTTGGCCGCTTTAAACGCCAAAATAGCCCATACCAAGAAAGCGGCAAAAAAGATGATATCGCCCAGCCGACCGTTGACCAGCAAGTGGGCAAGCGCCCAAATCTTAACCGACAGCATCATCGGGTGGCCAAGTTTCGCTTTAATAGCATTGCGCGGCACATAAGCCGCTACCAGCATAATAAAGGCAGGCAGCATGAGTAGGGCTACTGCATGGCGTAACCCCACCGGTGGAAACCAGATATAGATGGGATCAAAACGCATTTGGCCAAAGCCATAAATAGCAATGGCAAGCCCCACCAGTGATACAGCCGAGTAGGCGAGCTTCCAGTTGGTTAGCCCTAGCTTGGCTACCTGCTGCTGGCGCCAGTTTTCCGCAAAAATACGCACAGAGTGGCTGCCCAGAAATATCAGCAGGCCTATTATCATAATGGTCATGGTGTTTGCTCCCAGGTGTATGCACGTCATTAGTCGACGCAGAGAATGCCACAGTCAGGCCTAAACCACATGGGAGGGGTTCAACTTTTCGCTCGCCAAACGGCCTAAAACCAATTTTTACGTTTGAAAAGCCAAAACAAACTTCCCCCAATCCCCGCCATGGCGCCCAACACAAAGAAGTACCCATACTGAAAGCCCAGCTCGGGCATGTACTCAAAGTTCATGCCGTAGATACCGGCAATAAACGTCAACGGTACAAAAATGGCTGTAATCACCGTCAATACCCGCATCGTAATATTAAGCTGATGCGACGAAATCGAAATATAGCCATTCACTAAATCGCCACAGATGTCGTAATACATCTGCGTGAGGGTATAAAGGCGCTCAAAACGCTCGGCTACATCATTGATCGCGTAGAGGGTATCATTATCATCTCGTGGCAGATGCGCGTAGTCGTAGGCGGTTAACTCCTGAGTAATACCTTTGTGATAGCTAAAAATACGACGCAGCTTCACTAACCGTGAACGGTAGGTGGTCAGTTTGCGCATTAAAACGTCGTTACCGTTCGCCAGCAGCTCATCCTCTAAGTCGCTTAGTTCACTCTCAAATTTAAGCAAGCTATCAATGTAAAAACCTGCCGAGGTATACATCACTCTTAATGCAACACGCTCGGGAGATTGCGCTAGCAACGTGCTGCCCTGTTCGTTAAAAAACCGATCAACACTAAGCGCTTTGCCTGGGTGCAGCGTCACCAAGAAGCGTGCACCAATAAAAAAACAGACCTGCTGAGGCACAAAGTTAAGCTGTGCATCAAAGGAGGAAATACCACGGTAGATAATCAGCGTATGGTGCTCAAACTCTTCAATTTTAGGTGGGTGCCGCTCTTTTTGTGCATCTTGGATAGCCATAGGGTGGCACTCTAAACGCTCAAGTAGACTCCGCTCTCGCTGACCTGACTCTCCTTGCATATCTATCCAGATATGGCTTCCCGGGGTTGCCTGCCACTGCTCAATTGAGTCTTCATCACCTTCATGCACAAGCCCGTCATGCGTGGTGAGCATACTGCGGATCATAATCGTCCCTGAGGTGGGTGCTGACTAAATATCGTTTGATATATCAACGGATTGGGCTAAGTGTAGCCGCCCTTTACCTGCATGTTTGGCTTCATACATAGCAACATCTGCACGCTTGAGCAGCTCTTTTGCCGTTTCGACGGCTTCCGGCATAAATAGCGCCACACCAACGCTGGTGCTAACGTTAAGCGTGACGCCAGCCACTATCAGCGGCTGCTCGATAGTACGTATCAATTTGTTCGTAAAGGTCACCAGGGCCCCGCTGTCGACCCCTTCTAGTAACAACACAAACTCGTCACCAGCCCAGCGCGCCACAAAGTCTGTTTCGCGCACCGATTGTTGCAACCTAAGGGCAATATCCCGCAGCAGCTCATCTCCCATGGCGTGCCCGTAGCGATCGTTTACCCCTTTAAAACCATCTAAATCCATAAACAGCACGGCCAGCGGTTTACGCGTGCGGCGCACCCTTGCCATGGCTTCTGGAAGCCGCTCATCTAGCGCGCGCCGATTGGGTAACGTGGTTAACGCATCTTCCCGGGCTTCCTGGTTGCGCAAACGCTCTAACTGCTGGCGCTCGGTGATATCATGAATGAACAAGCTGCGTCGCTCACGGCCATTCACTGCATAACTTTTTAGGCGAATTTCCACAGGAAGCCATCCGCCATCCCGCCGTTTGGCTTTTCCCATAATGGGGGATGTGGACGCGTGGGGCAGCCCTTCAGGAAACATTAGCGTGGTAATAGTGCGTGCCAGCGCCTCTTTACGCTGCCAGCCAAACATCACTTCAGCCGCATGATTCCAATCTAGAACACGGCCGATTTCATCAATACTTAGGTAGGCGTCGTAGGCTGTTTCAATCACCAGACTAAGCTCTCGAGTGCGTTGCTCAATCTGCTGCTCAAGGCTTAAATGCAGCGCCTTTAACGCACGCTGTGAGACTTCTTTGCTTTTTTGCTCAGCAATCAGTCGTTCACGTAGCTGGATCTCTCCTGCAACAATATCGGCAAGGTCTTGCATCGCTGCTTGCTCTGTCGCACTTAAGGAGCGCGGTTTGGTGTCCATAGCGCAGAGCGAACCTAAAACGTAGCCCTGGGAGCTTTTTAGGGGCAAGCCTGCATAAAAACGCACGCCGTCTGGCATTGTCACATAAGGGTTACTGGCAAACCGCTCGTCTATAAGAGCGTCCTTCACAATCAACGGAGCTGCTTGAATCACGGTGTAAGCGCAAAAAGCGACATCCCGTGGTGTTTCCGAAATATCTAAACCGATTTTAGACTTGAACCACTGTCGATCGGCGTCCACTAGGGTAACCGTTGCGATTGGCACGTTTAATAGATGGGTCACTAACCGAGTAATCCGGTCAAATACCGGCTCATTAGCCGTATCTAGCAGTGCCAACTCATTCAGCGCTGCTAGACGGGCATCTTCATTGAACGGTAGTGGATAGCTCATCGCTATAGAACCCATTTGGGGAAAGGCAATACGACACCATAAAGCGAAACAACGTTCACTGCTTGGCTCTCTGGCTACTCGTTAGGTAAGCCATGTCTCACTTCCTACGCCGGTACAATCCGGTTCAGGTTCCAGGGTCTGCCTATGACGCTCTCAGTCCTTCAATGAGGACGCCCCTGGCGACATATGTATGATGGCACTATCCTCGGCTAAATCAGCGGCTTAGTAAACCCTAAGAAGCATCAGAAACATTGTTCCGGGGAATACGGCCTATGGCATAAAATTCGGGGTTAGGCGGTGTGCCTGCCAAAGTGACCAGCCGATTGGACATGCTAAAGAAGGCGGCAATAGCGCCGATGTCCCAGCAGTCGTCAAGGGTGAAACCGACATTTGCTAAACGCTCTTGCCAGGCGCGCGAGAACTCGCCTAACTCAATGGAACTATACAGGGCAAAATCGAGCATCAAACGGTGACGCTCACTCAGGTCGGCCACATGATGATTAATCGCTACGTTATCTGCAAGTAGTGGATCTTTACTATAAATACGCACTAAGGCACCGTGGGCCACCACACAATAAAGGCAGCGGTTACGAGCGCTAGTGGCCACCACAATCATCTCTTTTTCAGCTTTTGTGAGCGTATCCGATGCTCGTTCCATTAACGCATCGTGATAGGCGAAGAAAGCGCGAAACTCATCCGGCCGATGGGCAAGCATTAAGAATACATTCGGCACAAACCCTGCTTTTTCCTGCACGTTTAAAATTGCACTGCGAATATCCTCGGGCAGCTCATCGAGGGATGCTGGTACGGCAAAGCGACTTATTGAAGCAGGCATAGTCTCACCTTTGTTGTTATGGTTAAAAATAGGGATGGGTTGTACAGTTAACGGAATGTAATAGGCCTAGTAATTCAGTAACAAAATACTATGCAAAGTGACTATTAATCTCAGGTTTCGCTCGCCATACTTTACGCTTACGAACACATCATAAAAAACCGTGCACAGCGCGCATAAAACGGCTCGCTAAAAGGGAAACGCCATGCAATACGCCGAAGCCAAAGAGCATACTCAGGGACGACTGCACGAGCTATTTGCTGAGCCATACCGTGCTTTTGAGAATGACGCCAATGAGCGGCAAATGCACATCCGTACGATGCTGTATGTGCTCCTAGCTCGTCCCATGAGCCGGGGTCAGGTAACACTACGCGTTATCCATGGTTGGGAGAACGGCGGTTTTGAACCCGCTGACTTACAGCACGTGGATTACGCGCTTCACTCTTTGGACGATTTTCGCGCTGCAGTTAGCGACTTTGACCAAGCAACCCGTCAAAATGCTCCGCTACCTGCCGACGACACGGCGATTCTTGCAACACCGCTGGCTGATGCCATTGCCGGCGCTGAAGCCGACGGCAAAACCCTAGCCGCGAACATCCGCGAAACCCCAGCACGCTGGCCCGCTTTTGTTGGCGGCTTAGCCCTTTATACCCTGTTTAAAATGTATCATCGCCTCGTTTACAGCGAAGACGACAACTACCGCTGTTCCCAGCTTGAAACCCCTAACGGGCTGCGTGAAATCCACGAGTTTCACCTTGAAGAGGGAGAGTTTGCGCTACTCGTCCCTTTACGCGAAGACTTTAAAGACGCCTCCACCCTTCTAGTGCTACATGAGAGCCAGCTAGGCCCCATCGAACAGCTCTTTGAAAAAAGCCTGCCGCTGTTTGATAATTTTTAAGCCAAGCGAGAACTAACCTCACGTGCCAACAAGCCCCGTTCAGACGGGGCTTGTTGCGTTTATTGCCTCTCGCGTCACTGGGTTGAGTCAGCGTTACAGCGAGATCGTACTATTGATACCGCTTGAGACATTTTCAGGCTCAAACCAGCGAGCGGTGACCGTTTTTGTCTGTGTCCAGAAGGCAATGGCCTGTTTACCGTTCGGCCCTAAATCTCCCAGCTTAGACCCCCGCGAGCCGGTAAAGCTGAAATAAGCTACCGGCACAGGAATGGGTACGTTAATCCCGATTTGGCCCACATCAATATCGGTCTCAAAACGCCGCGCTACCCAACCGGAGTTAGTGAAAATCGAGGTACCGTTGCCGTTGGGGTTAGCGTTAATAAACTCAATGGCTTCATCCAGCGTTTCCACACTCACCACACAGAGTACTGGCCCAAAGATCTCTTCCCGGTAGATGGTCATATCCGCCGTCACGTCGGCAAACAGTGTTGGCCCAACGAAGTTACCTTCAGCATACCCTTCCACTGTGAAGCCACGGCCATCCACTAACAGTTTGGCTCCCTCTTTTTCACCAGCGGCAATCAGGCGCTCTACGCGCTCTTTTGCCTGGGGCGAAACCAACGGGCCTAAATCCGCATCGCGCTGAGTGCCTGGCCCTACTTTCATATTGCGGGCACCCTCTTCAATATCCTTCACCCATTCGCGAGCTTCACCCACCAGCACAACCACGGAGTTAGCCATACAGCGCTGGCCTGCAGCACCAAAAGCTGAGCCTAACAGGCTATCAATAGCTTGGCTGCGGTTGGCATCCGGCATAACGACACAGTGGTTTTTGGCTCCCATCATGGCCTGCATGCGCTTACCTGCAGCAGCAGCACGGTTGTAGAGCAGTGAGCCTACGTGGGACGAACCGATAAATGAGAGCGCTTTGATATCCTGGTGATCGGCGATCTGGTTAGCCACATCAGGGCCGCCATGCACAACGTTCAGTACACCGGGGGGAACACCCGCCTCATGGGCAAGTTCTACCAAACGCATGGTGGAACTTGGGTCTTGTTCGGAAGGCTTTAGAACAAAGGTATTGCCGGTGGCGATTGCCAGCGGGAACATAAAACAGGGCAACATAATCGGGAAGTTGAATGCCGTAATACCGGCGCCAACACCAAGCGGCTGGTGCATAGTGTAAACGTCAACTTCATTGGCGGCATTTTCAGCAAGCTCGCCCAGCTGTAGCGAGGTAATCGAGCAGGCGTGCTCAACCACTTCAAGACCACGCCCTACTTCACCTTCAGCATCGGGCAATGTTTTGCCGTGCTCTTCGGTAATCAGCGCCGCCAGTTCAGCGGTGTTCTCACGAATCAGCGCCTGAAGCTTCAACATAATGCGCATACGTTTACCCAGCGGCACTTTACGCCACTCTTTAAACGCTGTTTTTGCGCTGGCAATGGCGCGCTCTACTTCTTCGGCGGTACAGAAAGGTACCCGGGCAACCACTTCTTGGGTGGCAGGGTTTACCACATCGCGCCAGTCCTGGCTTTCGGATACGACTTGCTGACCATCGATGTACATGGGTATTTCGCGTACGGACATAGCACTATTCCTCACGTTTATGTTTGTTATGGGTTCTAATTAGGAGCCTCTAGGGTATATCAGCAAGTTGACGTAAACGTCAACATCACCCTTAGTGCAGTAGCTATCTTTTTGGTCACGATAATTAGTCTTTCCCTAGCGGACATCCCCTCACTATGCTGACGTTACAGCCAAGTGCGGCTTTGTACGAAAATCCTTATCTGCTGTTTTTACCTATGCAAAAACAGCATAGGGGGAAATAATGGTCGGACGTTATGAGAATCTGATGACGACTGGGCACAGATTAAAGATATCGTGGCGCCCCCTCAAACCATGGGCAGCCCTATGCGGGATGACCGAAAATTGCTCAATGGTATCTTCTAGGCGCTGTGCTCGGGTGTCAGATGGCGTGGTTTACCCGAGCGATATGGTTCTTGGTCGAGGGGTTATGACTGGTTCCGCAAGCGGCGTGATGACGGCAGCTGTGAAACGGTATTTTCTCGCTTGCAGCTCAACGTGAAGATAGGCTTATGGTCCTAGACACGTGGATGATCGATGCCGCTTCCGTGCGAGCCACACGCTCTGCCGCTGGAGGCGGTAAAAACGGGAATCGAAAGAACCGCCAGACCACGCACTCGGCTGTAGCCACGGCAGTTTAACAACCAAAATTCTTTTGTTTTGTGATCGTCATGGCTGCCACTGGTGTTCACGCTACCTCCTGGTAAAGAGGCCGTATCTCGGCACTTCGTTGCGACATTAGAAAGCACTTAACCAACTGATCTACTCTACCTTTGAGTACGACCCTAGCATCACAACGCTCGCCACCCCATTAAGCGACGTGCTGGCTAACCGCCGCGGTGTCTGTCAGGACTTTGCCCATTTAGCCATTGGCGCCCTACGCTCCGTAGGCCTGACAGCGCGCTACGTTAGTGGCTATCTGGAAACCCAGCCACCGCCTGGCCAGCCACGTTTGATTGGCGCGGACGCCTCCCATGCGTGGCTTGCTGCCTGGATTCCTGACTGGGGCTGGCTAGCGCTAGACCCCACCAACGGTACTGAACCCGGTGAGCAGCACCCGGTGCTGGCCTGGGGGCGGGATTACGCCGACGTTGCGCCACTAAAAGGCGTCATGAACGGCGGCGGTGACCATCAGTTAGAGTTAGAGGTCGAGGTCGACGTGATGCCGCTTAATGACAGCGCGGCTTAACGCTGAATAAGCCCGGTCGTTAGCCAAGGCTGCCAGGCTAATAGCACTAGCGTGACGAGCGTTGCCAGCAGAAACGGCAGTAACGCTCGGAAGATTTTCAGCGGCGGCGCACCGGTCATGGAAGAGGCAATAAACAACCCCGCGCCAACGGGTGGGGTCAACAGCCCCATGACCAAGGTTAAACACACCACCACCCCAAACTGATACGGGCTAATGGCAAACTGGCTTTGGGCAATGGGCATTAAAATGGGCACGACTAGAATGAGCGCGGCGATGCCGTCGATGATCATTCCTACCAGCAGCAGCGCCCCAATCACCAGTAACAAGAATACAAAGGGGTCGCTGGTGAACGCGGCGATCCACGCCGCTGCCATTTGCGGCAGCCGTTCATAAACCACTACCCAACCAAACACCCCTGCGGCAGCAATCAGCATAATCACCAGCCCCGCATTAATCGCGGTTCGGATCAGCACCTCGGGTAGTTGTTTAAAGCGCAAATCCCCATACACAAAACGCCCCATCAATAACGCCGCAAGCGACGCCAGCGCAGCGGACTCCGTGGGGGTAGCAATACCCAGTAAGATCCCACCAATTATAATCACCGGAATAAGCAGCGCAGGCAGCCCCCATAGCGCATCGTGCAGCGCCTGACGGCGGCTAGGCCACTCACCTTTTGGGTACTGCTGAACAACCCCCACTAAAGCGATTACCACAAAAAAACTTGCGCCTAGAAGCAATCCTGGCAATAGCCCGGCAATAAACATTTCTGCAATGGGCACCTGGGCCATCACCCCGAAGAGCACAAACAGCATGGAAGGCGGAATAATCGGCGAGAGCAGCCCCCCAGCAGCAGTAATCGCCGCGCTGTAGGGCTTGTCATAGCCTTCTTGCTCCATGGCAGGCACCATCGCACGGGACATAATGGCAATTTGCGAAGCGGCCGAGCCAATAATCGCCGCCATCATCATATTGGCTACCAGGTTAATGTAGGCAAGCCCGCCACGAAAACCACCCACCAAAATACGCGCCAGCGCAATCAGGCGCTTGGTCAGCCCGCCTTCATTCATCAGTTCTCCCGCCAGCATAAACAGCGGAATCGCTAGCAGGCCGTAGCTTTCAACGGCACTAAATAGCTGTTGCGGGTAGGAATCAAACAGCACCGTATTGTTGGAGGCCTGGATATACCACATAGCCGTCAGAGCCAGCACCAAGGCAATAGGCACGGCCCCCAGCAACAGCAGCAAAAAAACGATAATGGTCATACGCGGGCCTTAAGGGGCAAAAGTGACTGCCCTAGATTGGCGAGACTATGCAGGCTAAGCGAGAGAGCAAACCATGGCACAATCAGCCATACCCAGAATTTTTTAATGCCAATCGTCGAAGTATTCTCAGCGTAAATAAAGTTGAAGGTTTGACCCTGAAATGCGCGGGTATCAAACCCAGCCTGAGCAAGCGCAAGCGGCTGAAACCAGCGCCAGCATAGCCACACCAGCAACACAGCAAACAGCAGCACCATCACATCAACCCAAAGCACTATTAGCTTCCGGCCTACGGGGGGCAGCAAGTCACTCAACAGTGTTACCGCGATACCTTGGCGGCGCTTAAGCACTGCCCCGGCAATCAGAAAGGTCATCCAGATCATGGCATAAATCGCCAGCTCGCTTACCCAATAAATCGGGTTTCCCAGGGCGCGAAACGCAATATTGATGAGTATCAAACACGTTACCGCCGCTGCTAACGCAGCGGCGGTAATCTCTTCACATCGGGCAAGCCCTAAAGAAAAGCGTTGCAGCATGGTGGTTAAAGGCCCTTGATAGAGTGCTACTCGTCACGCAGCCGGTCAGCTTCCTCACGCAAAGTTTCTAACATCGGCGCTTTGGGGCCCCACACCTCTTCCCACTCGGCAATCGCCTCAGAGAAGAATTCGGCATCGGCATCGACAATATTAATATCCAGCGCGCGGATCTCTTCTTCCTGGGCCGCGTCCATCTCTTCAAAACCGACCAGCACGTTCTCTAGATGCTCGGCCATGGCGGTTTCAATCAACTCGCGGTCCTCTTCGGACAACTCACGCCATACACGACCCGACACCACGCCCACCATGGGGAACATCATGTGGTTTGAGATCAGCAGGTTTTCCGCCTGCTCGTAAAACTTCAGGATTAAGATCGAATCGAAGTCCATATCAATCGCGTCTACCTGACCATTCGCCAAGGCATCGTAGACCTCTAACAGTGGCATGGGTGCAGGCGCCGCGCCTACGGCGTTATAAAAGTCGCGAATCGGATCAAAAGGGGTAATCCGCAGACGCTGACCACGCAGGTCTTCAGCACGCTCGATGGGGCTGCGGCTAAGCACTTGGCGCATACCGACCATGCCGTAGCCCATGCCCATTAACCCAACACCCTCCGGCATTAACCCCAGGAGTTCGCCTGTAGCGTCTGAACGCAGCAGCCGCGCCGCGTGGTTTACATCATCAACCAGATAGGGGGCGTAAAGCGCGCCAAAATCAGGAATACGGTTAGAAATCTCGGCAATGGTCAAGAAGGCCATATCCAGCGCGCCGGTTTGCAGCTGCTGCACCATTTGTGCCTCGTTGCCCAACTGCTGGGCGGGATAAACGCTAACGCTGTGTTCACCGCCAGAGCGCTCGTTAAGCGTTTCGGCAAAGGCTTCTGCTTCAGTAGACCAAAGGTGCTGGGCGGGGGTAATCAAGCCTAAGCGAAAGTCACGCGCCTGAGCACTAAAGGAAGCGGCGGCTAAAGTGGCCGCAGCACAGGCAAGCGTTAGCGTTTTCATTCGGTTCATGCAAAGCCTCATTGAGTCCAGCGCAAGGTGCCTGAGCACCCTGTCATTATAATGGTATCGCTGAGAATACCGCAGTGGCGGCGTTGATGGCACCTGCTAGCGTTAACGGGCTTGCAAATCTTTACCGCGCTTAACGCTGATATTAAAACGCGGCTGCGCTAGGCTATCGACTATAACGATTACGCTCTTAACCACAAGGAGCTATAAACATGAGCGAACGCGTATCCATTGTGATGGTGCCGGTCGATAGTTCGGAAGAAGCCACAGCGGCCACCCATCACGCCGCCCTGCTAGCCAGCCTGTTAGATGCAACATTGCAGCTGGTGCATGTGCTGCCGCTCAAGCCTGCCGAGCTAAGCGACGTGCCCAGCAACCGCAATATCAGCGACGACCACGACCGCGCCCAGCAGGATGCAAAAGCCAGCGATGCATTTCAAGCCGCCCGCCACCAGTTGGCGGCACTGTCTTTTACCCAGGCATTGACCGTAGAAGAGACGCGCTTACACGATGATGGTTTTGTGAGCCACCCGGAACGCGTCATTGTGGAGCACGCCCGTCAGCATCAAAAGACCTTGCTCGTGATGGGCGCTCGTCACTTGAGTGAAGTGGGCAAATGGCTAAAAGGGAGCGTGAGTAATGCAGTGGTTCACCGCGCCCGAGGGCCGGTCACGGTCATCCATGCCGATGCTGGCATTCTAGAATCCACGCGGATTGGACGCATTTTACTACCGGTAGATGGCTCGTCCCACAGCGATGTGGCAGCGCAATTAGCAGGCGACCTGGCACGCAGCGGTCATATCCGCGTTGAGATGCTGTTTTGCCAACCCCCAGGGTCACAGCCCTTACTGGACAGCGGTGAGCGCGAAGAGCAACGAATTTTTCGCAGCACCCGTGAGGCCCTGGGCGAGGTACCAGCAGGCGTGACCGAGCAGCTTATACAGGCTGAGCACTGCGCGGAAGCCATTATTCAGCATGCTAAACAGTGCCCCGACAGCCCCGTGATCATAATGGGCCGACGGGGCTTGGGGTATCTTCAGGAGTCGCTATTAGGCAGCGTGAGCCAAAAAGTCATTGAGCTTGCTCCCTGCCCCGTCACGGTAGTGGCCTAGCCACCCACTGTTTAACAGCGCGCTTAACAACGTTTAGGCGGCTTCGTAGGCCGCCTTTAAACGATAAAATTCGTCCACGATAGCGGACATTTCAGCCGCATCGTAGTCGCACAGCCCGCTAACAACCAGTTTTTTGGAGCCAACACCCACGGCCTCACCCGCCGATTCGATGGAAAACTCCAGCAGCGCATCGGCGCGCTTGCCCTGCACATCTAAGGATGAGCGGGTTAACGCTAGGTCTGGCGCAAAACCGTCTAAGCGCTCTAAGCAAAACCCCATGCTGTCGTAGATAACCAAGGGGCGTTTAGGGTTAAACATCACCCCATGCTGTTCCATCAATGGCTTCAAATAGTGCGGGAAGTTTTTACCTGAAAACGCCACATAGCAGCGAGCAAACGCTTCAACCGCCGCCTTATCCTGGGTAACATCACCGCGACGCACTACTTGGAGATAGCACTTGCCGCTCTCGTCCACGACGTGAATATCGCCATTTTCTACTTCATTAAACATCAGCGGTGTATCGGCACCCACCATATTGGTGAAGCGAAATTCCATTTGTCGCGACAACCCAAACTTCACCAGCACCAGCGTAAACAGCAGGTCACCGGGTACGCAGAAACGCCGCGCATCCGGGTTATGAATCGGGTTGTAATCGCCGGCCACGCCTTTAGCGAAACGGCTGGCCTGCTCAGCAGAGATCACTACATACTCTCCGCGCTGCGCGTAAAAATCCTTGAACATGGCTTTGCTGCCTGCCTAGCGTTGAAATCGAAAACCCATAACTGCCCCACGACGCGCATAATGCCATAAAACATGCGCCAACAGGAGTCATCTGCTAGGAAGCCCGTATGACGAACAGTAAACATGCGCCGCGCCGCCTGCCGCGCCTGCTACTTATCGCCCTGCTAAGCGCCCTGTTGGTCGCCTTAACATGGCTAATAGGCAGTACATGGCTGCTTAATAGCCAGTGGCTACCCCAGCGCATCTCACAGATTGACGGTGTGGAAATCCGCTGGACAGATGCCACTAGCCTTCACCCTGGGCGCTGGGAGGTGGAAAATCTCTACCTAGCACGGAATGACAGCGCGCTCCCCATTACAGTGGAAGCACAGCAGGCGACGCTTTCCCTCTCTCTGCTGGCGCTGCTGCGTGGCGAGCTACATATTCAAGCGCTGGATGCACAGGGCATTCGCCGCCTGACCGTGGGCGATATCGCCCTGGAAGCCGAAGGCCAGCTGCAGGTAAGTAATACCCAATTAAGCCGCGACGCCCTCGCCGTGCCCAACGCATCGTTGGATATCACCCAAGGGCGCTTGCTGCGCCTAAGCGACCAAGCAACGCTGGTGCGTGACATTCATCTTCAGGCAGATGCCACCCTTGAGCCGGTTGTCACTACGCAACAATCCCGAGATGAACTAACGGCTGCGCTGCTGAGCGCCCTTTCGGCAGAGCTTTCCATTAATGCCCAAGCAGACGCTTGGGACGTGTTCATGCCCTATTTAGAAGCGCTGCCTTGGCTAACCCTGAACGGCCGCGGCGCCCTAGCAGGCGAGCTTAGTCTTGCGAATGGTGAATTCCTGCCCGGCAGCCACCTAACACTGGACGCCCCCGCCCTGCATTTAACCTTTGACGAGCAGCGCCTGCGGCCCCCTGAAGAGGATACCCGCCGCTGGCTAATTGCCGACGCCCCCCCGCCACGTCATACGGCCAGCGGTGAAGGACGGGTAAACCTATCCGTAGACGCTGATCAGCTGCATTTTTCAACACAGCTAAACGAGGTCGTACTCGCCGACACCCACCCATACGCTGTCGACACCCAGCTACGTTTAGCCACCCGCGTGCCCAACCAGCGTCTCGACCAGCTAGACCTTCCCACCGGGGTAAGCATGGATCTACAGGGTAACGTCACCCGTTTGGATATGCTGGACCGCTACCTGGCACACACCTTTGATGGCCAAGGAATACAGCTCTCTGGGAGCGGCCACATTGAGGCTAGCGCCACCCTGCGCGATGCGCGGCCTTACCAGGCTTCACTTCAGGTTCAAGCCCCGGCGCTTGGTGCTGAGCTGCTTGATTTTTCCGCCCAGGGCGATGGCTCGCTAACAGCAGTGCTCTCCCCCGATGAATCCCTTACTGCCACGCTCGAACTCAGCGATGCCACGCTCAGCCACCGCCAACAAACCCTGTTGGCAGATGCCGACATCACGCTGGAAGCACGTAGCCCAATTGACCCGGAACACGCGCAAGAGCAAGCTTCTGGCCAACTACATTGGGAGGACGCGCGCCTACCCGATATCAGCGTACTGCAACACTACCTAGATTCCGTGTTGCCTAGCCCTGCACCGCTTCAACTACTTAGCGGCCAAGCGGCTAGCCATGGCGCGCTTGCCTTTACGACGGCCGAGTTAAACGGAGAGATTCACCTAGCAGGCGAGCAGTTAACCACCCAATGGCAGCACGATGAGCGTTCCGGCACGCTTGAAAGCGATGCTCAACTTAGCCTAGTGATCCGTAGGGCAACCACAGAGGGCACCGCGCTGGATATCAGCGGGTCGCGCCTAAGCTGGCAAATAGCCGATGCCCAAGCCCCCAGCGAGCGCTTAGAAAGCACGCTTGTGCTACGTGAAGGGCGTTTTCAGAACCGCGACACCCTTAGCGGTCAGTTTGCGTTAGAAGGCAGCGTACAGCGGCTAGGCTTTTTAAATGCATTTCTTCCCGACGCCCACGGCCTAGCCCTTTCCGGAGACGGGCAGCTATTTGCCCAAGGGGCGTTTCGCGATAACCGCCTACAGGCCCCCACTCGCCTACGGGTGAATGCCAACCAGCTTGAAGTCGCATTTTTAGACTACCTCGCCACCGGACGAGGTGAGTTAACGGCGCAGCTCGACACGGCCGAGCAGGCGCAGCTTTCGCTCGGCATCCCACGCTTTTCACTTCGCCGCCAAGACGACGAGCGCCCCCACCTGGAGGGCCGGCATTTTGCGCTGACCACCCAAACCGAGCGTTTTAGTGAGGTACTAGCGTCCCCTGAACCCCGTTATTTCACTACCCGCATCGCCCTACCTATTACCGATGTCCCCGACTTCACCCGCTATAACCACTACCTGCCTGAAGATGCGGGGATCGAACTACTCGGGGGCCAAGCCAGCCTCTCCAGCGAGTGGTTATTAGAGGGGTTGACTGCCCAGGGAGAGATCAACCTGCGCGCCTTTGGTGCAGAGTTGACGCTGCTCGATCAACAGCTGCGGGGCGATGTGACATTACGTTTACAGCTCACCGAGGGCGACCTTGAAACGCGACGCTTTACCGCCAATGACTCGTTTTTACGCTTGGAAAACGTATTCCGGCAAAGCAAGGCAGGTACGCAGGATGCAGGCTGGTGGGTGCAGCTCGCCATGGACGAAGCGCAGCTTGAGTGGGATGACCCGATTCGATTAACCAGCCAGCTGCGCCTAAGCATGCGCGATTCCGGCCTGTTGGCCAGGCTATTTCTAGCCCGCGCCCGAGAAAGTGACTGGCTAGGCCGGTTGTTAAACGTGCGCCATATTGATGGCACCGCGCAGCTACGCATTAACGGTGAGCAGATTAGCCTACAGGATGTAACGCTCACCGGCGGCCCGCTGCTACTGCTTTCAGATGTGGTATTGGCAGATAAAAGCGCTAATGGCGCACTGTATGCACAGTTGGGGTCAGTCGGCGTTGGCGTCGAATTGGTCGATAGCGAACCCACCCTGCGCATACTGCAGCCAAGGCGCTGGTTTGAGCGCTGGCGGGAAGCGCAGCGCTTTCCCAGGCCCTGAGGGATCAGAGCCTGGGGTAATCTTGAACTACCAACAACTAGCGGCGGGTGCGCTCTCGACGAATAATACGCACCCGCTCTTTGGCTTTTTCGGGGGTGGAGAGTGGCGTGGTGGCATCGGTGGTTTTCGGCGGCAGCGTCACCCAGGCAAATACAGGCAGCGCTAAGTGCCAATGAATGGCGGCTAACCGCAGCCCTAACGTCACCATTAGGGAAGCTGCAATGGTGGCCGTGAGCGGCGCACCAAGCGTATGCAGTGTCACATAGACAACCCCACCCGCCAAAGCGGCGGTGGCATAAATCTCCTCCCGCAGCACCATAGGCACCCGCTGTGCCAGTACATCACGAATCATGCCGCCTGCTACGCCGGTCATCATTCCCATTAGCACCGCCACAACGCCGGGCGACCCCAACAGCAGCGCTTTATGCGTACCTATAACGGTAAACAGCGCCAGCCCAAAGGCATCCGCCACGGGTAAAAAGCCCCGGGACAGGCGGTGGATATAGTGAAACCCAACAAGCGAGACCCCCACCGTGGCTAAGATAACCCACAGGTAGGTAGGGTCTGTCACCCAGAACACTGGCCGCACGCCAAGCACTAAATCACGCAGGGTGCCGCCACCAATACCGGTTACCGCGGCTAACACCAGCATGCCGAACGGATCCATCCGCGAACGACACGCTAAGATTACCCCGGAAAGGGCAAACACAATCACCCCCGCCATATCCAACCAGTAAATAACACCCGACACGCGGCTCTCCTTTATCACCCTCGTTAGAGGGAAAATAGTTAAGCCGGAAGGATAGCACCCTCTTTAGCGTCTTTGTGGGTAGTTGGTGATGGCGGCAGGCGTTTAGGCGCGGCTTAGTGGCCCTGTTGCTCTAACCATTCGCGCAAGAAAGCGATTTCACTCTCTTGGGCATCAATAATTTCTTCAGCCAATTGACGGATCTCCTCGTCCTCGCCGTACTCAAGAACGATTTCCGCCATGGCAATGGCGCCTTCATGGTGAGGAATCATGCCTTTGGCAAAATCCACATCCGGGTCGCCAGTAAATGACATCGACATATCTTCATGCATGCGATCATTGGCGGCTTTGTACGCCGCTACCGCCGGATTGTCGCCGTGGTCTTGGTCACTGCTACCGTGTTGCCCGTGGTCTTCATGGCCATTATCAGCGTTGTGGTGGTGGGCATAGGCCGCGGGAGCAACCAACAACCCCGCTACTGCGCATACGCCTGCCGCCATTTTCCAGCGATTTTGTAACAGTTCAGCCATTTTGGAACGATTAAGCATCATAGCAACTCTCCTGTAGGGAATAGCCTTTAGGGAATAGCCTATAGGCAATGGGTAACGCTTAGAGAAGCCAAAATAGTTATTGACCACAAATAAAGTGTAAAACCTACAGGCAGCCCACAGGTCAAGATGCGCTGAGTGCGTTACCCTGGAGATAGCATCATTCATCAAAGGCATAGGAGCACGCATGGACTGGAACCCTGCTTATAGCTGGTTAGTTGTCGCCCTGCTGTTGAGCTTAGCCGAGCTCAGCTCTGGGGCTATGGTGCTACTCGCACTGGGCATCGCGGCAGCGTTCACCGCCGCCGTTGCGGCACTTGGTTTCACGCTGCCTTGGCAGTTGATCAGCATGGCTGTTTTTGCAGGTGTGTTGGTACCCCTTGGTGTGATGGTGATTCGCCCACGTTTTTCACCCAAGGGTGTGGCTTACGGCACTACCGGTACCGGCGTTGAAAAAGGCAGCCTCTACAGAACGCAACGACGCGATTTTGATAACGCCACGGGCATCAAAGTAAACGGTGATTTTTACCGCTTACGCGTCGTAGAAAGCGGTGAAACAGAACTGTCGCCCGACACCCTAGTGGTGTTCAAACGCTTTGAAGGCACTACCGCCTTAGTTATGCTGCCACAGCCAGAAGACCTAACTCGTCAGGATGATCTTTCCCAACGCAAGGAGCCATAAGCATGAATGACCTCATGGATTTACCCATTAGCCCAGGTTTACTGATTAGCCTGATTATTGTCGTGATCGCAATCGTGATCATTTCTAAAGGGCTGGTGATTATTCGCCAATCCGAAGTGATGGTCGTGGAACGGCTCGGCTCGTTTCACCGCGTGCTGGAAAGCGGTATCAATATTATCATTCCCTTTATTGAACAGCCCCGTGCGATCACCATGATTCGCTATCGCAAAATGGGTGAGGATTACCAGCCCATTATGACCGATGAGTTCCGTATCGACCGCCGTGAAACGGTGATGGATTTCCCCGGCCAGCCAGTGGTGACTACCGATAACGTAACGGTACGGATCAACGGTGCCCTTTACTATCAAATCATCGACCCTAAGCGAGCCGTGTATGAAGTCGAAAACATGAGCCAAGCGGTAGAAGTACTCGCCAAAACCACGCTGCGCTCGGTGGTAGGTAAAATGGAGCTGGATAAATTGTTTGAATCCCGCGCCGAAGTTAATAACGAGATTCAAGCGGCCATGGAAGAGCCCGCATCTAAGTGGGGCGTTAAAATTTCCCGGGTAGAGGTACAGGATATTGCCATGCCCGACGAGGTGGAGTCGGCCATGCGCCTACAGATGGCCGCCGAACGCAAGCGCCGCGCCACAGTAACCGAAGCCGAAGGTGAAAAATCAGCCGCCATTGCTATGGCTCAGGGCCAACGTGAATCCTCTATCCTTAACGCCCAGGGCGACAAAGAGTCGGCCATTCTGCGCGCCCAAGGTGAGCAAGAATCCATCAAACTGGTACTCAACGCCATTGGCGACAGCGAAGAGAACAAGCGCACCGTTGTGGGGTACCTATTGGGGCAAAGCTACATCAAAGGCTTACCCAATATGGCGAAAAACGGCGAACGCGTGTTTGTGCCTTACGAATCATCAGCGCTTCTTGGTTCAATGGGTATGTTCCGCGAAATGGCAGGTTCACCTGAAGATACCGTTGCCAACCACCTTAAAAACCGCTCCAGTAACCCAAGCGACGGCGGCTTTCGCAGCGGCATCGTAGGCGGTGCCGCTGGCGGTAATTAGAAGTTGAATTAATACCTAAACGAAACGCTTAAACCGGGCCAACAGTGCCCGGTTTCTTATTTAGCTTTTTTTAGACTGGCCAACAGCTCGCTCACCATCAGTTGTTATGCGCTACGCTAGATGGAGAGACACTATTAACAGGAGAGACAAATGAACAAGGACGTCATCAGCGCCATTCGTAAAAAAGAGCAGCTACCCGATAGCATGACCGACAATGAAATAGCCCGGGAATATAAAGGAACTTATACCGCCGCCAGAGCAGCTATTAGCTTAGAGCACAAACCCCTTGATCAAGTTATCAATGACGCCATGGCCAAAATTTTTCCCTTTATGCGTAATAAAAAGAAGTGAGGTTTAGCGTTTAAACCCGCTAAAAGAAAGTATTTCAGCAACGCTTCACAGATACGTGTTGAACTAAAGCGGGTAGCTAATCAAGCAGATAGTTTGTGATGGATGGCTTCAGTATTTAGGGAAAGGTCAACTGCAGACCAAGGGACTAATAATCCCCTGCCATGAGGAAACGTCATAGAAATGGTGGGCCCAGTAGGACTTGAACCTACGACCAAGGGATTATGAGTCCCCTGCTCTAACCAACTGAGCTATAGGCCCGAAAAGCGTGCATATAATAGCGAATGTAAGGGGGCTAGGCTACCCCCTAGCGGCGCTATCTTGTGGTGATAGCGGCACTTTTTTGTTGCACTTATTTCAAGCCATGGGGTCTGCTGGTGAGTTCCTAATGCGGAGACGCGCTGTGAAAGCTTTGATTGCTCTTATCCCACTGCTGTTGGCGGTGCCGGTTCATGCGGATTGGCAGCTAGATCCTGCTCAGTCACGGGTGCAGGCGTCGATTACTCAATTAGATGGTGAGGCCCCGCAAACCCATCACCATCAGGTCAATAATTTACAGGGCGATATTGCTGCCGATGGCACGCTGCGCCTGCCGCTGCGCTTGAGCCAAACCGA
The DNA here is from genome assembly GCA_002966495.1 of Halomonas sp. GFAJ-1. Lineage (NCBI taxonomy): Bacteria > Pseudomonadati > Pseudomonadota > Gammaproteobacteria > Oceanospirillales > Halomonadaceae > Halomonas > Halomonas sp. GFAJ-1. The sequence goes on from CP016490.1 coordinate 3,549,360, forward strand.
TCTGCTCAATCGCTTTGGGGAGCTGCCGCCGTGGGTGGGCTTGCTGGCGAATACCACGCTGGTGACGCTGGTGGCGCAAATGCCGCCAGAGCGGTTAGACGGCTTGGATATTGGCGAGTCGATGGTGGAAACGCTCACCTTCCGGGTGCAAACCGACCTGATTAACCAAGAAGAAGCCGTGCCGCTGCGCTTTACCCGTGAAGGGTTAAATGAAGTGCGCGTTACCCATGCCGAACCGATGGCCATGGATGGCAGAGCGTTGATGGCAAACGGAACGGTGCGAACCGTGCTCTCAATGCTGGGCTACCAAGAGATTGACGAGCATGTGCCCGTCACCCTAAATGCTCTTTTAGTTAACCGCTAAGGCGCTGAATGGCGCTTTTCGTGGCTGAGTACTTCTACATCCCCTGCTTGGGCATCGCCCGTTTGTACTCGCCACTGCGCGGCGTAGTGGCCGTTAGCTTCCAATAGGATTGAGTGGCTGCCGCGCTCGGCTACTTGGCCCTGCTCAATCACTACGATTTCATCGGCGTGAACGATGGTCGAAAGCCGGTGGGCAATCATAATCACCGTGCGGCCATGGGCGATGCGTTTTAGCGAGCGCTGAATAGCCGCTTCGGTTTCGTTATCCACCGCGCTAGTGGCTTCATCTAGCACTAGAATAGGCGGATCTTTAAGCAGCGCCCTGGCCAGCGAAAGCCGCTGGCGCTGGCCACCAGAAAGCCGCACGCCCCGTTCGCCTACCGGTGTATCCAGTCCTTGAGGCAGCACTTCAATAAAGCTCCACGCCTCGGCAGTTTTTGCGGCATCGATAATGTCTGCATCCTCGGCCTCGGGTTTGCCGTAGGCGATATTGTCACGAATGCTGCCTTCGAACAGGTACACATCTTGGCTGACCAAACCAATCGCTTGGCGCAGCGAATGCATGCTGACCTCAGTGATCGGCTGGCCGTCGACCAGTACGCGACCGTTTTCAGGGTCATAGAAACGCAGCAGTAGTTTAATCAATGTTGATTTACCGGAACCTGTCGCTCCCACCAGCGCCAAGGTATTACCAGCAGGCACGTGCAGGTCAACGCCTTTCACCCCAACTTGGCTTGTTGCGTACTGGAAGCTCACTGCCTCAAATCGCACCTCGCCTTTGATTGGCGCGGCCAGGGCCGTTGTGCTGTCGTCTTTAACCGTAATAGGCACTTCCAGCAGGTCGAGAATCCGTTTGGTGCTGGCCATAGCGCGCTCGAACAGGTCAATCACCTGAGCGAGGCCAGTGAGCGGCCACAGCAGGCGCTGGGTAAGGAACACCAGCACACCGTAAGCGCCGACGTTCAGCGTGCCGTTCAGTGCCATCATGCCGCCGACGGTAAAAGTGGCGAGAAAGCCCGCCAGAATCGCCATGCGGATAACCGGAATAAACGCAGAACTGACTTTAATCGCTCGACGGTTGGCTTCCACATAGGCTTCGCTGGCATCGCGTAGCCGTTCGGCTTCTCGCACTTCGCTGGTAAAGCTTTTAATGGTGGCAATGCCGCTCAGGTTATTAGAAAGACGGCTGGCAAGATCACCGACCTTCTCGCGCACGTCACTGTAAAGTGGCCCGGCTTTGCGCTGGAAGAAGAACGCGCCCCAAATGATCAGCGGAATAGGCGTAAACGCCAGCAGCGCGATGAGCGGCGAGAGCACGAAGAACACCGCGCCCACGGCCACTACCGTGACCACTACTTGAATCAGCGCGTTGGCACCGCCGTCCAGAAAGCGCTCTAGCTGGTTCACGTCATCGTTCATGGTAGCCACTAGCTGGCCGGAGCTTTTCGATTCGAAAAACGCCATATCCAATCGCTGGGCATGCTCGTAGGTGTCCTGGCGCATATCCGCCTGCAGCCGCTGGGCTAGGTTGCGCCAGAGGATTTGGAACAGGTACTCAAACAGCGACTCCCCCGCCCAAATAAAGAAGGTGAGCACCGCCAAAATGGTGATCTGCTCCTGGGGGGATTCAAACCCCAGTCGCGCTACAAAGCTGTTTTCCTGGTTCACCACTACGTCGATGGCCACGCCAATTAGGATTTCCGGGGCGATATCGAACAGCTTGTTGATAATCGAGCACATCGTGGCAGTGATAATCTGCCGCCGATAACCTTTGGCGTAGCGCAGCAGGCGCATTAAGGCGTGGAAGCTTTGATTGACGGACGCTTTGTCGGCGCGGGTCGGGGAAGAAGCCACATCGATTCCTTTTACGTTGTTATCTAGGGTGGTTAACCGTCAACACGTTACGCGGGTTGGCTCGCCCGCCGCACATTGGCGAGCAAAGGGCTGCCGGTATCGGGATCGAGCAGCAGCGTGCACTCCACCTGATACAGCTCCCGCACCAGCGCGGGCGTGACCACCTCTGATGGCGCACCCTGGGCAACAATTTGCCCGTCGCGCATGGCAATCAGGTGGTCGGCGTAGCGGCAGGCGCTGGCCAGGTCGTGCAGCACCATCACCACCGTGCGGCCCTGGCAGGCCAGGCCGCGCACCAGCTCGAACACCTCGATTTGGTGGCCTAAGTCTAACGCGGAGGTGGGCTCGTCGAGTAGTAAAAGCGGCGTTTGCTGGGCGATGGTCATGGCGATCCAGGCGCGCTGGCGTTGGCCGCCGGAAAGCGCTTCCAAAGGCCGGTCGGCAAGCGCTTCCAGCTCGGCAGCGGCAAGCGCATGTTGCACCACCTGTTGATCTTCCGCCGACCACTGGCGTAGCCAGCCTTGGTGGGGCTGGCGACCAAAGCGAATTAACTCAGTCACCGTCAGCCCTTCCGGCGCGACCGCCTCCTGGGGCAGTAGCGCCAGCTTGGTGGCAAGTTGGCGGGCGGGCATCTGGGCGATATCGTGGCCGTTTAACAATACGGCACCGCTATCGGGTTTGTGCAGGCGGGCAAGCCCAGAGAGCAGCGTGGATTTACCACAGCCGTTGGGGCCAACAATGGCGGTCACTTGCCCGCTGGGCAAGCTAACGCCGAGTTCGCGAATCACTTGGCGCTGGCCGTAGCTCATGCTGAGCGCATCGGTGGAAAGCGTGGGTAATGAGGTCATGGGCGACTCCGGTGTGGGCGCATTAGTATCCAGAGTAGCCAGGGGCCACCCACCACGGCGGTAACAATCCCCACGGGGATCTCGATGGGGGCAAACAGCGTGCGGCCTGCTAAATCGGCCAGCACCATCACCAGGGCACCCGCCAGCGTGGCGGCTAGAATGGGTACATGGCGGGCGCTGGAGAGCGAACGGGCAATTTCAGGGCCAATCAGCGCTATCAATCCAACCGGCCCCGCCACGGCAACGGCCAGCGCGGTGAGCACCACTGAAAGTAACAGCACCTGCAACCGCCGCGCTTTCACCGCAGTGCCTAAGCCACTGGCAATGGCATCTTTAAAGCGCAGCAGCGTGAGCGAACGGGCCAGCGCCAGCGCGGCCACCAGCCCTAGCGCCAAGCCAATGCCCAGCAGCTGTACTGCACTTGCCGGGCGAGCATTGAGGGAACCGACGGTCCAGGGGTAGGCGGCGTTGGCGGCATCAATGGCCACCCGCGCCAACATCAGCTGCGTCACCGCGCCAAATACCGCGCCCACGCCGATGCCTGCAACAATAAAGCGGTAGCCCTGAGTGCCGCTGCCTGCGGCTAAGCCAAAGGTGAGCACGGCGGCGGTAGTCGCGCCTGCCAGCGCCATGGCGGGCGGTGCGATGCCTAACCCCAAGCCTACAATCGAAGCCACCGCAAAGGCGGTGGCACCGTTATCAATCCCGATAATGCCAGGCGTCGCCAAACGGTTGCGGGCCAGGGTTTGCATCAGCACCCCGGCCAGCGCAAAGGCGGCGCCGGTGAAACAGGCGGCGATGAGGCGCGGCAGGCGCAGCTGCTGCACCATAAACGTTGTCATGCTATCGCCCTGCCCCACTAAGGAAGCCACCACCGCATTCGGGGAAAGCGTCACGCTCCCCAGGCTTAAATAGAGCACGCAGACGGCCAGCAGCACGGCACTAAGCCCCATATTTACTGCCACGGCGCGCTTTTCCAGCAGTACGCTCACTCCGCGGGGCAGCGCGGCACGCCAGTAGCCCTGCGGAGCCGCGACCGCCTGGGCACTCATGCTTTCATAATAAGCCGTGGAGGTGTGGGGCAGCACCACACCGCTGAGCGACTGTTTTGCCGTGTTTTTCATAGCATCAGATAACCAAAAGGAGCGTTAGAGCATGGGTAGGCGTTTGGCCCGCACCACCGCGATCAGCACCGGCGCGCCGCAGAGCGCGGTGAGCACGCCTAACGGCAGCTCGGAAGGGGCAACCACAACACGGGAGATAATATCGGCGGTGAGTACGATCAGCGGGCCGACAGGCAGGCAGAACCAGAGCGTGCGGCGAATATCCGGCCCGGCGATGGCCCGCGCCACAAAAGGCACCACGAGCCCCACAAACGCAATCGGCCCGGCAATGGCGGTGGCCGCGCCGACTAATAGCGCCACACAACCCACGGCCAGCCAGCGAATCAGCCCAGGGCGGTGCCCTAAACCGCTCGCGGCCCTCTCCCCAAGTGCCAGCGCGGCCAGCGGCCGGGCAATCACAACAACGCCTGCCCCTGCTACTAGCAGGCTGGGCAGCACGGCCCATAAATCATCCAACCGCCTACCCGCCAAGCTGCCTACCACCCAAAAGCGAATCTCATCGGCGGCACTCTGGTCGTAAAGCAGCATCAGAGCGCTGAGTGAACCGAGCAGCCCCGAAAACGCGGCCCCCGCTAACACTAAGCGCACCGGGTCATTCCCCACATCGCGCAGCCGAGCCACGCTGAGCACGCACACACAGCCGATGAGCGCCCCTAACTGGGCTACTGGAATGCGCAAAGTGGCCGCGCTGGCCCCTAACACCAGCGCCAGGGAAACGGCAAATGCAGCGCCTGCGCTCACGCCCAACAAGCCCGGCTCGGCCAGCGGGTTGCGGGAAACGGCCTGTAGCAGCGCCCCCGCCACGCCCAGCGCCACGCCTACCGCAATACCTATCAACGTGCGCGGTGCACGCAGCTCCCACACAATAAAACGCGCTTCCGCGTGATCGCTTCCGCTTAGCAGCCCCAGCACTTGGCGTGGACCAATACTGCCTGCGCCAATCAACAAACTAACGACGCTCACCGCCACAAGGGCGGTGAGCAGAAGGAACATCCAGGAGCGTGGTGAGCAGCGCCTGCCGCTCACGTTGTTAGCAGCAAAGTTAGAAATATCGTTAGCAAAGGACTTCACGGCAGCATCGTTCACGGCATCGTTCACGGCAATAAGGCTTTCTCGATGTCGTCTAGAATCGCTTGGGCAGCCAACGGGCCGTTGGCACTGCTCCAGAGCTGGCCGTTTACCGGCACCACCCGCTCGTTCTGTACCACGTTCAAGCGGTTGAAGGCGGCGCTCTGTTTGGCGCTCTCCAGGGCGGCTTGGCCGTCATCATTGAGCGTAGCTAAGAACAGCCAATCGCCGTCTACCTGAGACAGATTTTCAAGGCTTAATACGTCGCTGTGAGCGCTGTCTGCTTTGATAAGGCCCGCATCTTGAACACCAAGCCCGACCTTTTCTAACAAGCCGGTGGCGATCAGTTGCGTCGACATCACCATCGGGCCACTGGGCATCCAGCGCGCTAAAAAGGCAGTGCCACCGACATCGGCAGCGGCAATCGCTGTCGCCAGTTCAGCGGCACGCAGGTCTACAGCGGCAATGGCGTCTTCAATCGCATCTTCCTGGTTCAAGGCCTGGCCGAACAGACGCGCTTCGGCTTCCCAGTTATCTGCCGCCAGCGGTTGGGTGTGGGGAACCACGGTAGGCGCAATTTGCGATAGCAGCTGATACTGCTCCTGCGGCAGTTGGGCCGCGGCTAAAATAAGGTCCGGCTGCTGGGCCAGCACTGCTTCAATATTAATTTCTCGCACGACGCCTACAATCTCAGGGTGTTCGAGCTCGTTCGCACTGAGGTAGTCGGTCACGTATTCCGCCACGTTGTCGCCGCCACGGGTGGTCACCGCCCCTACCGGGGTTACGCCTGCCGCCAGCGCGGCATCCAGCGCGCCTTCATACAGCGTCACCACACGCTCGGGGGCATCCGCCACCTCGACGTCACCATAAGCGGTCTCCAGCGTGCGCGCCTGAACGGTGCCCACCAGCAAGATGCTTATCAGCATCCCGAGTAAACCGCGCTGCAATAACGTGTGTCGCATGTGTCTCTCCCAGTGAAATGCCCAGTGAAATGCTTTGCTTTAACAAACACTCCAATAATAACGATTCTCAAAAGCACTTGCACTTCTATTCCAACGAATAGCGTGTTGCCGTTTCTGCAACCCTGGCCTTCGGCACCTTCTCAGCAGGGTAAAACGCTGATGGCATTGCGCCTTGAAGCGCCCTGTTCCATTAAGCGCAACACAATGTTCGATGAAACAACCTCGCAAGTGGGAACTTTTCTTCTTAGAATCTGAAACTCATTTGATAATCAATTTCATTGGTAAACAATACTCATATCAGGGGATCGACATGCCACGCTTTACTCGCACCGCCCTCGTAAGCGCCATCGCGCTCAGCGTTACTGCGACGGCTCATGCCCAAGAGGCCTCTCAGAACAGCACTCAGCTTAACAATATGGTGGTCACCGCCGCCGGTTATGAGCAAACGCTGAACAATGCCCCTGCGAGTATTGCCGTAGTCACCCGTGAAGAGCTGGAACAAAAACAGTTCGCAAACATTGCTGAGGCAATTGCCGACGTGCCAGGCGTCGACGTTCGCTCAGGTACGGGCAAAACCGGCGGCCTGAACATATCGATTCGCGGTATGCCTAGCGCCTATACGCTCATCCTGATTGATGGTCGTCGTCAGAATACCTCTGGCAGCGTGACGCCCAACGGCTTTGGTGAAACGTCAACCGGCTTTATGCCGCCGCTTGCCGCGATTGAGCGTATTGAAGTGATCCGTGGGCCGATGTCGACACTTTACGGCTCCGACGCTATGGGTGGTGTCATTAATATTATTACCCGCCGCGTAGGCGAAGAGTGGGTAGGTTCAGTAACGGTTGAGAACACTTTCCAGCAGGATCGCGATGCGGGCAATAGCTCAGCGATCAACTTATACACATCTGGCCCCTTGGTAGAAGATACTGTTGGCCTTCAGTTACGTGGTCGCCTATTCGACCGCGACAGCTCTGAGCGCATGGTTGAAAATAGCGCAGGGCGCGACCCTCGCCCAGTAGAAGCACGCAATTACTCTATCGGTGGGCGCTTAAATGTAACACCAGACGACACCAATGAATTCTGGCTAGACGCCGAGCGCTCGCGTCAAACGTATAGCAACGACGACTGCCGCCTTGGCAGCCTTGATGGATGGGCACGCGACTGCTCAACAGAAGCTCCGGACAGTGCCTGGGGCTATAAAGATGAGTTGCGCTTCAATCGCGATCAGGTCGCTATTGGACACTCGGGGCACTACAGCGCAGGCACCTGGGAAAGCAGCGTTACCCACAGCACCACTGAGACCCTAGGCCGTACGTTGCCTGAAGGTAGCGCACCTGAATATGGTTACGAGGCCCAAGGGGGCGAAGATCGCCTGTTGGAAAACCGCGACATTATTGTTGATACCAAGTTTGTTGCCCCCATTGGCGACCATATTGCGACGATTGGCGGCCAGTACATCGATGCCAAATTAGAAGATGGCGCAGCCGGTAACCAAGCGTTTGAACAAACCAGCTGGGCACTGTTTGCCGAAGATGAGTGGCTGTTGCGAGACGATCTCGCCTTTACCTTTGGCGGACGCTACGAACATCACGACGCTTTCGGCGGCCATTTTAGCCCACGCGGCTACCTGGTGTGGAACACAACCCCCAACTGGACGCTGAAAGGTGGCGTAAGCCGTGGCTATAAGACACCGTCGCTGAACGACCTGCATGACGGCGTGACTGGCTTCATCGCGCAAGGCCGCACCGTCACAATTGGTTCGCCCAACCTGGAGCCAGAAAAGAGCACCAACTATGAAATTGGTGCGATTTACGACAACCAAGACGGCTTTGCAGCGGGGGCTACCGTTTTCTACAATCGTTTTACGGATCGTATTGCCAACAGCACTCCCTTACCTAACTGCCAGTTTATCGATGACAACGGCAACACCCCCAATGCGGGACTCGCCAACTGTGTCAGCGTGGGCAGCTTTACACAGCAAGAAAACTTCCGTCAGCAGATCAATATTGATAAAGCCGAAACCCGTGGCGTCGAGCTAAACGCAAGCTATCAAATCGCCCCGGCGTGGCATGTCAGCGGCGGCTACACATTTACCGACTCTGAAGTGAAGTCCGGTGCTAACGAAGGCCAGCTGTTAACCAACACCCCGAAACATAAGCTCACCGCTGATCTGACCTGGGCGATTAACGACCGCTGGAGCACCACACTGGAGAGCGAGTACTACTCTTCTCGCGAGCGCTTCACTGGCACCCCAAGCGGTCAATCTGCTTCCTTGGTAGAGCAGCTTGGTAATAACCTCGATGGCTATGCACTGTTTAACCTGCGCAACTCCTACCGTTTCAGCGACAACGTGCGAGTAACCGGTACTATTTACAATCTGTTTGATAAAGACTTCACTGGTTCCGATACCTTTGAACACAACGGTGAGACCCTGCGTGCCTACCGCTTTACTCAAACCAGTAGCTTCACCAATGGCGTAGCTCTGGATGGCCGCAGTTTCTGGGTCTCCGCCACTTACGACTTCTAACGCTTGAGGGTTCACTTACTGTTTCAATGCTGGCTTGCTGCCCCGGCCTTGTGCCGGGGTTTTTCGCTTTTGTATAAAGCGACCACTGCAGTCACTTCCCGCTATGGTCGCGATTCAATGGATTAATCTATTTAAACGCATTCGCTTGGGCAGTATGAGCAGTGCGCGTACTCCTTACCGACTGACGCTCTCACGCACCTTCACTTATTTTAAGAAACAGCCTGTTATGACGGTGCCTTTGCTTGCCCGCTGGCCGATATAACAAAATACGGCTACTCGCTGGTGGCCGCCCTCAAGCGACAGCAATATAGGTTCAAAAAACCGGAACACAAATAGCAATTATTTTCATTCAAAAAATTAAGTGGCACAATAGCCGCCTCCGTTTCTCTAGTGGCTCCGACTATGTACGATTTTGATGAACTCGCCGCCTTTAACGACATAATGACCACCGGCAGTTTGACGCGCAGCGCACAGAAGCTCGGGCTTGCAAAATCTACCTTAAGCCGCCGGATTAGCCAGTTAGAGGCTCGTCTCAACCAACCGCTGCTGCGGCGCCAAGCAAATCGTTTGATTCCTACCGAAGCGGGCCTGCTGTTTCACCACTACTGCATCGAGTTACTGGCCATGGCCGCCCACAGCCAAGAGGCCTTAGCAGAGCTGCGCGAGGAGATCAGCGGTAAAGTCACGTTAGAGGTACACGGCGCCCTGGCTCGGGGGTGGATAGCGGGGGTAATAGATGCATTTTTAACCCGTTACCCCAAAATCGAGCTAACGCTGCATACCCGGGAAAGGCCGCCGACGAAGATGCAAAGCAACAGCGTGCACATTTGGCTAGGCGCCCCCCATGAGTGCGGCCTGAATCAAGAGCGTTTAGGCCATCTCACCCGTGGTCTTTACGCCAACCCGCGCTACCTGGGTAATGTAGGAACCCCGCAGCATCCCAACGAGCTTGACGCACACGCCTGGATCGACCTACTGGACACCGCCTCCAGCGGCCTCTTACTGCATCATCCAGAACACGCTGACTACCTCTTTAACGCACCCCGCTCGCGGCTACAGGTAGATCTCACAGCGCTGCACATTGATGCCATTGCTTACGGCCAGGGGATCGGCTTGCTGCCACATTGGTTGGTTGAAGGCCGCGAACGGCACCACCCTGGCGATTTGATAAACTGTTTGCCAGGTTGGGAGCCTGCCCCACTTCCCGTCACGCTACTGTATGCCTATGGGCACCACTCTCGCCGGGTAAACGCTCTACTGGCGTTTCTGCGCGAGCAGGTACCCGCCGCGTGGCAAACCCGTACGGAAGCCGTTCACTCTGGTTAAGAGGTTCGCCTTGCCAGTTAGCCGCCTAATTATCCACAATAGGCAGCCGATGATCGTCAAGGAACCTTAATGCTCGCTGAACTCTTCGCCGTCATGGCACCCGTGCTGGCCGGTGCCGGACTGGGCTTTTTATGGGTTCGTCTCGGCCAACCCTACCCGGTCGATTTTGTGACGCGCCTGGTTTTCAATATTGGCACTCCAGCGTTGGTGCTAGCGTCACTCTCCGGGGCGGCCATCGATGCCAGCACGTTTGGGCAAGTGATGCTGGCCGCGGCCCTCGTCATTATGAGCATGGGCGCCGCCAGCTTTGCTGTCGCAACATTGCTGCGCCGCGATTGGCGGGTGCTGATTGCGCCGATGATGTACCCCAACACCGGCAACATGGGACTGCCGGTGGTGCTGTACGCGTTCGGCAGCGCGGGCTTTGCCTACGGTATTACAGTGATGGTGACGGTTTCACTGTTTCAGTTCACCTTGGGGGCCGTGCTAAGCAGCAGCGGTAGCCCAATCAAAACGCTGCTCAGGACCCCGACGGTGTATGCCATCGTCATTTCCATGGCGCTGCTGCTCACCGATACCTCACTCCCCTTGTGGATGGCCAACACGGTGGACCTTATGTCAGGCTTTACCGTGCCTCTGATGCTCATCACGCTTGGCGTATCGCTGGCCAGTATTCAGGTGAAAAGCCTGCGCTCTGGCGTTGGCTTTAGCCTAATCCGTATTCCGCTGGCAGCCGCCGCTGCTTGGTTCATTGCCGGTTGGCTAGGCCTGCCGCCACTGGCACAGAACATTTTAGTAGTGCAGATGTGTATGCCAGTGGCGGTCTTCAACTACCTGTTTGCCCAACGTGCCCAGCGCGAACCTGCCTATGTGGCAAGCCTCGTCTTCTGCTCAACGCTAATGGCGCTGTTCTACTTACCGGCATTGCTGGCGCTACTGATGTAGCGCCGGGAACCCCCGCCCGTTTAAGGCAGTCACTGCTAGACTACTACCCTGACTCCGCGCTAACCGAGGACAAACGATGCCCATGCACACCATGCCAACGCGACACCTCATATCCGCTCGACCGCAAACGACACCGCGCTGCTTGTTACGTGTACTGGCAGCACGTTGGGTAGCTCCCTCGCTGGCGGGTCTACTCTTCGCCAATGCTGCCCACGCGGAGGTGGTACACAGTGCGCTGGAAACCGATCACTTCGCGATCACCATCGAACGGGTGGCCGAGGGGCTTGAGAATCCCTGGGCGGTGGCGTTTCTTCCCGACGGTCGCTATCTAGTGAGTGAACGCAGCGGCGCGTTAAACCTTGTTCACGGCACTGGCGAATCGCAACGACTGGCAGGCATGCCAGACGTGAGTCAAAACGGCCAAGGGGGGCTGCTTGATGTAGTGCTCCACCCAGATTTTGGTGACGGGGAAAACGACTGGATTTACTTTACCTGGAGCAAACCCGATGGCAACGCTAGCCGCTCAGCACTGTCCCGAGTGAAGTGGCAAGGCGATACGCTTGGTGAAGTAGAGCACTTGTTTGAGCAAGATCGCGCTTCCTCACCCGGACGCCATTACGGCTCACGGTTGGCATGGCTAGAGGACGGCACCCTACTGATGAGCATTGGCGACCGCGGGACCACCTCGCGTGCCCAGCAGAGCGACGATCATGCAGGCACGACGCTACGGCTGACCGATACCGGCGGCGTACCCAGCGATAACCCCTTTGTTGATGACGACAGTACCTTGGATGAAATTTACACCCTGGGTAATCGCAATATTCAGGGCATGACGGTCTTGAGTAATGGGCAAGCCTGGGTCTCTGAACACGGACCTCGCACCGGCGATGAGCTGAATCTTATTGAGCCAGGCAATAATTACGGCTGGCCAAAAGTTAGCCAGGGTAATGATTACGCCACTAACCAGCCAATTGGCGTAGACTCTCTACCCGGCATGGTTGACCCGGTCTATGTATTTGAAGGTCGTTTTGCCCCCTCGGGCTTGGCCGAGGTCACCAGCGCTGCGTTTCATGCTTGGCAAGGGCATTTATTAGCTGGCGGGTTGGCCAGTAATACGCTGCTGCGCCTAGCGTTAGATGAGGGTCACGTGGTCGATGAAGAGCAAATTCTAAAGGGCGAGTTGGGCAGAATCCGCGATGTGCGCCAAGGGCCGGACGATGCCATTTACTTGCTTACCGATAGTAACCAAGGCAGTCTTTATCGCTTGCAGGCGGCGAACTAATCAACTGCTATGTTGCGCTTGGAAAAAGGGCAAGTGTTGTTTATGAGCCCTGTTTTATAACCACCTACACGAACACGGATGCTCGATGCGACTACGTAACTTGATTATCTTAACAGTGATTTTCCCGCTGTTTATCGTATTGGTGGTGTTTAGTCTTGTGGCTATTAAGTCCCTGGAAGATAACGTTCGCTCCAAGCTACAAACGGAAGTCGAAATTATAACCCGAGCGCTGAGTTCCTCATTGAGCTACGCCGTCGCCCGGGATAGCGGGACGCCATTGGAAGAGGCGCTGCAATCCGCCTTCTCTTTCCACCGCATCTACGGCGCTTACGTGTTTGATACCCAAGGTCGGGAGGTCTACGGACTTGGGCTGGGTAAAAACCTGTTTACTCCAGAAGAGATCCGCCAAGTTATCGAGCGAGACGATCTTTACAGTAACTATCGCCAGCATGAAGGGTGGAACTACTACTCCGCATTGACGCCACTACGCAACCAGGACGGCACGGTTCAAGGCGTGCTTCAGGTGAACCGACTCAATACGGGCATCGAGAATTACACCGGCTTTATTAGTATTGTTGCGGTACTGGTGTTTGTCATCGGCGCGGCGGGTATTGTTTTCAGTATTTGGTGGGGGTTTCGCCACTATATCGAGCGGCCACTCAACCGCCTGCTACACGTAATGCTATTAGTAGAAGGTGGCGACCGCAGCCAGCGTGCAACAGAGGATGGCCCATCGGAGTACCGCCGCTTAGCCTCCGGCCTTAACGGTATGTTAGACGCCATGGCAGAAAAAGACCGCGATATTGACGCCCGCCAACGGCGTGAGATTGAGCTGGAAAAACGCCTACGCAAATCTAAAAAGCTTGCCGAACTAGGCGTACTTGCTGCCGGGGTTGCCCATGAAATCGGCGCACCGCTCACCGTTATTAACGGTCAAGCTCAGCGCTTAGCGCGCCGGGATGTCATTGGCGATGACGAACGGGCAAAACTGGGACGCATACGTGGGGAAGTTGAACGGATTGTTGAAATTGTCCGCCAACTGATGGAGTTAGGCCGGCAACATAACGTAGAGAAAGGTAATCAAGCCCTCGATCAGCTTATTCTAAGCGCCAGCGAGTTAGTGGAAGAGGAGCTTGAGCCTAGAAATATTCGCTTAGACATTGATCTTCCTTCCCCTTCACCCCATTTATTGGTTAACGGGCAGCAAATTGTGCAGGTGTTAACCAATTTACTACGCAATGCCGCCCAAGCGCCTGACGTGAGCCGTATTCAGGTGCGTGCAGCACAGCATGGTGAGGAGTTAACGCTGTGGGTAGAAGACGACGGGCCGGGCATCCCCCCATCAGATCACCACAAAGTATTTGACCCTTTCTTCACCACTAAACCAGTGGGCCAAGGAAGCGGGTTGGGGCTTTCGATGGTGCATCGCATTATTAACGACCACGGCGGGACGATTGGTGTATTTAGCAGCGGCCTTGGTGGCGCTGGCTTTGAAATTACACTCCCCCTTAGTGAAACCGCATCCGCTTGAGGACAACGTTTGTGACCCATCAGGAACCCCTTTTACCTTTATTGGTGGTGGAGGATGACGCCGCTATACGTGAGTTATTAGAAGAAGAGCTCAACGACGCGGGCTACGAAACGCTAGGCGTTCCCAGTGCTGAAGACGCCCTGGCACTTCTTAGCCACACACCTGTGGCGATGATGATTACGGATGTACGCCTTCCTGGAATGACCGGCATCCAGCTTCTTCAGCAGCTGCGTAATAGCGGCAGCGAACTTGGCATTATCGTTATAACCGCATTTGGCACGATTGATCAGGCAGTAGAAGCACTTAAGCTGGGTGCAGATGATTTTCTTACCAAACCACTCGATCTAGACGCCATTCGCGAGGCCGTATTTCGTGTACTGGAGCGCCAGCGTTTGTCGCTTTACCATGAAGAGGCCGAGCTTAGCCATTTCCATGGCATTGTAGGCAAAAGCAATGTCATGCAGTCCCTGTTTCACGATGCCTCAAGGCTTGCCAAAAGCGATGCGCCCATTCTGATCCTGGGTGAAAGCGGTACCGGTAAAGAGCTACTTGCCCGCGCCATTCATCAAGAAAGCCCCCGCCACGATGCACCGTTTGTGCCGGTTAACTGCGCCAGCATTCCTGCAGACCTGATGGAAAGCGAGTTTTTTGGTCATGTTAAAGGGGCGTTTACCGGCGCTAACGAAGCCAAGAAAGGGCTTTTCCATAGCGCTCAAGGCGGCAGCCTGTTTCTAGATGAAATTGGTGAAATGCCCATTAACCTACAAGCCAAGTTACTGCGTGCATTACAGGAAAAAACCGTGCGCCCGGTGGGGGGCGAGCGCGAAGAAGCCGTAGATGTGCGCATTATTGCTGCCACGCACCGGAATCTTGAGAAGGAGATCGAGCAAGAGAATTTTCGCAGCGATTTATTCTACCGCCTAGAAACCTTTTCGTTACGCATTCCACCGCTACGAGAGCGTGGTAGCGACATCGAGCATCTGATTTTTGCACTAATTGACAAGCTAGCAGACGCTCAGGGCAAACACATTGAGCAGATCGAATCAGACGCACTTAATAGCCTGTTGAGCTATACCTACCCTGGAAATGTACGCGAGCTTGAAAATGCCATTATGCGTGCTGTCACGTTAAGCGAGGAAGGGGTTCTGCAGCACCAAGACCTACCCGAACGGCTACGTGAACAAACCAGCCAAGAAAGCGTGAGTGAAATGGCACCGACGGTAAGTGGTGAAGTGTTACCCGGCAACCACGTGCCAGCACCGACTCCCACACGCTGGCCCAGCCTGGAAGAGGTGGAGAAACGTTATATTCGAAAAGTGCTTGAAGCTACCGGCGGCAACAAACGTCGCACAGCTGAAGTACTGGGCATTGCTCGTCGAACACTCTACCGTCGCCTGGAAGATGACGGGGAATAGCCTTAATGCCCCTATCCAAAATGCCCCTATCCAACCTATGTCATAAGCAAGACGTCTTTAGCCAGAAAAATGTTATCCCGTAAACGACGATCGCCATAGCTAAGCCCCTGGGCGTCGCTATGGCGGAGTACATTCATCGTGTAGGAAACAAGTGTTCTACTACCCCTGTTACATAACCTTATAGGTCATCGCTTGGCGCTTCACCAGCGTCTTCATTAGACATGGGGCCCTGGCTCATTGGTTGCTCGGGCTCTGGCTGGGCTTCTTCGTTTGGAGGCGAGTCACCGCCACAGCCTGCAAGCCCTAGGGTACCGAGGGCTAACATTGCGCTAAGCAGTAAGGCGCTTATACGGCGACTCGGGTGGGTAGACATCATGTCGTGCTCCTTCCTTTGATTTGAGGGGGTGTGCTAACCGCCTTTTCAACATAGCGGCTTACTGGATCATTTACCAAATTCAACGTCTGTCCCTCAACACTAGTCACTTAATTACAGTTAGCAGGCAGAGCCCCGGCGAAATTGAATCACTAATGAGTGGCTATCACAGCGACAAAAAAACCCCCGCGGGCGCGAGGGAAAAGGATGATAAACCGTGTGGGGCAGCCGCAGGGAACAGACAGCTGTATCGGCTTATCATCGTAGGGAGCGGTAACAATTACTGGCCTTGAGTTAACTCATCGTCATCATCATCTGCACCGGGCATAGGTTCGGCGCCTTCACCAAAACCTGGCTCTTCGTCAGGATCAGTGGTATTCATACCTGGTTCTTCACCTGGCATAGGCTCTTGAGAAGAAGCTGCATTCTCGTCTAGGGCAGGATCATCCATCGTGGGGTCTTGCATGCCTGGATCATCTGTCATGGCAGGTTCATCACCCATGGCAGGTGCTTGACCATTTGTGGTTGCATCCTGCTCCATCGGCTCTGGCTGCTGCGCTGGTGGTAACTCATCATCGTTATTACCACAACCTGCAAGCGCCAAGGTGCTTACGGTAGCCGCCAACATGCAAAGCGTTAATACGCGTGGGCGCTTGATGGCCGATTTCGTTTGCTTATCCATAAGGCTTGCCTCCGTTAAAACTTATATAAATCGCTAATGCAGCGACTGCTTAATTCCACAAATAACACATATCTGCACATGTATTTATTTGCATGCATCGCCTATTGAGAGCTAAGGCAGCGTCCTACATTTTGCGTTAAACAATTAACATTTAAAGATTGCATTAAAACCTAAACACCACCCTTCATATAACATGCCAAAGAACATAAAAAAATAAAAAAATATTTAAAATCAATAATTTATAAAAATAAAAATAAAGAGACAACCTCATGATTTCACTACATGGCTGGGTTAATTTTGACACATGTAGCGTTTGTTGCCCGCCCGCCCTGGGCCTTTGTGACACATGCCCCTCACTTATGTATAATAATTGTTAATACATTTACACAGTTAACATTAACTTATTCTTATGAATCGACGCCTGTGACTGCTTTTAAAAGCAATTGGCGTAAGAGGGTTCATATCCATAAAAGGCATCACTGATGGAAGAGACACGCCCTGTCAAAATTCAAGTGCGCGGCTTGAGCAAAGTATTTGGCAAGCAGCCTCAAAAAGCATTGGAGCTACGTAATCAGGGGTTGAATCGCTCAGATATTCTTGAAAAAACCGGCCAGACCTTGGGCCTATCGAATATCTCCTTCGATGTCTTTGAAGGCGAGCTACTGGTTATCATGGGCTTGTCAGGCTCCGGCAAATCAACCTTAATCCGCTGCCTTAATCGCCTTATTGATACCACCGAAGGCGAGATCATTATTGACGGTGAAAACATTCCTGCGCTGGGGGAAAAAGCGCTGCTGGAGTGCCGCCGTCGCCACTTCTCTATGGTATTTCAGAACTTCGCGCTCTTTCCCCACCGTACCGTGCGGCAAAACGCCGAGTTTGGGCTTGAAATTCGCGGGGTAGATAAAGCAGAGCGTCAGAAAACTGCTCAGACCGCCCTTACCCAGGTGGGGCTTGATGGCTGGGAAGAAGCGTACCCTAATCAACTTTCTGGCGGCATGCAGCAGCGCGTTGGCCTTGCCCGAGCACTAGCGAACGACTCCAGCGTATTGTTGATGGATGAAGCATTTTCAGCACTTGACCCATTAATACGTAAAGACATGCAGCAAGAGCTTATTCAACTGCAGTCTAAAATGCAGAAAACCACGGTCTTCATCACCCACGACTTAGACGAAGCACTCAATATTGGCGACCGCATCGTGCTGTTGAAAGATGGTGAAATCGTCCAGATCGGCACCCCTGAAGAGATTTTAACGAAGCCTGCTGACGACTACGTTCGCCGCTTTATTGAAGGGGTCGACCGCTCAAGAATACTAACTGCTGAAAGCGCCATGCGACCGGTACGCACCACTGCCCGCGACAGCGATGGCCCACGAACCGCTCTACACCGAATGCGTGACCATAGTATTGATTCGATCTATGTCACCGACCGAGATCGACGCCTCATCGGTTTGCTGGAAGCCGAGATGGCCAGTAGTGCCATTGAGGCCAAATCAGAAACCATTACCCATCACCTGACACAGGATTTCCGAAAAGTGCTTCCTGATGAGCCGCTGCATAACCTATTTGCCATGTTCAACGACAAAAGTTTTCCTATTGCCGTCGTTGATGAGCAGCAGCGACTGCTTGGCGTGGTGGTGAAAGGAGCAGTTTTGGATGAACTCGCACGAGCAGGAGAGCAGTAATGGATATTCCACGCATTCCCTTAGGCGCTTGGATTGAGAACGGCCTCAACTGGCTAACCAGTGAGTACTCGCTCGTTACACGCGGCATTGCCCGATTTACCCAAACCGGTATTAATAGCCTCAACGATGGGCTCATGTGGCTGCCCGAGTGGGCATTAATGGCAATGATTGCGCTACTGTGCTGGAAAGTTGCTAGCCTCCGCCTAGCCATTGGCGCTGTTGCGGGCCTGGCCCTTATTTGGAATCTGGGGCTATGGGACCCCATGATTGAAACGCTCACCCTCGTGGTGATCGCCACGTTCGTTGCCGTACTCATCGCCCTTCCGGTAGGTATCGCGGCAGCTCTATCCGAGCGCCTATATCGGCTTATCATGCCGATGCTTGATTTCATGCAGACCATGCCTGCGTTTGTGTACTTAATTCCAGCGATTCCCTTTTTCGGTATTGGCTCGGTGTCGGCGATTTTTGCTACGGTTATCTTTTCTATGCCGCCCGCTATTCGCTTTACCACCCTGGGCATCCGCCAAGTACCGGTAGAACTTATTGAAGCCGCCGATGCTTACGGCGCCACACGGGGCCAGAAGCTTTTCAAAGTTCAGCTACCGCTCTCTTTACCGACGGTGATGGCCGGTATTAACCAAACCATTATGCTGGCTCTTTCTATGGTGGTTATCGCCGCGATGATCGGTGCCGATGGCTTAGGCAGCGAGGTATGGCGCGCCATCCAGCGCTTGCGCCCAGGTGATGGTTTTGAGGCTGGCATTGCGGTAGTGATACTCGCCATGTTGCTGGACCGCCTAACCCAATCACTGCGCAAAACCCGTCGTTAAAAGGCTAGCAATGGCGCGTTATGTAAAAGATGCAAGAACCATGGGGCTACAAGAGCCAAGCGGTTACAAAACCATTGGGCAACGTTACCCCTCCGTTTAACAAGAAGGAGTAAGAATATGAAAACTCGCACACTCAATCAGCGTGTCCGCCTAGCTTCACTGGCCCTTGTCGCCGGCACAGGGCTCGCTGCTGGCAGTATCGCCCAAGCAAACGGCACGATTAACCTTGCCTATGTCGAGTGGTCTTCCGAGGTCGCTTCTACAAACGTTATTGCAGCAGCGCTTGAACAGGCTGGCTTTGACGTTGAATTAACCTCGCTTTCCGCAGCGGCCATGTTCCAAGCGCTCTCTTCAGGCGATGCTGACGCCATTGTGGCTGCTTGGCTCCCCACAACCCACGCAGACTATATGGAACGCCTGGGTGGCAATGTCGAAGATCTGGGCATGAATCTCGACGGCACTAAGCTTGGCTTAGTAGTGCCTGCCTACACAGATGTAGACTCAATTGCTGATTTGAACGATAACGCCGACAGCTTTAACGGCGAGATCATCGGTATTGACCCCGGTGCAGGCTTGATGTCGCTCACCGAAGAGGTCGTGGATACCTATGACCTCGGGCTGAACCTGCGCAGTGGCAGCGGCGCCACAATGACAGCAGCGCTTTCCAGCGCTATCAACAATGAAGAAGACATTGTGGTCACCGGCTGGACGCCACACTGGATGTTTGCGCGCTTTGACCTTAAATACCTTGAAGATCCAGAAGGCGTTTATGGCGGTGCTGAGCAAATTCATACCGTAGTGCGCCAGGGGCTGAAAGACGATATGCCTGAGGCCTATGCCATCTTAGATGCTTTTGCATGGACGCCCGAGCAGATGGGCGAGGTCATGCTTATGAACCAAGAAGATGGTGCCGACCCCTATGAAAGCGCCCAGCAGTGGGTGGAGGATAACCAAGATGTTGTCGCACAGTGGTTGAACAACTAATATCGTCTTGGCTAAATCAAGTTTATTAGTAGAATGATAAATGAGCTGAAGCTGCACTTTGCTTCAGCTCATTTGTTGCATATGCTGCAAGCAACTGTTTTCAACCAACGATATAGCTTTAATTAGTGCGGTAAACCCATGCTAAACGGAGCCATATGAGGAGCATGCTGTGTTTAAGAACATTATGGTACCAGTCGACCTTGCTCACTTAGAGCTACTGGAGCCTGCCTTAAGCGTAGTGGCAGACCTTGCTAAACAGTATGATGCGCATATCACCTATGTCAGCGTCACAGCGAATACGCCCACAAGCATTGCCCGCACGCCTCAAGAGTACGAGCAAAAACTTGAGGCTTTTGCCCAAAAGCGACACCAAGTGCACGGTCAGCCGGTAAGCACCAAGGTTTACAGTTCGACAGACCCTGTTGCTAATGTGGATAAACAGCTCGTCGACGCTGTGAAAGAGATAGGCGCCGATCTGGTGATGATGGCAACGCATCTTCCTCGCCATTTGGACATTATTATGCCCTCCCATGGCGGGAAAGTAGCTACTCACACTGATGCGTCTGTTTTCCTGATTCGAGTGCACCAATAAGCGCGAACTGGTTTTTTTGAGCATTGAGCTTTGATGACACGCGTTTAACGACACGCACGTTAATAATGATGGGAGCAAATTTGTGGATAAAAAGCCGCAAAATCAACCACTTGAAGAGCCAGCCTCGGAGGGCATTCCTGCCCCTGAGGGCGCGGCGAATTTGATCGATACCGATTATGTTATTGGTCAAGACAATATAACCACCAGCACCATGGGCGTTAACCTTGACCTGCATGGCAAGGTATTCACCATTTCGTCCATTTTGGTGCTGCTGTTTGTAATATTAACGCTCGCTTTACAAGGTACGATTGCACCGATCTACGATGCTGTATTTGGCTTTTTGACGGGCAACCTGGCCTGGTTCTTTATTCTGGCCGCTAATGTATTCGTGATTCTCTGCCTTGGCTTGATCGTTTCACCACTGGGCAAAATCCGGATTGGTGGCGCGGATGCCAAACCTGATTTCACCTATACGGGTTGGTTTTCAATGCTGTTCGCTGCGGGCATGGGCATTGGCCTGATGTTCTTCGGCGTTAACGAGCCATTAGCCCACTTCAGTTCTTCGCTGGATGGTGGTAGCTGGGCACCGCTTGCAGGTGCTGAAGGCGATACTGCAGGTGCTGCCGCGCTGGGCATGGCCGCTACGATATTCCATTGGGGTTTACACCCTTGGGCCATTTACGCAGTCGTCGCCCTTTCCCTGGCGCTATTCTCGTTTAATAAGGGCCTTCCTCTCTCAATGCGCTCAGTCTTTTACCCAATACTGGGTGAGCGCGTATGGGGCTGGCCGGGTCACCTCATTGATATCCTGGCAGTGTTCGCCACGCTGTTTGGTTTGGCAACCTCGTTGGGGCTAGGGGCTACCCAGGCAGCCGCGGGCTTAAGCTACTTGTTTGGCGCACCTGAAACCGACATCACGATGATCCTATTAATCATCGGCATCACGATTATTGCTATCGGCTCCATTATGGCGGGTGTCGACAAGGGCGTGCAGTTGCTCTCGAAAATCAACATTGCGATGGCGGCACTGCTGCTGTTTTTTGTGATTGCCGTTGGTCCAACACTGCTAATTGCGACCGGCTTCTTTGAAAACCTGATCAACTATGCTGTACACCTGCCCGCACTTTCCAACCCATTTGGCCGCGAAGACGCGAACTTTAGCCAAGGCTGGACTGCATTCTATTGGGCGTGGTGGATTTCCTGGTCCCCGTACGTCGGTATGTTTATTGCCCGTGTTTCCCGTGGCCGCACCGTGCGCGAGTTCTTAATTTCGGTGTTACTGGTGCCTTCGTTGGTATCGGTATTGTGGATGACCACCTTTGGTGGCACTGCGATTGACCAATACGTGAGCCAGGGCATTGAAGCCGTGCGTGATGCAGGCGTCGATTTACAGCTGTTTATTATGCTCGAGCAGCTGCCGCTATCGCAGATCACCTCGTTTGTCGCGATCCTGTTAGTGGTGATTTTCTTTGTCACTTCGTCGGATTCTGGCTCGCTGGTTATCGACTCCATTACCGCCGGCGGTAAAGTAGATGCACCCAAACCGCAGCGGGTATTTTGGGCGATCATTGAAGGCGCTATCGCCATAGCGCTACTGCTTGGCGGTGGCTTAACTGCACTTCAAACAATGGCGGTCTCGACAGGCTTTCCGTTCACGATTATTTTGCTGGTGGCGTGCTATGCCATTATCAAAGGCTTAATGACTGAACCTAAAGCTGCCTAACAGCCGATTATTAGCACAGTAAAATAAGCGGGCAGCCCAAGGGCTGCCCGTTTTGCGTTACTAAGATAAGCATTAGCACCACAGCGTATTCAACGGCGTATCTGGGTCATAGCGATGAGCGATCTGTGCCTGAAATAGCTCTGCTGTCGCTAACGCATCCAACAAAGCATGATGGCCTTGATAAGCAGGCAGCCCATAGCGTGCGCGGCTAGCGTTCAAGCGAATAGAAACAGGCGGCTGGCCTATCCAGCGGCGAAAACGAGCCCATAGCGTTTGACGGTGCAGACGTGCCTCAAGCGACATGGTATCAATCATCGGAAACATCACGCCTTCACCGCGCCTATCTTTTACCGCTGCATCTAAAAATGGCCGCTCTATATTACGAAAGTGGACGACCACTAGCCGCCCTGCCAGCGTTTCTAACACTTCATTCAGCACCACGTCTAAATCAGGTGCATTAGCAATTTCTGAGTGCGTGATATGGTGATAAGCGATAGACGCCTCATCCAGAGGGCGGGGCGGCTTAACCACCCAGTAACGGCGCTCCGTTAACTTAATGCGGTTTAGCGTAAATGGCACAGCCCCTATGCTAATGATGCCATGGCGCCGCTCGTCTAGCCCTGTCGTTTCCATATCCAACGCCACCATCGGTACCTCTGCAATAGGCGTACCCGGATCGGGGAGTGACGTTTCAAAGAACCGCTTTAGCGCACTATCTTGCGATCGCAAGGCGCGCTCAGCCATGTAGCTAATCCAATCGGCTTGAACGACTTTTTGGCGTGGTCGAATTTCATACATATTATCGGCCCTGCCGCTGTGCAGGTACTGGATATCGAAACTTCAAAAACTTTTGTGCATTACTCAGTACCTGAAAAGCATCTTTAAGTGTGTGGCGTTCGCTGTCCTCGACATTTTCAGGCTCGATATTATTGTCTGGGGCGCGATCTTCCTGAAGATCAATCACCTGATGACGAATCCGTGACATACACAAAAACTCAAGGGCATAGCTGAGCTTATCACTGACCCCGGTGGCTAATAGCTGGGTATGGCTAATATCCTCCAAACGCTTAAACGAATTTTGCGCTTTAGAACCACAGGCTAGCGCATGCACCCGAACAAGATCGACCATAGGCGCGGTGCCACGTCGCTTCAAATTAATCGAGTTATTGTGTTTGCCATCTTTTTCCATCACGAAGGTACGGAAAAAGCCTAGCGGCGGCGTGCGATTGAGGGCATTACGGGCCATTGCCGCTAAAAAAAGCGGCGATTGGGGGGCCGTCTCAGCGATTAAGTCCTGTAGCGCCTCTACGAAGTGATCCTCTCCGTAGATACTATCTAAATCAAAGAAAATCGAGCTGTGCAGTAATTTTTCGGGAGTGGGGTTCGCCATCCACTCTTTAAAGTAGCTTTTCCATACGCTCAGTGGCTGACGCCATTGGCGGTTAGTCGCCATCACGTCGCCTTTACAGTAGGTATAACCACAGGCATCCAAGCCATCGCTCACAAACGCTGCCAATGCATGAAAGTATGCGTCATGTTCTGTTGGGTTAAAGTCATCGGATAAAATTAGCGCGTTATCTTGATCGGTCACGATACTTTGTTCGTTTCGTGCCATAGAGCCATTAACCATATAACAGTAAGGAACAGGTGGCGGCCCTAATGCCTCTTCCGCTAGCTCCAAAAGCCGTCGCGTAAAACTGCGCCCGATGGTTGAGAGAGCGCTGCCTACCATTTGTGAGTTAGCACCCTCTTGCACCATACGCACAAAAGCAGCACGTACATCCGGTAAAAGCTTGGCTAATCCTTGGGCGCTGGACTGGTTAAAAATGTTACTGACCAGATAAAGCCCACTGTGGGTTTCATAGCGAATAATATCGGAGAGATGCACCACGCCCACGGGGCGTTGACGATAAAGTACCGGCAAATGGTGCACGTTACTGCGTAGCATAGTCAGCATCGCTTCATAGATCGATGCATCCGACTGAATTGTAATAAGACGCTCAGAAACCACATCACCAATCGGCGTTTGCGGTGACAGACCTTCCGCAACAACGCGAGTGCGAAAGTCACTATCCGTGAGGATGCCGCACATCTGCCAGGTTTTGCCTTCGCTATCTTGAAAGCTATAGCGGGGATGACCGCTGCCTTCATCAATGACCAGAACAGCAGACGCTTGAGCAGCGCCTATTTGTTTGGCAGCTTCCTGCACACTTGTCGTTGACGGCACCATGACGGGATACCGGCTTACCAATTTTCGGATACGCGAAACCATCATGTCGTTAGATTTTTTTTGCTGTTCTGCCGCTGTCTCTAGACGTGGGCGCTCAAGCTCAACAAAGTCGGCAAAATTATCATCCTCCTCGCAGAGGCGTTTAAAAACGGCGCCGGAAATAAAATAAATGAGGGTGTCTTCAATGGCCGTGGCGGGCAAGCGAACTTTATGGTTTCGCAGTAAACTGAAGTGGCCAAAAATATCCCCTTCACCTAAGCGGTTATATAGCTCTCCCTGGCGACGGTACACCTCCACCGCACCGCTGCGAATATAGCAAAGCTCAGTCAGCGATTGATCAAGCTTCAGAATCTCGCTGCCGGTTTTGAAGTAACGAACCTCCACTTCTGCGGCAATACTATCAAGCAGCTTATCGGATAGGCCGTCAAAGGGCGGGAACTGCCCCATATGCTGACGTATTTCTAACAGTTCAACCTCCATGCAGCCTCCTACCCCTATTTGGGCACCATTAAACATTAACCTTGGCCGTATACAGCACCTATGTATGCTTTAAGTCTGGCGGGGCTAGGTGCCAGCGTAAACCCTAAGGTACAAAAAAAGCCCGGCGCTGATGCGCCGGGCTTAGGGTGACACTGAGAATGTAAAAAACAGATACTTCGCTGGTTAAGTAAAATCTGTCACTATCTCTCAATATCGATCGTTACGTTGGTACGAAAACAGTTTGAAGTAATCGCTGCGATTAAGACTGACCGGCCATTTCTTGAACGCGCTGCATCATTTCTGGATCTTGTTGGATAGACTGACCAATGGCGTTGAAGGTATCCACATCCAAGCCGCTGTCTTCAACAATCTCGATCATACGATCATTGGCTTCGGCACGAACTTCCTGTTGTTGAGCTTCACCTTCTGCTTCCTGCAGACGCTGTGTGTACTCTTGCGAGATCACGGCGATTTCTTGAGAAGCATCGGCGAACTGCTGTAGCTGCTGATCAGAAAAGTCCTGAGCTGGGGCTTGCTGGGTAGCCATCGGATCTTGCGCTGGATCTTGGGTTTGCTGGGCGTGAGCAGTACCTGCCAGAAGACCAGTCGCGAGAAGAGCAGCAGAAAACAGAGCAGTTATACGTTGCATAGTTAAGAAACCTCATTGGCGCATTATGAATGTGCCCAGTGTGACGCGCTGCTTGTGCGCAGGTTCAACTTTTTATGTAATTTTAAGTAACAAAAAGAATTTTAAAGTAATAAAACCACCCGTAATTGGGAGCACACCGAGGTCTTATGTTCGATTCTTTAAAAAAATTAAACAGTCTGCATCTGCCTACCCTGGGGCTAGCCGCTATGCCAGTTGTCTTCGTTTTGCTATGGAGCACAGGCTTTATTGGCGCCAAATTTGGCCTGCCCTATGCCGAACCTTTCACTTTCCTGTTTATTCGTTTCGTCCTGACCCTGTTTCTGCTCATCCCTCTTATTAGCTTAATGCGTATTTCTTGGCCTTCTTCACCCAGGTTATGGGTACATATAGGGGTTTCTGGTTTACTGGTGCACGCTACCTATTTAGGCGGTGTGTTTTACGGTATTTACCTGGGTATGCCCGCCGGACTCGCAGCGCTTTTGGTCGGCTTACAGCCTCTACTCACCGCCGCCTGTGCAGGGCCGCTGCTTGGTGAACGTTTAAGCACCCGGCAATGGGTGGGGCTTTTGTTAGGGTTATTAGGGATTAGCTTGGTACTGGGCAGTAAACTGGAGCTTGGCAGTTCGTTATTCGAGGGGTTTGGCCTTGGCGCGCTTTTAAGCGTTATCGCAGCATTGCTGGGCATATCACTTGGCACTCTTTATCAAAAACGCTACTGCACCAGTATGCCGCTACTGTCTGGGGCGGTGGTTCAGTACATGGCTGCTGGCGTTCTGTTGGGCATCGGGGCACTGGTGTTTGAAACCCGAGAAGTACACTGGAGCCCAACGTTTATTCTTACGCTTGGCTGGCTGGTGCTGATCCTCTCAATTGCCGCTATCCTGTTATTGATGGCCTTGATAAAAAAAGGGGAAGCCTCGCGGGTAGCGAGTCTTTTTTATCTGGTACCGCCAGTTACAGCGTTACAAGCGTGGTGGCTATTTGACGAACGCCTGCCACTGCTTGGATTAATAGGGATGCTTGTCGCCATTGCAGGGGTGATTTTGGCAGTGCGGCCAGGCACAAAATAACCAATGAAAATAGTTAAAAAAATTCCAGGGTTTGGATAACGATGACAGTACAACCTCACTGCGCCAGAGTGAATGGTGTCTGCAACCGCTGCGACACCGACGTTCCTTTTGCCTTCACCATGGCATTTCAGCCCATTGTGGATGTGGAAAAACGCCGCATCATTTATTACGAAGCGCTAGTGCGTGGCATCAGCGGCGAGTCGGCCTTTTCGATTCTTGAACAAGTTACCGATGAATTGATGTATCGCTTCGACCAAGCATGCCGTGTTAAAGCTATAGAGCTTGCCAGTGAACTTGGTATGCAGGAGCGGCTATCGATTAACTTTCTACCCAATGCTGTTTATGAGCCGGAGGCCTGTATCCAGGCAACGCTTGAGACGTCAGAGCGGGTAGGTTGGCCCATCGAACGGCTTAACTTTGAGATTACTGAAACAGAGCGAGTGGTTGACCGTGCGCATATGCGCTCGATCATCGAGAGCTACCGCCGCATGGGGTTCACCACGTCGCTGGATGACTTTGGCAACGGCTACGCCAACCTTGACCTACTCACGGATCTTCGCCCTGATACGCTTAAAATCGACCGCGAACTGGTCATGGGCTGCGACTCTAGCCAGCGGCGTCAGGCTATTTTGAAAAGTTTGGTTTCTCTGGCGGATACGCTGGACGTCCACCTAGTGGCCGAAGGCATCGAGACCCGTGAAGAGTCGCGCTGTTTGTTGGCATTAGGGATACCGGTGCAGCAAGGCTATTATTTTGCTCGCCCTCAGATTGAGCAGTTACCTAGAGTGGGCGACGAAAAGTACGATTAAAGCCGCTCCAGATAGCTTGTACCACCCAGATTGCGCATTTGCTGGCGTATCCACTGGCTGCGGCGCTCTACCTGCGCATCGGGCCGCGATGCGCTGCGAGTGCGCGGACTGGGAAGAATCGCAGCTAAAAGGCTTGCCTGTCGCTCGGTTAAAGCGCTACCTGAGGCGCCAAAGTAGTGGTCAGCCGCTGCTTCCAGCCCAAACACCCCGGTGTCCCATTCGGCGACGTTAAGATACACCTCGAGTATGCGCTGCTTACTCCACAGTGTTTCAATCAGCAGTGTGAACCACACCTCCAGCCCTTTTCGTACCCAGCTGCGGCCGCTCCACAAAAACACATTTTTAGCGGTTTGCTGGCTTAACGTACTAGCGCCGCGCAGCCGCGCGCCATCACGACTCGCCTGCCAAGCGCGGCGCAGTTCAACAATATCGAACCCCCGATGAACGGGAAAACGCTGATCCTCAGCCGCAATCACGGCAAGCTTGGCATTGTTGGACAGGTTATCCCAACTGCGCCATTGGCGGTTTATTGTGATCGGTTCGCTGGTTATCCAACTTTGTACTTTACGCTCCACCATCACCATAGAGCCCGGGGGCGGCACAAAGCGAAACAGTAGAACGAGAGCAATGGAAAGCACCACAAACGCAAGCGCGCCACGCCAAACAAGACGCCATAAATGGCGAAGAAAACGGCGCAGCGCGCGATTGAGCATTTCGGTATCCTTAGCGCTTCATGAGATGTTCGGCATGATAACGCATATGATCCTCAATGAACGAGGCGATAAAGAAGTAGCTGTGATCGTAACCAGGCTGGCGACGCAGCGTAAGCGGGTGATCATGCTCTTCACAAACGGCCTCTAAACGCTCGGGCATCAACTGCTCTTCTAAGAATTGGTCGGCTTCACCCTGGTCGATAAACAGCCGTTGTCGGGAAGCACCGTTTGCCACCAGCTCGCAGGCGTCATACTGGCGCCAGCGAGACGAATCATCGCCCAGATAACTGGTAAACGCATTTTGCCCCCAGGGGCAGTTCATGGGGTTAACGACGGGGGCAAACGCAGACACCGAGCGGAACCTGCCCGGGTGGCGCAGCGCGAGAATCAACGCCCCGTGCCCTCCCATGGAGTGACCGCTGATGGATTCGCGCCCATTAACCGGGAAGTGCTGGCGCACTACCGAAGGCAGCTCCTCCACCACATAGTCATACATGCGGTAGTTAGATTTCCACGGTGCCTGGGTAGCGTTAACATAAAAACCAGCGCCAGAGCCCAGGTCATAGCTCTCATGCTCCCCGGGCAAGTCGGTGCCCCGCGGGCTGGTATCGGGGCAAACAATCGCCACACCCAACTCTGCGGCAATGCGGTGGGCGCCTGCCTTTTGCATAAAGTTTTCGTCATTGCAGGTCAGACCCGACAACCACCATAACAGCGGTACCCGCTCGTTTTCTGCCTGGGGCGGCAGGTACACCGCAAACACCATGTCGCAGTCCAGCGCCCGGGAGTAGTGACGGTAACGCTTATGCCAACCACCAAAGCTGCGGTTGGCCGACACCAGTTCTAACGTTTCGCTCATGCTCATGGGCAGCCTCCTTGAGAAGATGAAAGCGCGGCTGGGCTTCCCTGCCGCGCTCTTTTAGCCGATTACCACTGATACTCAGTACCGATAATACTCAGTAATGCAGGACGGTACGAATGCTCTTGCCTTGGTGCAGTAGATCAAACGCTTCGTTAATCTTCTCAAACGGCATATCGTGGGTAATAAAATCGTCGATATTGAGTTCGCCACTCATATAGCGATCAACGTAGCCAGGTAGCTCGCTGCGGCCTTTTACCCCGCCAAAGGCGGATCCTTTCCACACACGCCCGGTGACCAGCTGAAACGGGCGGGTGGATATCTCTTCACCTGCACCTGCTACGCCAATAACAATCGACTCACCCCAGCCTTTATGGCAGCACTCAAGGGCTGAACGCATCACGTTGACGTTGCCAATGCACTCAAAGGAGTAGTCAACGCCACCGTCGGTCATATCAACAATTACCTGCTGAATCGGGTCGCTGAAATCCTTCGGGTTAACAAAATCGGTAGCCCCAAACTGCTTGGCCAGCTCGAATTTATCAGGGTTAACATCGATAGCAATAATCTTCGATGCCTTAGCCATCACTGCGCCTTGAATGACCGCTAGACCAATGGCACCCAAGCCAAACACAGCAATGGTGGAGCCTGGCTCAACCTTGGCAGTGTTAAGCACCGCGCCGATGCCGGTAGTCACACCGCAGCCTAGCAGGCAAATCTTATCCATCGGTGCTTCTTTCGATACGACCGCAAGGGAAACCTCCGGCAGCACGGTGTACTCACTGAAGGTGGACGTTCCCATGTAGTGGTGGAGCATTTTACCGTCCAGCGAAAAACGCGACGTACCGTCGGGCATTACGCCCTTGCCCTGAGTCGCGCGTACGCTGCCACACAGGTTGGTTTTGCCTGACAAACAGAATTTACACTTGCCACACTCAGCGGTGTAGAGCGGGATGACATGATCACCTGGCTTAACGCTGGTGACACCTTCACCCACTTCTTGCACAACACCCGCGCCCTCATGGCCCAGCACTGCCGGGAAGTTACCTTCAGGGTCAGCGCCTGAAAGCGTATAGGCGTCTGTATGGCAAACACTGGTAGCCGCCATTCTGACAAGCACTTCACCCGCTTTCGGACCTTCCACGTCAATTTCGACCAGCTCCAGCGGTTTACCCGCTTCTAATGCAACGGCGGCACGTGATTTCATCGTGTGATCTCCTAAACAGTCTTCACAAAAGGCGAATGTTCGGTTTGGTTAAAACGTCAGTGATTGCAGTGTAGGTCAGCTAGTCGGCTTGGATAAGGCGGGATACACTCATAAGATTATTGCCACTGAGCAACAATCACTCTTTATCAGGAGCGCCTATGCAGCGCTGGGACCGCATTGAAGCGTTTGTAGAAGTGGTGAGGCTCGGCACATTTTCAGCCGCCGCCCGCCACTTAAAGGTATCCACCTCGCATATCAGCCGCTTAGTCAGCCAACTTGAAAACCAGCTGGGTGTGCAGCTTTTATATCGCACCACGCGGCAAATTCGCTTAACCGATGCTGGCGCACTCTACGTAGAGCACTGCCGCCACTTATTTGATGGCCTGCGGGATGCCGAACAAGCTATTAATGAGTTACAGGCAAGACCCCGAGGGCTATTGAAACTGACCTCCGCCACCACGTTTGGCGAGCGCTACATTGCGCCACTGGTCAATGATTTCCAAAGCCTGCACCCTCAGCTAGATGTACACATGCACTTCACCAATCGCCCTGTGGAGCTGATTGAAGAGGGCTACGATATCGCCATTCGCATGGGCGTACTCAAAGACTCAAGCTTAATTGCGCGCAGGCTATGCGAGCGGCGGGAGTATATCGTGGGGTCACGTGCCTATTTTCGCCAGGCGCCACGGCCGCACACGCTTTCAGAGCTTAGCCAGCACCGCTGCTTGATTGGCTCGCGGCCCAACTGGCTATTCGAGGTTAATGGACAGCGTCGCGAGGTGCGGGTGGAAGGCTGCTGGAGCGGCAATTCAGGGCCAGCGCTACTTGATGCTGCGCTAAAGGGGCTAGGGCTTGCCCAACTGCCCGATTACTACGTCATGCCCCACTTGGCTAGCGGCGAGCTAATGTCCGTTTTAGAGCCTTTCCAGCACAACGATACGGCAGTGTGGGCGGTGTACCCTCGCCACCGCCACCTATCGCCCAAAATCCGCCAGCTTGTTGATTATTTGGTGGAAAATATCAATACCACACTGCCCATTAACCCGCTGATTTAACACTCAATGGCATTGACGGCTAAGCCGCCCTTGGAGGTCTCTTTATACTTATCCTGCATGTCGCGGCCAGTATCACGCATGGTGCGTATGACTTTATCCAGCGAGACAAAATGGTCGCCGTCGCCATGCATCGCCATCCGCGCTGCGTTAATTGCTTTTACTGAGGCAATCGCATTACGTTCAATACAGGGCACCTGCACCAGCCCCGCGACCGGGTCACAGGTAAGACCGAGGTTATGTTCAAGGCCAATTTCTGCTGCATTTTCCACCTGCTTCGCAGAGCCTCCCAACACCTCTGCCAACCCTGCCGCCGCCATAGCACAGGCGGAGCCTACTTCCCCTTGGCAGCCAACTTCAGCGCCAGAAATTGAGGCGTTTTTCTTACATAAAATACCGATCGCCCCGGCGGCCAGTAAAAAGTCCACAACGTCCCCGTCGCAGGCGTCTGGTTCAAATTTACGGTAATAAGCCAACACCGCAGGCACAATGCCCGCCGCGCCGTTAGTGGGGGCGGTAACCATACGCCGCCCGGCGGCATTCTCTTCGTTGACGGCAAGGGCAAAGAGATTGACCCAATCCATAACGGTAAAGCTAGATACGATTAGCCGCTGGTGAGCGGGTGGCGAGAGTAGCTGCTGGTGCAGCGACTGAGCGCGTCGCCTGACGTTAAGCCCACCCGGCAGGCATCCTGATGCCTTTAGGCCGTTATCAATACTGTCGCTCATGGCCTGCCAAATCGTCAGTAGTGTTTGGCGAATCTCCTCTTCACTGCGCCAGACTTTCTCGTTTTCCAGCATCAGCTCGCTGATTCGAAGTTGATGTGTTTCGCACAGTTCAAGCAGTTCGTTGCCGGTCTCAAACGGGTAAGGCAATCTTGTTGTGTCTTCTTCAAACCCGCCTTTATCGGCGCTTGCCTGATCAATAAAGAAGCCTCCCCCAAGGGAGTAGTAGGTATTGGTAGCAATGATGTTTTCATCCTGATAAGCCGTCAGCACCATGGCATTAGGGTGAAATGCTAAGCAGGTCTCTTCCCACTCAATATCACGCTGGCGGTCAAACCCCAGTGCTTGTCCACCAGGCAGACGTAACAGTTCGCCTTGGTCAAGCGCGTTCAACCTTGGCTCGATAGTATCGGGGTCTATCGTCTCAGGCGCTTCGCCCAGTAGCCCCATAACGACTGCTCGGTCAGTGCCGTGCCCCACGCCCGTCGACGCTAGTGAACCATGCAGCCTTACCACAAGACGGTTGAGTGACTGTTCCCCTAACGAGCGCGCAAACGCACCGGCGGCGCGCATCGGCCCCACCGTATGGGAGCTGGAAGGCCCGACACCAATTCTGAATAGATCAAACACACTAATAGCCATGCCTATGAAACCTCACAATATTGTTATTCCCTGCCTAGCTAACACTTTGTAGGCTTAGTGCCCAAACGTCGAATTAATAACCACAATATCGACGTGCGAACATATAAGTGTGACGATATAATGAACATTCACACATGCATGTATTTATGCCCGATTAACGATGCCGCCTACACATAAAGGATGTTGGTATGCCTTCTCCCCCTGCCTGGCCGATAGGCTTCCAAACTATCCTAGTGCGCGCAGTGCTATACGTCTTATTTATTGGCGCCATTGCCCAGGGAGCTTATCTTGAAGCACTTTATCTTCCTTCTGTGCGCTTTTCAGAGCTAGGGTTTACGGAGATTACCCAATCCTTGGTATTGGCAACGTGTTGCGCAATGCTGATTTATGTTCGCCATGTTCTCAAGGTCTGGCCTACCGTTACACTGCTATTACTGGCCTTTGTTGCGGCCTCATTAGTACGTGAACAGGATTATTTTCTAGATAACTATGTTGCTCGTCACACCTGGAAGGTACTGGTTGCGCTCATTGTTGTTCCTTCCATTACCTGGGTCATTATCCACTGGCGTCGCTTTTTAGAAGAGTTTACTTACTATAGCAACACCTTCGCCTTCGGCTTGTTCACCGCAGGCTTACTGACTACCTACATATTTTCACGCCTTTATGGTCGGCAAGATTTTTGGCGCGCGGTACTTGAAGAGAGCTACGTAGGGACATTTAAAAGCGCCGCTGAAGAAGTCGTTGAGCTACTCGGGTATAGCCTAATACTATTCGCCACGCTTGAGTTACTCCTCCTCGCCCTACGTATTCATAAAGCACGCCGCACCACTCGCTAGCCCTGTCGCCAACCGCACTAACCGCCGCCTTCGCTCTTCTCACCTGCTTTGTGAAGGCGGTATTTCATTTTTTATATGTCGCTATGCGTAAAGCCATTTGCGCGATTCACTGCTTCAACGTAGTGTCGCGCGCTAGGCCTTCTGGGCTCTTTTGCTAAAAAAACCCACACTGACGACATAAATCATATGACAACTCCACAAAATCGTGAAGAAAACCTAAAAAGAGGAGCGTTTACGCGCTTTCTCGATAGCGTTGAGTGGCTTGGCAATCTACTGCCCCACCCCGTCACCCTGTTTGCCATTCTCTGTGTATTAGTCGTCGTCGCCAGCGGCATTGCTAGCGCGCTAGGGGTTTCTGTGGCCGACCCACGGCCAGCTAATGAGGGAGAGTGGATAGCGGTTAACTCACTGCTAAATGCGGAGGGCCTGCGCCGCTTAGTGACCGAAATGGTTACCAACTTCACCAGCTTTGCACCATTAGGCACCGTGCTAGTGGCCATGTTAGGTGTTGGCGTAGCGGAACATTCAGGTCTCCTGTCGGCCAGCATGCGCGCTCTGGTGCTTAATCGCTCGCCGCGCATTGTGACTTACGCCGTGGTATTTGCGGGCATTATGTCTAACATGGCGGCTGAGCTTGGCTATGTAGTACTTATCCCCTTGGCCGCGATGATCTTTCACTCGCTAGGGCGTCACCCCTTAGCAGGCCTTGCCGCCGCCTTCTGCGGCGTGTCCGGTGGCTACAGCGCTAACCTGCTGATTGGTACTGTTGACCCGCTGCTTTCGGGCATCACCCAGGAGGCCGCGCGCCTTCTCGACCCCGCCTATGTAGTCGGCGCTGAGGCCAACTGGTTCTTTATGTTTGCTAGCACCTTCTTCGTTACCTTGATAGGCGGCTTAGTCACCGAGCGGGTTGTGGAGCCTAAACTGGGTAAATTTGATGCTACTTACGCCGATAGCGATATCGACCA
Source organism: Halomonas sp. GFAJ-1 (assembly GCA_002966495.1). NCBI lineage: Bacteria > Pseudomonadati > Pseudomonadota > Gammaproteobacteria > Oceanospirillales > Halomonadaceae > Halomonas > Halomonas sp. GFAJ-1. The sequence goes on from CP016490.1 coordinate 3,583,714, forward strand.
GCAGCGTATGGAAGGCCTAACCAGCACCGAAAAGCGCGCGCTGAAAGGCACTGGCCTAGCTACCTTGGCGCTCATTGCTCTCGTCGCAATTATGGTGGTACCTGAGAACGGTATTTTGCGTAACCCTGAAACCGGCTTAATTAGCGGCTCACCGTTCTTACGCGGCATCGTCGTCATCGTTGCAGTCTCCTTTACAGTATTAGGTTTCACCTATGGCCGCTTAGCAAACACCATGCAAAATGACCGCGACGTGGTCGACGCCATGGCAAAGAGCATGAGCAGCCTAGGCCTCTATATCGTACTGGTGTTCTTTGCGGCTCAGTTTGTGGCGCTGTTTAACTGGAGTAATTTCGGCACGGTAACCGCTGTTGCCGGGGCAGACTTGCTGCAGTCACTAGGATTAAGCGGCCCTGGCCTGTTTGCGCTGTTTATTATCATGTGCGCCTTCGTTAACTTGTCGCTTGGCAGCGCGTCAGCCCAGTGGGCAGTAACGGCACCGATCTTTGTACCCATGCTAATGCTGATGGGGTACGCACCAGAGGTTATCCAAGCGGCTTACCGTATTGGCGATTCGGTGACTAACCTGATCACACCAATGATGAGCTATTTTGGGCTGATTCTTGCCGTGGCGACACGCTACAGAAAGGATATGGGCATAGGTACACTGGTCGCTATTATGCTGCCTTATACGCTGTTTATGCTGGTTGGCTGGACGATACTGTTCTTTATCTGGGTATTTGTCTTCGGCCTGCCGGTTGGCCCTGGCTCTGCCACTTACTACACGTTGTAGGCTCTCTACACGCAGTAAGTGCCTGCAGGGTACAACGCAAAAAAGCCCGCCGTTCTTTGAACGGCGGGCTTTTGGATCTTAGCGGCGACTACTTTCTATTCACCACTTACCACTTACGATTCAGCTTACTGCTTATGCCTACTCGTCGAGGAACGAACGCAACGGCTCAGAGCGGCTAGGATGACGCAACTTACGCAGCGCCTTCGCTTCAATCTGGCGGATCCGCTCGCGGGTAACGTCAAACTGTTTACCCACCTCTTCCAGCGTATGGTCGGTATTCATATCGATACCAAAACGCATGCGCAGCACCTTCGCTTCCCGGGCGGTCAAACCGCCAAGCACGTTACGCGTGGCTTCGATCAAGCCTTCACCGGTGGCCATATCGATTGGCAACAGCATAGTGCCATCTTCAATAAAGTCGCCCAGGTGCGAGTCGTCGTCATCACCAATGGGCGTCTCCATGGAGATCGGCTCTTTGGCGATTTTGAGCACTTTACGCACTTTGTCTTCCGGCATCTCCAGGCGTTCGCCCAGCTCTTCCGGGGTCGGCTCGCGGCCCATTTCCTGCAGCATTTGGCGCGATACGCGATTGAGTTTGTTGATCGTCTCAATCATGTGCACCGGAATACGGATGGTGCGCGCCTGATCCGCAATAGAGCGGGTGATCGCCTGGCGAATCCACCACGTGGCATAGGTCGAGAACTTGTAACCGCGACGGTATTCAAACTTGTCCACCGCCTTCATCAAACCGATGTTACCTTCCTGGATAAGATCCAAGAACTGCAGGCCACGGTTGGTGTACTTCTTAGCAATCGAGATAACCAAGCGCAGGTTCGCCTCAACCATCTCTTTCTTGGCGCGGCGTGCTTTAGCCTCACCAATGGACAGCTTACGGTTAACCTCTTTAAGGTCAGCCACGGTGAGTTGCACCATGTCTTCCTCAAAGGCGATTTTACGCTGAGAGCGGGCGATATCAGCACGCAGCGGCTCTAGGCGGTCGGCATACTTGGGCTGCGCTTCCTGGAAAGCGTCTAACCACTTCGGGTCAGATTCACTACCGGGGAAAGACTTGATAAATGTCTTACGCGGCACCTTCGCTTTCTTAACACACAGCTGCATGACCGCTTTTTCTTGGGCACGCACCTGCTCGACACTGATTCGCACCTGACCCACTAAGCGCTCGAAATGTTTCGGCACTAACTTGATGGGCGAGAAAAGAACCGCCAGACGAGTCTGCTCCGCCTTCAACTCGGCGCTGCCTCGGCCGTACTTAGCAAATGCGGCCTCAACCAAAGCGTTCTGCTCACGAATCTGCTCAAAGCGCGCACGCGCCTCTTCAGGATCCGGGCCGCCTTCGCTAGCGGTGGAGTCTTCGTCCTCGTCGTCGCCGTCATTATCAACGTCGTCGTCAATTTCGGGCTCAGGCTCTGGCTCAGGCACTTCTGCTTCTGCTACCCCAGGAATACCTTCATCGGGATCGATGAAGCCAGAAAACAGGTCCGACAAACGCCCCGGCGCTTCTTCATCCTGGGTGGCATCGTAAGCGTCAAGAATAGACGCGACGGCACCCGGCAAATAGGCCAGAGACGACATTACCTCACGGGTACCCTCTTCAATCCGTTTGGCGATTTCAATCTCGCCTTCACGGGTTAAAAGCTCAACCGTACCCATCTCGCGCATGTACATACGCACGGGATCGGTGGTGCGACCGACGTCGCTTTCCACGGCGGCGAGTGCCGCAACGGCCTCTTCCGCAGCGGACTCGTCCGTGGAGTGATCCGACATCATCAAAGTGTCTTCATCTGGCGCTTCTTCAGCGACACTAATACCCATGTCGTTGATCATGCCAATGATGTCTTCCACTTGATCCGGGTCGGCGATATCCTCGGGTAGATGGTCGTTGACCTCGGCATAGGTCAGGTAGCCCTGTTCCTTGCCGCGCGCGATCAACTCCTTCAGACGCGACTGCTGCTGCGCATTTCCAGCCATAGAAACCCTATCTCGACGAAGAAGAATGAAACACCTGGGAGCGCTGAATCGATTAAACTCAACAAGCCGAACAGTATAGCGTAAATAGCTGGTTTTTTTCCAGCGGAACGTATTTGCGCGGTCTTTCAGGTGTGTTAGGTTATTCGGTTAGGCCAGTGTTTGGCGACTGACCTTTATGTGGTGCCAAAGCAGAGAAATTCAACCCCACTGCCTTAAACACCGCTTAATGACGCTGGGCAAGCTCCATTACCAAACTGGCTAAACGCTGCCGCTGAGCCTTATCGAGCTTTTGCCCTGAGCGCTCTAGATTAAGCAACGCGTCATACTCATCCTGAGGTGAACGCTTGCGCTGTCTATCCAACAGATGCTCAACCAGCCCTTCAAGTTCCGCTTCCCGCGTCGCTTTCGGTATAAGCAGCTCACGTTTCGCTAGCGTTGCTAGCATTTGCCCCTCATGACTTCCCTGAAAATGTGCCAACACCACTTGAGGGCTGCGGTAACGCCCGGCACGCAGTAGCGCGATCAGTTCACGACACAGCGGCGTTTCGTCACTCTCAGGCAGCCAATCCAGTGTATCCGGCAGGGCTGACACCAGCGTTGGCTCATGCAGCAACAGCTGGACAATACGCGCCACCGTGGAAAGCACCTGTGCTGAATGCTGGCTACGTGCACTGACCGTGGGACGACCAGACGCTGCGCGGCCGGTAGAAACTGGCACCTCCGGCATCGGCACTTCTGCGACTGCCTCTACCGGCTCCCAATCTGCTGGCGCTTTTCGCGCAGCCGCTGCACTCACTCGCTTTTCAAGCAGCACATGAAGCTGCGCCTGGGCCAAACCACTGCGCTTTGCCAGCGCCTCAAACAGCAGCGACTTGAGCATGCCCTCGGGCACTTTGCTCAACGCCTCAAGCACCTGGCTGGCAAACCGCTCACGCCCTTCCACCGTATTGAGATCACGCCCTTGGGCGGCTTGCTCAAACAGAAACTCCGAGAGGGGCATCGCACAGGTGACGCGATTTTGAAATGCCTCACTCCCCTCACGACGAACCAGCGTATCTGGATCATCGCCTTCCGGTAAAAACAGAAACCGTGCTTCGCGGCCGTCAATCATTAGCGGCAACGCTGTTTCAAGGGCGCGGCTAGCGGCTTGGCGCCCAGCGCGATCCCCGTCGAAGCAGAACACCACCCGACTAACCACGCGAAACAGGCGGCTAAGGTGATCTTCCGTAGTAGCTGTTCCCAGCGTGGCCACAGCATTGTTTATACCGTATTGAGCCAAAGCCACGACGTCCATGTAGCCCTCGACAATCACCAACTGCTCAAGCTTGCTGGAGGATTGACGCGCTTCATACAAGCCGTAAAGCTCTCGCCCCTTATGAAAGACAGGGGTTTCTGGCGAGTTTAGGTACTTCGGCTGCTCATCGCCCATTACCCGACCACCAAAGGCGATCGTTCGACCACGCAGGTCGCGGATCGGAAACATCACCCGGTCACGAAAGCGGTCATAGGTGCGCCCGGTATCCTCACGATGAATCAGCAGGCCATACTCCACCTGCACCGACTCACCAATACCTTTAGCGCTCAAGTGTTGCTTTAACGCCTCCCAGCCCCCAGGCGCATAGCCAATGCCATAAGTGCTGACTACCTCCGGCGATAAACCGCGACCCTGTAAATAGCGCTGGGCGCTCTGCCCTTCCTGCATTTTTAACCGCTCGCGGTAAAAGCTAGCGGCTACTTCCAGCAGGTTAACCCCCTCTTTACGCTTTTTTTCACGCTGCTGGGCGCGGGGGTCGTCAGCGCCTTCCCGAGGCACTTCGATACCCAACCTGCCAGCCAACTGCTCGACCGCCTCTGGAAACGGCAGCTTGTCGTACTCCATTAAAAAGCGTAGCGCATTACCGTGGGCGCCACAGCCAAAGCAGTGATAAAACTGCTTGTCGGCACTTACGGTAAATGACGGTGTTTTTTCCTGGTGAAAGGGGCATAGACCAGCGTAGTTTCGGCCAGCTTTCTTAAGCTGCACGCGCTCACCAACCACCTCAACCACATCTACGCGGCCAAGCAAGTCGTCAATGAAACGCTGTGGAATCTGGCCAGCCATGAACTGCGGGCATCCTCGCGCGAAGCGCTTGCGGGCGGGTTTAACGTCATCAGGCAGCGCGCCTGATCACCTTAAACAACGCAATACAGAGTAAAGATCACTACCAGCAATGAAAAACAAACGGCCACCTAGTGGCGGCCGCTTGGCATCCCTCTTGAGATAACCCGCTAACAACGCTGGCTATCCCCAGGTACGGATCAATAGAGCCGTTCGAAACGCTTTTGCTCACGCTGGATCTTCTTAGCGTGACGTTTTACGGCAGCTGCCGCTTTGCGCTTACGCTCAGCAGTCGGCTTCTCGTAGTGCTCGCGACGGCGTACTTCAGAGAGAACACCGGCTTTTTCGCAAGAACGCTTGAAGCGACGCAGGGCGACGTCAAACGGCTCGTTATCACGTACTTTTACAGAAGGCATTAAGCACTCACCTACCTTAAGGAGTCTTGATTTCGGATAGTACGCATACTGCAAAATGCGGTATGCGACCCAGTTTTATAGCGCACAGTAGTCTAGTCGTGGTTGACGATCTTTGCAAATGCTAGACTAAGCCGTTTAGCGATTACTTACGCCTTTTCCAACCATCTTATTTCTGACTATCTCAACGGGTTCCATTGTTATGCGCGTACTGGGCATTGAAACGTCTTGCGACGAAACAGGCGTCGCGATCTATGACGCCGCGCAAACGGGCGGCAGCGGTTTGTTGGCCGACGTGCTTTACAGCCAAATTGCGATGCATGCGGAGTACGGTGGCGTCGTCCCCGAGCTTGCCTCCCGCGACCATACACGCAAGCTTCTGCCACTCATTGAGCAGGTACTCCACGACGCTAAGCTCACGCGACAAGACCTCGATGGCATTGCCTATACCGCAGGCCCGGGCTTGGTAGGCGCCCTGATGGTTGGCGCCAGCACCGCCCACGGCATGGCACGAGCGCTAGACATCCCCGTACTGGGGGTTCATCACATGGAAGGCCATCTGCTGGCACCCATGCTTGAGGATGACGCGCCCGATTTTCCATTCGTGGCACTGCTCGTTTCGGGCGGGCATACGCAACTTGTTGAAGTACAGGGCTTAGGCCGCTATCAACTACTGGGCGAGTCCGTGGACGATGCCGCAGGTGAAGCGTTTGATAAAGCCGCCAAAATGCTGGGTCTTGCTTACCCCGGCGGCCCACTAATTGCCAAGCTGGCTGAGCAGGGCGACCCCAAGCGGTTTCGCTTCCCCCGCCCGATGACCGACCGTCCCGGCTTGGACTTCAGCTTTTCTGGCTTAAAAACCCACACCCTCACCGCCATTCGTCAATTAGAAGCAGCCGGCGAGTTAGATAGCCAAGCACGGGCTGATGTGGCGCGGGCGTTCGAAGAAGCCGTGGTAGATACCTTGGTGATTAAATGCCGCCGTGCGCTAGATCAAACAGGCTTAAAGCGCATCGTCATGGCGGGAGGCGTAAGCGCCAATACACGGCTGCGCGAACGATTGGCACTGGAAACTGAGAAACGCAACGCCTGCGCTTACTACCCACGAGGGCGCTTCTGTACCGATAATGGCGCTATGATTGCCTATGTAGGCGCTCAGCGCTTAGCCGCAGGCGAACAAGACACAAACGGGGTAATGCAAGCAACCCCCCGCTGGCCGCTAGATGCATTACTTCCCCCTTCCCCTAACCGCGCAGGTTAGGCTCTTCACCCTGGCGCAAACGGCGAATATTTAACCAGTGGCGGGCCAACACCAACAGGCTGAACCCGCCCACTACGCTCACATATTCTGGGGCTAACCAGTAACAGGCTATAGGAGCGACCAGTGCGCTAACTACCGATGCCGCCGCGGCGGTGCGTAGCCGCCATGCTAATAGCGCCCAACACACCGCACTTAATAACGCCACACTGGGCACTAGCACCAGCAATACACCGAAAGCACTCGCTACCGCTTTACCACCACGAAACTTATGCCATAGCGGGTAGCTATGGCCTAAAAGCACCGCTAACCCCACCGCCCCTTGCAGCCAAATAGGCAGCGCAAGAAGCTTGGCAGCCAATACTGCGGGCACCGCTTTCAGTGCGTCCAGCAGCAGCGTTGCCGCCGCTAGGCGGGGCCCATAAAGGCGTAGCACGTTTGAAAAACCAGGGTTACATGAGCCATGAAACCTTGGGTCTGCCACCTGTGCGAGGCGACAAACGCTAAGCGCTGCCAACCAGCTGCCGCTTAGATAGCCCAGTACTATCAAGATCATGGCCGGCTCGCATTCGTTATGGTGGCCTTTAGATTGACAACGTTAGTTCTGATGACATCCGTGAGTCGCATTAGCTCTGTTCACCTTGTCCATCGCCTTACTGTCGTTTAGCGCCGACCTCAAGTACAATCGCTCGCTTGTTGCCGCTAGGGGAATGCCCGTGGATCATATTTTGATCGAAGGACTCACCGTAGACACCGTCATCGGTGTGTACGACTGGGAGCGCACGATAACGCAATCGCTGAGCTTGGATTTATCGCTAGCAACGGATATTCGACCTGCAGCGGCCACAGACGATTTACGTTTAACGCTCGATTATGCCGCTATTTGTCAACGAATCCAGCAATTCGCCAATGAGCACCAGTTCGCCCTGGTGGAAACGTTTGCTGAGCGTCTCGCGGCGTGTTTACGCAGCGAATTTTCGATTAGCTGGTTACGGCTCACCCTACGCAAACCAGGAGCCGTCCCCCAAGCTTCCAGCGTAGGACTTGAAATTACCCGCGGCAAATTACCGGAGGCCATCGAGGCTACGCATTCATGAGCTTGGTGACCGTCAGTTTAGGCAGCAATATTCACCCCGACAAACATATTCGACTGTGCCTGGATGCGCTTGAGGATACCTTTGGCGACCTGCAAATATCCCGTATATTTGAAAGCGAACCGGTAGGTTTTAAAGATAGCCGCAATTTTTACAACGCCGTGGTTGCCTTCCATAGCAACTGGCCAGCGGGTGAGCTACAGGCCTGGGCCAAACAGCTTGAAATCGCTCACGGGCGCACGCCAGAAATGACAAAATGCAGCCCCAGAGCCCTGGATATAGACCTGCTGACAGTGGGTGACGCCAACGGCATTGTGGACGGCATTCCCCTGCCCCGCGCGGAAATCACCCACAACGCTTTTGTGCTACAACCGCTGGCCGAGCTTCTACCCGCCCAGCGCCACCCTGCCTGCTTAACCCCTTACGCCACCCTGTGGCAGCGCTTCAAGCTGGGCAACCAGCGCTTATGGGCAGTGGATTTTCAGTGGCGTGGCCGCTGGGTTTCCCAGGCAGATCCTCAACTCCGAGCAGCTCAAGCAAGATAATAGCCTAAGCAAGGGCCTTGGCGACCGCCTGTTGGCGCCGTGCCCGCAGCGCCTCACCCAGCGCACCGCCACGCAAGCCTTCGCTCACCAGCGCTTGAGGATCAACCGCCTTAGCTCCCTGCCAAGCGTTACGCAACGGCGCTTCAAGCTCGCTATTAATCCGGCAGATAAGCTGTAGCTGCGCCTTAACCTGCTCGGGCTTTCGCCACCCATCTAAACGTTCCAACCAATGCAGCACGCCCTCGTCAGTTAGCGGTGCCGCCATCAGGTTAAAGCTAAGCGCCACATGGCGAGCAAGCTGGGCCACGGCGTTAGGCAAGCGTAGGCGCTGAGCAAGTGCATCGCGTTGTGGGTCAACCAGCACCGAGACAAGCAGCGCATAGCGCCAATGGGCTAATGGCACGTGTGTCTGCTCTGGCGCGTGCATCAGTCGCGTTAAACCTGCCGACAGGTGGTCGTTTAATTCTGGCCACCAAACGGACAGTGCGCCACAGCGTTGTAGCGTTGTGAAATAGATATCAGGGCTTGGTTCAGCCAGTGCTTTTTCGGTTTCGACCCATACCCGCTCTGCTGCTAGGTGTTCAAGTTCACCGCTATGGCTCACCTGCTGCATTAAATCGAGTGTTTCAGCGGCGATGGTGAACCCCAGGTTGGCATAGCGCGCCAGAAAGCGAGCGGTACGCAGCACCCGCAACGGGTCTTCGCTAAACGCAGGGGAAACATGGCGTAGCAAACGATTTTCAATATCTTGCTGGCCATGAAATGGGTCAGTGAGTTCTCCGTCGGCACGCTGGGCAATGGCATTGATCGTTAAATCCCGCCGCAGTAGGTCCTCTTCTAGGGTGACATCTGGACTCGCGTGCACCTCAAAACCACCGTAGCCATGCCCTGACTTGCGCTCGGTGCGGGCTAATGCATACTCCTCAGATGTCTCTGGGTGCAGGAATACGGGAAAATCACGACCGACAGGCTTGAACCCTCGCTTACGCATCATGTCTGGCGTCGCACCGACCACCACCCAATCGTTATCGTAAACCGGCCAACCCAGAAGTTCATCCCGCACGGCGCCCCCTACCCGATGCACCTCAAGCCCTTTTACTTTAGGGTCTTGCTTAAACACGTTAACGGCCCCTCCGTTGCAGGCTTGGCACGCTGGTACGCTCACCGGTGTCTAGGTTAAGCGCGGTGAGTGAACCGCCCCAGACACAGCCCGTATCGATGGCGCTAGCGTTAACCTTTGAACCCGGCGTTCGGCCTTCTAACGCCGCCCAATGCCCAAACAGCAGTTGAAGCGCGTCGCCTCTTGGGTACTGAAACCAGGGATAAAACCCTTCTGGAGCGCTATCCAGCCCCTCTTTTGCAGCAAAGTCCAGCCGCCCCTGATCATCAATAAAGCGCATGCGCGTTAACACATTGACGATGCAGCGTAGGCGGTCAACACCTTCTAGTGCGTTATCGAAACGGTCTGGCTGATTGCCAAACAGCTGGGTTAAGAAATCCCCAGAGCGCTCGCCCGTCAGCGCTGCTTGCACCTCTTGGCTGAGCGAAAGCGTTTGCTGGGCACTCCAGGTGGGTAAAACGCCGGCATGTGTCATCAGCGTATTGCCGTTCTGGATAGCCAGAGGCTGGCTTTGCAGCCAATCCAGTAGCGCTTCGCGGTCTGGCGCGGTGAGAATATCGCTTAGGGTGTCGTGTTTTTTTAGCGTGCCGCCCCCGCGGGCCACCACCAACAGATGGAAATCGTGGTTACCCAGTACGCACCTACTGCCCAGCGCTTTTGCCTCGCGGAGACAAGCAAGTGAGCCAGGACCTCGGTTGATTAAATCACCTACCAGCCAGAGCGCATCCTTGACTGGATTAAAGTTTAGTTGCTCAAGCAGGCTGACGAACTCGGCATGGCAGCCGTGTAGATCGCCAATCACATAAGTACTCACAGGCGACGTCCCTTAGCAGATAATCAATGCAGCTGACGCGGTACCGCTAGCCGAAAAGGCGCAATAGACACATCAAAAGCACGCTGTGTGTAGGTATCAAGCAGCGTGTAGGCACCTTCCATCACTCCGACAGGAGACTGCAAGATCACCCGACTGGTATAGCGAAAGCGCTGACCTGGGCCAATCAGCGGCTGCTGCCCTACCACGCCCTTACCGCGCACTTCCTGGCTATCGCCATTGCCTTGGGTAATTTTCCAATAGCGCGCCATTAGCTGAACACTGTGGGGGCTTTGGTTATGCACCGTCACGGTGTAGCTGAACACATAGCGCGATTCGGCATCGCTTGATTCGCCAGAACAGTATTCAGGGGTTACGCTGACCTCAATGTCTAGGCCGCTCACATCTCTCCCTCCTCTTGACCGCTGGCTTCATCAGCAGCCACTTGGTTAGCGATGGCGACATACTCCGCCACGCTCAACGTCTGCGGGCGACGGGCAGGATCGATCCCCAACACCTCTAAGGTCGCAGCGCTCACTCGGCCTTTCAAGTTATTGCGCAGCGTTTTACGCCGCTGACCAAAAGCGAGCTTGACCAGCTCGAACAGCAGCGCCGGGTCATCGGCGGTATGGGGCAAACGATCGTGAGGCGTTAGCCTAACAATGGCTGAGTCTACTTTCGGGCGGGGTACGAAGGCTTCCGGAGGCACGATAAACAGCTGATCCACGTGACAGTAATATTGAGCCATCACTGATAGGCGCCCCCAGTCAGTGCTACCCGGCTCAGCCGCCAAGCGCTCAACCACCTCTTTTTGCAGCATAAAATGCATATCGGCAATGGCAGTGCCCATGGTTAACAGATGCACAATCAAGGGGGTCGAGATGTTATAGGGTAGGTTGCCCACTACCCGCAGTGCAGGACCATCCCCTTTAAGCGCGGCAAAATCAAACTTCAGCGCGTCGCCTTCGTGGATGACAAAATCTGGGTAGTTGAAGAACTGCACTCGCAGGCCAGGGATCAAATCGCGGTCTAACTCAACGACCTCCAGCTTGCCGGTCGCCTCCAGCAGCGGTGCGGTAAGCGCCCCTTGGCCAGGGCCAATTTCAACAAGACGATCGCCTTCACGAGGCCCAATCGAGCGGATGATACGCGAGATAATGCCAAGATCGCGAAGAAAGTTCTGGCCAAAGCGTTTACGAGCGCGGTGCTGCTGGGGCACGTGAGACATCTAACAGTGATCCTTGGAAGTATAGTTCGTGAAGCTGCTGTAATAGGGCTGGGCGTATGGGCTTAGTGAACACGCAAGCGGCATGGCTAACGTTATTAAGTCGCCAACTGGCGCTGGTCAGCAAGACGTCGCGCCAGCGTTAGCGCAACCGCAAGGCTACTGGGGTCGGCAACGCCACGTCCGGCAAGATCAAGCGCCGTGCCATGGTCAACCGATGTGCGTACCAACGGCAGCCCAAGGGTAATATTGGCAGCCTGCCCAAAGCCTGCGTATTTTAGCACTGCAAGCCCCTGGTCATGATACATTGCCAATACCGCGTCTACGCCTGCTAAATGCCGGGGCGTAAAGAGCGTATCAGCGGGAAGAGGGCCTTGTATGTCCAAGCCTTCTGCGCGCAGCGCATCAAGCGCGGGCGTGATGATTTCAAGTTCTTCGCGGCCTAGGTGGCCATCCTCCCCGGCATGGGGGTTTAAACCACATACCGCAATACGCGGGGTCGCGATCCCAAACTGACCCTTAAGGTCTTTCGCCAGCAGGCGGCTGATACGTAACACCCGTTCATAGGTAATCGCATCCGCCACGTCACGCAACGGCAAGTGCGTAGTAACCAGCGCTACCCGCAGGTCGCCACTGCCTTGCCAACTCTCGGCCTTGGTATGCAGGGCGGCATCGGTCGCCAGCAGCATCACCACTTCATTCACGCCGCAGGCATCCCGCAACCACTCGGTGTGGCCAGTGAAGTTTTCAAAGCCCCCTTCAATAATCACCCCTTTATGCAGCGGCGCGGTAACCATCGCAGCCGCTCGGCCTTGCTGGCAAGCATCGACCGCGGCCTGGAGGGTATTAAGCACGTAGCGTGCATTGGCAGGGTTGAGCGCACCCGGGCTAGCAGGCGCTTCCAACCAAACCGGCATCACCGCCAAGCGTCCCGCTGATGAGGCAACGCCCTGCTCTGGCACGGCCTCAATAACTTCAACCTCGAGTGCTAGCATAGCTGCCCGTTGGCGCAGCATGTCGGGATCGCCCACGGCAAGTGTACCTTCCGGCAACCGCCCTTGGGCCGCCAGCATAAGCGTTAGCTCCGGGCCAATCCCTGCTGGCTCCCCGGTGGTAATGAGAAGGGGCAAGCTTGGTTGGCCTGGGCCTGTTTGACTAAGCATTAAAGACGGATATCCACAAAGGCCTGCTCACGAATCTCACGCTGCCAGGCTTGCAGCTCTTCATTTGCCCGCCGCTGAAAAATCGCTTGGCGAACCTGCTCGCGGCGACTCTCTTCGGTAACATCTTGGCGACGACGCTCCAGCACCTCAATAACGTGGTAGCCAAACTGTGAGCGCACCGGTTGAGAGGTTTGATTAGCGCCAAGCGAGCCCATTGCTTCTTCAAAGGCAGGTACCGTTTGGCCTGGGCGCACCCAGCCCAGCTCCCCGCCGTTCATAGCACTGCCACGGTCGTCGCTAAACTCTCGGGCGACCGCGGCAAAGTCTTCACCTTGCTGCAGACGCTGGCGCGCTTGCTCTGCCCTGGCGCGTGCTTGATTTTCATCACGGTTGGGCGTCAGTTCAACTAGCACATGGCGAGCTCGTGTCTCTTCGATAAAGGATTGCCCCTGCTGCGTGTCCTGCTGCTGGCTTATAAAACGCTCAACCTCGCGGTCACTTACAGAAACACGCTGGCTAATACGGCGCTGCTGAATTTGGCGCATGAGCATTTCACGACGAACCTCCTCACGCACATCGGCGAGGCTCATACCATCGGCTTCCACGGCGTCGGCAAACTCGTCCAGCGTCATGTCGTTGGACTCTGCAATCGTGCGCAGCTGTCGATTTAGCTCAGTATCATCAACGCTCAAATTAGCCTGGCGCGCCATCTGAAGCTGAATTTCATCCATCACCATACGTTCAAGCACCTGCTGCGCCAGCTGAGAGCGTGGCGGCAAACTACCGCCTTGGGCCTCGGCCTGCTGCTCAACCTGGTTGATGCGGTCGTTAAGTTCGCTGCGCATAATGACGCCATCGTTCACCACGGCAACAACGTTATCCAACATTTGCCGCTGCGTGGACTCAAAATTCTGCGCATGCAGGGTGAGTGGCACAAGCGCTGCGCTGGCCCCGAGGCAGAGTGCCATCATGCTACCCGCAGAGAGCAGTTTTGCCCGTTTTGTTACCACACGGGTTAGCAGGGTGTTTCTGATCGTCATAAAAAGTCTCTTTCACTCGCCAATTAAGGAGGTCGTTAAAGGGGTGTTGGGCGATAGCCAGGGATCGCCCGTTCAAAGTAGCTGTCGGCATCCTGCCCAACGCCACCCAAGCCACGGAACACAAAGCGTAAAAACAGTCCGCGGTCATTGAAATCATCACTCACTCGGGCGGTGTCGTTATCGTCCACCCACTCACGCCACACTAGCTGCACACCATAGCAGCAGTCATTCCACTGCAGCCCCGCTAACTGCTCCAGTGAGCGATCATTAGTCTGATCGTGAAGGTAGCGGCCTATCAAATCAATCCGAGGGCTGGCTTTCCAGGCAAACGAGAGATCCCACTCTTCGCGGTTAAAGTTTCGAAAGCCATCATCCCCGGGAACAACGCCAGGATCGAACCCTTCGATCTCCCAACGGTAGCCAAGGTTCACTATATGCCCCTGCGGATGGCGATAGCGTAGGTCCACACTAGAGCGTTCGGTCTGCTCGCGGTGGTCATCGTAGAGCCATTCGTAGCCGGTGCTCCAGCGGTCATTAATCTGCCAGTCCAGCCGGGTAACCAGCGGTGAGCGGTCTCGGGTGGCCTGGTAACGACGCTGGGGATTGACGCCTGGGTCTTCCTCGGGCCGCGCTGGCAGCGTATCGGGGTCACCCTCGCTATCAATGCGACGTTCAGAAAAATAGAGGCTCTGACCGATGCCAAAGGTCAGCCGATCACGCCCTGTACTGTCTTCAAGCAAACGTGACTGCACGCCAACAGAGACACGGTTAAGATCCCCGACCCGGTCGGTTCCCGAAAAGCGATGTGGCGACCAGAGTTGCTCCCAAGAAAATACCCGCTCTCGGCTATCAAAATCGGGCAGTTGGGTTTGGTTTGTGCGCGGCACGTAGGCGTAGTTCAGGCGCGGCTCCAGCGTTTGGCGATAGTCGCGCCCGCCCAATTCAAGCTCGCGGTCGAAGACTAACCCGCTATCGATGGAGGTAATCGCAATACTACGGCTTGGCGAGGTCTCGCGGTCAGTAACACGCTGACCATAGTCAAGCTCGTAAGCGGTTTGCCATAGCTCGGTGCGCGGTTCGATATACCCCCAGGCCTGCTCTGCCCGCCAGCCAAATGCAGGCGACAAATGCAGACGCGTGCCGGTGGCCGCTTCACGCTCAGGCACTTGCCGCTCATCGACATCCCGCCAGAAATAGGTGGCGTTAGAGCGCCACTGGCTATAGAAGCCGCTGCCAAACTGCCACTCGGCATTGGCCGTTAAGCTAGGCAGCCGATAAAAAGGTTTATCGGTATCGCTCAACGGATCCTCTAAACGCTGGAACCCCTGGGCACGGGCATCCAGCTGCCAGCGCTCGCCGCGGTAATCGACCTGGGCCAGCCGCTCCATACTCACCCGCTCACTATTGCCAAACTCGCCGCCAAAGTCGTCAAAGTAGCGGCCATCGCTGGCGGCGCCATAACGTAAATTGTAGTCGCTGCGCTCATTAATCAGGCCGGTATGGTAGGCGTCAATATACCAGCGATCTTCGCCCTCAAAGCGGTTGCTACCGGTACTGCTTCCCCCATCGTTATTTAAAAAGCCGCCTTCGACAATACCCTGGCTTTCGGCAAACAAATAACGATATTCACCGTTGAGCAGTAAGCCTTGATCCGACATCCAGCGCGGGGTGATGGTGGCATCGTGGTTGGGTGCAATGTTCCAGTAAAACGGCTGGGTATAGTCAAAGCCGTCACTAGAGAAGCCCACGGAAGGTGAAAGCAACCCCGTATGGCGCCGGTCATCAATGGGGAAGCGCAGCCAAGGCCAATAGAATACCGGCACGTCTTTTATTTCTAAACGGGCATGGCGTGCGGTGCCGAAGCCCTCGGCCTGATCCAGCTTGATATCACTTCCCACTAACTGCCAGCTATTGGCACCCGGGTCGCAGGCGGTGAAGGTAGCATTGCGCAAGCGATACTGCTCTTCACCGGTTTGCTCAAGCTGGCTGGCTTGACCGCGCAAGTGCTGCTCATAAAGAACATAGTGACTGTTGCTTAACGAAGCGCGATCTTCATTAAGCATTAGTGTAGCTTGGTCGCCGCGCAACAGTGCTTGGCCGTCGCGCAGGGCTAAGTTGCCCTGAACCTCGACCTGCTGGCGGTCAGCAGGTAAATAAACCTGTTCCGCGGTCAGCTCCGTATTGCCCCGCCGCAATACCACATCGCCCCGCAGAAGCGCTTCGCCGTCTGCAGCATAATCCACCTCTTGGGTTTCAACCGACAGTGTTTCGGGGTTCTGTTCCGCTGGCAAGCGGTAGCCGGGCATTACATAACGCCCACGACACACTTGTAGAGACGCCTCATCCTGCCCATAGGGCTGCCAATCAAGCACCTCAGCAGGCAGCGGTTGGCCTTGGGCCACCGCTGAAAAGGAGGCGCCCGCGAGCAAACTGCCCAACAGCGTGTGCGCGACCGGAGCGGTGCGCGAAAATCGCTTGCCCATGTTCGTTATCCTTGGCATCCAGAATCGGTATTATACAGGCAGCATGATGCCCGACCAGCAAGGAGCTTGCATGTCCTCTTCCAGGATCGACGCCCTCACCCGATGGGCAGCTAACCAAAACGGCCTAGATGTGGCCGCTATTACCATGACACCCGCAGGGGGCGACGCCAGTTTCCGGCGCTATTTTCGGCTAACCCTGCCAGACGGCACCACCCAAGTAGTGATGGACGCACCACCCGCTCAAGAAGACTCTGCCCCTTTTGTAGCAATAGGCCAACGCTGGCATGCCGCTGGGCTGCCCGTGCCTGCTATTCACGCAGCAAATTTAGATAGCGGCTTTTTACTGCTAGATGACCTGGGTAATACGCCGCTGCAAGACTTTTTCACCGATGAGCAGAGCACTCAGCAAAGCCACCTCCAAGCGCTAGATCTAATTGCCCAGCTGCAAAATCGTGCCAACCCACAGGCACTACCCGCCTATGACGCGGCATTACTCGGGCGTGAACTCGACCTCTTTCCCGAGTGGTGCCTGGGCAAGTGGCTTGGGCTAGCTATCCCTGAGAGTTGGAAAGCGCTACATGCAGCGTTAATTGAGCAGGCCCTTGCGCAACCCGTGGTTTGCGTACACCGCGACTTTGATGCAATGAATATTATGGTGCTGAATCAGCAGCTTTATATAATCGACTTTCAAGACGCCGTCGCCGGCCCCATCAGCTACGACGTTATCTCCCTGCTTCGAGGACGCTACTGCCGCTTCTCTAACGAACAGTTTAACCAGTTCGCACGGCGTTTCTACGAAGATGCGCGCAAAGACGGGCGACTATCCCGCCAAACCAGTGAGTCAATGTTTCTCACCCAATGCCACGCCATGGCCGCTCAGCGCTCGTTAAAGGTACTGGGGATTTTCTGCAGGCTGACGCTGCGTGACCAAAAACAGGGTTATTTAGCCCGTCTGCCCCACTTTTTGAATCACCTGGAGGATAGCTTAGCGGCACTTAACCAACATGACGACTTTAGCCAGTGGGTAAGCGCAACGCTTCGCCCAGCGATTATTCAACGTCTAGCGGAAAGCGCTACATGAAAGCGATGATTCTCGCCGCCGGGCTAGGGAAACGGATGCGCCCGCTAACCGACCACTGCCCCAAACCGTTGCTACCTGTGGCGGGCAAACCGTTAATCATTTATCACCTTGAGCGGTTACAGCAAGCCGGGGTTGAAGAAGTAGTGATTAACGTTAGCTACCGGGCTGAGCAAATCATGGCAGCATTAGGCGACGGCTCAGCGTATCAGCTGCGCATCCACTGGAGCCGTGAAACCACCCCGCTAGAAACCGGTGGAGGCATACAAAAAGCGCTGCCGTTACTTGGCGACGCGCCTTTTATGCTCATTAATGGCGACGTCTGGTGTAGCTATTTACCCACTGAAATAGCGCTTAAAAAAGGGGATCTCGCACATTTAGTGTTAGTTGATAACCCTGACCACCACTTAACGGGCGACTTTGCCCTGAATCACGGCCGCGTTACGGCTGACGGTTCGCCGCACTTAACCTTCGCCGGCATTAGCCTGCTGCATCCTGCGCTACTGGAAAGCGAGCCGCCGGGGGCGTTTGCCCTGGCGCCGCTGCTCAAGCAAGCGATGAATGATAACCGAGTAAGCGGCGAGCACTTTACAGGCCACTGGGTGGACGTGGGCACCCCGGAACGATTAACCGCCCTTGAGCACCACCTGATGCAGCCTAGGGAGCGATGAGGCAGTGCGCTACCCGATAGAAATGTTATGCTGCGCGACTTACCTTTCGTCGCCAAGATGAGGAGAGCAACGTGAAAGCACGGGTAAAATGGACGGATGGCCGCCAGTTTGTCGCGGAATCGGGTAGTGGGCACAGCGTTGTCATCGATGGTCCACCTAATCACGGTGGCCGAAATACAGGCCCGCGCCCCATGGAAATGCTGTTGATGGGTATGGGTAGCTGCACGGCGTTCGATGTCCTGAATATCCTCGACAAAGCCCGGGCGGATGTCACCGACTGTGTTGCCGAGCTTGAGGCAGAGCGTGCCGACGACGTGCCCTCCGTGTTCACAAAGATTCACGTTCACTTTTTAGTGACCGGGCGCAGCTTGAAAGAGAAGCAGGTACAGCGTGCCGTTGAGCTTTCCGCTGAAAAATATTGCAGTGCTTCGATTATGCTCGTGAAAGGGGGTGTTGAGATTACCCACTCGTTTGAGATCATCGAAGCTTGAGCTGCCTAGGGGTTAGCCCAGCCCGTGTGAGCCACACCATCGTTCTTAGCGGGCACCTGAAAAGGCCCCTACCAGACACGCTAGCGGCAAAAAAAATTGCCCGTCTGGATGCATACCACGCCATGGGCGGGCATAATACGCCCGCTTGTTTATATCCCTACTGCGTAGCACGTGCTTGCAAGCGCCACCTGACAAGCGCGGTGACAAGTATTTATCGGTTCCGGCGCTGGCTCGTCGGGGTGTCTTCATCTGCCATAGGGAGGTTCGGACGTGTCAGATAATCTCCGACTCCACGGGTTTAACAACCTGACCAGCTCGCTGAGCTTTAATATTTACGACATCTGTTACGCCAAAACCGAAGAGCAGCGTGCGGCTTATATCGACTATATCGATGAGCTTTACAACGCCGAACGTTTGACGCAGATCCTTAAAGACGTCACGAATATCATCGGCGCCCACGTGCTGAATATTTCGCGTCAAGACTATGAGCCGCACGGGGCTAGCGTCACCATCCTAATCGCTGAACACGAACTGGATGAGCCAAGCCTTGAACACACGGAGCCAGGCCCCGGCCCGCTACCCGAAACGGTCGTCGCCCACCTGGATAAAAGCCACGTAACGGTGCATAGCTACCCTGAGTCTCACCCGGACAACGGCATTAGCACCTTCCGCTTGGATATCGATGTCTCTACCTGTGGACATATCAGTCCTCTTAAAGCGCTGAACTATCTGATCCACAGCTTTGATTCCGATATCGTGACCATGGATTATCGCGTACGTGGTTTCACCCGCGATGTGGATGGTAAGAAGCTGTTTATTGATCACGACATTACCTCAATCCAAGACTACTTGGCAGAAGATACCAAGCAGGCTTATCAGATGATCGACGTGAACGTGTATCAAGAAAACATGTTCCACACCAAGATGCTGCTGAAGGATTTCGAACTGGACAACTACCTGTTCGGCACCTCGCGCCGGGACATTACCTTTGAAGAAGCGCGGGATATCGAAAGCCGCTTGCGCAAAGAGATGCTTGAGATTTTTTACTCGCGTAATCTCGATTAAGCATTTTGTTCAATCAGCACGCCACGCTCTCAAACGCTTAAATACCGAAAAGCCGTCCCACGACTCATCGTGGGACGGCTTTTTTACGCTGGGTATACGTCAATAAAGGCTCGACTCGCCTTCTGGGCGCGTTTTAAACCGTCGGTGAAGCCATAGATACTGTTCAGGATGCTTACGAATAGCCCGCTCGATAAATTCATTTACCCGGGTTGCGTCTGCCACCTCGTCCCCACTCGGAAAATCATCAAACGCGGGCAGGCACTCAATGGTATAGGTGCGATTATCCGGGTTGCGGTGGAACATCAGTGGCACCACGGGCGCGCCTGTCATACGGGCAATTTTGCCCGTTAGGCGAATGGTCGCCGCCTGCTGGCCAAATAACGGCGCAAACACGCTGACATCGCGGCCAAAATCTTGATCCGGTGAATACCAAACAATATGCCCCGCTTTAATCCGCCGCACCACGCCACGCAGATCATGACGATCAATCGCCTGACCAAAAATACGCGAGCGGGCGCGGGTCATAAACCGCTCGAAAAGCGGGTTGTTATGTGGCCGGTACACAACATCCGCTGGGAAAAACAGCGAATGTAGCGCCCCACCTAAATCCAGTGTTGAAAAGTGGATACCCACCACCAGCACGCCTTTGCCCTGGGCGTATGCTCGGGCAAGGTGCTCCTGGCCATTATACGCCACGCGGTGACGGAAGCCTTCCGCCTCGCGGCACCAGCCGGTGGCGGTTTCCACTAGACCTATCCCGTTAGCAATAAAGGTTTCTTTAACCAGTTTACGCTGCTGCTCGGCACTTTTTTCTGGAAAACAGAGGGCAATGTTGGCAGCCGTAATTTGCCGGCGTCGTTTAACAAACCGCCACGCCAGCAGGCCCAGCATTTTTCCCACCCCTAGCTTTAATGGCCAGGGGAGCCAGGCAGCAACGTACATCAAGCCGATGGCTAACCAGGTAGGCCAATAACGGGGATGAGCAAATGAGCGTGGGTACGAGTTTTTTGACATACATATAACCGTTTAAACGCCGGCACCGTGGTAGCGGCGCGGGGCTCTTGGCAATACACCCGTTAACAGGGTGTAGCTAATCGTATCGCAATAGCGAGCGACTTCATCAACCGGCAGCACGGCGCCATCGGCTGACGCCCCCCACAGCACCACTTCGCTGCCAATAGCGGCATCTGGAATATCGGTCACATCGACCGTTAACATATCCATCGAGACCTTACCGGCAATCGCGCAGCGCTGACCGTTGACTAGCACGGGGGTGCCATCCACCGCGTGACGGTCGTAACCATCGCCATAACCTGCGGCCACCACCGCAATTTTCGAACGCCGCTCGGCGCGCCATCGGCCACCATAACCAACCGACTCACCCGCTTCGAGTTCGCGCAGGGCGATAATTTCAGAGCGCAGGCTCATCACTGGACGTAATTGCCGGGTAATGTCATTCGCTACTTCTAGCGGGTCACTACCGTAGAGCATGACTCCCGGACGATTCCAGTCACCGCGGGCAGCGGGCCAAGCCAGGGTTGCGGGCGAGTTAGCTAAACAGAGAGGTGCCTTCAGTTGCTCGGCTAGCTCCGTCAATATCGACATCTGCTGGTTAAAGTAGCTGCCTTCATGGGCATCTGCCGTCGCAAAGTGGCTCATTAAATGGAGTGCCGTCACCTGTGGCGCGTTGGCTAACTGCTGCCAAACCGCTGGGGCCTCTTTTGGCGAGAAGCCCAATCGATGCATCCCCGAATCGACCTTGAGCCACACGGGGATAGGCTGGCGGGGTGAAAATGCTAATAACGCGGCGACCTGCCACTCGCTGTGTACGCTGATCCAAAACCCATGCTGGTCGACCAGCGTTAGCTCGTCGGCACTGAAAATCCCCTCCAGCAGAATGATCGGCTTTGTTATACCGCCTGAACGTAGATGAAGAGCCTCTTCGATGCTGGCCACGGCAAACGCGGGCACATCAGCTTCTAAGGCATGCGCGCACTCAAGCGCACCATGGCCATAGGCATCGGCTTTAATTACAGCTACCGAACGACTTTGAGGCGCACAGCTGCATGCCAGCTGGTAATTATGACGCAAAGCGTCTAGGTCAATATGGGCCACTAGCGGGCGCATCACGTTTCTCACTTAGCGATATTCAATCAACATTAATAAAAGCGGGGCCTAAAAATAGCGCACCGAGTGGTCGACTCGGTGCGCTTTTTTTTGCTGGTCTCACCAGCGCAGTTTTATCAGGCGCTATGCTTTTAGCGGTTAGCTCTCGAAAATAGCCTCTAAGGATAAGCCCTGTTTCTCTAGGGTGCGGCGAAGTTTTTTTAGGGCCTCCACCTGAATCTGGCGAACCCGCTCTCGGGTTAACCCTATCTCTGCACCCACCTCTTCCAGCGTTGCGGCTTCGTGGCCACGTAGGCCGAAACGGCGCACAACAACCTCTTGCTGCTTTTCGCTCAACTCATCAAGCCAGTGGTCAACGTGCTCCCGCACATCGCCATCAACTAAACACCCTTCTGGCCCCTGCACATCATCATCGGCCAAGGTGTCGATTAAGGGCTTGTCGCTTTCGCCACCCATAGGGTAGTCCACCGAGGAAACGCGCTCGTTAAGACCCAGCATTTTCTTGACGGTTTCTACCGGTTTATCAAGATGATCGGCGATCTCTTCTGCAGTGGCTTCGTGATCCAGCTTTTGGGTCAACTCCCGGGCCGCACGCAGGTAGATATTGAGCTCTTTCACCACGTGAATCGGCAAACGAATAGTACGCGTTTGGTTCATCAGTGCGCGCTCTATAGTCTGGCGGATCCACCAAGTAGCGTAGGTTGAAAAACGAAAGCCTCGCTCGGGATCAAATTTTTCAACCGCACGAATAAGCCCCAGGTTGCCCTCTTCAATCAGGTCCAACAGCGTTAAGCCGCGATTAAGGTAGCGTCTGGCAATTTTAACCACCAGCCGCAGGTTGGACTCAATCATCCGAGAGCGGCCAAGCGCATCGCCCTTGCGCGCTAAGCGGCCGTAATATACCTCTTCCTCTGGTGTCAACAGCGGCGAAAAGCCGATTTCATTGAGGTAGATTTGTGTTGCATCCAAGCTTTGAGTCGATTGACGGTCTTCACGACCTAGCGCTTTCTCGAAGGCTTCCTCCTCTGCGGTGACATCATCATCGGGATCATCCACCGCCTCTTCCACCGCGTTTAGGTCAATCTCCTGCAGATCCTTCTCCAGCATACTCATAGTCTCACCCCCCGTTGTTACACCTTGCCGCCATTTAAAAAGTGAAAGTGGTTGTACTCCCTGTACGCGTTCACCGTTATTGTTATATGACGCCTGATTTAACTAATCAGGTTTTACCGGTAGGCGCAATCGCCTACCGTTTGCTACGTTTTACGTTATCCATGTTTATACAACGGCTCTGACGTTAACGGAACTGCTTAGTCGCCAACGAGACAAATCCGTGATTAGCGAGACGGCAAATAGTTCATGGGGTCTTGAGGCTGCCCATCGCGGCGCACTTCAAAGTGAAGCTTAACGCTATCCGCATCGCTATCTCCCATCGTGGCAATCACCTCGCCAGCTTCTACAACATCATTCTCTTTGACGCTTAAGCTGTCGTTATGAGCGTAAGCGCTAAGATATTGATCGTTATGCTTAAGTAGAATCAAGTTGCCATAACCACGCACGCCGCTGCCTGCATAAACGATAATACCCGGGCCTGCAGCTCTAACAGGTTGCCCCTTTTGACCGGCGATATCAATCCCGGCAGTAATTGCACCACCCTGACCAAACTCGCCGGTTACCTCGCCTTCGGTCGGCCACCTCCAATTAACCTCATCAACCGGTGTGAAGGTGCGCGAAGAGCGGTCGGTTTGAGCGGTTTGGCTAGGCTGCGCCGCCGCTGGCTCTGGTTCACGTGCGGGTTCTGGCTCGCGCACTTGCTCCGGCTCCGGCTCCGGCTCCGGCTCCGGCTCCGGCTCGGAAGCAGGCGTAGGCTCTGGCTCCCGTTCCTGTACCGAAGTTTGCTCTTGAACGACGGGTTGGGTGACTTCTACGCTTGGTGTTTCTTCTACGGCAGAGCCGCTAGGCTCAGTATCACCCTGCGCGACTTGCTGGGCAGCTTCTACCGCTGAGCGCTCTGCGGTTATGCGTTGGTTGCGTTCAATGGCGCTTTCATCAGGCAGTAGCCAGTCCATATTCTGGTCATTGCTTGCAACGGCGGTGGCTTGAGGCCTCAACCCCGTTGCCACAGCGCCTGATGCTGGACGGCTAGCAGCATCACCCGATGGCTGGCTGGAAGCCGCACCCGCCCCTTCGCGCAGCGCAATGGTTTGCCCTGGGTGAATTTGGTAGGGCGCCGCAATATTATTGAGCGCAGCTAACTGGCGATAATCAAGGTTGTGTTCCCACGCGATACCGTAAAGCGTGTCGCCCGCTTTCACCGTATATTGCGGCGAGCTGTCTACCGCACGGCGCGCGTCGCTTAAATCACGTACTTGGGGGGTGTTTTGGTGTTGGTTTGCACAGCCACTAATAGCCAGCGCCAACACAGACATCATGAAAACCTTACGCATGCAAACCCTACTCCTTTTCAACGCCGCGCGCGTTATCTGTTAAATGATGCCCTGCATCGTTCTTGTCATGCTCACCGACGGGATCCGCTGCGCGGCGATTAAGCAATACCACCAACAGGGCGCCAACGGCCATTAGTGCCACCACGCCCACAAGTTGTGCCGACGCCCCAGTCAGCACGGCGTAATCACTCGGCATTAGATAGCGGTGAGCGAGTGGGATCATTTGCCCTTCAGGGCCAAGTTGGTAACGTACCAGTTCTCTCCAAGGCCAGAGAATGGGTAATGAGCCGATAATAAAGCCCAGCAGCAGCTGCAGCGTAGAGTCGTGGTGACGACTCAACAGCCACGAAAGCAGCCGGGAAAATAGCGCCAGACCAAATACGCAGCCCACGCCAAACAAAACAATGATCACCATATCAAAACTGCGTATGGCGCCCATGATGGTGCCGTAGAGTCCCATCGTGAGCAATAAAAAACTACCTGAAACACCGGGCAGCAGCATGGCGCTAATCGCGATGGCGCCCGCTAACATGACGACCAGCGCTTCATTGCCGACAAGCAGAACCAGCGGCATCATAGCGGGTAGGGCTTGCGCGAGTAGCAAGCCAACCGCTAAAGGCAATAAATACCATATTTTCCAGCCATGCCCGGCTTTGCCGACCACGAGTGCAGAGGCCGCTACTAAGCCAAAAAAGAAGCCATCCAGCAGCAGTGGGTAGGCCTCCATGAGCCAGAGCGCCAAATGCGCAACACTAAAAAGGCTTACCGCGACCCCTAAAAGAAGCGGAACCAAAAACGTGAGGTTCAAGTGCTGGCTCAAGCCCGCTAACCCTTGGCGTCGCCAAACCACTAGCGCACTGGGGCCGAACTGCTTAATCGTATTGATCAGCTCTTCATAAATACCGGTAATAAACGCAATGGTGCCGCCTGAAACACCGGGCACCGCGTCAGCAGCGCCCATTCCAGCGCCTTTAAAAAATAGACCTAAAAATCGCCGCTTCAATCCACCACTCCTTGCAAAAGGGGTACAAAGCGCACGGGTTCAAGCCGCCGCTTTTCAAAGGCGCCACCAATGCGTTTCACTTGGGTAAGCCACTGGCTGCCATCAGGTTCTTCTAACGGGGCAATTAACATTCCGTCGCGGCTCAGCTGCTCAAGCAGCACTTCTGGCAGCGACTGAGCGCAGGCGGTTAATAAAATAACGTCAAACGGTGCTGCCGACGGCCAGCCATCGCCACCATCAGATACGGCTAGCGTTGCCTCAGCGTCTAGCCGCCATAGCCGCTCTGCAGCACGCTCGTGCAGGGCGTAAATACGCTCTATGGAGTAAAGCGATGCGACGAGCCGTGATAAAATAAGCGCTTGGTAGCCAGAGCCGGTGCCCACTTCGAGCACACGGCGCGGCTGCGCGCGCAGGACTAGCTCCGTCATGCGCGCAACGGTAAGCGGCTGCGAGAGGGTCTGACCAAAACCAATGGGCAGCGCGGTGTCCTCATAAGCGCGGTGCGCAAGCGCTTCATCGACAAACAGGTGCCTGGGCTCGCTGGCCATAACATCCAGGACGCGAGTATCACGGATCCCCTGCTGAACAAGCCGTTCAACCATGCGGTCGCGAGTGCGCTGGGAGGTCATCCCTCGCCCGCGAAGCTCGCCGGGTGATAACTCAGGCAAAGGCATCCAACCAATCCTGCACATCACGGCGCGCGGGGTGGCGCGTTAGATCAGTTTGGAGAGGGGTAATCGAAACGTACCCCGCTTCAATCGCTGCAAAGTCGGTATCTTCGCCATCATCGGCATTCGCCGCTACTGGCGCAATCCAGTAGCGGGTACGCCCACGGGGATCTTTCAGCGGCACAGGCTTTTCTGCTGGCCCACGGTAGCCCAAGCGCGTCACTTTAACGCCTTTGATCTCTTCCCATGGCACATCCGGCACGTTTACATTTAACAGCGTGCGCGGCGGCAGTGATAGCTGTTCAGCGGCCCCGATTAAACTGGCCGCTACTTTCGCCGCTGTCTCGAAGTGGCGCTCACCGCATAGCGACATGGCAATGGCCGTCATGCCTAAATTGCGCCCCTCCATCGCCGCAGCTACCGTGCCGGAGTAGAGCACGTCATCGCCCAGGTTGCTGCCGTGGTTAATCCCCGATACCACCAGGTCAGGCTTCTCGTTCCAAACGCCGTTCACGCCAAGGTAAACGCAGTCCGCTGGCGTGCCGTCTACGCTGTAAAAACCGTTATCTAACGCCGTTAATGAGAGTGGTCGTGACAGCGTAAGCGAGTTGCTGGCGCCGCTGCGGTCTCGGTCGGGAGCCACGACGCGCAGGTTAGCATGAGCCGCTAATGCATCGTGCAGAGCCCGCAACCCCGGGGCATGGACACCATCATCGTTGGAAAGCAGCAGTCGCCGCATTAGCGTCTCCTTGAGATAACGCGTATTAAGTTATATCTAGCGTCATGGGTTAAACAAAATCGGGATGCTCAATCAACTCACTAACCACCGCTGTGGCAAAGCTACCCCGCGGCAGCGCAAAAGAGAGCTCCACAGCCTCATGCTCTCTGCGCAGCTGTGGCGCCAACAGCCTAATCCGCAACGCCCGCTGAGCGCGCTTAACGCCGCTCTTTTCTAACCCTTCACATAGCGCTGGGTGTTGTGCCAACAGCCGTAACTCGTAAGCCGCTATCTGCTGTTTTGCTCTTTCGCCAACGCCCCAAAGTACGCCTGTCGGGTGAATATCCAACTCTCCCGCGCGAGCCACTAAGCTATCATCCACCTCATCAACGCTAAACACGCTTTGGGTGCCATCAAGCATTAGCGTATCGCCTGGTAAGGGCTGGCACCAGGAGCCATCGGCTAAACGGGCACTTAGTAACTCGTTAAACAAAAAACTGCGCGCGGTTGATAGCATCATCCCTTGGCGGTCGTCACGCTTGCGCCAACCTTTGGCGAGAACCGCTTCTGCGCGCTGCAAGTTGCGCCCTCCGGGGCCAAAACGCTGGGGACCAAAGTAGTTGGCTACGCCGTGGGTACACAGTGCTTGCCAGCGCTGCTCAAAGTCGTCGGCCTGCACCGCTTCACCGCTCAACCTCAAAGTAAAATGGTTGGTGCGGTGAACGCCGCGTTTAAGCTTTCGGGGGTGGCGCGCTTGCTCTAGCACTTTGATGCCCAGTGCATCTAGCGATGCCGATAACTCAGCGGGCGCCTCTCGCCCGGGTAGATGAACGCTTACCCATTGCCGAGTGACCGCCACACGATCTTTCATACCGGAGTAGCCAATATCTTTTGGCGTTACGTTACATAGCCGACTGACGCTTTTGACCACATCTAACGTGGTTTGGTGCCGCTTTTCAAGCCGTAACCACAGGTGTTCCCCATGGGCTTCAGGGGTAAAGTCGAGCTGCTCGTCGACAATAAAGTCCTCTGGCTGGGCGCGGTACTGACCCGGCTTAGGCGCCCCAAAATGGCCATCTAGCAAGCGCTGCCAGGGCGGTAAGTTAAGCATTCAACGCCTCTAAGCGCTCGACTAACACCACGGCTTCAGCGGCAATCCCTTCGCCACGCCCGGTAAACCCAAGCCGTTCGGTGGTGGTGGCTTTTACGTTTACTTGCCCTACGTCCACGCCTAGGTCTTCGGCAATCACTCTACGCATGGCATCGATATGTGGCGCCATTTTAGGTGCCTGGGCCATCAGCGTGGCATCCAGGTTAACTACACCAAAGCCCTGCTCGCGCACCAGATACACCACGCGGCGCAGTAAGTCCCGGCTATCGGCGCCCTCCCACGTGGGGTCAGTATCGGGGAAGTGGCGACCAATATCGCCTAATGCGCAGGCCCCAAGCAACGCGTCGCTGACCGTATGCAGCAACACATCCCCATCGGAGTGGGCCACAAACCCCTGTTCAAAAGGTAGCTTTACGCCACCAATCATTAAGTGGTCACCAGGCCCAAAACGGTGCACATCAAATCCATGACCAATTCGCATTAAAAGCTCCTTTCAATTACTCAGGCCGACTGCGACGCCATAATCGCTGCGGTAAGGGCGAGATCATCGGGGTGGGTAACTTTTAAATTATCGCGCCGCCCACTCACTAAGCGCGGGGCCTTACCCAGCGCCTCGACGGCGGAAGCCTCATCAGTCACAACACAGCGCGTTTCAACGGCATGCTCAAGGGCAGTGCGTAGCAGGTCATAGCGAAAGCCCTGGGGTGTTAGCGCATGCCACAGCCCGTCGCGCGGTTCGGTGGCCATGCTAAGCTGCTCCGCGTTGGCACGCTTCATGGTGTCCGCCACCGGCATGGCAAGCAGCGCGCCGTCGGGGTGCTCACTGGCTGCCTTGTAGAGCGCCTGCAAATCAGCTGAGGTGATACAGGGCCGCGCTACGTCGTGCACTATTACTAAGTCGCTGGCGTGGGCCGGTATTGCTTGTAACGCGTTTAATACGCTATCCATACGTTCAGCGCCACCGGTCACTCGCTGCCAATGGGTGAACGGCACCCAAGTGGGGTCGAACCAGTGATCATCACTGTCTAGGCAGAGCACTAGCTGCGCCTTGGGAAAAGCCGCGTTTAGGCGGTGAAGGGTATGCGCAAGGATCGATCGCTCGGCAATGGTGAGATACTGCTTGGGCTTATCAGCGCCCATACGCTTGCCCTGACCCGCGGCCGGAACAATCAGCCACAGTGAGTTGCTCATTGGCCTGCCCTTTCATCCGTCAGTTTTGGCTGCACCACTAAACCTGCGTTAAGGCCTATCAACTCGGCTTCAATGGCCACACCTGGCACCCAGAAAAACTGCTCGTCGCTACGTACCATGCCCATGTCACTGCGGGCGCGCTCCTCAATGGCATCCAGGCCGGTTTTAAGATCGGTGACTTCTGCCGCTAGTCGTGCGTTACGATCGCGCAGCGGTACATTGGCAGCTTCTTGCACGGCTACACGCTCTTCTACTTGCTGAAGGTCTTGCCAGCCCCCATTGCCTAGCCACAGCTGGTATTGGAGCAACCCCAACACGGCAAGTAGCGCAACCACTAGCCATTTATGCATCACCGAGTTCCTTTTTGACGGCGTAAACGCCGCGCATTATGCCATTAAGGGGGTCTGCCCAGCGAGCATGCCAGGCGTTTAATAACGGATTGAGGGCATGTTTATCCCACCTGCGCTACTTAAACGGCAGCGCCTGCGCTGCCGCCTGACGATAGGCGTTAATATGCGCGGCTTCTTGTTGACAAAACCGAGCGACGCCCGCAGCCAAACCGGGGTGCACCAAATAGTGCAGCGAGCGCACCCGCTGAGGGGCAAAACCGCGCACCAGCTTATGCTCCCCTTGGGTTCCCGGGTCAAATAGCGTCAAGCCTTGCGCCAAGCAGTACTCGATCCCCTGGTAGTAGCAGGCTTCAAAATGCAGGCAATCAGCCACCACCTCGCTTCCCCAATAGCGGCCATAAAGTGCTGTTTCACCACGAAAACAGAGCGCTGCTGCCACCGGCTGGCCGTCTAAAAGTGCCTGCACTAGCACTAGTGCTTCAGGCATGGTGTGGCGCAAGCGCTCAAAAAACGCCTGGTTTAGATAAGGCGGCCTGCCGCGCTCGTGATAGGTAATGGTGTAGCAGCGGTAAAAATGTGCCATGGCAACCTGGGTAATGTCGTTACCTTCTAAACGCCGCATAGTAAACCCTTGCTCTGCCACCAAGCGGCGTTCTCGCTTGATCATTTTGCGCCGCTTAGAGGTAAGGCTCGCCAGGAAACCATCAAAGTCTTCAAATTGCCGGTCACGCCATTGAAACTGCACCCCTTCTCTGGCAATCAAGCCAGGGAACTGACGCTGCCAGGCAGCCACTTCTTGCTCTTCAGCAAACAGCAGATGCCAGCTTGAAAGCACCAGCTCCTCACACTGCCCTTGCCAAGCAGATGCCAACTGTTCGCGTATCGCATCGGCGTCGACATCCGCGGCTATCAAACTGCGTGGCCCTGGCACCGGCGTAAAAGGGATCGCACTCAGCGCTTTGGGGTAGTAGTGCCCTCCGGCACGCTCTAGCGCCTCAGCCCACCCCCAGTCAAACACATACTCACCGTAAGAGTGATGTTTGCGGTACATGGGCAACGCGCCCACTAGCCGGTCAGCTTGCCAAACGCTTATATGGCATGGCTCCCAACCGGTGGCGCTGCTTACTGAGCCGCTACCCTCCAGCGCTTGCAAAAAAGCGTGGCGTAAAAACGGTTGATCTTTACCCACTAGCGCGTCCCACTGACTTGCCGCGACGGCCTCAATGGCAGGTAGAATAGCAAGTGATAGCGAGCGTGATGGCATGGCGTCCCTCAAGGGCATCGGCTAAACAACCGGTAGTAAAACAAGCGACAGTGTTTAAGCCAACACTCTACCATTACCCCTAACGCTCAACGATGGTGACGACGCCATCGGTTGTTTATTTTCCCTACGGCGTATTTCATCATGCGTTCATCAAGGAGAGGCCATGAAACGCGATCTAACCGGTGTGTTCCACGCTCAGCAGCACGCTGTTGAACAGGCGCCCTACCCTTCGCTCAGCACCCGGCGTGAACGGTTGGGCCGCTTAGCACGCATGACAAAGCGTCACCAGCACGACATTGTCCGCGCTATTCAGGCAGATTTTGGAAAACGTAGTGAAACGGAAATCCGCTTAGCTGAAATTAGCGGCGTGCTACAAGCCATTGGCTATACCCGGCTTCGGCTTTGGCGTTGGATGCGCCCCCGACGCGCAAGCATGCCCTGGCGGCTACTGCCCGCTAAAGCGCATATTGTGCCGCAACCATTAGGCGTCGTCGGGGTGATGGCACCTTGGAACTACCCCTGGAGCCTCGCCATCATGCCCGCCATAGACGCCTTTGCTGCGGGCAATGTGGTGATGCTCAAACCCAGCGAGCATGCGCCAAATACCAGCGCGCTGCTCGCCAAGCTGATTCCTCAATACTTCACAGAAGAAGAGTTTAGCGTCATAGAGGGCGGTGTAGAGGTAGCTGAAGCGTTCAGCGCCCTGCCGTTCGATCACCTGTTGTTTACGGGTTCTTCCCAGGTTGGGCGCAGGGTTGCACTTTCAGCCGCCGCTAATTTAACCCCGGTGACTCTTGAGCTTGGCGGTAAATCGCCCGCGATTGTAGCCGCCGATGCTGATGTTGATCGCGCCGCCGCCGCCATTGTGTTTGGCAAAGGCATGAACGCCGGACAAACCTGCATTGCACCCGACTATGTATTGGTAGAAAGCCGCCGTTTAGACGCCATGATCAAAGCGTTAACCCAAGCCATTGCACACCAGCGGCCTAACGACAAAGACGCAACCTCAGCGATCAACGAACGCCATCAACAGCGCCTTGATAATCTGCTTGAAGAAGCACGGGACCACGGCTGCCGCATTATTGATGCAGGCCCCCATGCGCCCGTGCTCATTATTGACCCCACCCACGACCTAGCGGTGATGCGCGAAGAGATCTTTGGCCGCTGCCTGCCAGTCATTGGCGTTAAAAATATCGATGACGCCATTGCCTATGTGAATGCCCGCCCCCACCCGCTAGCGCTTTATGCGTTCACCGATGATAAAGCGCTTCAGTTAACGTTACGCCAACACA
The DNA here is from genome assembly GCA_002966495.1 of Halomonas sp. GFAJ-1. NCBI lineage: Bacteria > Pseudomonadati > Pseudomonadota > Gammaproteobacteria > Oceanospirillales > Halomonadaceae > Halomonas > Halomonas sp. GFAJ-1. The sequence goes on from CP016490.1 coordinate 3,615,219, forward strand.
CCCATTCTGGGGCGCTGGTGTTTAACGAAACCCTGCTGCATCACGCGGTACCCTCGCTACCTTTTGGCGGTGTCGGCGAGAGCGGCATGGGCAGTTATCACGGGCGTCATGGCTTTGAGCGTTTTAGCCATCTACGCGGTATTTTCTACCAATCTAAACGGCCATCCAGCCGGCTTATTAGGCCGCCTTATCGGCGCTGGTTAATGAAGTTACTGAGGCTTGGTTAACGATAATAGTTAAAGCTAACGGGTAAATTCCCGATAATGATTGGGCAGGGCCATATCTTCATTATATTTTTGGAATCACTATGCAAGCCGCCGATCTACCTGATAACGAAACGCAGCGCCTGACGGCCTTGCATGCGCTCCATGTGCTTGACACACCCATTGATGAAGCATTTGATCGCATTACTCAGCTTGCCCAAGATCTTTTTGACGTGCCTATTGCGCTAGTATCCCTGGTAGATAAAGAGCGTCAGTGGTTTAAATCCCATAGCGGGCTAGATACCTGTGAAACCAGCCGCGAGATCTCGTTTTGCGCCCATGCAGTTGCTAAAAATGCACCGCTAGTGATTGAAAACGCACTAAATGATCCCCGCTTTGTCGATAATCCGCTTGTCGAAAACACCCCCCAAATTCGCTTTTATGCAGGGCACCCACTGCGGCCCAGCGAAGGCTTACCCGTCGGCACGCTGTGCTTGATTGATAGAAAGCCGCGCACTTTTAGCCAGCGAGACCGCCACCTATTAAAAAGCCTCGCGGGCCAAGCAGAAGAGCTGCTGCGCCACCATCAAATGCGCCGCTCCCTGGCGCAAACCACCCGACGCTATGAGGCGCTATTTAATGAGAGTGCTACCGGCATTATTCGTATCGACCGAGCTGGCAAGGTATTAAGCATTAACCCCTTTGCGCTCACCATGCTGGGATATGACCACCACGAAGTCATTGGCCAAAATGTTGCCATGCTAACGCCTGCCGCTATTAGCGCAAGGCACGATAACTTCATTAGTAACTTCTTAGCCGGCGGCGCGCCTAAGGTAATTGGCCGAGGACGAGAAGTGGAGGCACAGCATAAAAAGGGCCACACCATTCCGGTGCATTTAGCCGTCAATGCCATCCATAACGAGCACGGCGACGTTGCTGAGTTTTTAGGTATCTTGACCGATTTAAGCAGCGTCCATGACGCCACGCAGCGCATACAAAAAGAGCAAAGCCTATTAAAAGTACTCCACCAGGGTATTACGGATTACCAAGCACTTATGTCTGGCGAGCGGCTGTGGACATTCTTAATGGAAGCGCTGCGCGAGCTTACCGACAGCGACTATGCGTTGATTGGCGAAGTGCTGCCCACCGATACCACCAATGCGCTTAAAATTCATGCGATTACCGACCTCTCTTGGAACCCGGAGTCGCGCCACTTAATGGAGCAGCTCCGCAGTGGCAATATGATGTTAACCAACCCCCATTCGCTGCTGGGACGTGTTTTCGCTTATGGTGAGGTTATTATCACCGACGATGTTTATAGCCATATCAAGCGCGGCGGCTTCCCTGCTGGCCACCCCCGATTGACCAATTACTTGGGCGCACCAATCTTCAGCGGCGAGCGCTTAATTGGCATGTTTGCCATTGCCAACAGCAAGCAGCCCCTAAACCAAGCGCTGCTGGACTGGCTTCAGCCGTTTACCGACACCTGCGCCTTACTGATTAATCTTTATCGGCAAATGGCCGAACGCGAGCAAGTCACCCGGGATTTAGCTAACGCCCGTGACCAGGCAGAGCAAGCCAATAAAGCCAAGAGTGAGTTTCTCTCCTCTATGAGCCATGAGCTGCGCACGCCCCTCAATGCCATTATTGGTTTTGCACAGCTATTAGCCAAAGGGCGCCGCGAGCCGCTAAGCGACAAACAGCAGCGCCAGGTAGGTCAAATTGAGAAAAGCGGCCAACACCTATTGAGCTTAATTAATGATGTGCTCGACTTAGCCAAAATAGAGGCAGGTCTTACCCCGCTCTCCCTTGAGCCGCTGCTTATTGCCAACGTCCTAGATGATGCCTGTAGCACTCTGGAAGCCAACATTGACGCGGCAGGTATCACCCTAAGCCGCGCCCCATTAGCTTGCTCTTGGCAGGTTATTGCCGACTATACTCGCACCAAACAAATTCTGCTTAACCTGCTCTCCAACGCCATCAAATACAACTGTGTTGATGGCGTGATTACGATTGATGCTGAACAAGATGGCAATATGCTGCGTATTAGCATTACCGATACCGGCTGCGGTATTGCAGTAGCGCGCCAGCACGAACTGTTTGAGCCGTTCAATCGGCTGGATGCCGAGTACAGCACCATTCAAGGCACCGGCATTGGATTGGCCATCACCAAACAGCTTGTGGAGCGCATGGACGGACAAATTGGCTTTAAGAGCCAGCCAGAAAAGGGGTCTTGCTTTTGGTTCACGTTGCCCATTACCGATCAAGCAGCGCAGCCTGCTCACGTGATGGCTAACCACGGCAACGAAACAATCGACAGCAGTGCATCCACTTACACGCTGCTTTATATCGAAGACAACCCCACCAACCAGCGGCTGATGGAAGATATCATCGAGGACTTTAAACAAATCCAGCTGCAAACCGTTACCAACGCAGAGTTGGGACTGGAAATTATGCGCCACTCCCCGCCGGATTTAGTGCTCATGGATATTCATTTACCGGGCATGAACGGCTACCAAGCGCTCAACGCCATGCAGCAAGACACTCAGCTGCAGCACATCAACGTGGTGGCGCTGTCCGCCAACGCCATGGACCGCGACCTAAAATATGGCTTAGCCGCCGGCTTCGCCGACTATCTCACCAAGCCTATTGATATTGAAAAACTAACCGCCACGCTCAAGCGGTTTCTCGCGGTGACGCTCAAGGAGTAGCCATGAACCTCGTTCAGAAACATCTGCTGGTCGTCGATGACAACAGTATTAATGTCGAGCTTCTCCTCGACCTGCTAGACGATCACGGTTTCGCCAACACACACGGCATCAGCGATCCTCGCCAGGTACTTGCCTACTGTCAGCAACAGCTGCCCGACTTAATCCTGCTGGATATTCGCATGCCTTATTTAGACGGCTATGCGGTCATCCACCAGCTACAGAACCATTTTGCCCACAACGCCCCACCGGTTATCGTGCTGACGGCACAGATCGATGACGAGACGCGCCAACGGGCCCTTGATCTTGGCATACGCGACTTTGTGACTAAGCCGTTTAAGCACGATGAAGTCTTACAGCGTATTCGTAATGCCTTGAGCGTCGAACACCGTTATCAAGTACGTGATCAGCAAGCCGAAAACTTAGAGCGCATGGTAGCAAAGCGCACTAAAGAGCTGGAGCGTCAGTCCCGCACCGACCCAATTACCCAGTTTGCTAATCGGCGGGCTTTAACCGAGATGCTGCGCAAAGCCGCTATGAGTGGCAAAGGCACCGGACTACTGTTTATTGCCCTTGATCACCTAGACGACGTAATACGACTGCATGGCTATGGCGTTGCCGACCAGCTAATGGGGCATATTGCCCAACAGCTCTCTGCCCGTTTAACGGCTTCCTGCGAACTGGGACTATGGGGGGGCAGCGAGTTATTAGTGATTGCCGACAGTGCCGAGCTTGATAAGCTGCGTAAGCTAGCGGCAACGCTACTAAGCTGTTTCGACCAGGATCAAGCGCTAGGGGATTTACTGCTACCCCTTAGCGCACGTATTGGCATTAGCTGGGCCGGAGGCCATTTCGATATAGCGCGCCTTGTGCATATGGCAGCCCTGGCGCTCCCCCAAAGCGGCACACTACAGATTCAGTGCTATAACGAAACCTTAGAAGCCAAGCAGCGACATCGGCTGCACCTTCAGCAAGCGATACGCGGTGCCATTGACCGCGGCGAGATGTCCCTCGCTTTTCAGCCTAAGCTCTCGTTAAGCACTCAGCGCATTATTGGCGCCGAAGCGCTGCTCCGCTGGCATCATCCCGAGCTTGGCCAGGTATCCCCCGCCGACTTTATTCCTCTGGCGGAAGCCAGCGGTGATATTCTCGCCATTGGTGAGTGGGTGCTCAACGATGCTATGCGCCATATTGTGAATTGGCGCAAGCATGGCCTCCTAAACGATGATTTTCACATCGCAGTAAACGTGGCAGCCCGCCAGCTAGCGCGGAAAGACTTCGCTGAAAAACTACTCGCCCGACTAGCCGAACATGCGATCCCACAGCGTTTTTTTGCCCTAGAAGTCACTGAGTCGGGCATAATGAGCGATATGCAAAATGCCCGCGCGCAGCTAGCCCAGTTGGCCAGCGTCAATATTGCCGTCGCAATTGATGATTTCGGCACAGGCCACTCATCGCTTGCCTATGTAAAAACGCTACCGTTCAAAACATTAAAGATCGACCGCGCTTTTGTGATGGATCTAGAAGAAGACGCTGTAGATCGCCAGTTGGCGCTAACCATTACCCAACTAGCCCATGCGGTGGGCTGCGATGTAGTGGCAGAAGGCATAGAAACCGCGGCACAAGCAGACTACCTACGCTCAATTGGCTGCGAAGCGGCGCAAGGGTATTACTATGCCCGCCCACTCGCCGCGAACGAATTTTTCACCTGGTGCAAGGCGTGGACACCCCGCCACCACCCGGCTACTGACATGGAGTCTATTAATGGCACATGACCTGCTTGACCGTATACGCGAACGCTTGGAAGACTTGAACCGCTCGGAACGCAAAGTCGCCAACGTTATTCTTGAAGATCCAGCCGCCGCGACCAGCCTGAGCATAGCAAGCCTCGCCCAAGCGGCCAGCGTCAGCGAGCCCACGGTCAACCGGTTTTGCCGCAACTTTGGTGCCAAAGGCTTTCCCGACTTTAAAATCAAGCTCGCCCAAAGCCTTGCCGGTGGCACACCCTACGTTACCCGGGCAGTCGAGCCTGGCGATTCCGCAACCCAGTACACCCATAAAATTTTTGGCGCGACGATCGCAGCGTTAGATGAAGCTCAACGGGAAGTAGATATGGCGGCCATCGAACGTATGGTCGACTACCTCACCCAGGCGAAGCAGGTGCATTTTTTTGGCCTCGGCGCCTCTGGCGCTGTCGCACAAGACGCCCAGCACAAATTTTTCCGCTTCAACCTGCCGGTCATGGCCTATGTCGATGTGTTAATGCAGCGCATGGTAGCCGCTGCCTGCCATACCGGGGACGTAGTGGTGGTGATTTCTTACACAGGCCGTACTCGAGAATTGGTCGATATCGCGCGGGTAGCCCGGGAAGCAGGCGCCGTGGTGCTGGGGATTACCGCTCCTAACTCCCCGCTTTCCCAAGAGTGCACCGCCACCCTAGAAGTTGCCACACCGGAGGACACCGACCACTATATGCCGATGACCTCACGGATGATTCAATTGACGCTCATTGATGCACTGGCAACAGGGGTTACCCTACGGCGCGGCGAAGACTTTCTGCCGCACCTTAAGAAAATCAAAGATAGCCTGCGCGATACCCGTTTTCCTATTGAGAAAACCGGCAAATAAGCGACAGGCCCCTTTCAGAACCCCTTGCCGTTATTCGTTGCTAACAGCTGCGGTGACGGTAATTTCTACTTTAAGCTCATCAGCAGGCAACGGCGCGCATACGCAGGTGCGTGCCGGTGCATAGCCCTCCGGCACCCAGGCGTCCCACACGTCGTTCATGGCAGCAAAATCACTGCCATCTTTAAGGTAAATAGTGGCGCTTAATAGCTGCTCGCGGCTTGAACCAATCTCTTTTAGCAGCGCGTCGACCCGTGCCAGCATGCTCTCGGTTTGCGCTTTAATGTCTTCGTAACGCGCTTCAGGACCTGACACCTGGCCGCACAAGTAGGCCACGCCTTGGTGAATAACAGCGCGACTCATGCGGGCTTTTGTATCATGGCGTTTAATTGTCATGGGGCAATCTCCTAAATATTGAAAAAAAAGCAGTGTAAACCGCCATCGCCTTATTGCCTACGCCTTCATCATCAAGTGTTTTCCGTGGGCACCGGGCGGTGTTCAAATACTCGGCGCAACACAAAGCTGGTATGGGCGCCAGTCACCCCTTCGATACGGTTAATCACGTGCAGTAAAAGGTGCTGATAGTCATCCATATCCCGCACCAGAATCTTGAGCTGGAAATCAGCGGCCTGGCCAGTAATGATCAAACACTCAATCACATTGGGGATTTGTCGAATATGGCGCTCGAAGTTATCAAAACGTTCAGGGGTGTGCTTATCCATGGAGATGTGCAGCAGCACCATAAGCTGGTAACCCAGCTGACGCGCATCCACATCGGCACGATACTGGGTAATTAACCCGTGTTCTTCCAGCGCACGCACGCGGCGTAGGCAGGGCGATGGCGATAAGCCGATCCGCTCAGCCAGTTCCTGGTTGCTGATGCGCCCCTCTTGCTGAAGCACATCAAGAATACGGCGATCAAAACGGTCAAGTTCAAGCGGGACTACCGGCATACAGCAACTCCTGCTAACAAAAATAACATAGCTGATATTATCTGCCTTTTAATGCCTATAAAGCCATATATTCGCAATAACCTTTCGCCACAATTCCCTTAAACTGATGCAACTGCCATAAGCAGCGCCACGCGGTGCTTTACCTGGGCACCATAACAAGCGGCTCACGCCATAAGCGGCCGCCCTTAACAACGCTGACTAACAGGAAGTCCACCATGCCCGCTTTCGATCATCGCAAGTACCGCCCTGCTCCACGTGTTCCCGCGTTTAATCGCCAATGGCCCGACCGCGACCTTACCCAGGCGCCGATTTGGGTCAGTGAAGACCTGCGCGATGGTAACCAGGCACTACTTGAACCGATGACCGTTGAGCAAAAGCAGCGTTTTTGGCATCAGATCATCAAAGTAGGCATTAAAGAGGTGATGGTCGGCTTTCCTTCGGCCAGCCAGCCCGACTACGACTTTGTCCGCTGGCTAATCGAAGAGAATCAAATTCCCGACGACGTAACCATTGCAGTGCTAGTGCAGTGCCGTGAACACCTGATCGAAAAAACTTTTGCCTCATTAGTCGGCGTGAAGCGGGCGATTATTCACCTGTATAACTCCACCTCCACTATCCAGCGTGAGCGGGTATTTGAGATGGATCGCGACGGCATTACCGATATCGCTGTACAGGGTGCTACCTGGGTAAAAACCTATGCCGAGCAATACCCTGACGTTGAGTGGCGTTTTCAATACTCGCCAGAGAGCTTTTCCAGCACTGAAATCGACTTTTCACTCGCTATTTGCGAAGCCGTGATGGATGTGTGGCAGCCTACGCCCGACAACAAATGCATTCTGAACCTGCCCACAACGGTAGAAGTGGCAGGGCCACATCACCATGGGGATCAAATCGAGTATTTTTGTCAGCATATTAGCCGCCGGGACAGCGTGATTGTTTCTGTACACACCCACAACGACCGCGGCGGCGCAGTGGCTTCAGCGGAGCTTGCATTGCTGGCGGGTGCTGACCGTGTCGAAGGCACGCTGTTGGGTAACGGCGAACGTACCGGCAATATGGATATCGTCACCTTGGCCATGAATCTCTATAGCCAAGGCATCGACCCCGAGCTTGACCTCTCAAACCCGGACGAAATTGTCCAGGTCGTCCATGAGTGCACCGGTATCACTGTGCACCCGCGCCACCCCTGGGTGGGCGAAATGGTCTATACCGCGTTTTCCGGCAGCCACCAGGACGCTATTCGTAAATCACTCAAGCATCAAAAACCCGACGAGCCTTGGCAAGTGGCCTATCTGCCCATTGACCCCCACGATATCGGCCGCGACTACCAAGCCGTGATTCGTGTAAACAGCCAGTCGGGCAAAGGCGGCATGGCCTTTTTGCTGGAGCGGGATTACGGCATCAACCTGCCCCGCTGGATGATGCTGGCACTCGCCCCCTATGTGCAAAAAGAGAGCGAGCGGCGCAATAGCGAGCTTTCCAGTGAAATTATACGCCAGGTGATGTTCGATAACTTTGCGTATGATGCGCCTCTCGCCCTGGCTGACTACCAGCTTTCCAAGGGCCAACGGGAGGGTATCGACATTACGCTTTGGCAGGGAACCGAAACGCTGCGGCTTTCAGGCACGGGCAATGGCGCTATGTCTTCGTTCACCGACGCCTGGAAAAAACACTCCGGTAGCCACGTGGCGATTATAGATTACAGCGAGCACTCCCTAGGTGGCGACAGCGAGGCCAATGCCATTGCCTTTGTCCAGCTCAACATCGACGGGCAGCGGGTTTGTGCCGTAGCCGAAGATAGCGATACCGTAAGCGCATCGCTAAAGGCGCTGTTATCAGGGATTAATTCGGTTTACCCCGCGGCTTCTCAGCGCCAGCGTGAAAATGCCACGCTGGAAGCTTAAATAGCGTTTCGTTGAGTGCGTGTTACTCCGCGCACTCGATACACTTCAGCACTACCGGGTCCGAAGTGAGGCGTTTGGTACCAATCCATTCACCACACTCAATGCACTCACCAAAGCTCTCTTGATCAATACGTTGTAACGCGCCGCTAATACGCTTAAGCGTCAATTGGCGGCGCTGCTCCTCAGCTTTGGCCATTGCCTGCCCCTGCAGCGCATCCATTCGCGAAAGCCGCCCCACCGAGGTTTGGTCAAGCACCACCGTCTCTCTTGAAGAAGCGCTCTCAGTGCTCTCTTCTTTTAAAGCAGCCTCCAGCGCCAGCAGTTTTTGCCGTATTGCAGGAATGTCCACCTCAGGGTGATTCATCTGCGCCTCCTCTTGGCTTACAATCATTAACTTATTAATCGTTGATGGGAAGGGACTCTTAGTAATGGGCTATCGTACCCTTCTACGCGATCACCGCAGTGTGCTGGGCATCGCATTTTTAGCCATGTTCAGTTCAAGCCTTGGACAAAGCTACTTTATCGGGCTCTTCCAAGCCCCCCTTTCAGCACACTTAGGTCTTAGCATAGGGCAGTTTGGCACCGCCTATGCGCTGGTTACGCTCATCGCAGGTTTTTTTATGCTGCGCTTTGGGCCATCTATCGACTGGATTAACCCCCGTCGTTTTGCTATCAGCGTGCTTGTGCTGCTGCTCATCGGTGTTATGTTGCTTACCCTATCGCCCTGGTGGTGGCTAGGGGTGGTCGGTTTAGGCATTGTGCGGCTATGCGGCCAAGGGATGCTGACCCATCTAGGTAATACGCTCGCCGCCCGGGAGTTTTCAACACTACGCGGCCGAGCAATGGGGCTTGCAAGCCTTGGCATTCCTCTCGGCGAAGTGCTGTTACCCCCGCTGGTGGCCGTTGCGCTGGTGTGGGCCAGCTGGCAAACGTCATGGTGGCTGCTATGCGGCCTATTAGCGGTTATATGGCTTGGCTTGTTGCTAAAAGCTCCTTGGCCAAGCGCACCGGGAGTTAAACCGACCAAGCTCACCGCCCACGGCCCCCGCCCTTTTCGAGAAAAACGTTTTTGGCTGCTGCTACCGCTATTAATGGCACTGCCTATTACGATGACGGGGTTGTTTATTTATCAAACCCAGCTCACTCAATCACTGGGCAGCTCCCTCGCCGTTTACGCAATGGCGCTCAGCGGCATGGGCATTGCCAAACTACCCGGTGCGCTACTAGGTGGGCGCTGGGTTGATAAACTTGGCCCCGTGCGGCTAGCACGCTTTTACCTGCTGCCCTATGCGCTTGCTATGCTAATGGCAATCACCCTCGGCGGGCATATCAGCGTTTGGGCATTAATGGTAGGCGGCGGTTTAGCCATGGGCGCGCAAGAGCTTATCTCCTCGGGCTTGATGATTAAGCTGTGGGGCGCCGAACACTTTGGCCGCGTGCGTTCAGCCCTTAGCGCTGCCATGGTGTTTTCAACCGGCATTGCCCCAGCGGCATTAGGGTTAGCGCTAAACGTAGGTGTTAGTTTTCAAACGCTACTGCTCGGGATGCTGCTGTTTATCATGACGGGCTGGCTACTGGCCCAGCCCGTGCTAAAAGAAGCGTCGCTTATTCCCCTTGGTCGCTAGCCGCTTTTTACGTCGACATAAAAGTGGCTTAGCTATGCATTAACGTAATATCAGTACCGGCACCTGGGCGTTACGCAGCATTTGGGTGGTGGTACTGCCCACCAGCAGGTGGCGAATACGCGAGTGGCCGTAGGCCCCCATCACCAACAAATCGATACCCTCCTCTTGCTTATAGGCGCGTAGCGTCTCTTCTACCTCGCCAGCACGGATGGCTCCTTTAGCCGTATGGCCCGCTGCTTCAAGGGTTTCGGTGGCCCACGCAAGCTGCGAACGATTTTCGGCGGTTTCAGCGCCCACAATCACCACATGGCAGGTAGCACCTTCAAACAGCGGGCTTTTAGCCAGCATTTCAACGCCTTTGCGGGCGGTTTTGCTGCCATCAAAGGCCATCATCACGTTTTTTGGCTGCGTAAACTGTTTGGGCACCATCAAAATCGGGCGGTGCATTTCACGCACTACGCGCTCAAGATTAGAGCCTAAGTGGCCGCTGGCCTGGTGAGCAGTTTCACCACGTTTGCCTACTACCAACAAACGCACCTCTTTTTCGTTCTCTACCAGCGTTTCTACCAGCGTACCGTTGCGCTGCAAGCAGGGGGGGTCAACAATGCCTAACGCTGCTACCCGTGCCTTGGCAGCATCCAGCATTAAGCGGCCCTGCTCGCGGGAAATTTTAGCGTGCTGCTCTTCGATCTCCGACAGCTTTTCGAGCAGGTGCTCCCGAGTACCTAAGCCTAAGTTTCCGGTAAGATCAGGCTCCGCCACCTGGGCGTGGTTATCAACCGTATGAATAAAACGCAGCGGTGCATCAAGGGCTTTAGCGGCCCAAGCAGCATAATCACAGACGCCTTCTGAAAACTGTGAGCTATCAATTGCCGCAAGAACGCAATCAGACATGTAAGTTTCTCCTAGAGCGGGTGCATCAACGTTATTGTTATTCTCAATCTTTTTTACACGAACTTATTGACCAGTGACACCTATAAGCGTTCTTTCTAATGCCAAGAACGCTATCAAAAGCGCTGCAAACAGCGTGCTACACTCGCCACCTACTCAACAGGCCAGCCAAACGAGGCAAACATGGGGTACGGTTTTACCAGCGTGTTGCTGGTAGCGATAGGTGGGGCACTGGGCGGGATGGGCCGGTTCGCTATTTCCAACTGGATGGCAAAACGTTATGGAAGCCATTTTCCCTGGGGTACCTTGGCTGTTAATACCAGCGGCGCGCTTATTGCAGGCTGGCTTTATGGCCAATTAAATCAACCTGATACGCAGTTCTCTATGCTATGGCTATTTACGGTAATTGGCGTATTGGGCGGCTATACCACGGTCTCCTCATTCAGCTTACAAACCCTTGCGCTATGGCAACGCGGGCAGCTGCTGCGGGCCGCCCTGAATATCGCCGCTACCCTGCTGCTAGGCTTGGCAATGGCTGCGCTGGGCTTTTGGCTCGCTGGGGGCGCACTATGAGCTGGCAGGCGTATCTCGCGGTTGGGATCGGAAGCGGTATCGGCAGTGCGTTGCGCTATAGCGTTTCGTTGGCATCTATGTCAGCTCTGGGCAGTTTTTTCCCCTGGGGCACCCTTCTCGTTAACGTGCTGGGGTCTTGTTTAATTGGGTGGCTTGCTGCGACCGTGGTTAACCACCCCTCTGGCACATTAGCACGCTTGCAGCCTCTGCTCGTGGCGGGTCTCTGCGGCGGTTTTACCACTTTCTCACTGTTCAGCTTAGAAACCCTGCACTTTATTAACCAAGGCCAAGTGGTCATGGCACTTGTGTATATACTGGTTAGCCTGCCGCTGTGGCTATTGGCTGCTGGGTTAGGTGGTCGCCTAGCGCTCTCTAAGGCACCGGATAACTCAGACCGCTGATGCGTGAACAGCTTGAAAAACAGCAATCCTGGCTCTACCTGGGATTTATTAGCTTAGGACTAACGCTGGGGGTTTTAGCTCCCACACGGGTAGCCCCCCTTGAGCAACTGCTATGGCCGCTACTTGGTGTGTTGCTCTACGCTACCTTTACCCAAATACCGCTACTGCATATAAAACAAAGTGTTGCTGATGTGCGCTTTATGACAGCACTGCTGGTCGGCAACTTTGTTGTCATCCCGGCGTTATTAGGGCTTTTGGTGCTGTGGCTACCGCTTTCCCCGCCGGTGATTGCCGGGGTGCTACTGGTGCTACTGGTGCCCTGCACGGATTGGTTTATTACCTTTACGCATTTAGGCAAAGGCGATGCTGCCCGCGCAATTGCGGCAACGCCGCTATTGCTATTGGTACAGATGGCTGCATTACCCGTTTATCTCTGGCTATTTTTGGGCGGCGAGTGGTTTCAGCTAACTTTTTCCACGAACCTACTCAGCGCGTTTGCAGGGGTAATTTTGCTACCCTTGATGTTGGCATGGCTAACCGAGCTTGGCGCCCAACGATACCGCGCCATTGAACGAACCACGCAACAGCTTGGCTACCTGCCGGTGCCGCTGTTGGCATTGGTGGTGTTAGTGATTGCCGCTACGCAGGTTAATAGCGTGCTGGCACTTGCCCACGTGCTGCTTCAAGTCGTGCTTATTTTTGCGGGCTATTTGGTGGTTGCGGCAATGCTAGGCAAACTACTGGGCAAGTTATTTAAGCTCCCCGCCACCAGTGCGCGAACCCTCGTCTTTAGCTTCGGGACGCGCAACTCCTTTGTGATGCTGCCCATTGCGCTAACCCTGCCAAACGGGTGGCAAGCTGCGGTGGTAGTGATTGTGTTTCAATCTTTAGTAGAACTATTTGGCATGGTGGCGTACTTACGCTGGGTGCCGAAGCTGCTGCCCTCTAGCCATTAAAAAGCCGGCACACTCAAATGGTAGAGGGCCGGCTGCGGGAACATGGTGCAAAGCGAGCTAATGTTTACATGCTGATTGTTAACCCTCCGTTAGTAGCGCAAGGATTAACGTAAAATCAGCACCGGTATTTTGCTATTACGCAGCATCGCGGTAGTGGTGCTGCCCACTAGCAGGTGGCGAATACGTGAATGGCCATAGGCCCCCATCACCAGCAGGTCAATACCATGCTCTTTCTCATACGCTTGCAGGGTATCGTCCACCTCACCAGGGCGGATAGCGCCTTCTGCTTTGTGACCAGCATCGCGAAGCGTACTAAGTGCCCAATCAAGCTGAGAATGATGCTCTGCGGTGTCTGAGCCCACAATCAGCACATGACACTCGGCACCTGTAAACAGCGGCGAACGGGCCAGCATTTCCACCCCCTTACGGGCGGTTTTACTGCCATCAAACGCAATCAGCACTTTTTCGGGCTGCTTGAAGGTTTTAGGCACCATAAGTACCGGGCTGTGCATTTCACGCACTACGCGCTCTAGGTTAGAACCAAGGTGCCCACTGGCTTGGTGAGCGGTTTCACCTCGTTTACCCACCACCAGCAAGCGCATATCTTTTTCAAGCGCTACCAGGGTTTCAACGAGTGTGCCATTAAGCTGACGGGTAATGGGGTCGCTCACCCCATCATCTATCGCCCGCGCTTTGGCCGCTTCCAGCATGTGCTTGCCCTGCTCGCGATTTACCTTGGCGCGCCTCTCGTCAAGCTCGGAAAGCTCTTTCATCAGGCGCTCACGGGCACCAAACCGAAGGTTACCCGATAGATTTTGCTCGTCGGGCACTTGAGAGTGGTTATCCACCACGTGCACAAAACTTAATGGAGCACTCAGCGCCAAACTTGCCCAAGCGGCGTAATCACATACGCCTTCTGAGAACTGGGAGCCATCAATTGCGGCAAAAACGTGTTCACTCATTTCGCTCTCCTTGCGGTGGTTAGTGGCCGCCCATCAGTTTTTCAACGGCTGCGGGGTCATTATGAACCGCATAGCGGTCTACCACCGTCGCGCTGGCTTCATTGAGGCCGACTAACTCAACCTCGGTACCTTCACGACGGAACTTAATCACCACGCGATCAAGCGCCTGAACAGCGGTAATATCCCAAAAGTGCGCACGGGAAAGATTAATAGTGACCTTATCGATGCTCTCTTTGAAATCAAAAGCACCAATAAAACGCTCAGAAGAGGCAAAAAATACCTGGCCAACCACTTGATACTCGCGCTCTTTACCAGCATCCACTTCTTTAGAGCCAATGTAGAGAATGTTACCCACTTTGTTGGCAAAGAACATTGCCGCCAGTAGAACACCCACAAAGACACCAATCGCTAGGTTGTGCGTTACTACCGTAACGATAACCGTAGCGACCATGACAAAGTTGGTACTCATGGGGTGCTTTTTCAGATCGCGGATCGATTCCCAGCTAAAGGTACCTATGGCCACCATAATCATTACGGCCACTAACGCCGCCATAGGGATTTGCGATACCCAATCGGAAAGAAATACCACCATCATCAGCAATACGACACCGGCGATAAGCGATGAAAGACGTGTACGGCCACCAGATTTAATGTTGATCACCGACTGACCAATCATCGCGCAACCTGCCATACCGCCCAGTAAGCCTGAACCAATATTGGCAATACCTTGACCTTTACACTCGCGGTTTTTATCGCTGGGGGTATCGGTTAAGTCATCCACAATCGTCGCTGTCATCATCGATTCCAGCAGACCCACCACGGTCAACATTAGCGCTGTGGGGAAAATAATCATTAACGTTTCAAAGTTAAGCGGTACATCCGGCCACAAGAACATTGGCAGGGTATCAGGCAAGTCGCCCATATCGCCGACACTGCGAATCTCCATACCGCTCACCATATACACCACGGTCAGCACCACAATGCACACCAGCGGGGATGGGATCGACTTACCAATCACGGGTAAATAGGGGAACAGATAAATAATGCCCAAGCCTGCAACGGTCATGGCATAGACGTGCCACGTCACGTTGGTTAACTCAGGTAGCTGCGCCATAAAGATCAAAATCGCCAGCGCATTCACAAAACCAGTGACCACCGAGCGAGATATAAAGCGCATTAGCTCAGCAAGCTTTAAGTAGCCTGCAATGATCTGTAAGACACCCGTTAAGAGGGTCGCAGCCAGTAGATACTCAAGGCCGTGATCACGCACCAACGTGATCATCAGCAGCGCCATGGCGCCGGTGGCTGCAGAAATCATGCCCGGGCGACCGCCGGTAAAGGCAATCACTACCGCGATACAGAAAGAAGCATAAAGGCCGACTTTAGGGTCAACACCTGCAATGATTGAGAACGCAATCGCCTCAGGAATTAACGCCAGCGCGACGACAATACCTGAGAGCGTGTCGCCCTTAATGTTAGAAAACCACTCTTGCTTGCTGAAAAGGGTCATTCAGGGAGTCCATGGTTAAGGGTTTAAAGACACTGCACGCCACAGCCGCAAACAAAGGCAGCTAAAAGCGTAGGGTAACGAGATGTCGGAAATAGTATCTATCGAAGACGCAAAAGCGCCGATAGCCAAATAACGGCAACGAGGTGCCACAGCGCCGACATAACGCGAAGAGCGTCATAGCGCTGATAAGGAGGGGAAACCTAGGGTGGAGTCATCAGCCCTGGTATCGGCAGAGCAATGGCTGCCATAGCATTGTTCATAAAAAGGACACCTTACTGTTCTATCGTCGTTATTCAGGCGAGATAACACCTGCTAAGTGCTTTCACATCATCCCGAACGCGGCATTCTACCAGTAAAGCACTCAAGCCGCACCCGTCACCCTAGACGTTTAGACGACGGCTTCGGGATGACCTGTTGCCTTGCCATGGCTTACCATAAGCCACCTTATAGATAGAGAAACGCTCAGCGTTTGGGCGAATGATTTTACGTTAGAGGAGCAGTATATGAGCCAGTCAATTGCAGTGATTAAGGGTGATGGCATTGGTCCCGAGATTATGGATGCAACCCTGCAAGTGCTGGACGCGCTAGATTGCGGCTTAAATTACGAGTTTGTTGATGCTGGCCTAGGCGCGCTTGAAAAGCACGGTACGCTGATTCCTCAAGCGTCACTGGACGCTATTGAAAAATATGGCCTTGCCCTGAAAGGCCCGCTTACCACGCCGATTGGTAAGGGGTTCTCCTCTATTAACGTGCAATTGCGCCGCCATTTTGACCTGTACGCCAATGTGCGCCCCGCCATTAGTTTCCCCGGCACAAAATCGCGCTACGACGATATCGACATGATTACCGTGCGAGAAAATACCGAAGGCGCCTACCTCTCCGACGGCCAGGAGATGATTGACGACGGCAATACCGGCATCTCGGTGATTAAGGTCACTCGCCAAGGCTCTGAACGCATCGTGCGTTACGCCTTTGAGCTGGCCAAAGCCAACGGCCGTAAGAAAGTGACCGCAGTGCATAAAGCCAACATTATTAAAACCAGCTCAGGGCTGTTTTTAGATGTAGCACGGGAAATTGCCAAAGAGTATCCAGAGATCGAATTCCAGGAAATGATCGTGGATAACGCCTGTATGCAGCTGGTGATGAACCCCCATCAGTTTGATGTGGTGGTCACCACTAATCTGTTTGGCGATATTCTTTCTGACCTGTGCGCTGGGCTAGTGGGCGGTTTAGGCTTAGCACCTGGCGCTAACATCGGCGAAAAAGCCGCGATTTTTGAAGCGGTACACGGCTCAGCACCGGATATTGCAGGCCAAAAAATTGCTAACCCTTGCGCCCTGCTCTTGGCTGCAGCACAGATGCTTGATCACTTGGGCATGAACGCAAAAGGCGACGCTATCCGCCAGGGTATTCGCACAGTACTGGAAACCCGTCGTGATATGGTCACCCCTGATATGGGCGGCACCGGCACTACTGATACCTTCGCTCAAGCATTGGTGGAACACGTTAAAGCGTAAGTGCAGCGCACAAAGCACTGCTATCAGCTTTTGAGTCTGATAGCGGTGCTAGCCATTAACGGAAGCAAAGCGCAACGGAAGCAAAGCGCTATTTATAAGCACTATTTCTTAAGTCCTAATCCTGACCTGTGAGCGCTTAAGCACTAAGCCCACGTAAAATATGCGCCACCTGTTGCTCGGCTTGTTGCTGGCTAGCGCCACTTTTTAGCAACATCCGTAGCCCGGACATGGAAAGTGTTAAAAAGTAAGCCAGACTTTGAGCATCGCGCGCTGCGGGAATGGCTCCTTCTTGTTGCGCTTGCTCCACTACGTTGACAAAAAACTGAGTAATCGCCTGCACGCTCTCTACAGCGGCATCCGACACCGCCGTTCCTGTATTACCAAGCTCGGTGGCCGAGTTGAAAATCAAACAGCCAAGCGCTGCCTGCTCACTTTCTGCTTGCTGCGCCGTACGCTCCAGCATGCCTTGAATAAACGCCCAGGCACTCTCTTCTTGGGCAAGCGATTCAGCCAGCCGCTCAAGCAGTGCTTCTCGGTAGCGAGCAAGCACCTGCAAAAACAGCGCCTCTTTATTCCCATAGGCTTGGTAAAGACTGCTACGGGAAATATGCATCGCATCCAACAAATCACGCATAGAAGTATGGTGATACCCCGAACGCCAAAACGCATGCATCGCAGCGGTCAGCGCCACTTCGGGCTCATGCTGTAGTGGTCGACCAAGACGCATTTTCACCACCTCAACATCGGCATTTAAAATTAGCGTGTTAATGTAGCACACCTTTCTCTTGCCAATGCAGCCATCACGCGCCCACCAAAAGGAACGCGATGTGTTGCCATCAGCATATTAATTAAGCAGTTCACGCACCTGCTTTACTCCTTCACGAGCAAACTGCACTGGGCGCGAGTCGCTAATCGTCCAAGCTGCCATTGAACCATCGTACATCGCAATATTGCTAAAATTGGCCACTTCACTTAATACAAACCAGTCTGTCGCCGCCCAGTGTCCCGTGTTGCAGAATGCAATCGTACGCTCACGACTATCTAAATCGGCTGCATTGATACGTGACTGCAGACCATCAATATCTAAATAGTAAGCACCGCTTTGATTGTTTAGATGCGTTTGATGAGGAAGACTACGCGCCCCCGGAATAGTACCTGCCACCCTTACAGCTGGGGATGTTGTGTCGCCTGCAAAATAGTCCGCCGGCCGCGCATCAACCAGCTGTGCCTGAGTGTCGCGGGCGGCTTCCACATCCTCAGTAGAGGCAATCAGCTCCTCACGAAGAGTAATCGCTTTAAACTCAGCCGCGTCAAAACTAGCAGGCTCACCGCTAGCCACCTCAAAGCCTTGCTGCTGCCAGCCAGAGAAACCGCCATTTAAGATGGCAACATTGTCGTGGCCCAGTACTTTAAGCGTCCAGTAAACCCGCGCTGCACTGCCAAAATCGGTGGCACCGGTACCTGCTGGCACAATGACCACCGCGCTATCGTTATCAACCCCCACGCTGCCAATCAGGCTTTCTAGCTTACCCACCTCCGGCATTAACCCGGCGACGCTATCGCGGGTTTCGCGCCAGCCAGCATGGGTATAGCTGGTGTAACGGCTGCCAGGAATACGCGCCTCAATGAAGCTGTCTTCATCGCCACCGTTATCTATCGAAGAGCGTACATCAAGAATTACCAACGCCTCGTTATCAAGATGATCATTAAGCCACTGCGCATCCACCAATGGTGTCATCTCAAGGGCATGCGCCGGGGCCGTAAGCCCCAGGGCGAAAAGGGCACCCACAAAAAATCGAATCATGGTCTTTACTCTCATAGCGTGATGGCAGCACAACATCATTGCCGCCTGAATGCATTATTGCGTTTAAGAATACGCATGGAACGACTGGTACATTAATAGCATGATGCGCTATATAGAGTGTTACTGACAATACGCATTAGGCTAATTCATATAGCCAGGAGGGCGTGCAACACCTGCCGCTAGGGGCTCTAACGACACGTTTTTTTTAAAAACAGAGCAAACCGCTGTAAGTAATCCCCTACTCGTGCCACTGAAGAGTAGAACAACGCCAAAGGAGAGTAACGATGCCCACCTCAGCTTCTAGCCCACCGGCCTCATCGCCTACATTTTGGCTAAGCGGAAAACGCCACGCCGAGCAGGATCACTTTTTTCGCCAAACGCTGGAAGCACATGGCTGGGCAGAAGGTGACGAAAAACACTGGCAAGCCGCCTGGGTAACGGGTATGCCGACCAACACAGCGTTTAAAGCGGCCTCTCCTAGCGCCAAGATAAACCATATTCCTGGCAACGCGTCGTTAACCGTTAAAAGTCGGCTTCACGCTAGCCTCAACGCGCTACGCGAACGGACGCGGTGTCACTTTGGCCATGATCACCCCCTCACCCAACGGCTGGCTTTTTTCCCTCGGGCCTATGAAATGCCCAACGACTACCCAGCTCTAATAGAAGACGCAGCGGCTAACCCGGATAAGCGCTGGATTTTAAAGCCCACCAACGCCTCAAAAGGCCAAGGTGTTCAAGTGCTTAAAGACCCTGCCAAGGCGCCTCTTTTGGCCAACTGGCTAGTGCAGGAGTACGTGGCTAACCCACATACCATTCGCGGGCATAAATACGTATTGCGGCTCTATATGCTGGTTGCCAGTATCGACCCGCTGCGTGTCTACCTGTATAACCAGGGCTTTGCCAAGCTGGCCTCTGAACCATGGGACCCTGACGACGTCGACAACCCGTTTAGCCAGTTAACCAACCCGGATATCAACGCGCTCAACCTGAATGCCGAGATCCCCGTGGAGTTTATTGATCTGAAACGCTACCGCCACTGGCTACGTGAGCAAGGCCATGATGAAAACACGCTGTTTGACCAGCTACATGACTTAGCCACGCTCACCGCCCTTTCTGGGGTGGACGCCATGCGTGCGCGTTCTCAAGCAGTAGGTGCAGACCCCCGCGGCTGCTACGAGCTGATTGGCTTGGACTGCCTGGTAGATGATCAGTTAAAGCCCTGGATTTTGGAGTGCAATCTAAGCCCTTCACTGGGGATATGCGCCAAACTAGAGCACGGTGGCGACATCGAAAAGAGCGTCAAAGGCGGTTTGGTGCGCGATATGATCGAGCTCGTTGGCTTGACGCAACCAGTACATGAAGCTGAATTTGATGCAGTAGCACTAGCCGAAGAGCACCAGCGAGCCGGTGGTTTTGTACCGCTCTACCCAGCACATAACCCGCTGCTTACCCAAGCGTATCTGGCGGTTATCGGACTACCTAGCCTGTTAGATTATCGCTTAGCCCACGCAGCAGCGCGCCAAGCGATGACGTTCCGCGCCAACGACGTCAGTGAACTCATCGACGATGACCGCTTGGCGCTCTACCACCATGCTAGCGGGCTTTATTACCAGCTTAACGACAGCGCGGCGCTTATCTGGCTGTTAGTGAGTGAAGGCGAGCCGATTGACAGTATTGTTAGCCACTTGCATGCCGCCAGTGGCGGCCAAGCTACAACGGCCCAATTGGAAAGCGATCTCTGGGCAACGTTAACACCATGGTGGAAGCACGGGCTGCTGGCACCTAGTCACAGCACTGAAACAGCCGCCCAAAAGCAGCAAGCGCGTGAAATGCCAGCTACCTGGCACGGCCAGCTAACCTTTGACCAACGCCGTTGGCCGATTACCGCACCGACAGGCCCTGTTGCCGAGCGCATCACATCGGCGCTTTCTCCACTGCTTTCTCCATTACTAACCACGACCGATGCCACCCCACTAGGCGAGTCGTTGCACCTTTTAGAGAGCGCTAACGGCTACTGTTTAACCACCGACAGTCATGTAGTTAGCTCACGTTTGTCTATCGATGACATTCTGCCGGCCATCACCCATTTCTGCTTACGTAGCGCCGCACGCCAAGAGCATCTTGTGCTGGATATTGCCCTATTAAGTAGCGACCACCAGCATATCGTCTGCCTGCTACCCGAGGGTAACGCCCACCTCAGGGCCATTAACGCCCTGGGTGAAGCCGCTGAGCAGCAAGGGCTAATACTGTCCCGAGGCGCGCGTTTAGCGCTTAACACCCCTGGCGTTATCGAGCCGCTTAATCTGCCGCTCGCCGATACGCCTTTGACGCCCTCACGCCCCCAGCGCTTTGCGGGCATTCTATGGCTGAACGACGCAGCCGCACCCGGCTCAAACGTGCCCAGCTTCCTTGACCTATTAGGCGCGCTACTGCCCTTTGCACAAGAGCAGCAACAGCGTTTAAGCCCTGCCGCTTTAGAAGCACTGCGACAGCTTTGCCAACAGCCGCAGCGCGCACACTTGGGTAACTCAACGCTCACCATTCGCCAAACATTAACGCCCTGGCTTAATCCATCACCTCATTCAACCCCTTCTCGCGCCGCTGTATAGCGGAGAAGTTGCGCCATTCGGCGCCATCAAACGCCATGATTCAGGAGAAACATCATGTCTCAACAAGAAGCCAAACGTCGTCTACTTAGCCGTTTAAGCCGCCAATTTGGTTACACCGCACCGGCGCTTGCGCTAGTGGCTAGCGGCCTTGCCTTTCAGGCACACGCTGACGAACCCACAGAAGCATTTACCAATATGCAAGAAGCGCCGTTAATGCTGGCTGAAGCCCACCATGCAGAAGGTGAAGCCGAGGGAGAGGGAGAAGGTGAGGCTGAAGGAGAGGCCGAGGGTGAAGGCGGCGCTGAAGCTGGTTAAATACCCCCCTTTTCCTTACACGGCCAAGTGCCCTGTGCCGGTTTAATCGCCGGCACAGCTTAACAGGAGCCCGTTATGCCCTCGCCGACACCGTTAAAGTCAGGTTCAAGCGCCACGGCGCTGCTGGTCGATGAAAACCTGCAAGCGCTGGAACAGCTCGCCAGGTTACTGGAACGCACCCCTGCGCCAACCTACCAACGCCTAGTAGGCAGCAGGCAAACGCAATCGCTGGGTAAGCATGTCCGCCATATATTGGAGCACTATCAGACGCTGATAGATGCGCCAGAACTTTCTCCAGCCCCCTCCCTAGAAACCTCTCAATCCACGGCATCGTTGGATTATGAACATCGCCAGCGGGAAGCTGCTCTGGAAAACAACCCTGTTCAGGCACGACAGCGTCTGCATGAGCTGCAGGCAGGTTTAAAAGCTCTGTCAACAACGCCCCACGATACACTGCTGATACTTTGCTACCCCGTCGAAGAACCAGGGCATGCGCCGCCTGTAAACGCGCTGCCGCTGCCCTCTAGTCTAGGTCGCGAGCTTGCGTTTTTAACCAGCCATAGCATTCACCACATGGCACTGCTGAGCCTGCTCTGTGACCAACTGGATATTGCGCTCCCCAGCAACTTCGGCGTACACCCTTCTACGCTGCGCTTTTGGGAACAGCAGCGCAAAGCGCTTTAGCGATGAAGGCACCACCGTCAAATAGAGACACAGCACTACGTTGTGTTGAATAACGAAAGCACCTCCAAACGCATGAAGGTGCCTACAGTGCTCTCGTTATCTAACTGTTGCCTGGCTTACTCTTTGATAAATATCCATACTTGCCGCTTCGCCTTCGCGTTCATCCGGCGCTTGATGAAATGACGATAACGCTGCTATTTGATCATCCGGCTTATCAAATAGCGCCTGTAACTGACGATCATCCAGCTCAGCAAGGCTGTCCTCAGACGCCAACAGCTGCAAGCGAAGCATCGCTTTCAATGCATCAACGCCGACCTTATCGCTATCAACCGTTTTAAAGACCTGCACATAGGCTTCGCCCTCTTCACTGGCCCCCACTTTGACGGGCTGGTCGATAATGTTGACCTGAGTGCCGCTGGGCACGTTATCGAATATTGAGCTGATATCCTCTGGGTACATGCGTATGCAGCCTCGGCTAGCGCGCATGCCAATACCATCAGGCTGATTAGTGCCATGAATCAAGTAACCAGGAATATCCAATAAAATCGCATGCTCACCTAACGGATTGTCAGGGCCAGGTGGCACCACCGCCGGAGCAGGGTCTCCCCGCTCAGCGGCTTCCTCACGCATAGAGCGGGGCGGATACCACGCTGGATTCTCTAAGCGAATGGTTGTTTTGGTAATGCCAAGTGGCGTGTTGTAGCCTTCACGACCAATCCCAATAGGGTAGGTTTCAACCCAGGGCGTTTCTCCTGGTTTGACCTCAGGATAGTAATATAGCCTGAGCTCTGCGACGTTAATCACAATCCCCGTACGCGCCTCGTTAGGTAAGATATGGCGCCGAGGGATGGTCACAGCGGTCCCCTCTCCCGGCATCCACACACTTACTTCTGGGTTCGCAGAAAGAATCTCCTCATAGCCCACGTTATGTGCACGGGCAATATCAACGAGCGTATCGTCTTGATTGGCTACTACCTGATAATCTTGGCCGATAATATCGCCCTTTTCGGGAAGAGGGTAACGATTGTCAGGCATATCCTCCTCACTGCCTTGTGCTAATAAGGGCCATGTCGACACACTCACGGTGGCCAAACCGCATACAGCGATCACGCTCTTTTTTAAAAAAACACGGCGCGTACTGGTGTTCATTAAGCTCATCATGCTTAAGCTCCTTTAACGCTAGCAACAGGCTGGGAACGCGACCATACGATCAGTGCCGCCCCACCCAGTAACATAGGTAGTGTCAGTAAATGGCCCATCGTGACCCAATCAAAGGCGATAAACCCCAAATGCGCATCGGGGAGGCGAACGAACTCCACGGCAAACCTAAAAACGCCGTAGGCAAGTAAGAAAACACCTGATATAAAGCCTCGTTGCGCAGGTCGGCTTGCTAACCACCAAAGCAAAGCAAACAGCACCACGCCTTCTAAGAAAAACTCATAAAGCGCCGAAGGGTGGCGTGGCTCTGGCCCTAGATGAGGAAACACCAGCGCCCAAGGCACATCGCTGATGCGGCCTGGCAGTTCATGGTTAATAAAGTTGCCTAACCTACCGGCACCTAAACCAATGGGTACCAAAGGCGCAATAAAATCCGTGGTGTCTAAAAAACCCAACTGCTTTTTCCGAGCAAATAGCACCGCTGCGGTTAACACCCCAAGCAGCCCACCGTGGAAGCTCATCCCCCCATCCCACACATGGAATACCCACACCGGATTACTCAGCCACTGCTCCATGCCATAAAACAACGCATAGCCCAAGCGCCCACCGGCCACGACGCCAATAGCGCTATAAAACACCAAATCACCAATGTCTTCGTTGCTAAGCCCTAAATAAGCAGCACGCCGCCGCCCTAACCACCAAGCAGCTAAGAAGCCCACTAAATACATCAGGCCATACCAATGAATCACTAGCGGCCCAATGGCAATGGCCACAGGGTCAATTGCAGGATATTCCATTACCGTTCTCCATCTATCCAACACATACGTCGTGCCCGCACAGATGCCATCAGCACGCTGCGCATTGCGGCGATTTTCAAATAACGACTAGAGAGATAATGAAACGCGGGGAGGTTTATCCAAACGATTAGGCAGGCGTTGTGGGAAGGGCTGAAATGTCAGCCAATGCGGAGAGTGTACAGGAGCAACACCTGCTATTTGCCCAGCCGCTGACTGTGCAAAGGGTGAGCATGAGGCTTCGTGATATTCAGCATTTGTTGTAGGCGTACTGGCTAAGCAGCGTGAATCGTCAGCAGCAACAGGGGGCTCATCGAAAAAGCAGCTGACAGCACTCATGCCGCCAGCGCTAACGCTAGAGGCAGCCAGTAGCACCATCAAAAAAAGTGCGGAGAATTGCTTAATACCCGCGTTACGCATACAGCGCCATTTTATCTAACATCTTGCTCCCTTGGCTTACGCCGATGACGTATGCAGTGCATATTTAACATAACAAAAACGATCAGTCCAAAATGTAGCGGCTTGCACAATACCCCTCCACGTCCATTCAAGCCGCTTGTTGCACTCCAACGGTTGCGCTAAAAAACCTCTGATCAGCTATCGCAGTGGCCGTCCGCTCCTCCCGCAAATGTTTGCTGGGCACTCACAACATAGGCTGCCAGAGCCGCTAACTCGTCCGACTCCCAATCGAGTGGCTCTGCTTCCATGGGCGCCACCATACAAAGCTGCACCATCTCATCGGCATGCACTGTTTCCATACCAAACATATTGGTGCCCATCGCAACGGCATGAGGATAAGGCTGATTAAAGGTGTCCTGATAGCCCGACTGACCATCGGCACCGTGGCAGCTAGCACAGGAAAGACCATTACTGCTCAAGGAAGAATCGTTAAAGAGCGCCTTCCCCCGCTCGACCAATGAGGCGGGGTTATTACCGCTTTCATCGTAACCGGGCACGTAGCTATCCGGCCGCGACACGGCTTGTGTACGCACATTGGCTGGCGCGCCAGCCTCAGCCTCGCCCTCGGCCTGGGATTCCCCTTCTGCCTCACCTTCAGCTTGCGCTTCGCCTTCACCCTCAGCCTGGGCGTCACCTTCTGCCTCTCCCTCTGCTTCCGCCTCGCCTTCAGGTTGGGCTTGGGCCTCCGCGTGATGGCTAGCCAACAGCAGCGTTGTAGGGGCTTCGCCGTAGGCATACACCGCCTGGCTGTTGGCAACGGCTTGTAACGTCACTCCCCCCGCTATCAGTGCTAAAACAGGCGCGGTATAACACATTTTCAGACGCAGTTTACTGAGTAACTTATGGCGTTTTTGCTGTTCTTTAGACATGGCACCCACCTCTTATCACTGTTGTTATTCGAGCGCTGACCCACACCGCAGCCGCTCTATTTATTTTTTGCTTGTCTTTGTTGTGTGTTGTTGTTGAGTAACACCTATTGGTGACGGCCAAGGCAAAACCCTTACACCCCCATGACTTAAAAACTGCCCAATATGAATAAAACGAAAAAATTGACCATTGCTATTTCTGTACTCAACGTTCCATAATCAAGTCAAGCCAAACCGCTGAACAAACCGGGGCATAACCCAACATTCAGAAGGAGATTGAATAAATGACGGATTTCACACTGCACACAACCGATACCGCGCCAGAAGAAGCCAAAGCGAACTTGCAGGCGGCAGAGAAGAAAATGGGCTTTCTGCCCAATATATTCGCCAAAATGGCAGAAGCACCAACGCTGCTAGAAGCCTACTTGGCACTCGACGGGATTTACGCTAAAACCAGCCTTAGCCCGGTAGAGCAACAAGCCGCACTGCTCGCGATCAGCGCTGACAATCACTGTGCTTTTTGCGTTGCTGCCCACACCGGCGGGATCAAAAAAGCCGGTGCCGATGATGCAACTGTTAAAGATTTACGCGCCCGTACGACCCCAAACGATGCTAAGTTGGCAGCGGTAACTCGCTTTGCCCGCCACTTGAATGCTCAGCGCGGCTGGGCCGAACAAGCCGAGTTAGACGCGTTTTTGGAAGCCGGTTTCACGCAACAACAAGTACTCGAACTGGTTATCGCTTGTGCGTTGAAAACGCTTTCAAACTACACTAACCATGTTGCAGGCACCCCGCTCAACGAAGAGCTTAAGCCACTCGCCTGGGAAGCCCCAACGTCATAACGTAAGCGCAGCGTCCGATGGTCGTTAAGGCGGCTATCCGTTGTATTTAAAAACACTCGTCTGAGTGCTCTTCTGGGGACGCATGTGAACACTGACACTCTTTCCATTGAAGGCCATATCGCTGCCCTAAGGCCGAAGCTAATTGCGTTTGCACGGCTGCAGTTGCGAGATAGTGTTGCCGCTGAAGACACGGTTCAAGACACCCTTATCGTCGCACTGGAGAAGCACGACGCTTTCGCTGGGCGTTCAGCGTTTGAAACCTGGGTATTTGGCATTTTAAAAAACAAAATTCTTGAGCGTATACGCTACGAACGACGTTACTGTTCTTGGCAAGATGGTTCTTGGCAAAACAGTGAGCAGAGTGATGAAGATGCTTTCGAGAATTTGTTTCAAGACAATGGGCGTTGGCAACCGGCACATAGGCCTCAATCCTGGGGCAACCCAGATCAAGTTCTTGAAAACGCCTCCTTTTGGAAGTTATTAGACACCTGTTTACTAGTACTACCCGACAGCACAGCCCGCGTATTTACGATGCGTGAACTTATGGGGCTCACCACCCAGGAAATTTGCGACGCACTTTCGCTAAGCGATGCTAACTGCTGGGTGATGCTACACCGCGCTAGGTTGAAGCTACGCGCCTGTATCGAAAAAGGGTGGTTAACATAAAATGAAAAAGAAGACGGCAAAAACTCCGCCTCGCCGCAAGCCAGCAAAGCGTCGGTTAATGAGAGTAGCTCGCAAACTACTGGTAGCGCTTGCATTTCTAGCAGTGCCTATCGCTTGGCTGATCGTAAACGAACGCACTGCCAGCGCCGAATCAGACCTTAGCGTTCTTGGCGGTGGAACGCCGGTCGCCGTGCAAATTCATGATCATAGCTGCCCGCTTTGCCAGCGCTTAAAAGCCAATGCTGAAGACGCATTAGCTCAAATGGATGCTCCGCCCGCTTGGC
The DNA here is from genome assembly GCA_002966495.1 of Halomonas sp. GFAJ-1. NCBI lineage: Bacteria > Pseudomonadati > Pseudomonadota > Gammaproteobacteria > Oceanospirillales > Halomonadaceae > Halomonas > Halomonas sp. GFAJ-1. Next base: position 3,642,528 of record CP016490.1, read on the forward strand.
GTATTGTGGACATTAACACCACAAAAGGCGCTGACTTTGCCAACCAATATGGCGTTGGTCACGTAACGATTCTGCTCTTTGATGGGCAAGGAAATCGCCAGGATACGATTCAAGGGGTCACCAGCACGCCTTCGTTGCGCTCGTCTTTTGAACAGTTAACGGCCTCACGTCGCTAGCGTCATAACGTTTTTCAACCTCAGTGGCTAGCCTTTTTCAGGCCCTTTATCCTTTATATAGTGGCTCGATGTAAGGAAAAGCGCTTAGCAAACACTGAACCCAAAAGATTCAGCGCTGACGGTTAGTATCCACGGCCAGTGCAGAATTTTCGCCTGGTGAAAGGAGAGCCACATTATGATTATGTGCCGTGAGGCGACGCGCTTAATGTCACTCAAACAGGATAAAACGCTTAGTTTCCGTGAGAAGGCATCACTGGGGTTTCATCTCTCTATGTGTGGCGCCTGCCGAGCCTGTGCTCGCCAGTTCGACCTGTTACATAAAATAGGTAGCCACCACCCCGCATCGCCAGACAAGCCAAACAGCGATAGTGATCCTTATGAGCCGCGCTAGTGCCCTAACGGTTCTAACCGCGGCCATAGCGTGCCTGTTCGCCATACCGTTTTCAGCAGCCCATGCCCAAGCGATTCACTTCTCGCCTAACCAGATCATGACCTGGCCTACGCGTAGTTTTTCCGGTGAAACCCATTACGACATTGTTGAAAAATCGGTTCACTGGAGCACGAAGCGTTTCAAGCTCTATTGATCAGTTAGCCCTAGAATCTCCTAACTGATGCATAAAAAAAGCCAGCACCGAAAAGTGCTGGCCTACGATTTTGACACACTCGACCTAGCGCAATGTTGTTTTACGCAGGTAAGGCAGAACCGCATCAAACTCACCAAACTTCTGCTTGGCGTCTTCATCCGACACACTTGGCGGGATAATCACATCTTGGCCGACGGTCCAATCAGCAGGTGTGGCCACACCATGTTTTGCGTTAGTTTGGAGGGCATCAAGGGCACGCAAGATTTCCGCAAAGTTGCGCCCCACGGTCATCGGATACGTCATGGAAAGTTTCAGTTGCTTGTCCGGGCCAATAATAAACACCGAACGCACGGTGGCGCTATCAGCCGGCGTGCGGCCATCGGGCAGATAAGCATCTTCCGGCAGCATGTCGAAGAGTTTAGAAACGTTTAGCCCTTCGTCGGCAATAATCGGGAAGCCCACCGTGCTGCCGCTAAACTTTTCAATATCCCCCGCCCAGCGTTTGTGGTCTTCCACACCATCGACAGAAACGCCAATGACCTTGGTGCCACGTTTTTCCCATTCCGCACTTAACGTAGCAACCGCACCAAACTCGGTAGTGCAGACCGGCGTGAAATCTTTCGGGTGAGAAAACAGGATCGCCCAGCTATCGCCAATCCACTCATGAAAACGGATAGGGCCTTGGCTGGTTTCTGCTTCGAAATCAGGTACGACTGCATTGATACGTAATGACATTATCTCTCCTTAACAGGCTTCACGGCACACTGCTACTTTTCCGATTTTGGTGTTCTTCACTTGTTAAGACAACCCACGTTTATCACTCGTTCACGGCTATTGGGGCTGCATGTCTTTTATTACCAGCGTGAATTACCACTGCCACTCACAGCGTGCCACTGCATCGTGGGCATGCAGGCTCTCAGCATGTACCACCTTAAGCTGGAACCCATCGATATAATCCATTTTTCTAAGCACATTATCCAGGCGCTTAGCGGCGTCTTCGCAAAACATTAGGTTTTGCCCATTCGCAAGCGCAAAGGCTTGCTCATCAATGCGCTTCACCGCGGTTTGCAACGCTGTCCCTAGGGCTTTCTCGATACGTTCCACAACTGCTTCCAGCGGTATATCGGCGTTACCGTTTAACCGCACCGAGCAGTGAGCGTGACTGCGCTGGCTGTGAGGCGTGGCTAAAATCCCTTCCTCGCTGCCTAACCAGGCAAGCACAGCCTGTTTAGAGAGTGGAATATCGTCAAAATCCGCTGTAAAAGCCTGCTGAATTAATTGCCGGGCTAATGCAGCTGAACAGGGGCACGTTGACGAATAGCCAACGGCTACCTCTAATTCCAGTTGAAATCCTAACGGGGTAAGCTGGCCATGCAGCGTAAACGGATAACTCTTCCACCCCGCTAGGGGACTAATAAGGGCCTCCCGCTTAAGTAGCACATCCCCGCTAAACATGAGGTATGCATGTGTTGATAACCCTTGATGGCTCTCTAAAAAAGCACCGAGAACACGCTGAATTGATGCTTGTGAAAGAGGTTGATGCTCTAAGGATTCAAGTGCCGTATAGAGCCGCGACATGTGGATGCCACGCGCCTCGGCTGCCTCAAGACTGACGCCCGCTGAAACCTTGGCATTGACTTGGCTTCCAGCCAACACGACAGGCAGCGCAATGCCCTCCATCCCCACCCAGGAAAGAGTGCCCGGTAATTGGGCAGTTTGTTGGGCAATATCGGGTAACGTAACCGCCGTCATTTTACGACCTCATTAGATGGTGTGAAAAATGAATAAAGCTCGGCCACCGTGGCTGGCGCCACGTTTTGGGTAATAAACACAAACCGTGAAATACGATCGCTCACGCTGTTAAGTGGCAGCGGCGCCGGTGGGTGAAAAATGTGCTGAACGCCATGCAGCGCCAAGGGCGCTTCACGGTCAGTCAGGTGAACTACCGCTTTCATACGCAGCATTTTTTCACCCATTAATGACATCACTATATCCAGCCAATTCTCTAGCACCTCCGGGGTAATACGCGCCTCAACACAAAAGCAAAACGCATTGATATGCTCCCCATGGCGAGTGAGCGTCGGCTGGCTGTTTGGTTGGGTTAACGTAGCAACCGTGCTATTTGGCTTACCCTCACCAGGGGTGTGAGGAGCTGCATAATGCGCGTGATAGCTGGCCGCCTTTAACCACTGGTTCACTTGATAGCCTTGTGACGCCCCACGGTATAACCCGGCACCTACCAGTAAGTCGGGCGCGAGATTGCCATTGATTACCTGCCACTGCTCAGCGGCCGGGTTAATCTTAGCTAGCTGATTGGCTAAATAGCCCAAACGCCCTTCATCGGCTAAGTCCGTCTTGGTAATAAGCAGCCTGTCCGCTACCGCCACCTGCCGCTGTGACTCTCGATGCGCTTGCAGCGTTGCTTCCCCGTTGGCGGCATCCACACAGCACACCACGCTATCTAGCTGAAAACGATGGGCAAGCCAGTGGTCGGTCATTAACAGCTGCAAAATAGGCGCGGGGTCGGCAAGCCCAGTGGTTTCGATCACTACACGGGAGGGTGGCGGCTTACCTTTTGCCAGCAGTTCATCTATCGCCTGTTGTAGCGTACGGCTTAAATCGCCTCGCAATGTGCAGCACAAACAGCCACTACTCATCTCTACGACCGCTTGCTCGTCGCTTTGGGTAATCAACTGGTGGTCTAAGCCAATATCGCCAAACTCATTGATCACCACCAGCGTATTTTGCATAGAAGCTTGGCGAACCCAACGGTTGAGCAGCGTGGTTTTACCGCTCCCTAAGAACCCGGTAAGCACATTCACCGGCGTTAGCGTCGTAAACTGCATTACTCCCCCCGCGCTTTGCGGTAATGGTGCTCTTTTTGCTCTTGGCGCTCTTTTGCTTCTATGCAGAGCTTTGCCGTTGGACGAAACAGCAGCCGTGGAATGCCAATGGGCTCGCCAGTCTCTTCACAGTAGCCGTACTCCCCGCTTTCAATGCGCTTTAGCGCCGCATCAATGTTAATGATTAGCCTGCTTTCTCGGTCGGCTTGGCGCAGCGCTAGACGTAGCTCCTCTTCAAACGACGCCTGGTCTGCCTCATCGCTGTCGCGTTCATGGGAGGCGATAGCCGCTTTGACCTCTCTTAGGTGCGACGTTAGCTCCTCGCGCTCGTCTAATAAACGCTGCTTAAAAAACGCCAGCTGTGCGGCGTTCATATAGTCACTTTCAGGTTGTGCCAAAAGCGCACTCTCCTGCACTTTTTGCATGGAGGCGGGCGTCGCGTTGGTGTCTGATTCACTAGGGGATAGATGAGTATCACGTTGCAATGGGTGGCCTCCTTTTGATAAAAACGTTATAACATAACAAATAAAGTACTTCGACTCATACTTCCCTAGGAGCTTTGCTATGCCTACCCCCTATTCAACGACAGCGACTACCCTAGATGTATACCCAAACGCCGCGATAGATAGTGACATCAGCGTGCTGCCGCGTATTTTTGAAGAACACATTAGCATTGCTATTTTCAAACGCACGCTGCCCGCTGAAATAGCGATAAGCGCAAATGCCCAGTGCCAAACTAGCCGCGATTGGCAGTACGGATGGCTAGGCAGCCCAACAGACGCACTGAGAGAAGACCTCTACCGCAAACTTCCAGAACCCTCAGCAGGGGATGCACTGATTGAGGATATTGCGACGGTTGCCGAAGCCATCGCTTATCTCTTTGATACCGACACCGTCGGCATTCGGCTACGCTTATTAACCGCCGCCATGTGCCCGCGTTTTCACTGCGATAACCTCCCTGTGCGCTTAGTCGCCACCTACGCGGGCCCTGGCAGCGAATGGCTGCCCGAACACGCCGTTAACCGTGCAGGACTAGGCGCCCCTGCGCCCAACCGCCCAGAGATCGTACGCGATAGCCACGCCATTCAGCGTATGCAAGCAGGCGACATTGGATTGATAAAAGGCAGCGGCTGGGAAGGCAGTGAAGAGCGCGGTTTAGTGCACCGCAGCCCAGCACTTAGTGCGGGCCAAAAGCGGTTACTGCTTACTATTGACCCGGCTTAACCTTCTTCCATTATATGGTCCACCCAACGCGCCTTCGCTGCACCACGCGGACATAAAAGAGCGCCGCTAAAGAAGTCGAAAAAATCGCATCAGCACTTAAATCAGCACTTAAACACCACAGCACTTAAACACCACAGCGCTAAGGCCAGGATGGCACGATACTAGCGTCGACTTTCGCCACCCGGTCGCCCTGGTAAAACACGCAGCAAGCGCAGCCCCCATAACAGCATACCCATGGCCACATGGGTTATAATTAGCATCGGCGCGAAGGGCTGGTCCCACCAAAGGCTCAACCACCAAGCGGCCATAAAAGTAATGAGCCCAAGCAATATAGTGCGTTGTATCCAGTGCTGCAGGCAGCGAGCCTGTAGCGCACTCATCCAGGCGGGAAACAGCAGCGTCGATAGCGCCGCAGGAACGCCAAACACCATAGCTCCCATGACAATCACTGCCACCAGCCACCCAGCCTCTAAAAGTCGCGCGGATAAGCTGGGTGTGACCCACGACGCCACGTTAGGCGCTAACTGCCCCCGCAACCATGTCCGCCTAAGTGTCCAGAACAGCAGCAGTGAAACCAGCGTTAAGCCGATGACTGCCCATGTGTCCGAAGGCACCACAAAATAGAGCTGACCCTCCGCCCAACGCGCTGCCGCTAAGCTAGCTTGCGGTGCGTTGGCGGCCAGCAGTGTCACTAGTGCTAAACCAGCCAAAAAGCTCGCTAGCGCTGCATGCTCCGCTTGTCGTTGCACCCGCAGTAGCCACATCATCGCCCCGCTTACCCCTAACGCTATAGGGAGAACCGGCCAAGACAGCGCCGATGCTGCGACACCGCCAACCGCCGCCCACTGGCTGAGCGCCAGCGCCTGCCAAGCAGATCCTTTCAGGAACAGCCCAACACCTGCTAATGCAAGCAACAGCGTCATGCCAACACCTGTCAGCAGCGGCAGCCAGAGCATGTCAGGCAGCATCCAAACACGCCTCCAATGGCAGTGACTTGGCACCACAGGCGTCGATCATGCCACGGTCGTGACCGGTCATGAGCAGCGTGACATTTTGAGAAAGCTCTTTCATCAGCTCAACGGCTATCTGCTTAACCGCCTGATCCAGATGGTTCGCCGGCTCATCCAACATCACTAGATGCGGTACTTTAACGCCTGCGCCTGCAGGGGGTGTTAATGCAGCCGCCAGCCTCAAAAGCTGCCATTGCCCCCCGCTAAGGGAGTCAATCCGCTTCGGCAGCAGTGCCGCTAAACGCGGAAGTTCAGGCGGCACAATGCCCATGGCAGCAAACCAGTCATGACCTGAAAGCGGCCAGGGGTCGCGGCGCATACTCTCCTGAGCCAGCAGCATCAGTGTCAGCTTTGGATAGCGCCAAAAATCGCCGGAAAACACCGCTACTTGACCAGCAATCGCTTTGAGCAGTAGTGACTTACCACTGCCATTCGGCCCAGTAATCGCAAGCCTTGCCCCCATGGGGATGATCAAACTCAACGGCCCTACCAAGGCACGCTCCACACCGAGCGATGCTTGATCTAGCGCCACAATCACATCAGCACTTGGCATTTAGTGCGCCTCCAGCGCGTCGACCCATGTTCGCATCAGGGTGAGATACCCCTCTAGCGTTGGTGTCTGTGGTTCTAAAGGGACGCTTGACGCGGGCCATGCCAGGTAACGTTGCAAAAACTCCGCCCCCCTAGCGGGCTGAAAGTTGGCGTAGAGCACGCGGCCAGCTGTGCCTTGCAACTCGTCAACTAGCTCGCGTAGATGGCGTGCTCCTGGTGGAATACCTGGCGCAGGTTCCAGGTACCCCACTACGTTTACCGGCAACCACTCTTCCAAGTAGTCAAGATCTTCGTGGTAAACCACGATGCGCTGCTCAGCCACGCCCGCTGCGAGCTCTTTCGCTTCATCATGCAGGGCTCTTGCCAAGACGTCCGCGCGGGAACGGTAATCCTCGGCATGCTCTGGATCCAGCTGCGCTAATCGACGTGCCAATGCCTCACCCAGCGTCGCCATGCGCAGTGGGTCGACGTTGAAATGCGGATTCCCTTCAGCGTGCACATGTCCAACGTTCGGACCATCCATGGTGATAGAGCGCCTAAGCGGTAAAATATTGGCGCTAACAAAGTGTGTGTCACGACCACTATTCACCGCTGGGTTCGCAGCACCGCGTTGAGCTGCAGGGAGCCAGCCCTCCTCTAGGCCCGCTCCCACCTCCAGCAGCACATCGGCCCGACGCAGCGCCGCCATAAAGCTGGGGCGCGCGTCCAGGTAGTGGGCATCGCGGTCTGGGGCAGCCAACACGGTCACCGATACCTGATCCCCACCTACTTCGTTAGCTAACATACCGAGACTTGCCGTCGTCGCAACGATATTAAGTGTCGCCAGCGCTGGGAACGGCAGGCTTATTAACAGCGTTAGGGCGAGAGCCCCAACGCTGCGCTTTAGCATAAGTCGCATTTAACGCTCCTTAGAAACGGTGGGCGCCGTGTGCCCCTAGTGCCACATTGACCTGGAACATTAGCTCCAAGCCGCGATCACGCTCGCCATTGTTGGCGGCAAAGTCGTTGTGGCTCAGCTGAGTGCGTAAAAACACCTGCTCAACAGGGCGAAACGTCACTTGGGCACTATGCCGATAAGAGGTGCTAAGCGACTCTACTTCCGTAGGATGAAAGTCGACCACTTTATTGGTCAGACCCAATGCCTCGGTGCGCAAGCCTGCCTGCCAACGGGGCGCTACGCCATAAACAGCTTCTAGGTACATTCCATCCTGGCGCTCACGGTGGCGGTCCCGCTGCTCCCAGTTGCCATGCTCAACGTACTCGTCAAGATTGCGCCAAACGTGGAAGTATTCACTGGTAACACGCCAGTCGCCTTGGCCATAGGAGCGCCCGGCATCGTAACGGTAAGCAAGGTCTAAACCTGCAAACCAAGCATCGCCTTCAAGCGCATGAGCGTGATGGCCGTGATCTTCTACACGAGCTACCTGACGGTTATAACCAGTCGACGCGCCTAATTGCAGGGCGTGGTCTGCTCCAAGATCTGGCCCTGTTTTCACAAAGGCAGTAAATAGCGTTGGCGCACTATACTCTGAATAAGGGGCACCGCCATGGCTGTGTCCGTGCCCGTGATCGTTAT